>SCMQ01000001.1 GCA_005503335.1 Comamonadaceae bacterium 2FH
GGTGGGGTCATGGTCGGGCAGGCGCGCGGTCCTGGCGCGGGCGGGCGGAGGCGTCCGCGGCCGCGCCGGCACGCCGGAAGCTGACGAAGAATTCATTGCCTTGCGCGGACCCGTCCGGCCTGCGGCGGCGCGTGCGCTCGTAGCCGATCGCGGCGCCGTGTCGTTCGCAGAGCTCGCGGCAGATGAACAGGCCAAGGCCGCTGGAGCGGCTCTCGGACGAGAAGAAGGGCTCGAACAGATGGCGCTGCACCGCCGGCTCCAGCGGCACGCCGTCGCTCCAGACGCGCAGGCGCACGTCGCCGCCGGCGCGCGCCTCGGTGCCGACCTGGATCGCGCCGCGTCCCGGCCCGGCGTAGCGCAGCGCGTTGTCCAGCAGGTTGATCAGCACGCGGCGCAGGTGGTCGGGCGCGAAAGCCACCTGCGTGCCGGCGGCCTGCAGTTCCAGCGTGATGCGCTCGCTGCAGGCGTTCTGCTGCATCCATTCCTCGCAGGCGGTGGCCGTGGTCTCGTCCAGCGGCGTGCTGACCGCCTGCGCGCCTCCGCCCTGCGGCTCGACCCGTGCCACGTCCAGGATGTCGTCGACGATCTGCGCCAGGCGCTGCGCGTTCTGCTGCACCATGGCCGTGAGCTGCCTGTGCGCGGGCTGCGACAGGTCCTCGTCGAGCAGGGCGTTGGCCTGGGTGATGGCTGCCAGGGGATTGCGTATCTCATGCGCCACCGCGGTCGACATGCGGCCCATGGCGGCCAGCTTCTCGGTGCGCAGGCGCGCCTCCATCTCTCGCAGGTCCTGCAGGAACACCACGCACAGGCCGCCGGAGGGGTTGTGCAGGGGCGCGGTCAGGCGGGTGCGCGCATGCAGCCGCCGCCGCGGCAGGCCGGTGTGGGAGATGCTCAGCTCGGCCGTCTGGGCGTGTGCCGAGGCGAGGCTGAGCTGGGCCAATTCGGACAGCGGGCCCCAGGCGGCCTCGTCGCCGAGCGAGAAGGGCGGGTGCTTGGCGGGCCCGTTCCGGCCCAGCATCTGACGGGCCGAGGGGTTGGCGGCCCGCACCACGTTTTGGCTGTCGATCACCAGCACACCGTCGGTCAGGCTGTCGATCACCAGCTCGTTGACCAGGGTCTGCGCCCGCGCCTCCAGGCGGTTGCGCCGCGAGGCCCGCTCCTCGCGCACCAGGCGCGAGGCCAGCTGGTTGGTCAGGAAGGCCACGATGAACAGGCCGCTGCCGGCCAGGCCCGCCTGCAGGAAGCGCGTGGCCGTGTCCGCGTACTGCGCGGCGGCCGACTGCCACCAGGCGTCGGCCAGCAGCAGCAGGGTCACCGCGGCCGTGCTGCCCAGCGCCAGCGCGGCCGAACCCATGACCGAGGCGAGCAGCACCGGCAGGGCAAACAGCGGCGTGTAAGTGATGCCGCCGGCCAGCAGGAACTGCAGCACCGAGAAAGCGACCACGTCCACGGCGATGGTCGAGGCCCACTGCGGATCGAAGCGCGGGCCGGGCGGCTGGGGCCGCGCCAGCAGCCGGACCAGGAGGGTGGCGCCGAGGTAGAGCAGGCACAGGCCGACCAGCCAGCCCGGCACCGCCCGGCCCAGGACGTAGATCGTGCCCTGCAGCAGCAGCAGCACGGCCGCGATCGCGACCCGCGCCGTCATGAAGCCGTGCCACAGGCGCCGGAAGGCTGGCGGGTCGGCGTACAGCGCGGACATGCGGTCCTGCGCCAGCGGACTGAGCCAGGAGGCTGCGCCGGCGCCGCGCGTCGTGCTGGTCATTCAGCCCTCGGCCTGCTGGCGGTGCGCCGCGCAGCAATACAGCCCGCGCCGACCTTGCACCGCCTCCGACTTGGGCAGGTGCAGGGCGCAGAGCGCGCAGCGCGTCATCTCCTGCGCGGCGGGTGGCTTGGTGCCGGTGTCGGGGGGCGGCGTCTGCCGCGAGGACAGCTGCCGGCTCTGGCGCCAGCCCCAGGCGCCGACCAGCACCACCAGCAGCACCAGCAGGTATTTCATGCGGCGGGCCCCAGCAGCACTTCCATCACGAAGCGTGAGCCGGCGTAGGCCAGCAGCAGCAGGCCGGCGCCGATGTAGAGCACGCGCACCGCGCGCCGGCCGCGCCAGCCGAAGCGCGAGCGGCCCACCAGCAGCGCGGCGAAGGCCAGCCAGGACAGCAGCGAGAACACGGTCTTGTGGTCCCACCGCCAGCGCGCGCCGCTGGCGCCATACAGCTGCTCGCCGAACAGCCAGCCGGCCACCAGCGTGGCCGACAGCAGCACGAAGCCGGCGGCGACGAAGCGGAAGGTCAGGCGTTCCAGCGTCAGCAGCGGCAGGCCGCTGTGCGCGTCGGCGGCCTGGCGGATCTGCTTCTCTGCGCGCGTCATCAGCCAGGCGTGCGCGACCGCCGCCGCGAACAGGCCGTAGGACGCGATGCCCAGCGCCCAGTGCAGCGGCAGCCAGGGCGAGGCCGAGGCGTGCAGCGGCTGGCCCGGAAACACCAGGGCCAGCAGCACGGCCACCGCACCCAGGCCGGCCAGGGCCCAGCGCGCGGTCAGCTGCGGAAACATCTGGCTTTCCACCACGTAGACCGTCAGCACCAGCCAGGCCGTGATCGACAGCGCGGGTGCGAAGCCGAAGCGCGGCGTCTCGCCGAGCAGGGCCCAGGCCAGCACCAGCGCGTGCAGCAGCCAGGCCAGCAGCAGCGCCGTCCGGGCGGTCGCGGCACCCAGCCGGGAGGCGGCGGCGGCCGGTACCGCATAGGCCGCGGCAGCGGCCGCGCTGAGCAGCAGGCTGACGGGGGACACACTGGCTAAAATCATGGGTACAGTTTAGCGTTTCGCTTCTTCCGGCTGCCGCCGGCCCCAACCTCGTCCCGCCCGCCGGGAGTCCCCCCGGAACACCGCCATGGCCTCCGCCCTTACCGACAAACTCTCGCGCCTGGTCAAGCAGATCAGCGGCCAGGCGCGCATCACCGAATCCAATGTGGCCGACATGCTGCGCGAGGTGCGCATGGCCCTGCTGGAGGCCGACGTGGCCCTGCCCGTGGTGCGCGACTTCATCGCCCGCGTGAAGGAAAAGGCGCTGGGCCAGGAGGTCATGGGCTCGCTCAAGCCCGGCCAGGCCCTGGTCGGCATCGTCAACCGCGAACTTGCGGCGACCATGGGCGAAGGCATCAGCGACCTCAACCTCGCCACCCAGCCGCCTGCCGTGATCCTGATGGCCGGCCTGCAGGGCGCGGGCAAGACCACCACGGTCGCCAAGCTGGCCAAGCACCTGATAGAAAAGCGCAAGAAGAAGGTGCTGACGGTCTCGGGCGACGTTTACCGCCCGGCCGCCATCGAGCAGCTCAAGACCGTGACGGCCCAGGCCGGCGCCGAGTGGTTCCCGAGCTCGGCCGAGCAGAAGCCGCTGGACATCGCGCGCGCCGCGCTGGATCACGCGCGCCGCCATTATTTCGACGTGCTGCTGGTCGACACGGCCGGCCGCCTGGCGATCGACGAGGCGCTGATGCGCGAGATCCGCGAGCTGCACGCGGCGCTGAACCCGGTCGAGACCCTGTTCGTGGTCGACGCCATGCAGGGCCAGGACGCGGCCAACACCGCCAAGGCCTTCAAGGACGCGCTGCCGCTCACCGGCATCGTGCTGACCAAGACCGACGGCGACTCGCGCGGCGGCGCGGCGCTGTCGGTGCGACAGATCACCGGCGCGCCGATCAAGTTCGCCGGTGTCAGCGAGAAGATCGACGGCCTGGAGGTGTTCGACGCCGAGCGCCATGCGGGACGCATCCTGGGCATGGGCGACATCGTGGCCCTGGTCGAGCAGGTCACGGCCGGCGTGGACATGGAGGCCGCGCAGAAGCTGGCGGCCAAGGTCAAGAGCGGGGCCGGCTTCGACCTCAACGACTTCCTGGCCCAGATCCAGCAGATGAAGCAGATGGGCGGCCTGTCCAGCCTGATGGACAAGCTGCCGGCGCAGATGGCGGCCAAGGCCAGCGAGGCCGACCTCTCGCGCGCCGAGAAGGACATCGCGCGCAAGCAGGGCATCATCCACAGCATGACGCCGCTGGAGCGGCGCAAGCCCGAGCTGCTCAAGGCCACGCGCAAGCGCCGCATCGCCGCCGGCGCCGGCGTGCAGGTGCAGGAGGTCAACCGCCTGCTCAAGGAATTCGAGCAGATGCAGGAGATGATGAAGAAGATGAAGGGCGGCGGCCTGATGAAAATGATGAAGCGCATGGGCGGCATGAAGGGCATGGGCGGCCTCGGGGGCGGCGGTTTCCCCGGTCTGCCGCGCTGAGCCTGCTGGCTGCGCGGCGCATGCGCGACCTGCTGTTCGTCTACGGCACCCTGCTGCCCGGCCTCAGGCTCCATGCGGCCATGCAGGGCGGCTTGCCGCGCGGCCCGGCAAGCTGCGAAGGACGGCTGTTCGACCTCGGCGACTACCCCGGCCTGCGGCCGGGGCCGGGCCGGGTGATCGGCGAGCTCTACGAGGTCGACGATGCCCTGCTGGCGCGGCTCGACGCGGTCGAGGAATACCAGCCGGCCGATCCCGCCGCCTCGCTGTACCTGCGCCAGCGCGTCGCAGTGCAGAGGCGGGTGGATGGCGCAACGGTCCAGGCCTGGGCCTATCTCTACAACCGCAGCGCCGCAGGCTGCGCCCGCATCCCGCACGGCGACTACTGGCGCTACCTCAGCGAGCGCGGCGGCTGAGCGGGCGCAGTTGAAAGCTCATTTAATCCGATAGCTTCACGCACGAATGCCGATTCGTCCATCACGCCCTGAGATGTTGTGCCGCACAACTTTTTTTTGTTGATGTCGGAAACGTATCGAAGAGTCGCCAGTGTTTGGCCATCACGGCGATCGGACACGATCAAATCTACCTGGCGCAGATGGAAGTCTTTGTCTGAAGACCCAGCGGTTGAAATCTTGTAGCGGACAAGTGCGTCCGCGGTCAGTTCGGTGATGCCGAGATGGGGGGCGTTATTCCCGTTTGAAAGCCGCACGTATGAGAAATTGCTGCTGCCCGGACAACCTACGTTGACTCCGCAGCGAACTTCTGTGAATTCAATCGCCGACGGAAACGCCGGCATGTGATAGCCGCTTGACATGATTCGTCCGCTTGATGCGACTTGAAACGTGTTCAAGAACGGTCGTGCACTTCCCTCCCAGTCGTAAGCGATTGAATGAACGGGATTTGCCGGTTTTGCCAAGAATCTGGGACCAGCGGATTTGCATGCAAGCTGGAACTCTGGTGAGGGCGATTTGAGGTCGCTTACTGCCAGAGCTCCCAGCTTGACAGCCATGCCCACAAGGCCGGCTGCCGGCCACGTCAAAAATGCAATAAGCAGACCGACATCGTTCTTGCCTCGCGCGCACATGGCCCAAGACGCATACGTGAAAGACAGTGTCCAGATTCCTCCAAGGATGAAGAAAAGCCAGCCATTTCCTTCACTTCCGCTGCCGGGGCTGCCGCGAGCATTGAAGAGGCAATCAAGCCGCCGACATTGAGTAGAGTAAGTAAAAAGACGCCAATTTGTGCCATGTTCTCCTCCCTTGCTCAGGTGTCCGAATTTCTGTTGTTGGGTCGCACTTGTGCGCGCCACACTGACACCGTACATGATAGGCATCATGACACTGTTGTCTGATTGCTTTCTCTCGCTCTACCCGTCGAATTCGGGTGGGTTGATGCACTGACTCATGCCCAAGCTATGAACGGTGTCAGACTGTGCAGTGGAATCAGCTGACGGGTGAATCCACCATTACTACCCGGCCGCGCAGCGAATGCGGCAGCGCCTCGGTGATCGTTACCTCGATCATCTGGCCCACCAGGCGCGCCGCATTCGGACCGCCGGGGAAGTTGACGATGCGGTTGCACTCGGTGCGGCCCATCAGCTCGTTCGGGTCCTTGCGCGAAGGGCCCTCGACCAGGATGCGCTGCAGCGTGCCGACGCGGCTCGCGCTGATGCGGCGCACGTTGTCCTCGATCGCGGCCTGCAGCTGCTGCAGCCGCTTGAGCTTCACCTCGTGCGGCGTGTCGTCTTGCAGGTTAGCCGCCGGCGTGCCGGGGCGCGGACTGAAGATGAAGCTGAACGAGGCGTCGTAGCCCACGTCGGCGATCAGCTTCATCATCTTCTGGAAGTCCTCCTCGGTCTCGCCGGGGAAGCCGACGATGAAGTCCGAGCTCAGCGAGAGCTCGGGGCGGATCGCGCGCAGCTTGCGGATCGTGCTCTTGTACTCCATGGCCGTGTAGCCGCGCTTCATGGCCATCAGGATGCGGTCAGAGCCATGCTGCACCGGCAGGTGCAGGTGGCTCACCAGCTGCGGCACGCTGGCGTAGACCTCGATCAGGCGCTGGGTGAACTCGTTGGGGTGGCTGGTCGTATAGCGTATGCGCTCGATGCCGGGAATCTCGGCCACATACTCGATCAGCAGGGCGAAGTCGGCGATCTCGGCCGTTTCACCCATCTTGCCGCGGTAGGCATTGACGTTCTGGCCCAGCAGGGTCACTTCCTTGACGCCCTGGTCGGCCAGGCCCGCGATCTCGACCAGCACGTCGTCGAAGGGGCGGCTGACCTCCTCGCCGCGCGTGTAGGGCACGACGCAGTAGCTGCAGTACTTGCTGCAGCCCTCCATGATGGAGACGAAGGCGCTTGCGCCCTCGACGCGCGCGGGCGGCAGGTGGTCGAACTTCTCGATCTCGGGGAAGCTGATGTCCACCTGGGGTCTGGCCTGGCGCTCGCGCGCGGCCAGCAGCTCGGGCAGGCGGTGCAGGGTCTGCGGGCCGAACACCACGTCCACGTAGGGCGCGCGCGCGATGATGGCCTCGCCCTCCTGGCTGGCGACGCAGCCGCCGACGCCGATCAGCACGCCCTTTTGCTTGAGGTGCTTGACCCGGCCCAGGTCGGAGAACACCTTCTCCTGCGCCTTCTCGCGCACCGAGCAGGTGTTGAACAGGATCAGGTCGGCTTCTTCCACGTTGTTGGTGGGCTCGTAGCCCTGGGCGGCGTGCATCACGTCGGCCATCTTGTCCGAGTCGTACTCGTTCATCTGGCAGCCGAAGGTTTTGATGAAGACTTTCTTGGTCATGGGGGCCTCGTGCGATAGGCGGTCAAATGGGAAGGGCGCCGCGCCGGTGCGGCGTCGGGGCTCTCGGGCCCGGTGCTTCAGCGCTGGGGCAGGCCCGGTAGCAGGTGGTAGGGCGTCTTGCCGTCGTCGCGCGGCGACTGGCCGCTTTCCGAGCCGAACAGGAAGTTGCGCACGGAGCGGGCGCCGGCGCGCTTTTCGCGCGCCTCCTCGGCGCTCAGGATCCAGACCTCGTGCAGCAGGCCGGCGCCGTCGCGCCGGTAGTTCACCGTCAGCTCCTGGCCGACCAGGGTGGCCGAGAGGGCCAGCAGGTTCTGCGTGTCGCGGATGCGCGCGCCCGGGGCGAGGCGGTCGGCCCGGCCGTCGAGCAGCACCTCGGGCGGCGCCGTCACCACCAGTGTGCCGCGCAGGGCGTTGGCCGGGAAAGGCCGGCTTTCGGCCTGGGCCGCGACGGGCAAGGCCAGGGCGGCCGCCAGCGCGAGGCCGGCGGAGCCTTGAAGGAGGGTTGAAAAAGACTTCAGGCAGCGGTTCATGGTATCTGTCCAGAGGCTGTGCGTGCGCAAGTGTATCCGCGCGCGCAGCGGTGCGAGCGCGCAAGGTCTTGGGAACCCGGCGGCCCGGCCGGCGCTCGCCAAAGGCCCCGCTACCCGCAGCGGCATGGGCTGGAGCGAAACCCGGTGGCGGTGCACAATGCTTGGCTCCTGCACAGCTCGGCTAGGAGGTCCAGATGGCATTGACGCACGATCAGGCAATCGAGGTCGCGGTCTACGTGCTGCACCACTCCGGCGAGGACCGGCGCATCACCTCGGGGGAGATCATGAACCGGGCGATCGAGCCGGCCCTGCGCGCCCACTGGCTGCAAAAGGGCATCGAACTGCCCTGGGACCCGGCCGAGGACCGGCAGGGTTTCGCGCAGACTCTGACGCACAGGCTCAAACACCATGTGAGCCAGACGCCGGCCCACGAGCGCGTCGTGGAAGGCTCGGAGCAGGGCTGGGCGCTGGGGCCTGGCGCCAAGCGCCGCCCCTAGGGCCGCAGCCGGCCCGGGGGCGGGAGGCCCCGGATCGGAAACGTCGCGCATGGGCATCCTCGTCGGCACCGCCTCCTGGACGGACAAGTCGCTGATAGCCTGCGGACGCTTCTACCCGCCCGAGGCCAGGACGCCCGAGGCGCGGCTGCGCCACTACGCCTCGATCTTTCCACTGGTCGAGGTGGACAGTAGCTACTACGCCCTGCCCAGCGCGGCCACGGCCCAGCTCTGGGCCGAGCGCACTCCGGCGCACTTCGTCTTCAACGTCAAGGCCTTCAGGCTGTTCACCGGCCACGCGACCGAAACCAAGGTGCTGCCCAAGGACATCCAGCAGACGCTGGGTGCCAGCCGCCGGCTCTACGACCGGGCGGTGCCGCCCGAGGTGCAGGCCGAGCTGTGGCGGCGCTTCGTCGAGGCGCTGGCGCCGTTGCGCCATGCGGGCAAGCTGGGCCTGGCGCATTTTCAGTTCCCGCCGTGGGTGGTGTGCAACCGGGAGGGCCGCGAGCGGGTTCGGAGCTGCGTCGAGCACATGGCCGGCCATGTCTGCAGCATCGAGTTTCGCCATCGCTCCTGGTGGCGCGACGCGGAGCGCAGCGCGGGCACCCTGGCCTTTCTGCGCGAGCTGGGCACGGTGCACACGGTGGTCGACGGGCCGCAGGGCGCCGACAACAGCGTGCCCGCCGTGTGGGAGGTCACGCATCCCGATTACGTGCTGCTGCGCCTGCATGGGCGCAATGCCCCGGCCTACAACCAGCCGGCCGCCTCGGCGGCCGAGCGCTTCGATTACGACTACAGCGAGCAGGAACTGCGCGAACTCGTGGCCGAGGCCGTACGCCTGGCCTACAAGGCGAGGAACGCGCATGTGGTCTTCAACAACTGCGAGGAGGACAAGGGCCAGCGCAACGGCGCGACGTTCATGAAGCTGCTGGCAGGCCGAGCCCAGGCGGGCGGCATGTCTTGACCGCCTGGTGGCTGGAAACGAAAAAACCCCGCCACCTTTCGGATAGCGGGGTTTCCTTGTTGTTGTTCTGGTGGCGCTTCACGGATGCGCCCCCAAAATCCCTGGATTTTCCAGAAAAGTCATTGAAATCAATGGCTTGTGAGCGTGCCTGCCGTACCGGTTTGCCGGCTGATGCACCACCTAAGTGTACCGGACTGGGACACGTTGAACCGCTCTCACCGCACGGACCATGCGATGGGCGGGCTCATTTCTGGAGCCGAAATTTGGGCAGAAAGCGTCCTCGATTGTTCCTGCCTGCCGAACGGGTGTAACAGAGAACACATTGCAAAGCCCGGATTGGGGCCTTGCCTGCAAGCTTCAGCCGCCGGACAACTCGACCAGCAGCGCCTTGGCCTCTTGCAGGTCCGGCGTGTTGAAGCCCTCGGTGAACGCCTGGTAGACCTCGTCCAGCATCGCGCGCGCCTCGGCCGGCTTGCCTTGCCGCTGCCAGAGCCGCGCCAGGCTCGTCGACGCGCGCAGTTGCAGCGACTTCGCGCCTTGGCGCTTGGCGACCGCGATCGCCTGCGCGAAGCAGGCCTCGGCTTCGTCACTGCGGCCGTCTTCTTGCCCCTCGCCGACCACTCGCAGCAGCATCAGCTCGCCCCGCAGCCGGTACAGCTCGGCCTCGTACGCGCGCTCCTGGGTCCGCTCCATCACCTCCAGCGCCTCGTCCAGTGTTCTGAGCCCGGCCTCGGCCTGTCCCGCCTTGCCATAGGCCTCGGCCAGCAGCGTCAGGAAATGCGTGCGCCGAAGCTCGGCGCCGGTGGCCTGGTAGGCGCTCAGGCCCTGCTGCATCTTCTCGATGCCTTCTGCCGCGCGTCCCCGTGCGGCCAGTGCCCAGCCGGAGAGGATGGTGCCCCAAGCCAAGATGAACGGAAGGCCGTGCTCGGTCGCCAGGGCCAGGAGTGCTGTCGTGAGCTGGTCGGTCGTCTGCGCCTCGCGGCGCTGCAGATGAAGCTCGGCCGCGAAAATCAGGGCAGTGGCCGAAGCAGGGGGGTGGGAAAGGGTCTGAGCCAGGACGAGCATCTCCTGGCTGCGCGCGAGGGCTTGATCCGGAAAGCCGAGCAGCCACAGGTCCAGGGCCAAGATGGCCAGCCCCGCCACGCCGGGCTCCGATCCGGAGAAGAAGGCAGGCGAGTCGTGCTGCCTAGGGTCATAGAGGGCCAAGGCCTGCTCCAGCTGGGCGCGGGCAGCGTCGAGCTCGCCGAGACTGAACAGAGTGGCCCCCATCGCGCGATGGGTTGTGGCCAGCAACGCAGGGTCTTGCGCCTCCTGGGCCAGTGCAAGGAGTTGCTCCCCCAACTCGCGTGCGTTCAGCAGCTCACCGCGGACTTGATAAAACGTGCGCAGCCCCATCAGGGAGGGGAAGATCTGGCTCGTTTCCCCGAGCTGGCGGCACAGCATCAACGCGCGCGTATAGGTCGCCTCCACCTCCGGGGCGGCGAGCCCCTTGGTGGCCATCCAGGCCGGACCGAGAGTGAGCTGCAGCTCGAGCTCCTGCCGTACCCGCTCGGGCGTAGCGGGCAGGGTCTCGAGCAGGCCCAGGGCCGCCGTGAGGTGGGCCACCGCTTCGGCATCGGCGGAGCGCTGCACCGCCTGGCGTCCGGCGCAGTGCAGGAATTTCACTGCCTTCGGCGCGTTGCCGCTGCGGCTGAAGTGGTGGGCCAGCTCGCTGCAGTGCTCTTCGAGCCGGTCTTTGTGCAGGGCCTCGATGGCCTGGGCCGTGCGCTCGTGCAGCGCGCGGCGCCGCTCGATCAGCAGCGAGCCGTAGCTCACCTCCTGGGTCAGTCCGTGCTTGAAGCTGTACTCCACTTCCGGAAACGCCGGTTGCTCGTAGATGAACTCCCCGGCCTGCAGCCGCGCCAGCAGGCTCTTGAGCTGTTCCTCGGGCTGCTCAACCACGCGCGCGACCAGGCTCCAGGTAAATGCCTTGCCGATCACGGCCAGGGTCTGCAGCAGCGCCTTCTCGGCCGGCTCCAACCGGTCGATGCGGGCGGCGAGAACGCCTTGCACCGTGGTCGGGATGTGCAGAGCGGTCGGGATCTTCTCAAGACGGTAATGCCCGCGCTCGCCGCGCAGCGCCCCCTCCTCGACCAGTGTCTGTACCAGCTCCTCGATGAAGAAGGGGTTGCCTTCGGTCTGCTGCAGGATCCGCTGCTCGAGCGGGGCCAGCCCCGTGTCCGCGCCCAGCAGCTCGTGCAGAAGCTCCCGGGCCTCGGCTTCGCCCAAGGGATCGAGTCGAAGCTGGGTGTAGTAGCTCTTGTTCCCCCAATCGTGGCGGTACTCGGGCCGGTAGTTGACCAGCAGCAGGATGCGGGCGTTGGCCAAGCCCTCGCCGAGAAAGCCGAGGAAGGCCTCGGTCTCGCTGTCCAGCCACTGCAGGTCCTCGACGATCAGCTCGAGCGGTTGGGCCAGGCTCTCGCGCACCAGCAGTCGCTTGACCGCCTCGAAGCTGCGCTGGCGGCGGATCTGCGGGTTCATCTGCGCCAGGGCCGAGCCCGGCTCGGCGATCCCCAGCAGCTGGGACAGGTAAGGCAGGCTGTCTTCCAGCGCGCGGTCCAGGGTCAGCAGCTTGCCGGTGAGCTTCTCGCGCCGCCTGCGCTCGTCGTCCTGCGCGGTGATCTGGCAGTAGTTCTTCAGCAGCTCGATCAGTGGCAGATAGGGATAGGCCTTGCCGTGCGAGACCGAGAAGGTCTCCAGCACCATGGCCTCGCGCGGCGCGAGCAGCCTGAACTCGTGGAACAGGCGCGACTTGCCGACACCCGGTTCGCCGACCACGCCCACGATCTGGCCATGCCCGGCATGCGCGCGCGCGCGCGCCTCGCGCAGCTGCTCGAGTTCGCGCGTGCGGCCGACGAAATGCGCCAGCCCGCGGCTGCCTGCCACCTGCAGCCGGGTGCGCAGCGGGCCCAGGCCCAGGACCTCGAAGATGGGCAGGGGCTCGGTGAGCCCCTTGATCGGCGTCGCGCCGAGCGGCTTGAACGCGAAATAGCCCTCGCTCAGCTTGTGCGTGTCTTCGCTCGCAACGATGGAGCCGGGCACCGCGATGCCCTCCATGCGCGAAGCGATGTGGATCGAGTTTCCCACCGGGTCGTAGTCGACGTGCAGGTCGTCGGTGCGGATGGCGCGCACCACGACTTCGCCCGAGTTGACGCCGACGCGGATCTGCAGCGCGATGCCCTGGGCCTGGCGCACGCCGTCGGCGTAGCGGCGCATGTCCTCCTGCATGCGCAGCGCCGCCAGCAGGGCGCGCTGCGCATGGTCCTCGTGCGCGATCGGCGCGCCGAACAGGGCCAGGATGCCGTCGCCCATGGACTTGGCCACATAGCCCTCGTAGTGGTGCACGGCGTCCATCATCAGTGCCAGCACCGGGTCGATCAGGCGGCGCGCGTCTTCGGGGTCGAGGTCCTGGATCAGCGCGGTCGAGCCGGCCATGTCGGCGAACAGCGCGGTGATGGTCTTGCGCTCGCCGTCCGTCGCGCCGCGCGCAGCCATCGCGGCCTGCGCGGCGCGGATGCGCTCGGCCAGATGGGGCGGGGTGTAATCGATGGGAGCGCTGGCCGCAGGCGCTGCGCCGGGTGGCGTCCCGCCCAACGCTGCGCCGCATTCGCTACAGAACTTGGCGCTCGGGCCGGCCTCGTGTCCGCAGGCCGGGCAGACACGCGCCAGCCTGGCGCCGCATTCCTCGCAGAACTTGGCGCCCGCCGGATTCTCGAACCCACAGCTGATGCAGCGCATCGCCCCACCTTCGTCTTCGCCCGCTCGAGAGGCTCAACAGTCATCGAATCTTATCAAGGCGGGCGTTCTGGCGCCTGCATCAGCCACAAGTCGTGGGGCCGCTCTTGTGTCCCCGAACGCGGCAGATGCTCGGTCGCACAGCTATTGGCTACGCGATTCGATTCGAAGCGCATCGAGGAAATGTGAGGTCAGAGCCCCGGTTCGATCAGCTTCCCAGATCGCACCGATGTCCGGAGATGGGATGCTGGGCACCAGCGGTACATGATCTATGAGCCCAAGCGGACGGTAAAGCTGGACTTCGGAGCTCGAGAGGATCGACACGTAGTTCCTTTCGCCCATCAGAAGTTGCACGCGAAGGGACGAGTTCGCCTCGACGCATGGAACAGGGGGAGTCAGGTGCTGCGCGGCGAATGCCGCGTCGAAGATATCGCGCATGACAGATCCGACCGGCGGCAGAATCCATGGGTAGTCTATTGTGTCTTCCCACCGGGGAGATCCGCACTGCAAGGACGGGTGCCCCCGCCGGGCGACCACCTGCACACTGTCGGAGATCAGCGCTTCTGTGGCAAAGCCCGATCCGAGCGCTTGCGCCGCGAGGGCCCCGATAATGACGTCGACTTCCCTTCTCGCCAACATCTCCAGCAGTTGCGGAAGCGGGGCCTCCACGACGGAGACGAACACGCCTGGCCGGTCTTGCTGAAGGCGAGCGATAGCCTTTGGAAGCAAAACACGGGGGAGTCCCGTGCCGACATGCAGGCGGCCTTGCAAACCAGCCTGCACCGCTCTCAGGTCCGCGTCGGCATGCTGGACATCCCCAAGCATCCGTGCGGCGTGTCCACGCAGCACTTCTCCCTCCCGAGTCAGCTCGAGCCGGCGACCGCGCAGGAACAATGGGCGGCCCACGACATCCTCGAGATCGGACAGCCAATGAGATAAGGCGGGTTGCGTCATGTGGAGCTGGGCCGCTGCTGCAGTGAGGCTGCCCGTGTCGTGGACCGCCAAAAACACCTCGAGGTGCCTCAACTTCAACCGGCGTGCCCATGGAATACCGTCAAGGATGCTTGCCATGCGCTTTTACCTATGGATTCCTCAATTCTATTCATTTGCGTCAGGGGGGCTCGGACCACCAGAATTCCCGGGTCGTCTCTGCGCAGTGCGTGTCATGCAGGAGCGATATGGCGCTTGGCAGAGCAAGCGCTCCAGGGAAACATCCTTTCTTCCAACCACAGGAGACAACATGTCGATAAAAAACATCACGAGACGTACTTTCACCGCGCTGGCTTGCGGCGTGGCGGCCAGCGCTGCCATTGCGGCCGACCCTTATCCATCACGCCCCATTCGCATCGTGGTGTGCACTGCACCAGGCGGCGCGACCGACATCACCACACGCCTGGTCGCGCAGAAGATGAGCGAGAAGCTGGGCCAGCCCGTGATCGTCGACAACCGCCCTGGCGCCGACACGCTCGTGGGTATCCTCCACGTCCGGGACCAGCCCGCGGACGGCTATACGATCCTGGCTCAGTCGCTGAACTTCTCCACGTTGCCGTACATCAAGAAGAACCCGGGTTATTCCCCGGCTGACTTCACGGGCGTCGGGATGATGTCGCGCATTCCTTTCATTTTCCTTGTCGGGGGAGATGAGCCGGTGCGAAGCGTGGCGGACTATGTCGCCTACGCTCGGAAAGAGAAAGGCAAGCTCAGCTACGGCCATGGTGGCGTGGCCGGTGCCCCGCACATTGCCGGCGAGCTTTTTAAGCGCGCCTACGGGCTGGACGACGTGTTGGCCGTTCCTTACAAGGGTAACGGCGCCGTGATGCCGGACCTCATGGCCGGCCGCGTTTCCTATTTCTTCGATGCCTATGTCAGCAGCGGCGGCCACGTGGCCTCCGGAAAGATGAAGGCCCTCGCCGTCACGGCCCCGCAGCGCTTGCCTACGCTGCCGAATGTTCCGACTTTCCGAGAACTGGGCGTCGACTTCACCTACAGCGTATGGCTGGGCCTGCTCGCGAAGAACGGTACGCCGCCGGAAGTGATCAACAAGCTGTCCGAGGCCGTTCGCTATGCCTTGAATAGCAAAGAGGTGGGCGATCGCCTCCGTGCAGATGGCTCCGACACCAGCTTCATGCCGTCGAAGGAGTTCACCGAATACCTTGCACGGGAATACGCCGACATGGCCAAGACAGCGGCGGATCTCAAGTTCACCAAGGAGTAAGGCAGGGCCCCCCGCTTCGATCACCCAGCGCCGGCCTGCACCCAGGCCGGCGACGAAACAGCACATAAGAGTTCTTGCACGTTGGAAACTTACGACTACATCATCATCGGCGCCGGTTCGGCTGGGTGCGTACTGGCCCGTCGGCTGTCGGACAACGCCGGCTTCAAGGTTCTCTTGCTGGAAGCAGGGCCACCTGCGGACAAGTTCTGGGTCAGAACACCTGCAGGGATGGCGAAACTTTATTTCCACAAGCACCTGAACTGGAACTATTTCACCGAGCCCATGCCGGAGCTGCACGACCGCAGGATGTACTGGCCGCGCGGCAAGGGGCTGGGGGGATCGAGTTCCATCAACGGCATGGTCTATATCCGAGGGCATCGCAAGGACTTTGATACCTGGAGTAGCCTGGGAAATCCGGGGTGGGGATTCGAAGACGTTCTGCCGTACTTCAAGCGGATGGAGCACAACGAAAGAGGTTCTGACGACTACCGTGGGACGGGAGGCCCATTGTGGATCAGCGACCCGGTGATCCGTCACCCGGCCTCGGTTGATTTTGTGGAATCCGCCGTCCGTCTGGGAATAGCGCGCACCGAGGACCTGAATGGCGAACTGCACGACGGCGTGGGATTCATGCAGCACAACATTCGCAAGGGACGACGTCACTCAGCGTACATGGCGTATGTGGAGCCGGTGTTGAAAAGACCCAATCTCACCGTTCGGACAGGTTCGAGCGTACAGCGCATCCTCTTCGAAGAAAGGCAAGCGGTCGGCGTAGAAGTGATCGAATCCGGCGAGCGCCGGGTTATCTGCGCCAATCGGGAGGTGATCGTGTCTGCGGGCGCACTGAACTCACCGCAGGTGCTGATGCTCTCCGGCATCGGCCCGGCGGCGGAGTTGCAGCGACACGGAATCGTTCCCATCGTCGATTCACCCGGCGTGGGCCGCAATCTCCAAGACCATTTTTACGTGCACACGAGTTTCCGCGCCACCCCGGAAAGCTCGTACAACCATGAAATCCGTGGCCTGCGGAAGTACTGGCAGGGCTTGCGTTACCTGTTGACGAAGACTGGGTACCTTGCCTTGGGGTCTTCTCAAGTCGCTGCCTTCGTGAAGAGCCGACCGGAGGAGGACTATGCGGATCTTCAGATCAGCTTCAGACCGATGTCGTTCACCTACCATGGGAACGGTGTCGTCGAGGTAGACCGCGAGCCATCGATTGCAGCGTCTGTTTACAAGTTGCGTCCGGCGGCGAGCGGAACCCTTACTCTTCGCTCGCCTGATCCATCCCAGCCTCCTGTGATCCAGCCCGAGTTCTTGACACATCCGGAAGATGTCAATGCCGTGATTGCGGGCATCCGACAGATTCGCCAAATTCTGGCGACAGAGCCGCTGGCCTCTCGGGTCATCGAGGAAGTCATGCCAGGTTGTTCCGTGCAGACCGACGAACAACTTCTGGAGTACATGCGGGCACATGGAAACTCTGCGATGCATCCTGCGGGCACCTGCAAAATGGGGCGGGACCCCATGGCGGTAGTCGACGAGCGACTGCGTGTCAGGGGTGTCGACCGGCTCCGCGTCGTCGATGCATCGATCATGCCGCACGTGACTTCCGGAAACACGAATGCCCCGACGATGATGATCGGCGAGAAGGGCGCAGACATGATCGCGGAGGATGCCATCGCGCGCCGTCAATGAAGGCATGAAAGTGGCAGGATTCACGCTGGAGTCGGAGGTGCACACGAACGCGGTATCTGTCTGGTCCAGCTCCAGCCCGGACGGCCGATGCAGAACGGCTGGATCGAGAGCTTCGAGGGGAAGTGCCGCGGCGTGCGTCTCAACGAGCAGTGGCTCAAGATCTTGACGAGGCACGCTGCGCCGCGGCCACTTGGCGATAGAACTGCAGCGAGGTCGGGCCTCGCTGCGCGAGGCCCTGGACGCCAAGAAGATGGGCAACCTGCGTTCAAAGACCGAGCCAACGCAGTCGGACCTGCCCGCGCTCCCTGAACGACTAGGCGTAGAGATTCGGGAACTGCCCTGTAGTGCTGATCATTGTGGTTCGATTCTCCAAGAATGGAGCCAGAGCGTCGATGCCCATCTCGCGGTCCCACCCGCTGGCCTTGAAGCCGCCGTAGGGCGCCGACCAGCGCGTCGCGTTGTAGGTATTGACCCATACCATGCCAGCCTCGATGCGCTGGGATACGCGCAGCGCGCGGCCCACGTCGCGCGTCCACAGCCCTGCCGTCAATCCGAATGGCGTGTCGTTGGCGATGGCAATCGCCTCTTCCTCCCCGTCGAACGGGATCATCGAGGCCACCGGGCCAAAGATCTCCTCGCGGGCGATGCGCATCTGGTTGTTGACGCCAGCAAACACGGTAGGTTCGACGAAATAGCCATTGGCGAGCTCAGCGGTTTCAATGCGCCGTCCGCCAGTCACGAGTTCGGCGCCATCGTTCTTGCCGATCTCCACATAGGACAAAGTCTTCTTCAGCTGAGCCTCGTTCGCCTGCGGACCCATGCGCGAGGCCTCGTCGAGCGGCATGCCCACGCGCACCGTCTTGGCACGCTCGCGGAACATGTCGACGACGCGGTCGTAGATGGGTCGCTCGACCAACACCCGAGATCCCAGCGCGCAGCTCTGACCGCAGTTCCGCCACGCCATCGCGGTGGCGGCATTGACGGCCTGTTCGAGATCAGCGTCAGCGAAAAGGATGTGCGGTGCCTTGCCACCCAGCTCGAAGCTGAAGCGTTTGAGCGTTTCGATGCCGCCATGCAGCATCTTCTTGGCGGTGCCTCCCTCGCCTGTGAACGTGATCCTGCTGACGTCCGGGTGCTGGACGAGGTGCGCGCCCGCGCTGTGACCGTAGCCAGGCACCACATTGAACACGCCGGGCGGGAAGCCGGCTTCGTGAGCCAGGCGCGCCAGCTCCAGCGCCGTTACAGAAGTGTGCTCGGACGGTTTCAGGATCACCGGGCAGCCGGCGGCAAGAGCCGGGCCAATCTTCACGCAGGTCGTGAACAGTGGCACGTTCCACGGCGTGATGGCGCCGACCACGCCAATGGGCTCCATGGTCGTGAAGACGTGCATGCTGTCGTCGATCGGAATCGTGCGACCCTGTGCCTTGTCGGCGAGCGAGGCAAACCATTGGTAGTACTGCGCCTGTGCCGCGATGCTGACGCGCAGGTCGCGGATGACGCCACCGCAGTCGCGCGCTTCCAGCACGGACAGTTCGGGCACCGCGTCGCGAAACAGGTCGGCGAAGCGGCGCAGCAGCGCGGCGCGCTCATGTCCCGGCATGCGCCGCCAGGGACCCTGGAAAGCCTGCCGCGCAGCGGCAACGGCTCGGTTGATATCCTCGACCCCTCCCATCGGCACAACGGCCCAAGGGCGACCGGTCGCAGGATCGATGCTCTCGGCAAGACCACCGTCAATGGGCTTGACCCATTCGCCCCCGATGTAGAGGTGCTCGTAACGATGCAAGGCGGCGTTCGAAGAATATTGAGTTGCGATATCCATGGACGACTTCTCCTTTGCTGGATTTTTCTGTGAAACCCGAACTGCAGCGAATGGAGGCCATTCGCTCAGCGGTTGCTAAATTTGCTCTTGTATCGGATGGGCCAGTAACCAAGCCCATCCCATTACAGTCATGACACGCCGTCCATGCGTTCCAGCGCGCACCTAGGCAGCTTGTCTACTCCACGACGGGGCAGTGGGCTCAGCCAGCCATATATCCGCCATCCACGGTGAATGCTTGCCCGGTCGCATAGGAAGCCCTGTCCGAGAGCAGCCAGCAAACCATCTCGGCGATTTCCTTCGGATCGGCCAGGCGCTTGAATGGTATGCGTGCAAGGATCTGATCGCCTCTGCGCGTCATGGCATCCTTTAGCAGATCCGTATCGACATATCCCGGGCAAATGGCATTCAATCGAATCTTGGGCGCGTACTCCAAGGCTGCCGTCTTCGTCATACCGACGACGCCATGCTTGCTGGCCGCATAACCCGATGTGGTAGGGAATCCTGCAATGCCTGCGAGCGAGGCGGTATTGACGATAGAGCCACCTCCGTGTTCAAGCATATGCTGAATTTGTTCGCGCATGCACAGCCAAGTGCCCTTCAGATTGACCGTGACAACACGGTCGAATGCATCTTCTTCCCAGTCCGCGCTGAAGCGGCCACCTTGACCAACATGCCCCCCAGCAATACCTGCATTGTTGAAGGCGCCGTCCAAACGATGAAATGCGCGAACGGCCGAATTGACCATCGCCTTGACCTCTTCGGTTTTGGTCAGGTCGGCCACAAGCGAGATCGCTTCTCCACCAATAGAGCGGATGAGCTCGGCAGTCTCAGCTGCACCCTTGTCATTAACGTCCGCCACGGCCACTCGGGCTCCCTCTTGGGCGAAAAGTAAAGCCGCTTGCCGGCCAATACCGCCTGCAGCGCCTGTGACCAATACCGATTTTCCCTCAAGCATCCGGCTCATGAATCTAACCACCTTTCATTAAAAATACCACGCGGAAGGATGGCATCTGAACGCCATTGACAAAGAGCATGGGTGAGGCCATCAGCAGGAAAACACCCAAGACCCACATCAAACCCATGAATTCCCGCCAAGCAGATGCATCCCTGCGGGCCTAGACTCTCATCAATTAAATTTGATGTTCAGCGTCTTTCCAAGGTCACGCCACTTGGAAATTTCACTCTCAAGATATTGACGAAGCTCCGCAGAAGTCGACGTCGTCGCCTTTATGTTGAGACCATCCAGACGCTGCACCAAATCAGGCATCTTGGCCGCCTTGTTGAAAGCATCATTCAATGTTTGCGCAGCTGCAGGAGGCATGCCGGCAGGCCCGAGCAATCCGTAAATGGAATAGACGCCCATTGATTTCAGAGATTCAACGCCCGCCTCCCCAACCGTCGGCGTATTCGGAAGCGTCTTCATACGGCTTTGGCCCGTCACAGCAATGGCTTTAACCTTCCGATCATTGATAAACGGAACCACCTGCGAAGAGACAGGAATGCCAAAATCTACCGTGCCAGCGGCCAGCTCACGCACCACGTCGGCATCGCTCTTGTACGGCACATGAGTCATCTTGATGCCAGTGACATTCATGATGTATTCCGTGAGCAGATGATTGCCAGCCCCCATTCCTGCCGTGGCAAAGAAAAGCTGATTCGGACGTGCTTTCGCATAGCTGATCAACTCGGCAAGCGAGTTAACCGGAAGGTCATTCTTCACTGACAATACAGCATTGACCTCGGCAATCCTTGCGACGTGCGTGAAATTCTTCAGAATATCATAAGGAATATCCGAGCGAACACCTGGCCCCATTGTCAATGCGCCAGCCGTTCCGAGCCACAATGTATAGCCGTCAGGCGGGCCAGAAAGTACCGTTTGTGCGGCCAGTTGCTCGAAAGCTCCCGGCTTGTTCTCAACGAGAACCGGAGTATTCAAAATTCCTTGGAGCTTTTCAGCATAAATTCTGGCCACTGTGTCGGCGGGCCCCCCAGCACCATAACCGACCAAGATCTTTATTGGACGTGAAGGGTACTGCTGAGCATGCGCACCAGTCAGGAGCGCGCACCCCAACACGGTGGCAAAAATAAATCGGAAAACAGACATCAATTTCATTTCGTCTCCTCGTCAGCACGCTTACTGAGCGCGAGTGTTGAACACATTCCAGAATGTTTGGTAACCACTGACCAACAACCAAGCCACAGACCACCCCGTTGAGGTGATTCGCAGTCGGCCGCGCATCCGGCCCCTTACTTGCTCGCAACTCTTCTTTGGTCTACGAGCTGAGGCCATGATACAAGGAAAATTATTGGATGGCACTGGTTTCGATCAGTGAAACTGTGCGCTCGCACTCAAGTCAACCCGCAGTGACCTTCCCTCTGTAGACGTACCAATCGAGAGGTAGGAAGTCCGCGCGAACACAGGGAATACCCGGTTTTCGTTCTTCTTAACGCCCAATCCCGCACCTCCCGCCATTCATACACTGCAAGGCTCGCAAGGAGCGCCGTCGGTGCGTGCGCATTGCTCTCAAGGATTAGGGATCATGGAACGCAGACATTTTCTTGCAGTGACAGCGGGCGGGGCGGTGGCTCTGTCCGGCGCTGCGCTGGCCCAGACCTACCCCCGCAGGCCCGTGCGGATGATCGTGCCGTTCGCAGCCGGCGGATCCACGGACGTGATTGCCCGAGCTCTCAGCGAAGGGCTGGGAAGGGATCTCGGCCAACCGGTCGTAATCGACAACAGAGCAGGCGCGGGCGGCGCCGTCGGAACGATGGAGATGCTCCGCTCAGTGCCGGATGGTCATACGGTCGCGATGGTCTCGTCGTCGAATACGGCTGCCGTGCCGGCCATGAACCCGAAGATCGGCTACAACCCCGTCGCCGACTTCACGCCGATCATGAACATCGCGGCCGTTCCCTGGCTGATTGCCGTGCACCCAAGCTTCCCGGCCCGGAACTACAAGGACTTTCTGGCCGAACTTAAGAGACGACCGGGACACTACTCCTATGCTTCCTCTGGCGTGGGCGGCATCCTGCACCTGCAGATGGAGGTGTTCAAGAGCCTGACTGGTATATTCGTCACCCACATACCCTATCGCGGGGCAGGACCCGCCGTTGCGGACGTGATGGCGGGTCAGGTGCAGATCGCGGTCGACAGCCCCACATCCATCCCGGCAATCCGCGACGGACGCCTGATACCCATCGTGGTCGCTGCACCGCAGCGAATGAAGGAGCATCCGGATATGCCCACATTTGCCGAAGTCGGTTTGCCGCAATTGAACCGCATGTCCCACTTCGGTGTGGTCGGCCCCAAAGGCACGCCCCGGGATGCTGTGGATAGGCTCAATCTCGCGCTCAGGCGAGTGCTTCAGGATGCCGGTGTTCGCGCGCGGCTCGAAGGCTCCGGCGCGACCATCGTGGCCGGCTCGCCAGCCGAGTTCTCCAGGGAAATCAAGGAGCTCTACGAGCAGCTCCAGCGCGTGGTGGCCGAGCGCAAGCTCACCACGGAGTGACCGGAGGCAGCCGCTGCGCAGCATGCAGTCCGCTGCATGACGCGGCACGCGCGGCTGAGCCTCGTGCCCCATAGGACGGACGTATGGCCGCTCGGAATTCGCCGTCGCGACGAGCGATCAGGTGCAGCGTCTTGTCTTTCAGCGTCTGACCGATGCCGGGTGGAGGTCGGTTGCCCACTTTTCGAGCGTAACGATGGTCGCGGCGCATTGCCGACCCACGACCGGTGGCTGCTCGTCATTGCCTGCTATGTCGCGCGTACGGGCTGCGCCTAGCGCTTGCTGCGCAAGACATTCCCGCCCTGGCGCGCGGTCTACGTGGTTCACGGCGCGACCGAAAACAGTGAAGCTGTGAGCTCGGTTATGGGATTCACGATTCAAGGGCAAGGTCAATGCTGACGCTTGGTCTGCGGCGTAACTGAACGGAAGTGGTGCGGGATTTGACCGCTTGGGCGGTCAGGTCGACGGTGGTCAGCAACCAACCTTGCAAGTTGAACTTGATGCCACCATAATGGTTCCTATGGACAGCATCAGTTTCGGCCATAGAAACCGTATCGAACGTTGTCTTTGATGAAGCAGGGGGTCGCCCCCAGCTCATGGACCGGTTCAAGGAGAGAAGACATGCCTCACGTGATCATCAAGCTCTGGATGGGCAGGACGGAGAAGCAGAAGAACCGTCTCGCTCAGGAAGTGTGTCAAGCAGTTATGAACGCGCTGGGCAGCGACGAGTCGTCGATCTCAGTTGCAGTGGTGGACGTGGAGCCCTCGCAATGGCAGGAGAAGGTCTACAAGCCTGACATCCTCGGTAATCCAGACAAGATCTACAAGCGGCCCGGCTACGAGCCTTGATCGACCGCCCCCTCTAGGAATGCGCGGCATGTCGACCTTTGGCGGAGTTGAAGTCTCCTTCGTGCGCCACCTCGGCTTCACGCTCGCCAATGAAAGAGGCGGGCGAGTCGCAGGTGGACTTTGAACCCAAGTCGGAGTATTGCGAAGCCTCCGTCGTGCGCGATGGGCTAAGAACTACACCGTTCAGGGGCAAGACCAAGTGCGCGCGCACACCATGCGTGGACAGTTAGCAAGGATCGACGAATGTCGCGCGACAACATCACCGACGTCATTGCATTCCTGGCAATAGCCAAGGAGCGCAGCTTCACCAGGGCCGCGGCGAAAATTGGCGTCTCCCAATCAGCCCTGAGCCACACAATCCGAGGACTCGAAGAGCGTATCGGCGTGCGGCTTCTCACCCGCACGACACGCAGTGTGTCGCCTACAGAAGCGGGCGAGCGATTGCTGCAGACGGTTGCTCCCCGGTTCGAGGAAATCGAGTCAGAGCTCGCCGCCGTGATTGAATTGGGTGAAAAGCCCGCAGGCACGATTCGTATCACCGCGACCGACTACTCGGTGGATACGGTAATTTGGCCAAGGCTGGCGAAGATCCTGCCAAAGTACCCGGATCTGAAGGTGGAAGTCCACTCCGACTACGGCCTGGTCGACATAGTGGCTCAACGCTATGACATGGGTGTGCGTTGGGGCGACCAGGTTGCGAAGGACATGATCGCGGTTCGCATTGCACCCGACGTGCGCATGGTCATCGTTGGCGCGCCTTCATACATTGGGAAACGCCAGCCGGTGCGCGAGCCGCAGGATTTACTGAGGCACAACTGCATCAACCTGCGGATGACCAGCAGCGGCGGCGTGCTCGCGTGGGAACTCAAGAAAGGCGACCGGGAAGTGCCGGTGAAGGTCGATGGTCAGAGCACATTCAATGGCGTTTATCAGATGCTTAACGCGGCGGTTGCGGGCTGCGGCCTGGCATTCATCCCCGAAGACCTGGCGCAACCCTACGTTGCCGCCGGGCAGCTGCAATACGTACTAGAGGACTGGTTCCCCACCTTTCCGGGATTCCACATTTACTATCCAAGCCGGCGCCAGTCCTCTCGGGCGCTTGCACTCGTTGTAGATTCTCTGCGCTACAGACCGTGAAAGTGAGTGGGCAGGAGATTCATGATCCCGCAGCCCGGTGTCATCCTGTTTGGCCGCCTCGAAGGAGGTGCAGAGGCTCTCGCTGTCCCCGGCAAGGTCCAGGTGACGATTGATGTCGCAAAGTAAGCGAGGCGGAGTTCCCGCCAAACGGTGACGCACCTTTGAAAGATCGAAATCCTCGACTTGACGGTCCTGCGTGCGCTGCGGGACTGGTGTAAAGCGGGCAGGCACGCTGCCCGCCGGGATGCACCAGTGCGTTGGGCATCGCGCTCCGCGATTCCGGGGCGTCCCGGCGCGGATGTCAAAGGATGTTTCCGTGCGCGGGTGGAGCGAAGCTCGTCATTCAGCCAGCGTGATGAATTTCGAGAACGCCTGCCACTTGGACAAATCCTTCTGGATATACGCGCGAAACGCTTCGGGATTGCCGACGCCGGGCTCCGCCACCAGCTTTTCTTCCATGTGTGCAACGACGTCTGGCATCGTGGACACGCGGTTGATCGCGTCGTTCAGCTTGGCGACGATGGCCGGCGGCACGCCGGCAGGTCCCACCAGGCCGTAGAAGCTGTAGGGATCGATCCCGTCCAGGCCCTTGAAGTCGGACTCCGTCAGGCTGGGCACGCCGGGAAGCGCCTTCACACGGCGCGAACCCGTCACGGCCAGTGCGCGGACCCGGCCACCGGTGATGGAGGGCAGGGCGCCCTGCACCGAAGACATCCCCAGCTGAATGGAGCCGGCGGACACCTCCCGCATGATGTCCGCGTCCGACTTGTACGGGATGTGGGCCATCTTGATGCCGGTGAGATTGAGTAGGTAGGCCGTCTGCAGGTGGCTGGAGGCGCCCACGCCCGACGACGCGTAGTTGAGCTGCGTCGGGTTGGCGTTCGAGTAGGTCGCCAGCTCGCGCAGGTTGCGCACCGGCAGGTTCTGGCTGACGACGATCACGCCAGGAACGCTCGCGATCAGGCCGATGAGGCTGAAGTCCTTCATCGGGTCGTAGTACAGGTTCTTGCGCAGCCCCGGGCCCTGGGACAGCGAGCTGGCAGTCGCGAGATAGAGCGTGTAGCCATCCGGCGCCGCGGCGATGGTCGACTTGATGGCCACGGTCTGGCCGGCGCCGGGCTTGTTGTCCACGATGACCGGGGCCTTGAGCACCTCGGACATCTTCAGCGCGTAATAGCGGGCGATGGCGTCCGTGGTCCCGCCCGCGCCGAAGCCCACAATGATCTTGATGGGCTTTGAGGGGTATTCCTGGGCCTGCGTGGGCGCCGACAGAGCGGCGGCGCAGATCGCCAGCACGCCCATGACAAAACGTCTCTTGCTCATTCCGTCCTTTCGCGCCGCAGCGCAGCGGCCTCGATTGCGATGCATATGCCATGCTACCACTGGTTTCTAGTAAAGGCATAGGTTTCAATGAATGAAACCATAAAAATGTGAGTGACCTCTCAAGATCACCCCTTTCAACGTCTTTTGCCCGAAGCCTTGAGCACCTGGTCGGTTGCCGCATGTGTCTGGCGATGGAGCCCTCCACGTAACCCTTTGGCCACGGCGGGCTTGACCGCGCGCTTGGAGGTGACCGGCTGCTTTGGCTTCAGGCGAGCTGCCAGCTGCAACAGCTGCCCGGGATCGTCATCGGCGCAAGGCAGGTGCTCGGCCGGCAACGTGAGCACCATCGCCTCATAGCCGCTGGTGATCTCCGCCGTCAGGTGGTACGTGGACACCTCCAGCTCGGGATGCAAGGTCCGGTGCGCCTGCTCGGTCACACGCTTGAGCAACGCCAGCAAGGCCGCCACTGCTCAACGCGAGCACACCCCCCACGAAACCGAGAAAAAGACGCCTGCTCATTCCGGCCTCACCCCAGAGACCTTGATCCTTTGCTCCTGAACTTGGCGATCCTTGATCAAGAACTTCCGGAAGTCTTCGGGTGTCGACCCCACGGCCACGTAGCCGTATGGATCCAGCTGGGTCTCCTTGAACTTCCGATCGTTCACGATCTTCTTGACCGCTTGGCCAATCTTGTCCAGGATCTGCGGCGGCGTGCCCGCAGGAGCCACCAGGGAGAACATGAAGTCAGATCGTTCCGGGGCGATGGAAGTCTCGCTGAAGACGGGTGTATTGGGCAGGATGCTCAAGCGCGAAGTTCCTCCCACGACCAGCGCTTTCAGTTTGCCTTCGCGCACGTAAGGCACTGCCCCCGATACGCCCACCCAGCCAGCATCAATCTGGCCGGAAAGCAAGTCCTGCAGCATCGGGGTGGCACCTTTGTAGGGGACATGGGTCAATTCCAGTCCGTTGTTCTTGGCCAGCATCGCCATGGGCAGGTGCAAGACGCCTCCCACCCCGGCGGATCCGTAGGTGAGTGGTTTCGTCGCCGCGCGGCTGCGGGCGAGCGCCACGAACTCGTCGAGTGACTTGACGGGCGACGAGGCCGGAGCCACCAAGACCAAGGGTGCCGAGGCAATCATGGTGATGGGTGCAAAGTCTTTTTCAGGGTTGTAGGACAGCTTGCTGAACGTGAACTGGTTGATCGCCAGGGGCGTTTCCGTGCAGAACAGCAGGGTATAGCCATCCGGCTTGGCGTTGGCCACCACCTGAGCTGCCAGGATCTCGCTGGCTCCAGCCTTGTTATCCACAAAAAACTGTTGTTTCAGCTCATCGGTCAGCCTGGCCGCGAGTGCCCGCGCAAACACGTCCGTGGGACCGCCTGGCGGGTTTCCTATGATCACCCGAACGGGTTGTTCAGGGTAGTCTGCCGCGTGGGCGAGCGGGGACAGCGCCAATCCCGCTGCCGCGACCACATTCGCCACCAGCGCACAAAGTTTCTTCAACATACCGTCTCCTTCATCGAATTCACAGGAATTGCATCCATGCCAGATGGCTGGGCAGTCATCCGGCAGCGGCCTCGCCGCGCGGCATGGCGCAGTGCCAATACCTACATCAGGAACAGCGCCTTGCCGGTCGCCTGGCTGTCAAACAGGCGGTACGCCTCGTCCGCCTGATCCAGCTGCCAGCGGTGCGTGAAAATCGCATCGACGTCGATCCTGCGATCGGCGACGAAACGCGCGCATTCCGCCTGGATGAGCGTGGAGAAGGTCCAGGAGCCGATCAAGGTGATTTGCCGGCGCAGGAAATCCGCCGATACATCGGTCTTGAACTCGCCTCCCTCGCCCACGAAGCAGGCCTTCCCCCAGACCTTCAGGCACCGGATGGCGGCAATCCGTCCCGCCTGAGAACCTGACGCATCAAGAGAAACGTCCGCGCCTTGGCCATGCGTGAGATCCTTGATGGCCGCCACGGCATCGTCGGCCGACGGGTTAATCACGGCATCGGCGCCGAACGATCCGGAAAGCGCCAGCCGCTCGGTGCTGATGTCGAGGGCGATCACCCTCGCCCCCATGGCTTTCGCCATCTGGGTGGCAGCGAGGCCCACCGGGCCTTGCCCGAAGATCGCGACGGTATCGCTCCCCAGCAGCCCGGCCCGGTGCAGTGCCGAGAAGGCCGTCCCCGTGCCGCACGAAATGGCCGCTCCGGCCGCGAATGACAATTCGTCGGGCAGCGGGAGCACGGTCATGGCGGGCACTTTCATGTATTTCGCGTGCGCGCCATGGTCGTTATTGCCGTAAGAGTGGATCGGGATTTCCTGGCACAGCTGCTGCCAGCCGGACCGGCAATGGCTGCACGTGCTGCAGCCGGCATAGTGGTGCACCATCACGCGATCGCCGACGCGGCCAATCGACGCCGGCACGGCCGGGCCGATGGCCGCGATGATTCCGCAAGGCTCGTGGCCGCCAATGACCGGGCCGGCCTGGTACTGAAAACGCGCACTGGCGGGGGTTCCCTTGGGGCGGCGGTAGTAGTGCAGGTCGCTCCCGCAGAACCCCGATGCCTTGATTTCCAGCACGATCTCCCCCGGTCCCGGCACGGGATCGGGAAAGTCAACGAACGCCACCTCTCGGCCGCCAGGAAAAGTCAAACCGCGCAATTGTGTCTCCACGTTGTTTGAGGGAGATCACAGTGTAGGAACCCGGTGCGCGGCGCGGAACTGATGCAGCGCTGACAGGGATTTCACTCCACGTGAATACCCGCGCCCGGCCACTGCCCGCTGTCCACCAGGGTGCGCGCCGCCTCGCTCAGGACGTTTCTTGCCGCCAGCGCCGCTGGCGACATCTCGTTGTCGCTGAGGCTGGACAGCACCGTCCTTCGGCGCGCACCCTGATCGGCGATCTCAAAGCGCTTGAAAGCTTCTCCGGTCAAGCGTGTCGTCGCCGCGCCGGACTGGATGGTCGCGGCGATCCCGGCGCAGACCATATCCATCAGCACGGCCAGCCCATCGACTTCCAGCAGGATGTTCGGTTCGCACCGCGCGCGCGCGAATGCCGCATCCACTGCCACGCGCATGCCTTGCGACCCCAGCACCAGCGGGACATGCGCGAGGTCGGAAAGCCGGACGGTGGAGCCTTGAAGCTCCGCGAGCGCCGGCATGTCTCGCAAACCGATGAGGAACAGACGTTCCTCGACGAGTGGCAGTGCACCCCAGCGCGGTATTGGGCCGCCTTCGAACAGCACCGCGAGATCGAGTTGGCGCGCGTTGAGCATGGCCACGAGGTTGGTCGACAGGCTTTCGACCAGGTGAATACGGATGTCGGGGTACCTGTGTCTCATGGCGGTGACAAAGGGTACGGCCAGGATGGCGGAGGTGGAAGACGCCATGCCCACGCTGACGTGACCCGACAGCCGCGCCTGCTGGGCGGCGATCACGGCGTCGTTGGTGTGGCGCAGCGCCAGCTGGGCCTGCCTGTAGAAGGCCATGCCGGCGTCGGTGGCCTTCACGCCGGTGGCGGAACGGTACAGCAGGCGGGTGCTCAGCTCACCCTCCAGGCGGCTCAACTGCTGGCTCAGGGCCGATGTGACGACACCAAAATCCTTGGCAGCCCGACTGATGCTTCCCGTCTCCACGACACGGACGAAATAGCGCAATTGCCGAAGTTCCATGGGACACCTCTGAAGGGTCTTGTTGCAGTGACGGATGGGCGGAAGAACCACCTCGATCGGAGGCTGGATCTATGCCAAATGCATCATGGCCAAAGTATATTGACAGCATGTGGTCACCGTGACCGCGTGCGTAGGGTTTCCAGGAGACACATTCATCGCATCTGCGCAGAACGCCCAGCGGATTCGGATGGCCGGTCAGGTGGTGACCGCGACGCTGAACCAGAGCGACGCCGCCAGGAAATTGGCGCCGATGCTGCCGCCGTCCATCCAGAAGTACGACCTTATGCGCAGGGAAAACTCGATTCAGGAGTGGAAGTTTTTGACATCCCCGGCTCGGTCCAGGTGACGGTGGAACTTACCTCATGAGGCGGGCCTGGCCCCGGTCAGCCGCCTGGCGGCGATTCGCGGACGGCTCCGGGCCATCCGCATCCGCGCTGTTCTCTCAATCGTCCGCCAACCGGTAAACCCGCCTGGCGGTGCCCGCGAAGATCATCCGCTTCTCGTCCTCGGAACAGCCGGCCGTGATGTGCTTGAACATGTTCCAGACGGTGCCGTAGCCGAACCCCGCCTTGTCCACCGGAAAGTTCGACGACGCCATGCAACGCTCTGCGCCAAACAGTTCGATGCATGGCTCGATGTACGGCCGCCAAAGCTCCGCGAGCTGTTTCGAGGTGGGCGGACATTTCGCGGTCGTGAAGTCGAAGTTGGACAGGTTCATCAGGACGCCACCGAGCTTGACCGTCACGTTCGGGCAGCGTGCCAGTTCTTTCATGCCCGCCAGCCAGACCGCATGGTTTTCGGCTTCCTTGTCCGCATACGAGCTGTGGCCCACCGGGCTGCCCGAATGATTGAGCACGATGCTGGCGTCGGGGTGCGCGCGCGCCAGCCCGGCTACGTCCGGGATCTGGGGGTGGTAGATGCTGGCATCGAACGACAGGCCCAGGGAGGCAAGCACGCCGATCCCCTTGCCGAATTCGGGATCGAGGTACAGGTGGGGCTGGTCCGCGCTGTACCTGCCCTTGACCACCGGGTCTGCATCCCACTTGGCCCGCTGGCGCACTCCCCGGAACCGGCCGTTGCCCGCGTCCAGGTGCGCTTCGATCACCTCGCGTGCGCGCTCGCCGAGCGTGAGGTCGGCATAGCCCACGATGCCTTGCGCAACGCGCGACCGGGTGTATTTGCCGCTGTCCGCCATGGCCGCCATGCCCACGGCAAACTCGGTCTCTCCCACGTACTTCATGTGTTCCGGCCCGCGGGCGCGGTACATCATGAAGCACTCGACAAACACCGATGCTTCCACGTTGTGGCCGCAGGCGGCAAGGTCGCGCGCGTATTCCTCAATGAAATAGTGGTAACCCCCCAGGTCCCACAGGTGCAGATGGGCGTCCACGATGGGCAACTCGGGTTCGAGCGCCTCCTCCGGTTCGGCGCGCGAGAGCCACTCTTCATTGGGCGTCATGACGCCGCCGGTGATTGCCATGAACTGTTACTCCTGCAAGTATGAATCGAACCGTCATCCCGCCTGTTCATCGAACGCGCCCAGGATAGGCTGGATGCGCCTGAGAAAGCGTTCCTTGGAACCCGACGAGGGCGTGACGTACAGCTGTCCCGCTTCGATGCCCGCGAGCGCCGCCTTGGCGAGCGCGTGCGGCTCGATCATGTTGGGCGGCAGCGTGCCACCGCCAGCAGGCAAGCCAACGGCGCGCCGTCCCATCGGGGTGTTCACGACGGCGGGGCACAGGACCGTGACGCCGACATCCGGAGCCCCGTTCGCATCGAGATCGGCCCGCAAGGTCTCGGACAAGGCGATGACGGCGTGCTTGGCCGGGCTGTAGTCGGACATGCCAGGCACGGTGGACAGGCCCGACATGGAAGCCGTGTTCACCACATGGCCCGAACCGCGCTCGACAAACAGCGGCACGAATGCCTGGATGCCGTACGCCACGCCCCAGTAGTTCACCTCGAACAACCGGCGCCACGCGGCAAGATCAAGCTGCCACGCCGGACCCGTGCCATGGTACAGGCCGGCGTTGTTGCAGAGCACGTCCACGGTGCCGAAGCGGGCCAGCGCCTGCTCCCGGAGTGAGCGCACAGCCTCCCGGTCCGACACATCGGTTTGCACACCCAGCACCTCGGTATCCAGGGACGCGAGCCGCTGTTCGGCCTGACGCAGCGCGGCCGCATCGATGTCCGCGATCACGATGCGCAGGCCCCGGCGGGCAAAGGCCTCGGCCAAGGCCAGGCCAATGCCCTCAGCCCCCCCGGTGACCAGGGCCACCTGTCCACGCCCAAGCGTTGTCACTCGCTCATTCCTTGGCGAGCTTCAGATCATTGGCCAATTTGCCAAACTGCTCGATTTCCTTCGAGATGTAGTCGCCAAACTCGGTGGGGGTCATGAAGGTCGGGTCGGTGCCGTCGGCCACGAATCGGTCAACCAGGTCCTTGCTGCTGGTGGCGTATTTGAGGGAGTCGGAAAGGCGTTGCACCACATCAGCCGGTGTGCCAGCTTTCACAATCAGGCCCAGCCAATATGTGTACGTGACGTTGATCCCTTGTTCGACAAGCGTCGGAACATTGGGTAGTGGTGCGATCCTTGAGGGACCAGTGACGGCCAGTGCTCGCATCTTCCCGTCCTTCAGGAAAGGTGCGCTACCAGCATAGCCATCGAAAAAGATCGGCACACGTCCAGCTACCACGTCAGGGTACGCGGCCGAAGCACCTTTGTAGGGAATGTGCTCCGCCTTGACGCCAGCGTTGACCAGCATCAGCTCGCCAGCAATGTGCGGGGCGCTGCCAATACCCGGTGAAGCAAATTGCAGAGGCGTGGCTTTGGCGCGTGCAATGAAGTCTTTGAGAGCCTGATCGGGTTGACCGCCTCCTACCTCTACGATTATTGGTCCGCGCAGCATGGGCCCCAAGGGGATGAAGTCCTTCAAGGGGTCGTAGCCAGGGTTTTGCTTGAGCCTGGGTTGCGTGGAAAACGGGTTGGACTGGGAAAGAATGGTGTAGCCGTCGGCCGGTGCCTCTTTCACAAGGCGGGTTCCCAGGGTCGTGTCACCGCCTGGGCGGTTGTCGATGATGATCTGCTGCCCCAGTTTCTCGCTCATCTTCAGGGCGACCAGGCGTGTCGTGACGTCCATCGCACCGCCCGGCGGCACCGGCACGATGATGCGAATAGGCTTGCTTGTTGGCCATGGGTCTGCGGCGAGTGCTTGCCCCGTGGCGGCGAACGCAAGCGCGAGCGCCGTCAAACCGAGTCCGAAAAACTTTCTGTTCATGCTTGTCTCCTGTCGTTGTCGTGGCGCTCATCGGGTGCGCAGGCCATGGAAGCGGCGCAAGACTTCCTCGGCCCGGTTGTGGGTTTGCCGGATCAGCCCTGAACCGTGACGCCAGCGAGTTGCTCGTAAACCTTGACCAGGGTGGCGCCGCCGTCCTCGCTGCCCAGGCCCTGGGCGCGGGCCATCTGGTAGACCTGCTGGGCGGTGGTGGTCATGAACAGCGGAAGCTTCAGCGACTTGGCCAGCGCTGTCTGCAGTTCGATGTCCTTGAAGCTGATGTCCAGACGGATGCCGTCGAAGTTGCGCTCCAGGATGCGGGGCGCGGAATACTCGAACGCCACGCTGTTGCCGGTGGCCCTGAGCACCGTTTCCACCATTTGCCTGGGATCCAGGCCAGCCTTGGTGCCCAGCACCAGCGCTTCGGCCACCAGCACCCAGTTGATCTGGCACAGCATGTTGTTGATGAGTTTCATGGTTGTGCCCTGCCCGATGGGGCCGAAGTGCACGATTTCCGCGGTCATCGACTGCAGCACGGGCCGGGCCTTTTCCAGCACCGCTTCCTCGCCGCCCACGTAGGCCTTGAGGGTGCCGGCGATCGCGCCTTTTTGCATCCCGCTGACCGGCGCGTCGATCAGGCCCACGCCCTTGGCCGCCAGCTTGGCGTGCATCGCGCGCAGCATCTCGGGGTCGATCGTGCTCATGCTGATGATCACGTCGCCCGGCTGCGCGCCGTCGATGAGGCCGCCCGGGCCAACGATGACCTCCTCGGCTTGCGCGGTGGTGTCAACCATCGAGATGACGATGCTCGCCTGCCGGGCGACATCCGCCGGGCCGGTGGCCGCGCGGCCGCCCAGGGCGCAGATGGCATCGAGCCGTTCCTTCAGAACGTCATAGGCTGCCAGCGCGTGGCCCTTCTTCAGGATGTTCTCCGCCATCGGCTGGCCCATCATCCCCAGACCTATGAAACCAACGGTTTTTTCTCTTGAGGGGTTTTGCATCTCGGTCATCTCCAGTTTGTGGTTGATATGCCAGTGTGAAATGGACTTCCTGCAACGACATGCTGGGAGGCTGTCTTGCATTTAATGAAACTAGTTTCTTTCATTGAAAACCCATATGTGCCATAGCCTTGCGGTCGTGAACGGCAAAGGCATCTTGGCCCGCTACCTTGAGTCTAGGAACAAGGTACCTGTTGCGGTAGTCATGCGGGCGTGAAAAGGTCTTCACTTTTTGTAAATGTCCACGTCTGGTCCGTGGTCCGCATGTTTCCAGCCTGGGTTCAGATCAATTTGTCAGGCGTGACAGGAAGCTCGCGAATCCGCTTGCCCGTGGCGTGATGGATGGCGTTGGCGATGGCTGGCGCCACCCCCACCATGGCAATTTCCCCCAGGCCCTTCACGCCCAGCGGGTTGACGTGCGAATCCTGTTCTTCGACAAACAGCACATCCATGACGGCAGGAGCATCCGCATGCACGGGGAGCGCGTATTCCGCGAAGTTGGCGTTCGCCACCCGGCCATTGCGCGGATCGACCACGGCATGCTCCATCAGTGCCATGCCTACGCCACCGATCATGCCGCCAATGCACTGGCTGCGGGCCAGTTTGGGATTGACGATGCGGCCGGCGCCATAGGCCCCGACCATGCGGCGTACGCGGACCTCGCCCAGGTCCTGATCGACGGCGACCTCCACGAACACCGCGCCGAAGGCATGCATCGAGAACCGCTGCGCGGCATCACCAGGCCGGCTGTCCACAGAGGCTTCCACGGGTTGTCGCAGTCGGCGCAGGGCCTCCGTCAAGTCATCGACTCCTGCCCGGGCCAGTGCGTCTTCGCGCGCTTGGCGGCAGGCGGCCTGGACAGCGCTACCTACACTGGCCGTCGTCATCGAGCCGCCATGTACCGCCGCGCGGGGCAGGCAGTTGTCGCCGAGCGTGAACGTGACGCGATCCATCGGAAGGCCCAGCGCGTCGGCGGCCAGCTGTGTCATCGATGTCCAGGTGCCCGGTCCCATGTCGCTTGCCGCGCTGCTGACTTGCGCGGTGCCATCCGGCAGCAGGCGCACATGGGCGGAGGCGGGCGCGAAATGCGTCGGATAGGTGGCGGTGGCCATCCCCCACCCGAGCAGCCAGCGCCCGTCCCGCATCGAGCGCGGTGCCGGGTTGCGGCGGCTCCAGCCAAAGCGCTCTGCCGCGATGCGGTAGCACTCCTGCGTCGAGCGGCTGGAAAACGGCAGGTTCTTGAACTCATCGTGCTGTGGTTCGTTGCGCAGGCGCAGCTCGACGGGGTCCATCTGCAGCGCGATGGCCAGTTCGTCCAGTGCCGATTCCAGTGCAAACAGGCCGCTCACCTCGCCGGGCCCCCGCATGAACGTGGGCGTGTGAACATTCAAGCGCACGATATGGCGCAGGGTGTGGACATTGGGGCAAGAATGCAGGAACCGCGTGGCATTCAGCAGGGCTTCGGCGTACTCCTCGTAGGTGGAGGTTTCCTGCATTCCTTCGTGCAGGATCGACGACAGACGGCCGTCGCGCGACGCCCCCAGGGCCATGCGCTGCAGGGTGTGCGGGCGGTAGCCCACGCCGTAGTACATCTCGCGCCGCGTGAGCACCAGCTTGACCGGGCGCCCGGTCACGCGGGCGCCCAGGGCCGCCAGGGTCACATGGGGCCAGGCCCGCAGTGCGGCCCCGAACGCGCCGCCGACGAAGGGCGAAACCACATGGACGTCCTGCGCGGCGATCCCGAACACGGCCGCGATCTGGTCGGCGGTGTGATGCACCCACTGCGTCTTGTCCCACAGCGTCAGGCGGTTGCCTTCCCAGGCAGCGATCGTGGCATGGGTTTCGATCGGGTTGTGGTATTCCCGCGGTATGCCGTAGCGTTGGTCGACCTGAACCTCTGCTGCAGCGAAAGCTGCCACCGGATCGCCCCGCCGGGTTTCGATGGGGTAGCGTGACGCTGGGTCGGGCTGCGCGGGCTTTGTCCGCTCAAAGTCCGTGACCGCAGGTTCGGGGACGTAAGTGATGCGAACCAGTGTGGCGGCGTATTGCGCTTGCTCCAAGGATTGCGCCACCACCAGCGCAATGGGCTGTCCCTGGTGGCTGACGATGTTGTCCTGGAGGACATGCAGACGCTCACCGATGTCGGGATCGGGCCCCGCCTTCTGTGGATGGTAGGGCAGGCGAGGCGCGTTCTTGTGGGTCAGGACCGTCAGCACACCCGCGGCGCGTTGCGCGGCGGTCGTGTCGACGGAGGCAATTACGCCGTGCGCAATTGTGCTGCGCACGATGGCGGCATGGACGACGCCGGGAACAGGGAACTCGGCGGCATAGGTCGCGCGGCCAGTCACCTTCAGCCGCCCGTCCACGCGGCTGACAGGAGAACCCGCCGAAGGGGCGGGTGCGTGGGCGATATTGCTCATGTCCGCTCTCCCGCCGCTTCGACTGCGCGCACGATGGCGCGCTGCAGCAACTCGACCTTGAAACGGTTGTGTTCACGCGGCCGTGCCCCTTCGATGGCCAGTGCCGCGCCGCGCTGCAGCGTCTCCCGGTCCAGGCTCGCGTCCGCCAGCGCCGCCTCGACGCCGGGAACACGCCAAGGCTTCGTCCCCACGCCTCCCAGCGCAATGCGTGCCTGCCGGATCCGGTTGCCTTCCATCTCAAGGGCCACGGCGGCGGAAACGACCGCAAACTCGAACGACGCCCGGTCGCGCACCTTGAGATAGTGTGATCGCCAGGCCACCGGACTCGCCGGCACCGTGATCGCGGAGATGACCTCGCCGGCCTGCAGCACCGTTTCGATGTGCGGCGCGCTGCCGGGAAGGCAGTAAAAATCGGTCAGCGCCACCGTGCGCTCGCCATCCACGCTGCGCAAGTGGACGGCGGCATCCAGGGCCACAAGCGCAACCGCCAGATCGGAAGGGTGGGTTGCAATGCAGTTCTCGCTCGTGCCGAACACGGCGTGCCAGCGGTTCTCGCCTTCCATCGCTGCGCAGCCCGTACCCGGCTTGCGCTTGTTGCAGGCGCTGTAGCCGGTATCGCGGAAGTACGGGCAGCGGGTGCGCTGGAGGAGGTTCCCGCCCAAGGTGGCCTGGTTGCGCACCTGCGGACTGGCGGAATTCAGCAGGGCCTGCGAGATCACGGGGAACCGATCGACGACCACGGGATGGGCCGCGAGCTCCGCCATGGTCGCGGCAGCGCCCAATCGCAAGCCTTGCGGGTTTTCTTCGATGCGGCTGTCCAGGAGACCCGCCAGGCTGACCAGGTGATCCGGATGGCGGATGTGTTCCTGCAAGAGCTGCACCATGTCCGTGCCTCCGGCGATGTATTCGGTCACGGCATTGCCGCGGCCGGACTGTGCGCCAGAGGCCAGGGCGGTGGCCAGGTCGCTGGGGCGCTTGAGTGCGAAAGGGTGCATGGTTCAGCCCCCCGTCGCGGGTTTAACCGTGCCAGCCACATCCATGATGGCCGCCACGATGTGGTCGTAGGCGCCGCAGCGGCAAAGGTTGCCGCTCATCCACTCCCTGACCTCCTGCGGCGAACCGGCATGGCCTTCGGCGATGCACGCCACACCCGCCATGATCTGGCCTGGGGTGCAGTAGCCGCACTGGAAGGCATCGCGTTCGATGAATGCTGCTTGCAGCGGGTGAAGGTCATCGCCTTGGGCGAGGCCTTCGATCGTCACGATCTCACGCCCTTCGGCGAGCGCGGCGAGCGAGAGGCAGGACTTGACGCGCCGGCCGTCCATCAGGACGGTGCATGCGCCGCACTGTCCCAGGCCACAACCCTTTTTGGCGCCTGTCAGTTGCAGGTGCTCGCGCAAGGCATCGAGCAGCGTCGTGCGCGCATCGAGGCTCAAGCGGCAATCGACCCCATTGACACGAAGCGCCACATCCATGGGGGGCGGTGACGTCGAGTCCGGCGCAGTTGAAATGCAAAGAGGATGATTTTTTTCCACGGTCGGTCGGCTCCTCGACGTTTTCAGGATCATGCGTCGGCTGCAGTATATGGATGAATTCATTGAACGGTATTTGTTTCGTTCATTGAAACATTTTAGATGGACGGCAGCCATCCATGGCAGCGCCTAGAGATTCACGAAAGGTGAAAGCCATGTCACGAAACGATGGCTACCCCAACCAGGGTCTCGTTCCTAGACTCGGCGCTGACATTGAACATTCCGACTGCATGGACACCTACGACTACATCATCATCGGCGCGGGATCGGCGGGCTGCGTGCTGGCCCGGCGCCTGTCGGACAACCCCGGGCACAAGGTGCTGTTGCTGGAGGCCGGGCCGCCGGCGGACACGTTCTGGGTGCACACGCCCGCCGGCATGGCCAAGATGTTCTTCCACGAGCAGTTCAACTGGAACTACCACACCGAGCCCATGCCCCGGCTGCGCCAGCGGCGCATGTACTGGCCGCGCGGCAGGGGGCTGGGCGGCTCCAGCGCCATCAACGGCCTGGTCTACATCCGGGGCCACCGCAACGACTTCGACCACTGGGCCCACCTGGGCAACCCCGGCTGGAGCTACGAGGACGTGCTGCCGTACTTCAAGAAAATGGAGCACAACGAGCGTGGCGGCGACAGCTATCGCGGCGAGAACGGTCCGCTGTGGATCAGCGATCCGGTGGTGCGCCACCCCAGTTCGTACGACTTCATCGAATCGGCCGCCCAGCTGGGCATCCCACGCACCGACGACCTCAACGGCGCACTGCATGACGGCGTCGGCTTCATGCAGCACAACATCCGCAAGGGCCGGCGCCATTCCGCCTACATGGCCTACGTGGAACCCGTGCGCCACCGCCGCAACCTGAGCGTGCGGACCGGCTGCCAGGTCCAGCGCATCCTGTTCGAAAACCAGCAGGCCCAAGGCGTGGAAGTCATTGAAGGCGGCCAGCGGCGTGTCGTCAAGGCGGCCAGGGAGGTGATTCTGTCCGCGGGCGCGCTGAATTCCCCGCAGCTGCTGATGCTCTCGGGCATCGGGCCGGCCGCGCACCTGCGGCAGCATGGCATCCCGCTGGTGCTCGATGCTCCTGGAGTGGGGCAGAACCTGCAGGACCATTTCTACCTCCATTGCAGCTACCGCTGCACCCCAGGGAGTTCGTACAACCGCGAGATCAGCGGCATGCGCAAGTACTGGCAAGGCCTGCGCTACCTCGTTACGCGCGGCGGCTACCTGGCACTGGGTTCGTCGCAGGTGGCGGCCTTTGTGAAGAGCCGCCCCGAGGAGGCGTACGCGGACCTGCAGATCAGCTTCCGCCCGATGACGTTCACGTACCACCCGAATGGCGTCATCGCGGTGGATCCGGTGCCGTCGATGGCCGCTTCGGTGTACCGCCTGCGGCCCAAGGGTTCAGGCAGCATCACCCTGCGTTCGGCCGATCCGATGCAGGCGCCGGTGTTCACGCCGAACTTCCTGAGCGACCCAGAAGACATCCACGCCATGATCCAGGGCATCCGGCGGATCCGCGAGATCATGTCCACCGGACCGGTCGCGGCACGGGTCATCGGGGAGCACCTGCCCGGCCCGGGCGTGCAGACGGACGAGCAAATGCTGGACTTCATGGAAAAGCACGGCAACTCGGCCTTCCATCCCGCCGGCACTTGCAAGATGGGGCGCGATCCCATGGCCGTGGTTGACGAGCGCCTGAGGGTCAGGGGCGTCGAGCGGCTGCGCGTCGTTGACGCATCGATCATGCCCATGGTGACTTCGGGCAACACCAACGCGCCCACGATGATGATCGGCGAGAAGGGCGCGGACCTGATCGCGCAGGACGCCATCGCGCTGTAGCCATCAGCGCATTGCAACCCAACGGATTCCACCCATGACACAGACCACTTCAGACACCACCTTGTCCCACGTTCAAGCGGAGTACCCGGGCATCGGGCTCTTCATCGATGGCGAATGGATCCATGATCGGCCCGCTGGCCAGGAGGTCAGGAACCCGAGCGACGAACGCGTTCTCGCCCGCGTTCCCCAAGCCAGCTTCGACGATCTGGCCCGCGCCTTGAATGCCGCGGCCAGCGGCTTCCTGATCTGGCGGGACACACCGCCGCCAGAACGCGTCGCCATCATCCAGAAGGCGGCGGCCCTGATACGGGAACGCGCGGAAGGCATCACGCGGATCATCACGCTGGAAACGGCAAGACCCTCGCGGAGGCCCGCGCGGAGGTCGACCGCTCGGCCAGCTTCTTCGACTGGGACGCGGCCGAGTCGCTGCGCAACTATGGAACCATCGTGCCATCGGAGCCGCAGATGCAAAAGCTCGTGCTGCGCCAGCCCGTGGGCCCCGTCGCGGCATTCACGCCTTGGAACGTTCCCCTGAGTTCACCATCGCGCAAGGTCAGCGCGGCGCTTTCGGCGGGTTGCTCCATCGTTCTCAAGGCCGCCGAAGAAACGCCCGGCGCTGCCTGCGCCCTGGTGCGATGCTTCATCGATGCCGGCCTGCCCCGCGGCGTGCTGAACCTGGTCTTTGGCGATCCCGATCAGATATCCACCACGCTGATTGCATCGCCAGTCATTCGCATGGTCACGCTCACCGGCTCGGTCCAGGTCGGTAAGCGACTGACCCAACTGGCCGCCGCGTCAATGAAACCGGCGCTCATGGAGCTTGGCGGACACGCGCCCGTGCTGATCTGTGACGGCGTCGATGCGGCAGAACTGGGCCGCCTGGCCGCGCGGGGCAAGATGCGCGTGACGGGGCAGATCTGTGCCTCTCCTTCGCGCTTCATCATTCACCATCGCGTGTATGACGAGTTCGTGGCGGCGTTCGCCAGCGCTGCCCGTGATCTCCGCGTGGGCGACGGCCTCGATCCGAACGCACAGATGGGACCGGTGGCGAATGCACGTCGTCTGGCGGCCATGCAGGCGCTGGTGGAGGACGCGAAGGGGCGCGGCGCCCGCGTGGCGGCGGGCGGACACCGCATCGGTACGCGGGGATATTTCTTCGCCCCCACCGTGCTTGCCGAGGTGCCCCTCGACGCCGACGTGATGAGACACGAACCCTTCGGTCCGCTGGCTGCCTGCGTGTCCGTGCACGATCTGGATGAAGGCCTGGCGATGGCGAACAGTCTTTCCGTCGGGCTGGCAGCCTATGCATTCACCAACTCGCTGCACGAGAGTGAACGCATCATGCGCGAGCTGGAGTGCGGCGTGCTTTCCGTCAACCACTTCGGCGCACCGGGCGCGAACGCCCCGTTCGGCGGCGTGAAGGAAAGCGGTATTGGCCGGGAGGGAGGCGCGAGCAGTCTCGACGCGTACACCGTGACCAAGACGGTTCTGCAGCGGGCAGCATGCGTCTGATCCGCTGATCCCGGCTTCAACCTGCCCTCAACGTCGCAGGTTTCGACCTGGTCTCGATGCACTTGGTCCTTCGCGCAGAGACGATATCACCGTTGGCTGCGGCCCGGAAGAAGCATCGGCGTTCGTGGCGTGCTTCATGGCATGCCGCGCTGACGGCGTGGGCACGCGGCCACAACACGCTACGCCGCGACAGGCAGCTGTGCGGACGCGGGGCTCGGGATGTACGAATTCTTGGCGAGTGGGGGCTGTGTCGCCGCGAGGTCTTCGGCGGTCGCGATTTGCCTAGTGAGGATTTCGAGCTGGTCGAGGATGATCCGGGCGTGCAGCACGAAGAGCTTGCCCGCGTCGGTCAGGTGAAGCCCGCGATGATCCCGCACGAACAGCGGCCTACCCAGCGTGCTCTCCAGAGCGCTCAGCCGTTGGCTGCCAGCCGAAATCGAGCAGTGCGCGCGCTTGGCTGCCGCAGACAGCGATCCCGTCTCTGCGCAAAGGACGACCAAGCGCATCGAGACCAGGTCGAGGCGTGCGATGTTGAAGTCCATGATGTCAGTCCAGCGCAATGAGGTCGGGATCAGCGGTTCATACGCGCGCCGTCCTTTGCAGAACCGTCTTGGTCACGGTGTACGAGTCTAGGTCAGGGGTCGCCCGCGGCACGGGGTCGAGCAGGCGCTCGTCGCACGGGCTGCAGACCTCTAGCCAAGGTCGACGGTCACAGCTCCACTCGCCGTCTACGAACAGGCCGATGCGCGGATAGGCACCTCGCGCGGATTGCTCGGGCTGAGCCGGGTTCGAATGGAGCACCTCAGCGCCTCCCTATTCCACCCGCCGAACGGACGGCGAGAGTTGTCTCAGCGGGCAATCCGGCGAAAGTTCATCTGGCTGCATATATTGAATGCTAGGCCTGGATATTTCGATAGTCAATCTAGGTTTTACCTAATGGAACCTATGCTGCAGAGCAGTGGAATTGAGAAGACTCAATCCGAGCTCAGTTGCAGCCGATTCGGCTGGCGCCGCTCTATCGCGTATTTGAGGAGTGCCGCCGTGCGGTACACCGCGTGAGCAAACTTCCCGTAGGGCAGCAGCGCGAACAATGCGAGGACCACACCGAGGTGAAGGGCGAGCAGCAGCGGCATGGCCGACGTGTCACGGAAAGCAAGCAGCGCCAAGCCGGTGAGCGAGGTGAAGAACAGCAGGCCAATGAACCCCAGATCCATCGGGCGCTGTTGCGGATCGCCGTGCAGTGGATGCCGCCTGATGTTCAGCCAGAACAGCCCGGCTGGTCCGATGAGAAGGCCGACGCCTCCCGCCGTGCCGAGCAGCACAGGCAGGCTGACGATGTCATAGGGTGCGTGCCAGCCGAACACGTAGTGGTAGATCGTGGCCACTGACGTTGCGGCGAAGCACAGCATGAAACCGTAGAAGGTGAAGTGGTGCATCCGGCGGCGCCAGAGGGTGAAGCGGTCGTTTGCATCGTTGCAACCATCACCGTGTCCACCGTCCAGGTACTTCAGGGTGAGAACGTTGCGCGCGGCCTCCGCCACCGAGCCTTTCGCGAGGTCGCGGTCCACCGGCGCAGTCTGTCCGCGCCAGAATCGGGTCGCGCCGATCCCAAGTGCCAGTACCGCAAACAGGAACACCGCTCCGAACATGGCCGCCATGAGATTGTGCGGGAAGATGGCGTAGAAATTCCCGGCGAGCGGCTCGCGGATCAGCGAACCGCTCATGGCGATGGCCATCGCCAGAAACAGCGCGAGCCCGAGCGCCACGGCAGTCGAAACTGCGAGCCCATTGCGGCGGTATGCCCCTGCAAACGCTGCTGGCCAGGCAAACTCTTCGTAGGTCTTGACGCGCACCTGAGCCATCGCACGAGGCACATTCACCGCGAACTCGTGGGGTGGGGCGTACTGGCACGCGTGCAGGCAAGCGCCGCAGTTGTGGCAAAGATTGGCAAGATAATGCACATCCCCGATGCCGAACTCCAGGCGGCGCGTCATTGCCGGGAACACCGCGCAGAAGCTTTCGCAGTAGCGACAGGCGTTGCAGATCTGCATTTGGCGCGCCGCTTCGGATTCCGCGGATCCGCCGCCGGCCAGGGCGACCGCATCGCGGGTGAGTTGATCAAGCTGCTGCATGTTCGCTCCCCACTCGCGCAGCGGCCGCGGCTTGCGTCCCGGCAATACGTCCGAACGCGGTTCCAATGCTCATTCCAACTCCTGCGGTATAGCCACGGCCAAGCACGTTGCCGGCCATCATTTCGCCTGCGACAAAGAGGTTCTCGCTCGGCACACCATTGAAGTGCACCTGCGCCTTCTCGTTGATCCTCAGGCCAAGATAGGTGAAAGTGATGCCCGGTCGCAGCGCGTAGCCGTAGAAGGGCGCTGTGTCGATCGGACGTGCCCAGTGCGTCTTGGGCGGGGAGAGGTTCTCCGTATGGCAGTCGTCGAGCACCGTGTGGTCGAACGTCGCGACCCGGCAGGCGGCGTTGTAGTCGTTCATCGTCTTCATGAAGACGGCTTCGTCGAGCTGCAGCTTGCGAGCCAGCTCCGGCAGGGTCTGGGCTGTCACGCCGGGGAAGACCGGCGGCATGAAGCGGCCGATCGCCTTGCTGTCGATGATGCAGTAGCCGATCTGGCCAGGCTGCAAGGCGACCAGCCGGCCCCAGATGGCATAGCGCTTGGGCCAGAAATCCTCGCCCTCGTCATAGAAGCGTTTCGCCTCGCGATTGAGCATCACGCCCAGAGATACGGCGTCGACGCGCGTCACGATGCCACCGTCGTAGAGCGGCGCGCGCGCGTCGATCGCAACACAGTGTGCCTGCGTCGGGTCGCCGATGATGTCGGCGCCCTGATCCATCATGTGCTTGATGAGCACGCCCTGATTGAAGCGGGTCCCGCGGATGAGAAAGTTGTCGGCCGGCCACTCGCCGCGCTCGTTCTGTCCCCACGCCTCGCGCAGCCACTCGCGGTTGGATTCGAAGCCGCCGGCGGCCAGCACACAGGCTTTCGCCTCGATGCGCTCGTTGCCAATGCGGGCGGCAACGAACTGGCCGTCACGGATCTCGAGCGAGTCCACCGGCGCGTTGTACCGGATCTGGACCCCCAGATTCTCGGCGCTGCGGTAATAGGCGTTGACCAAGGCCTTTCCGCCGCCCATGAAGAACGCGTTCGTACGGGACAGATGGAGCGTGCCGGCGAGCGAGGGCTGGAAGCGAACCCCGTGCTTGCGCATCCAATCCCGGCAAGACGAGGAAGCGCGGATCGTGAGTCGCGCAAGCTTCTCGTTGGTGGCGCCGCCCGTAACTTTCAGCAGGTCCTGCCAGAACTCTTCCTCAGGATAGGCGTCCGAGAGAACATCCTGGGGCGCATCGTGCATGCAACGCAGGTTGCGTGTGTGCTGGGAATTACCGCCGCGCCATTCGCGCGGCGCCGACTCGAGGAGCAATACGCTGGCACCCGCCTCGCGCGCCATGAGTGCCGCGCACAGGGCTGCGTTGCCCCCGCCAATAACAAGTACATCGACCATGCCTCCACTGTAGGCAGTTGATCGCGTGCCGGGAAGCGGGCAGTGAAGATCGACCCATCACAATTCGTGATGGCCTGAGTGATGGTGCGGCCGCGCTCCGACCCATTCACCGGTGCGCACGAGTTCGCGTGCGCAAACCGACAGGACGACCCTGGCAGCGATGGCCGCGGGGGACAGTTCATCGTTGGACAGGCTGCACAGGGTGCAGATGCGGTGCGCCTCGGGATCAACGATCTCCGCCAGCTGGAACCGCTCCGATGCGTCCGGGTAGCGACGCGTCGCGGACCCGGGCTGCAGGGTGGCTCCGAATCCCGAATCCACGGCATCCATCAGTACGGCGAGCGAGTCGATCTCGCTCGCAATTGCGGGCTTCAGGTGCAAACGAGAGAACGCCGCGTCGAGGACCGCGCGCAATCCATGGGATGCCGTCGGCAGGATCAGCGGCACGTTCTCGAGGTCGGATAACCGGATCCGGGGGGCAAGAGATTCGACGGCAGGATGGCGCGCCGACTGGATGAAGAAGAGGCGTTCTTCCAGAAGAGGCGTGACGGTCCAGCGTCGGCCGGGGTGTGACCCATAGAGCACGGCGAGATCCAGTTGGCGCGCATTCAGCAGGTTCGCAAGGTGGCCCGAGAGGCTTTCCACGATGTGCAGCCGTACATCAGGATATCGCTCGCGCATGGCGCGAATGAGAGGAACACCGAGCACTGACGCGGTGGTAGGAGGCAGGCCGACACTGACGGTGCCGGAAAGACGAGCTTCCTGAGCGGCCCGAACGGCCTGGTCGGCGTGGCGTACCGTGAGCTGCGCCTCGCGCAAGAAAGCGAGGCCCGCTTCGGTGGGGGTGACCCCTTTACCGGAGCGCAGGAGCAGGCGTGTCGACAGTTCGCCCTCGAGTCGTGCGATCTGCTGACTCAGCGCCGACTGCACCATGTCCAGGTCGGCTGCGGCCCGACTGAAACTTCCGAGTTCCACGACCCGAACGAAATAACGCAACTGACGAAGCTCCATGGTTTTGTCTCCAGGCGGTGGGGCGTCACACGGATCACAGTCTCCTCTTCAAGATACCGACGCGGCCTTGCCGTGTCAGGAGGGTTTCGAACTTCCGAAAGGAAGCGAGCTGGCGAAGTAACCCTGATTGCCAGTATGCATGCGAAGTTGGTTAGCAGAAATTACTTGACAGCCCATAAAAAGCGTCTGGACGTAAATGACGCCCCAGGGCAAAGTTCTGCGTGAGCGGTTCGAGATCCAATGAGGCGACAGGCTGCGACGCTCCTGTCCAGAGGTGTGGCAACGAGGTATCTGCGGGGTCGCGGAGCGAAGCTGCAGTCGACATCGGAGTGCATGGCCGAATGATGCAGGGCGAGTGATTTCTGGGCGGCAGCACTCTCAGGAACCGGGAAATACGGGCAGACATGAAGTTTCAATGATTAAAACACGGTTCATTCATAGGTACAATCGCCGTGGATTAGAGGACTGTCCATCGCAAGGTGACGTGCAATGAAGAGCGACGTGTATGACGTGATCGTGGTTGGGTCCGGGGCTGCAGGGCTGGCAGCGGCGTGCACGGCAGCCGCCCATGGCAAGCGGGTTCTGGTGCTCGAGGCAGCCGACCGCATCGGAGGCACCACGGCCATTTCCGGCGGGATGGTGTGGATTCCTGCCAATCACAAGATGAACGCCGCGGGTATCGAGGACAGCCTGGATGCGGCGCGCAACTACCTGAACCATACGGTCCCTGGCTCCGTCGAGGATCCGCGCATGCAGGCGTTCCTCACGCGGGGGGACGAAGCCATCCGCTTTCTGGAGGCGCACACCTCCCTGCAGTTGCAGGCTGTTCGGCGATACCCGGATTACTACCCCGACACGCCAGGTGCCACTGCCGGTGGCCGTGTGCTAGAGCCTGTCCCGTTCGACGCCACCGCACTCGGCCCGGCATTCGCCCAGCTGCGCGATCCCTTGCCCGAGTTCATGCTTTTCGGCGGGATGATGGTGAGCCGGGAGGACCTGCCTATCCTGCGGCGAGTGGGGCATTCGCTCGGTGCCGTCTGGCACGCCACGAAACTGGTCGCCCGCTACGCTATGCAGCGGATCCGAGCTCACCGCGGCACGACCCTGGTGCTGGGCAATGCACTGGCCGCACGGCTGTTCAAGTCGGCCCGCGACTTGGATGTGGAAATCGCCATCGAGGCGGCCGTGGTCGGCATGATCATGGAAGGTGACCGTGTCGCGGGCGTGCGTGTGAAGCGTGAAGGCCAACTGCGGCAGCTGCGCGCGAACGACGCTGTGATCTTGGCCACCGGCGGCATCTCCCATCACCCGGATCTGCGGCGCGACTATATCCCCGCAGCTGCGGGGGAAGTGTCCGCAACTGCGAAGTCAGGCGCTGGGCGAGGGGGAGCGCACCTCGCGGGCAGTCTGGGTGCGAAGCTGAGCCCGAGCGCCGCCACAGTCGACGATGCCCTGGCCTTCTGGGTGCCGGTGTCGAAGTTTCGCCGGGCGGACGGATCGCAGGCCGTTTTCCCGCACACGGTAACGGACCGAGCGAAGCCCGGCCTCATTGCAGTCAACAAGGACGGGCGCCGGTTTGTCAATGAAGCGGTCTCGTACCACGAGTTCGTCCGGGCGCAGTTGCGAGACTCTACGGACAACATCCCGGCCTGGCTGGTGTGCGACAAGGACTTCCTGTGGAAGTATGGCTTGGGCCGTGTTCGACCCTTCGCGCTGTCGATCAAGCGTGACCTCGAAACTGGCTACCTGAAGCGCGGCAAGACGATGGAGGAGCTCGCAGAGGTTCTCGGACTTCCGGTCCGGAACTTCGTGGATACGGTCCACCGCTTCAACCTGGCCGCTGTGCGAGGCCTCGATAGCGAGTTTGGCCGAGGATCCAACATCTATCAGCGCCATCTGGGCGACGTGGACCAGCGGCCCAACCCCTGTGTCGCGCCCATCAGGAATGGCCCTTTCTACGCCGTCGCCGTGTACCCGGCCGACCTCGGGATGGCCGCGGGGATCGTCACGGACGAACACGCTCGCGTGCTCAGGAAAGACGGACAGCCCATAGCGGGTCTCTATGCGTGCGGCAACGACATGCACTCCGTCATGAACGGAGCTTACCCCGGGCCAGGAATCACCCTTGGGCCAGCGCTGGTGTTCGGCTATATCGCGGGATCGCATGCCTCTGGCAAGGGGGCGCTGGCGGGCTGGGCTGGCGAGATGGGGGCTTCATCTCAACAAACGGCAAGGAGGGCGGCAGCCTAGACGGGAAACCGAGTAGATCGGCCGCGACAGCGCTTGTCGATGTCGGAAATTGACACAGACCAAAGTGTCTGCAAGGTTCCAACTGTCGGAACTCGATTTGACTACTGAAATCATTGGGGGTAATATTCACCTTGATGAGATGAAGGTGTGGATGTCTCGCGCAGTGAAGGCGAGCCCGGCCTTGGGCGAACTGCGTGGCCTGTTAGTGCCGGCCACGTTCTATGCAGGCTGGCCGGTGCGCTTGGCTGCAGATAGGGCGGCGCTGGAGCCTCTGGAAGCAGACGGCAGGCGACAGCCAGATTCAACGAAACACGGATACAAGCTTACGAAAGCGAGGAATAAATGAAAGGCAGCGAACTCATTGCCGAGTACCTGGTGCAACAAGAGGTGCCCTACGTTTTTGGCATCTGCGGACACGGAAACGTGGGTATGCTGGATGCGCTCCACCAGGTGCGCGACAAGGTCCAGCTCATTTCGCCGCGTCACGAGCAGTGCGCCGGTCACATGGCTGACGCGTATTTCCGTGTGAAGCACCGTCCGGTGGCCACGCTGACCTCCACCGGTCCCGGCTCGGCCAACATGGTCATGTCGCTCGCCACTGCCTTGTCTGACTCGTCGGCCTTTCTGGCCATCACCTCGAACGTGCCCACCTCCCAGATGAACCGGGCGCCTTTCCAGGAACTGTACAAGCACAACCAAGCTGACTTTCCGAACGTGCTTCGCCCGGTCGTGAAGCGCAGCTTCCAGCCTTCGCGTGTGGACATGCTTCCGCTGGCTCTGCGCCAAGCCTTCGACACCATGGTGACCGGACGCCCGGGTCCGGTGAATCTCGACATTCCGTACAACCTGTACCAGGAAGAAGCCGACGTTGCCGTGCCGCCCAAGTCGCACACACTCGGCCAGCAACGCCCGGCCGCCTCGAACGCGGACGTCGCTGCCGTGATGGAGCTGCTGCGCGAGGCCCAGCGCCCCGTGTTCTTCATCGGCCACGGCGCGACGCTGTCGGAAGCCGGCCCTGAGATGACCGCGCTGGCGCATCGCCTTGGCGTACCGGTGATCACCTCGCCCAATGGCATGGGCTGCGTTCCCGCGGACGACATGATGACGCTGGGCTTCATCGGCCGAAACGGCGCCTACCCGGCCAACCAGGCGGGCCGTCACTCTGACCTGGTGATCACGATCGGCACGCGCTTCGACGACCGTTCCTCCTCCAGCTGGCACCCCGGCTATTCCTGGAACTTCCCCAAGACCAAGCTCGTTCACGTGGACATCGACCCGCAGGAACTGGGCCGCAACTATCCCCCCACCGTGGGCATCGTCGCGGACTGCAAGGTCTTCTGCGAACAGCTGCTCGCCGCGGTCAACGAAGAACAAGTCGATTCGAGCCGCTTTGCCGGCTGGCGCGACCAGGTCGCGGGCTGGCAGCGTGAGTGGGAAGCCTTCGTTCGCCCGAACTTCAGCTCCGTCACGACGCCGATCCGCCCCGAATACGTGGTCGGAGCCCTGGACGACGTTCTGCCTGACGATGTGATTCTGTCGCTGGACTCGGGGGTGCATCACAACTGGTTCATGCAGTTCTGGAAGCCGCGCCGCACCCAGAGCATGCTCAACAGCTGGGGCTATTCGTCGATGGGTTTCGGCGTTTGCGGTGTGCTGGGCGCTCAGCTCGCTGCCCCTGACCGCCCTTGCGTTGCCGTGGTCGGCGACGGTGGCTTCACCATGACCCCCTACGTGGTCTGCACCGCGGTTGAATACAACCTCCCGTGCGTGTGGATCGTCTGGAACAACTTCGCATGGGGCGCGATCCGCGACATCCAGTACGGCATGTTCGGCGGCCGGGAACTGGGCACCGCGTTCTACAAGGGCGAGCAGGGCCCCGGCGGCGAGCGCTACAACCCCGACTTCGCGGCCTGGGCGCGCGCGGCCGGAGCAGACGGCATCACGGTCACGCGCAGCGAAGACCTGCGCGGCGCCGTTGAGCTGGCACTGCGCAACCGCCGCCCCTGCGTCATCGACGTCCATGTGGACAGCGAAGTGCGTCCGCCTTCCACCGGCACGTGGCAACTGCCGCCCACGCCGTTCAAGGAGCCGATGTTCGGCAAGCCGTGGGTTGCCTAAGCGCCGGAAAGGGAGTCCATGATCACCCCGCTGCCTCAACCCGAGCCGAACGCCGACTCCCGGCCGTACTGGAGCGCGGCCAGTGAAGGCCGACTCCTCATCCGCGCGTGCAAGGCCTGCGGCGCCAAGCACTTCATGCCACGTCATCTGTGCCCGGAGTGCTGGTCGGACCAGCTCGAATGGGTCGACAGTGCCGGCCGTGGCACGGTGCACAGCTTCAGCATCGTGCATCGCGCACCCACGCCCGAGTTCGCGGCCGGCACGCCGTATGTGATTGCCATGGTCGATCTCGACGAAGGACCGCGCATGTTTGCCAACGTGATCGGCGAAGGAGCCCTGGCCGTGGCCATCGGCGACCGCGTGAGGGTGACGTTCGAGGAACGCGGCGACGGAATGAAGATGCCGCAATTCACCCGCGAGGCCTAGGGAAAGAGATATGACCCAATCCATGTCCCTGAAGAACAAAGTGGCGATCGTCGGCGTTGGCGAGTCGGACATCGGCAAGGTGCCCGGCATGACGGGGCTTGGCCTGAACACCCAGGCGATGCGACGCGCGCTGGACGACGCCGGCCTCAAGGTCTCCGACGTCGACGGCCTGCTGACGGCCTATTCCTTCACCGAGTCGTACACCATGCTGGGCTCGTCGCTTAGCGAGTACACAGGTCTGAAGCCGCGCATGTGCGCCTCGATGGTGGCCGGCGGCGCCAGTCCCGGCATCATGCTGCGGCACGCGGCGCAGGCGATCGCCATGGGCTTGGCAGAGACCGTTCTGGTCTGTGCCGGCGAGAACCGGGCCACTGGCCTTGGACGCGAGGCAGCCATCGCCGTGCTGGCCAACGTCGGCCACCCGCAGTTCGAGAAGCCCTATGGCGGCTCGATCCCGGGTTTCTACGCGATGGTCGCCCATCGTCACATGCACGAGTACGGAACGACGCGCAACCAGCTCGCCAGTGTGGCGGTCAACACGCGCGCCCATGCCGCCCTGCATCCGAACGCGCAGATGAAGGCGCCGCTCACCATCGAGCAGGTGCTGGCATCCAAGCCGATCGCCGATCCGCTGCGTATGCTCGACTGCTGCCTGATCTCCGATGCGGCGGGAGCCTTCGTCGTCACGTCGGCCGAGCGGGCGCGCGACCTGCGCCAGAAGCCGGCCTACCTGCTGGGCGTAGGCGAGATGCACACGCACGAGCACATCATGTGCGCGCCCAGCCTGACCCACTTCGGCGCGGCGCAATCCGGGCGCACTGCCTATGAAATGGCGGGCGTCAAGCCCGCCGATATCGACGTCGCTGAGCTCTACGACTGCTTCACGATCGTCCCCATCATCGAGCTCGAAGAGCTCGGGTTCGTGGAGCCCGGCGCCGGTGGCGCCTTCTTCGAAGCGGGGCACGCGCGCATCGGCGGCAAGCTGCCGGTCAATACGCACGGGGGCATGCTCTCCCACGCGCATGCGGGCGCTGCCGGCGGTCTGTTTGGCATCGTCGAAGCCGTGCGTCAGCTGCGCGGCAATGAAGGCGAGCGTCAGGTCCACGGTGCCGAACTTGCACTCGTGCACAACGAAGGCGGGATTCTGTCTTCGCACTGCACCGTGATTCTGTCCAACCAGAAAGGCTGAGCTGCCAGCCCCACCACAAAGGAATCTGTAATGACGCTCTCCTACAAGCCGCGTGGCAAATACTTCGAGGACTTCCAGGTTGGGGACGAGCTCGTGACTCCCGCCCGCACGATCACCAGCACGGACATCGTGAACTTCGCGTGCATCTCCGGTGACTTCAACGAGGTGCACGTCAACCACGAGTACTGCAAGACCACTCCCTTCGGCGAGCCCATCGCCCATGGCCCGCTGATCTACGCGATCATGGGCGGCCTGCAGTACGCGAGCGGCATCAACGACGGCACGATGCTCGCCCTGCTGGGCATCGACAACTGGCGCCTGCTCGGCCCCGTGAAGCACGGCGACACGATCCGCATGCACTCGCGCGTGATCGAGAAGAAGGAAACGAGCAAGCCAGACCGCGGCGTGATCGTTTTCGAGCGGCGCTGCATCAAGCAAGACGGCAGCGTTGCGCAGGAGATGAAGACCACCCTGATGTACAAGCGCCGGCCGACGTAATCCGGCCGAAACCCACTTTCCAGACTATCCGCCGCGCCGCGGCCCCAACGCAAGAGGAAATATCCATGAATTTCATGCTGTCCCCCGAAATCGAAGCCGTCCGCGACATGGTGGGCCGGTTCATGCAGAACGAAGTTGTTCCGGTCATGGAAGACTTCGAAAAGCGCCAGGAATTCCCGCGCGAGCTGATCAAGAAGGCCGGCGAAGCTGGCCTGTACGGCGCGGTGTTTCCCGAGTCGGTGGGGGGCAGCGACATGGGCTACATGGCCGCCGCCGTGATCATGGAGGAAATGGCCCGCCACGACGTGCGCTTCGGCTCCTGCAACAACCAGCAAGGCGGCACCTGCCCCTCGTGCATCTACACCGCCGGCACGCCCGAGCAGATCAAGAAGTATGTCCCGAACCTGCTGGCGGGCAGGACCATCGGGATGATGTCGCTGTCCGAATCGGGCAGCGGCTCCGACGCCGCGGGGGCGATGAAGACCTTCGCCAAGCGCGATGGCGATGTCTACCGCATCAGCGGCCAGAAGATGTGGGCGTCGATCGCCAACGAGACGGATGTCGGCATCCTCTTCGCGAAGACCGATCGCGACGCCGGCGCCAAGGGCGTGACGGCGTTCATCGTTGAACCGAAGAAGTACCCTGGCTTCAAGGCCCAGCCGATCGACCTGCTGGGCATGTCCAAGGCCTTCCGCACCAACATCGTGTTCCTGGACGACTTCGTGGTGCCGGTCGAGAACCGCCTGGGCGAGGAAGGCGAGGGCTTCAAGATCATCATGCGCGCGCTGCAGCCCGGGCGCGTCAACGTGGCCGCAAAGGCGCTGGGCCTGGCCCAGGCATGCCTGGAAGACGCCGTGCGCTACGCCAACGAGCGCACGGTCAAGGGCCAGCCGATCGGCCGGTTCCAGATGATCCAGAACGACATCGCCGAGATGGCCACGGCGATCGAAGCCAGCCGCGCGCTGGTCTACAAGGCCGCCTACTGCATGGATAACGACCTGCCTTCCAACCGGATCGCGGCCATCGCCAAGTACCACGCCTCTTCCACCGCCAAGCTGTGCGCGGACAAGACCCAGCAGATCTTCGGCGGCTACGGCCTGGCGCGCGAATACCGCATCTCTTGGATGAGGGTGTATGCCGACATGTTCTTCAACGGAGAAGGCTCGGCGAACATCCAGAAGATCCTGATCGCCGAGGACGCTTTGGGCTACAAGCTCGCCGATCGCCATCATGGAAAGACGGGGCTGCGCGACGTGCGCCGTGACGACGTCGGCGCCCCGGCGTAATCCCCGGGGACAAGCGGCTGCCCAGTGTTATGGGCGGCCGAGGGCGCGGATGCGCTGAATTGGAATGGATTCGAATATGAACGAGAAAAGTACCCTGGACCGGCTGTTCCGGCCCGACAGCGTCGCGATCGTCGGCGCATCCCCACAGCGCGGAAGCCCGCGAAACGCGATCGTGCGCGTCCTGCTGAAACATGGCTTCGCCGGCCGCGTTTATCCGGTGAGCCCCAGTCATGCGGAGGTCGAGGGCCTCAAGGCCTACAAGTCGGTGGGCGAGTTGCCGGAGGTTCCCGACGTGGCTTTGGTGATCACGCCGGCGCAGACGGTGCCCGGCATCATCGCCGAATGCGGCGTCAAAGGCATCCGCAACGCGGTGGTGTTCAGCGCGGGCTTCGAGGAAACGGAAGCTGGCAAGGACCACGCGGTACGGCTCGCAGAAGCCGCGCGCAAGTACGGCGTGAACGTGATGGGGCCCAATTGCCAGGGGGCGTGGTCGGTGAAGCATCGCGCGATGCTGACCTACAGCCCGGCGGCGCAGAACCTCGAGACCATCCAGCACGCTCCCATCGCCGTCGTCAGCCAGAGTGGCGCGCTGGCGGGCGCCATCGGTAACTCGCTGCAGCGCGCGGGCATGGGCTGCTCCTACCTGATCAGCGTGGGCAATGAGACCGTGTTCGACGCCCTGGATGCGCTGGAATGGGTGGTCGAACAGGAAGACGTGCGTGTGGTGGCCCTGTACATCGAAGGCCTGAACTGCGCGGAGCGCATGCTTGCCATCGCGGAGAAGGCCCGCAAGCGTGGCGTCCAGATCGTGGTGCTCAAGGCCGGCCGTTCCGAAGTCGGCCAGCAGGCGACTGCCTCCCACACGGGCAAGATCGCCTCGTCCCACGCCGTCTATACCGACGTGCTGGAGCAGGCGGGCGTCATCTCGGTGAACAGCCTGGTGGAGGTCCTCTCCGCGGTGGAGGTGCTGGCGTTCCTTGCCAATCCGCGCATCAGTGGCGACCCCAAGGGCGGCATCTCCGTGCTCAGCTCCTCCGGTGGCGCGGGCGCCCTGCTGGCGGACCACAGCAGCGAAAACGGCATCCCGATGTCGGAATTCAGCCCTGCAACCGCTGACCGCCTCGAGAAGCTGCTGCCGGAGTTCGCACGCAAGGCGAACCCGATCGACCTGACGGGTCAGATCAACACCGTCGCCAACCTGTTCCGCGACACGTGCAACACGATCGCCGAGGACCCGCGCACGGAGGCGATCGTCGTGCAGTACGCGAGCAGCGGCCGCAAGTACCTGCAGGAGGACGGCGAGCTCTTCAAGAGCCTCGGACGGGAACTGCCCGTCATCGTCAGCTTCGTCGGCGAGACGATGGAGCCCGAGGTGCGCCGAGCGTTCCGCGAGGCAGGCGTCCTGCTGGCCGCGGACCCTTCGATCACGATGCAGGCGCTGTCGCTGATCTACAGGCGCCGCCGCTACCAGTCGCTGCCGCCGCTGCCAGAGCGGCCGCCGCTGCCCGAGCGCCCGGCACCGCGGGACTGGGAAGAAACCATGAAGTTCTGCGAAGACGGTGGCGTCACGCCGGCCAAGTGGCTGGTCCTGGGCCCCGAAGACCGCGCTAGGAACGCGTGTGCCGGGCTGAAGTACCCGCTGGTTGTCAAGGTGCTGCCCTCCGACTCGGAGCACAAGACGGAGCTGGGCCTGGTCAAGCTGCGCGTGCAGACGCCCGAGGCTGTGGATGCGCTGGCCGCCGAGTTCCGCGCGAAGATGGGCAAGCCGGGCGCGGGCATCCTGGTCCAGGAGATGGTGGGCGACGGCGTGGAAGTCGTACTGTCCGCGCTGCGCAAGACCGACTTCGGGCCGGTGATCTCGATCGGCACGGGCGGCGTGGCCATCGAGTTGTACCGCGACGTGACGCATCTGGCCCTGCCGGTCACGCGCGAGCAGGTGCTCGCGGCGCTGCGCAAGCTCAAGCTGTGGACATTGCTGCAAGGCTTCCGCGGCAAGCCCGCCGCCGACATCGACGCGCTCGCCGACGCGGCCGTGCGCTTCGGCGACCAGTTCCTGGCGGCGAGCGACGTGCAGGAGTTCGAAATCAATCCGGTGATCGTCGGCGCGAAGGGCGAAGGGCTGCGCGCCGTGGATGCTCTCGTGATTGTGTAGGGGAAGCAGAATGTCTAGTGAAGAAATTGGTGTCGCTCTGGACGGTCACGTCGCAGTGGTGGAACTGCGGCGTCCGCCCAACAACTTCCTCGACGTCGACCTGATCGCTGAACTCGCGACGAAGCTGGAGCGTCTTGACGAGGAGCCCCAGTGTCGCAGCATCGTTCTGGCGGCGGCAGGCAAGCACTTCTGCGCAGGCGGCAACCTCAAGCAGCGGCTGGAGGTGGAAGCTCGCGGGGAATCGTTCGTGCCAGCGACGCGCCACATCTACAAGGAGGCGCGCCGGCTCGTGGGAACACGCAAGCCGATAGTCGCCGCCGTGCAGGGCAGCGCGATCGGTGCGGGCCTGGGGCTGGCGGTCGTGGCGGACTTCCGCGTCACCTGCAAGGAAGCCCGGTTTGCCGCGAACTTCAACGCCATCGGCTTCGGGCCGGGTTTCGGCCTGACTGTCACGCTGCCGCGCCTGGTGGGACAGCAGAACGCGCGTTGGCTGTTCATGACGGGCAAGCGCATTCCCGGCGACGAAGCCTTCGCCATGGGCCTGGCCGATCGCCTCGTGGAGCAGGACCAGGTGCGCGCCGTTGCGATGGAGATGGCGCAGGAAATCGCGCGCTGCGCCCCGCTTTCGGTGCAGTCCACGCGCGACATGCTCAACGCCGGCTTCATCGCCGAGTTCCGCGCCGCCACCGAGCGCGAGTCCTTCGAGCAGAACTGGCTGCGCCAGACCAACGACTACAAGGAAGGCGTCGAAGCCGCCTCGGAACGCCGCGAACCGAACTTCACGGGCACCTGACCGGCGCCCGAGAACACTGAACAAGGAAACCTTGACATGACAGAGTTGATTGATGTCCGCCTGCTGATCGCCGGCGAATGGCAGGACGGCGCCAGCCAAGCTGAGGTGCTGGACAAGTTCCGCCTGACGCCCTACGCCCGCACCCACATCGCCTCACAGGAGCAGGTCCGCGCGGCGGTGGCCGCGGCCGAGGCCGCGTTCCGAAAATCGACGCTGACGGCCCATGACCGTGGCGCCATCCTCGACCGGGCTGCCGCCATCATCGAGCGGGATGGCGACAAGTTCATCAAAATCCTGCAGACCGAGGGCGGCTTCACGCTCTCCGATTCGCAGGGCGAGCTGCGCCGCTGCATCCAGACCTTCAAGCTGTCGGCGGAAGAAGGGCGCCGCCTCGTCGGCGAAGTGATCCCCCTCGAAGGCGCCCCGCAACAAGCGGGCCGCCTGGGCTTCACCATCCCGGTGCCGCTGGGCGTGATCTGCGCGATCACCCCGTTCAATGCGCCGATCAACACCGTGGCGCACAAGATCGGCCCGGCGATCGCCGCGGGCAACGCCGTGGTGGTCAAGCCCTCGAGCAGCACCCCCAACACCACCAACATGCTGGCCGCCGCCCTGATGGAAGCCGGCCTGCCCGCGGGCCTGATCTCCGTGATCCACGGCGGCTCCAAGGTGGCGCACTGGCTGATCGCCGAGCCGGCGTTCAAGTTCTTCGCTTTCACCGGCAGCACCGAAGTCGGCCGCGACATCCAGCAGCGCGCCGGCCTGCGCCGCACCCAGATGGAACTTGGCAGCATTGCCTTCACCATCCTGAGCGCCGACACCAACCTTGACGTCGCCCTGCCCAAGGTGGTGGGCGCCGCCTACCGCAAGGCAGGCCAGGTCTGCACCTCCATCCAGACCCTGCTGGTGGAACGCAGCCGGATGGCCGAGGTCGAGGCGCGCCTGACCGAGATGGTCAACAAGCTGGCCTATGGCGATCCGTTCGATCCCAAGACCCAGGTTGGACCGGTCATCAGCTTGGCGTCGGCCCAGCGCATCGAGAGCTGGATCGAACAGGCGATGCAGCGCGGCGCGCGCCGCCTCGCGGGCGGCCCGCGCCAGGGCGCGGTGGTTCCGCCGACGCTGCTGGCCGACGTGGACGACAGTTGCGACGTCAGCTGCAACGAGATCTTCGGCCCGGTGATGACGCTGGTGCCCTACGACACACTGGACGAGGCCATCGACCGCGTCAACTCGACGCCCTACGGCCTGGCCACCGGCTTCTTTACCAACCGCCTGGACGAGGCAATGAAGGCCGTGCGCCGCCTGGATGTGGGCGGCGTACACATCAACGAGACATCTAGCTCCCGCGTCGACCTGATGCCGTACGGAGGCACCAAGGATTCCGGCTTCGGCCGCGAGGGCCCGCGCTACGCCGTGCACGAAATGTGCGAAATGCGCATGGTGAGCCTGTCGGTCTGACCGAGCTTCAAGGAAACAAGGAATTGGAAGAGCAAAGATGAAAGTGTTGGTCGCTGTGAAGCGCGTTGTCGACTTCAACGTCAAGGTCAGAGTCAGGTCGGACAACACGGGGGTGGACATCGCCAACGTGAAGATGAGCGCGAACCCGTTCTGCGAGATTGCGGTCGAGGAGGCCGTGCGCCTGAAGGAAAAGGGACTTGCCACGGAAGTCATCGCCGTCTCCTGCGGCGTTCAGCAGTGCCAGGAAACCCTGCGCACCGCCATGGCCATAGGCGCCGACCGCGCCATCCTGGTCGAGACGAATGAAGAGCTGCAGCCCCTGGCCGTGGCCAAGCTGCTGGCCGCCCTGGTGGCCAAGGAACAACCCGGCCTGGTGATCCTGGGCAAGCAGGCCATCGACGACGACGCGAATCAGACCGGCCAGATGCTCGCGGCGCTGGCCGAGCTGCCCCAGGCCACCTTCGCCTCCAAGGTCGAGGTGGCGGGCGACAAGGTACAGGTGACGCGCGAGATCGACGGGGGCCTGGAAACCCTCAGCCTGTCGCTGCCCGCCGTGGTCACCACCGACCTGCGCCTGAACGAGCCGCGCTACGTGACCCTGCCCAACATCATGAAGGCCAAGAAGAAGCCGCTGGAGACCGTCAAGCCCGAGGACCTGGGCGTCGATGTCACGCCGCGCCTGAAGACCCTCAAGGTCTCTGAACCCCCGAAGCGCGGCGCCGGCATCAAGGTGCCCGACGTCGCCACCCTGGTGGACAAGCTCAGGAACGAAGCGAAGGTGATCTGATCATGACTGCATTGGTTATTGCCGAACACGACAACGCCTCCATCAGGGGCGCCACGCTCAACACCGTCACCGCGGCCGCAGCCTGCGGCGGCGAAGTCCATGTGCTGGTCGCCGGCCACAACGCCCAGGCAGCCGCCGAAGCCGCCGCGAAGATCCAGGGCGTGGCCAAGGTGATCCTGGCCGACGGCGAAGCCCTGGCCCATGGCCTGGCCGAGAACCTGGCCGCCCAGGTGCTGGCCCTGGCCGGCAACTATAGCCACATCCTGTTCCCGGCCACCGCCGCCGGCAAGAACGTGGCCCCGCGCGTGGCCGCCAAGCTGGACCTGGCCCAGGTCAGCGAGATCACCAAGGTGGTCTCCCCCGACAGCTTCGAGCGCCCGATCTACGCCGGCAACGCGATTGCCACCGTGCAGAGCCTGGACGCCAAGAAGCTGATCACCGTGCGCAGCACCGGCTTCGACGCCGCGGCAGCGAGCGGCGGCAGCGCCGCCGTCCAGAAGATCGAGGCCGTGGCCGCCAGCGGCAAGAGCGCCTTCGTCTCGAGTGAGATCGCCAAGAGCGAGCGCCCCGAGCTGACGGCCGCCAAGATCGTGGTCTCGGGCGGAAGAGCCCTGGGTTCAGCCGAGAAGTTCAACGAAGTCATCACCCCGCTGGCCGACAAGCTGGGCGCGGCGATTGGCGCCAGCCGCGCCGCGGTGGACGCGGGCTACGCCCCCAACGACCTGCAGGTCGGCCAGACCGGCAAGATCGTGGCGCCGCAGCTGTACATCGCCTGCGGCATCTCGGGGGCCATCCAGCACTTGGCGGGCATGAAGGACGCCAAGGTGATCGTGGCGATCAACAAGGATCCGGAGGCGCCGATCTTCTCGGTGGCCGACTACGGGCTGGAGGCCGACTTGTTCACGGCGGTGCCGGAGCTGGTCAAGGCACTGTAAATCCGTCGGCGATGCTCTCGCGGCGCGAACATCGGGAGGGAGCGATGCGAGAACGATCTTCTCGGCGGGCGGCGGCTCGGCGCACGTGATGGGCAGGCGCGGCAATCTAGGCGCGGAGATTGCGCCGGCCGTACTCGGCCAGGTCTGCCTGCACGCAGCCATGGCCGGCGCCCGCATGTCGGCGCCGCTTCTGGCGTTGAGCCAGGGTTACGGCAAGGGGGCGACAGGCTTGTTGGTTGCCCTGTTTGCCGCGACGCAGATCTTCCTGTCCCTGCCCGCTGGGCGCTACGCCGACCGCCATGGCCTGAAGCGACCGCTGATGATATGTGTCGTGGCGGCTTCCATCGGTGTTGGACTCGCCGCGGTGTGGCCGGTTTATCCCGTGCTCTGCGTCACGGCCTTGCTGTGCGGCGGTTCGGTGGGGGCCGCCACGATTGCGCTGCAGCGCCATGTCGGCCGCGCCGCCGAGTCAGCGGCCGAGTTGAAGAAGGCGTTCTCGTTGCTCTCGATCGCGCCGGCCAGTGCGAATTTCGTCGGCCCTCTGCTCGCAGGGTTGCTGATCGACCATGCGGGATTCCGAGCCGCATTTGCGGCGCTGGCCTGCCTGCCGGTGATCAGCTGGCTCTTGTCTCGCAACGCGCGCGAGTTTGGCGCTAACGAAAAGGTGCCGGCCGGGCCGCCTGGCACGGCGTGGGAGCTCATGGCTCAGCCCGGTATGCGCCGCCTGATGTTCATGAATACGCTGATGACGTCATCCTGGGATTTCCACGGCTTCATGGTCCCGGTGCTAGGGCATGAGCGGGGCATCTCCGCATCGGCGATCGGGACGATTCTGGGTTCCTTCGCCGTCGCGGCCGCATTGATTCGGGTTTCAGTGCCGGCGATTGCGGCCCGTGTACGCGAGTGGGTGCTGATCACAGGGGCGGTTGCGCTCGCAGGTATCGTCCTGCTCGCCTACCCCTTCACCCTGTCGCCGTTCACGATGGCTGTGTGCTCTGCGCTGCTCGGGATGGCGCTGGGATCGGTCCAGCCGATGGTGTTGAGCATGCTGCATCACATGACGCCGAGCCATCGCCAGGGCGAGGCCTTGGCGATGCGGTTGATCTTCACCAACGCCTCGGCGCTGACCATGCCGATGCTGCTGGGTGTAGCAGGCGGCGTGGTTGGCGCAAGCGGGGTGTTCTGGCTCATGGGGACGGTCGTGGCGGCTGGCAGCCGCGTCGGCTTCGGCCTGCGCGACGTGCACACCGAATAGGTCGGCCACGTGTCTCTCGCAGCAGGGAATTACCGATGCCGATTTGCCATCCACCACCGAAAACGTGCCGTTCAACGCCCGGCGTTTCGGCATCGCCGACATCTATAGCCAGGATGCCGTTACCACCATTCTGATGTAGTCCTTCGCAGCTCGACCGATGCAGACTCAACTCTGGGCAGCCGCATGAAATACATCCTCGTTACGGGTTCGACGGAAGGGCTCGGTCTCGCCGCGGCACGTAGTCTCATGGACGAGGGCTACGAAGTCATCCTCCATGCTCGTTCATCCAGTCGATCTGCCGCATTAGCCGCTATCGCCCCGCGCTCGGCAGGGGTTGTCATTGGGGATTTGGGCAGCGTTGAGGAAACGCGGTCCGTGGCCCAGCAAGTCAACAGGATTGGCCGGATGCACGCCGTCATCCACAATGCCGGCACCTACGGAGAATCGAGGCGCAATTCCACACCCGAGGGGCACGCTCAGATTCTCGCAGTCAACACGTTGGCGCCTTACATGCTGACGGCCTTGATCGAGCGTCCGAAGCGTTTGATCTACCTCAGCAGCTCAATGCATCGGGGGGCGGGTACTTCCCTGCGCGACATCGATTGGGTCGAACGTCGCTGGGATCGGGATAGCGCCTACTCGGAAAGCAAACTGTACGTCACCGCACTTGCCCTGTCGGTGGCCCGGCTTTGGCCGGATGTGCTGAGCAGCGCCGTCGATCCAGGCTGGGTTCCCACCAGAATGGGCGGTCCCAATGCTCCCGACGATCTGACCCAGGGATATCTTACGCAGACATGGCTCGCTGTCAGCGAAGATGCCGCCGCAAGAGTCAGTGGCGGGTACTGGTATCACCGGGTACAACAGAAGTCCACACCAGAAGCGCTCGATCCAGATTTTCAGGATCGGCTCATGGCGAGGCTCGCCGAACTGACAGGTATCTCGCTATTGTGAAGCGAGTGACGGGTTCATATCGGAGATTCTGACTATCCGAGGATCGAAGGACCCGAGAGGACGGCTCGTTCGGCTCGATTGCGGTAATGGAAGGTAAGGCGACGTTCCGCCTGTCCTCCCATGGGATCATGCGCCGTCGAGGCGAGGAGTAAAATTGGTTCCATCTAGTGAACTATTGGACTTCTGGCCATGGATCTGCGGCAATTGAGATACTTCGTTCAGATTGTCGAGAGCGGAAGCCTGTCCAAGGCGTCGCGCCAGCTGTTCATTGCCCAGCCGGCACTGAGCACGCACATGGCCAGACTCGAGGAGGAAGTGGGCAGGCCCTTGCTGGTGCGTTCAGCACGCGGCGTGGTGCCGACGCCCAACGGCGACGCGCTGTACCGCCACGCCAAGTTTCTCGTGCGTCAGTTTGACGAAGCCGTGTTCGTGGCGCGCCAGGAATACTTCGACCTGAAAGGGCGTGTGACCATCGGTCTCGCTCCGGAAACCGCGTGCATGCTGGGATTGCCGCTGCTGAAACACATACGGGAAAAGTACCCCGGCATCGTCCTCAATGTCGTCGCGGTGCACTCGGGTTACCTGGAGGACCTGGCGCGCTCGGGCCAGCTGGACGTGGCCATCTTGTTCAGCAAGACGGCTGCAAACGAATTGACTTTCGAGCCGCTCCTCGAGGAGGAGGTCTACGTGATGCTCCCAAGGAACAGCGGGATCCTTCCGGAATCGAAGGCATCGTTGACGCTCGCCGAAGCGGCGGCGCTTCCGCTCATTCTCCCGAGCACGGGATACGGATTGAGGCGGCAGATCATGCTGGAGTTCGAGCGGGCAAACTTGCAGTATGAGGCAGTTGCCGAGATCGACTCCCTGCTGCTGGCCATGCGGTACAGCGCCAAGGGCGGCGGCGTCACCATTCAGCCCATGGCGTCGACCCAGGCCTTCGACTTACCCGAGGGGTGGCGGTGCCTTCCAATATCCGACGCGCGGATGATGCGAACCAATTACCTCTACACATTGCCGATCCAAAAGCTGTCCGCAGGAGCTTCCGTGGTGCGTTCCGAGCTGAAGAACGTCGTGCGCAATCTCGTGGAAAGTGGCAGCTGGAAAGGCGTCCGGTTGATCGAAGAGGCCGCCCCACGGATATCAGCGGAGGACGCCGGACGCCGCGCAGTCTGATGCGCTGCCGGCCAGCCGTCAGTCCATCGATGCACCTGAAGTCTTGATCCGCTCTGCCTGTCGCGGACGGTCCTTGGCAAGAAAATCGGCGAGCTCGGCAGGGGTGGATCCGACCACCCTGAAGCCAAATGGCTCCAGGTACTTCCCTTGGAACTCCGGGTCATTAAGGACTTTCCGGATTGCGTCGGCGAGCTTCTCGACGACCACCACGGGGGTACCCGCCGGCGCTTGCAAGACGAAGTTGAAATCCGCTTGCACGGGGGCCACCTTCGTTTCGCTGAATACCGGGACTTGCGGCAGCGCCTTGACGCGCATGGGTGCATCTACGACCAAAGCCTTGAGCCTGCCATCATGCACATAGGGAGCCGCACCGGCCACCGCGACCCAGGCGGCTTCCACCTGGCCCGAAACGAGATCCGTGAGCAAGGGCGCGACGCCCTTGTAGGGGACGTGAATCATGTTCAGGCCGTTTTGTTTGGCGAGCATGGCCATGGGTAGATGCAGGACGCCGCCATTACCGGCCGAGGCATAGCTCACCGGCCGCGCTGCAGCGCGCGACCTCGCGAGCGCAACGAATTCCTCAATGGAGTTCGCCGGGACGCTCGGGTTAACGACTAAGACCAAGGGCGAGGACACCAGCCTGGTGATCGGAGCGAAGTCTTTCTCAGGGTTGTAGTTCAGCTTTCTAAAGAGAAACTGATTCTGCGTGAGCGGCACTTCCGTCGACAGCAGCAGCGTGTGGCCGTCCGCGGGTGCCTTGCTGACCTGCTGGGCCGCTATGGCCTCGTTGGCGCCGGGCCTGTTGTCAATGATCACCGGCTGTTTCCAATCGCTTGTCAGGCGCGGTCCTATGGCTCGCATCAGAACGTCCGTGGGCCCCCCCGCCGGATATCCGACCACAACTGTGATCGGCTTCACGGGATAGTCCGTTGCGTTCACAGCGGAAGCTGCGAACAAGCTGGCGGCCGCAGCCGCGGATGCCAGCGCGGAAAAAATTCGTCTCCGTGTCATTGTCTTGCTCCTTCGAGATGAGAGTTGCGTGCAGAAATTCAGGAGTCCGCGCACTCCGATTCCCTTCGTGGCGCCGATTGCTCGCGAGCGGTGACGGGGTGTGCCGCATCGGCCAGAACCATATCGGCGCACTTCTCGCCGATCATCATGCAGGGAACGCTGGTGTTGCCAGAGATGATGGTGGGCATGATCGAGGCGTCTGCCACGCGAAGGCCGATGATGCCATGGACGCGCAAGCGCTCGTCGACAACCGACATGGCGTCCTGTCCCATCCGGCAAGTGCCGACCATGTGCTGCGTGATCTGGCCCGACTTGCGAATGTAATCCAGGATATCCTCGTCGCTTTCCACCTTCGGACCGGGCGCTATTTCCTCGGCGATGAAGTCGCGCATCGGCGCTGCACGAGCGATATCGCGGGCACGCCGCACTGCCGCCACGGCGGTCTTCCGGTCATACTCAGTGTCGAGAAAGCGGTATCTGATGGCAGGCGGTGCGAACGGGTCTGCCGAGCGGATGTGGATCGACCCCGTGCTCTCCGTACGCTGGACGTGCGTGTACATCATGAATCCTTCGATGTCCGACATGCGACGGCTCTTGCCCGTCTTGATGTCGATGATGTAAGGACTGACGACCATCATCACGTCGGGTTCCTTCAACTCCGGGTAGGAACGCGCGAAGACCCGCATCGAGCCATGGCCCTGGGCGATCAGGCCCTTGCGCAGGAACACCCAGCGCAGGATCTCGATGCCAAGGCGCCAGCCATGCCCCTTCCTGGCGAGTGAAATGCCCGGCTGGTTGAAGCGCCATTTCATGATGGCCGCATAGTGGTCCCTCAGGTTCTCGCCGACGCCCTTGAGCTCATGCACCACCTGAATGCCATGCTGACGCAGGATGTCGGGATTTCCAATGCCCGAGAGCTCCAGCAATTTTGGCGTGTTCGCAGCGCCGGCTGACACGATCACCTCGCGCGTGGCGCGCACCTCGCGCATCACGTCGTTGCGTTGAAACCGAAGACCAACACACCGCTTGCCATCCAGAATCAGCGTCGTTGCCTCCGCGCCGGTGAGTATGGTCAGGTTCTTCCGCTTCCTGGCGGGCTCAAGGTATTGGGTTGCGGTGCTGTGACGCTCGCCGCGGTAGCCGGTGAGCTGCGCCATCGCCACGCCCTCTTGCGACTTTCCGCTGTAATCGGGGTTGTAGGGAATGCCCGTCGCTTGCGCCGACTTGATGAAATAGTCAAAAAACGAAGAGAGCTTCTTGCTCTCTGTGACCTTGACCGGACCATTGCGGCCACGGTACTCGTCAGAACCGATCTCGGTGCTTTCGATCTTCTTCAGATACGGCAGAACTTCCTTGTAGCTCCAGCCCGTGCAACCCAGCTGGCTCCAGGTGTCGTAATCGAGCTTCTGCCCCCGGTTGTACACAATGGCATTGATCGCACTGCTGCCTCCGAGCAACTTGCCGCGCGGAGCAGCAATGCGTCGGTTGGCATGGGTCGGGTCGGGTTCGGACTCGTACCGCCAGTCGACGGCGGGGTTGTCGACCAGGAAGACCACGCCCAAGGGCGGGCGAGTCCAGATGTACTTGGCGCCCTTGACACCGGCCTCGAGGCACAAGACGGTGTACTTGCCATTCTCGCTGAGCCGGTTGGCCAACACACCGCCGGCGGAGCCGGAGCCCACCACGATGAAGTCGTAAGTATTTGATTGCATAAGCTGTCTTCGATTCTGAGGTCTTCGCGCAGGCACGCGCCTGCGCTGGCAAGAATGGATTGCGCGTCAGTCGCCGTTGATGCAAACGCTCTTTTCGTAGAGGAAGCTTTCGATGTGGTCGCGGCCGCCCTTGACACCGTAGCCGCTCTGCTTGAAACCGCTGAAGCCCACCGCCGGATCAGCAAGGCCGTAGCAATTGACCCAGAGCTTGCCCGCCTTGAGGCCATGGATCGATTTGAGCATCGTGGCAACATTGCTCGTCCACACTGCGCCGCCCAGGCCGTAGATCGTGTCGTTGGCCAGCGCCAGCGCTTCGTCAACCGTGTCAAACGGGATCACCGAGGCGACCGGCCCGAAGATCTCCTCGCGGGCGATGCGCATGTCGTTAGTGACTTGATTGAACACCGTCGGCTCAACGAAATAACCTTCGGACAGACCGCCACCCAAACGATTTCCGCCGGCCACGAGCCGCGCGCCTTCGTCGCTACCAATCGTCATGTAGTCGAGCACCCGCTCCATCTGTTTCTTCGAAACGACTGGGCCGAGCTGGGTCGCCGGGTCGAACGGGTCTCCCACCTTGATCTTCTTGGTGAACTCGACCATGCGCGCCACGAACTCTTCCTGGATCGAGCGCTGCACGAAGACACGGGTACCTGCCGAGCAGATCTGTCCGGTGTTGTGGTAAACACCCATCGCCGCCCCCGGCACCGCCTTTTCGAGATCGGCGTCGGCGAAAATGATGTCGGGCGACTTGCCGCCCAGCTCGACCTGCACACGCTTCATGTTGCTCGCCGAGGCCTTGATGATCTCGCGCCCGGTGGCGGTCGACCCGGTGAAGGCGATGCGGTCGACATCCATGTGCGAGGCCAACGCCGCGCCCGCCTCCGCGCCATAACCGGTGACGATGTTGACCACGCCCGGCGGCACACCGGCGTCCATCAACAGCTCGGCGGTGCGCAGCGCGGTCAGCGATGCGTCTTCTGCGGTCTTGATCACGGTGGTGCACCCCGTGGCCAGCGTACCGCCCATGGTCCACCACATGCTGATCATCGGCCCGTTCCACGGGATGATGCTGCCAACCACGCCAATCGGCGCTTTCAGCGTCAGCGTCGTGTAGTTGCCCGGCAGCGAGTTAGGGATGGTCGTGCCGGTGTAGTTCAGCGCCTGGGCGGCGAAATACTTCACGGTCTGCAACACGCCGTTCTTCATCGCCTTGGTGCGAGAAAATGGCGCGCCCATGTCGAGAGATTCGAGCGTGGCAAGCTCCTCGAAGTTGGCCTCCAGCACATCCGCGACCTTGAGCATCAGCATGTAGCGCTGGTGCGGGGTAAATCGGCTCCACGGGCCCTCGAAGGCCCGGCGGGCAGCGGAAACCGCCAGATCGACATCCTCCTTGCGGCCGCGTGCCAGCGTCGCCAGCACCTGACCGGTGGCCGGATTGAAAGTCTCGATGCTTTCGCCAGACACGGACGGCCGCCACTTTCCGTCGATGAAGTGGTGCTTGTCCCTGCTGGACAGAAACGGTGTCGAAACCTCCGATGACTTTGCTTCCATGACTGCTCCTTTCATTTCGCTTACTTCCATGCGGGCAGTGTAGGAGCCCAATGGCATATTGAGGAAATACTGTTTTCCGAGCAGAGCCATCGCGGCAACTTATGGTCCGAGTCCCATCGCCGGCGCAGCCGCTCGGGTGCCTGCCGGTAGGCAGGGGATCCAGACCTACGTCTTCGACGACTGCCCAAGGGATTCAGGCAAGCGGTACGCGCGGATCGCCGTTCCTGCGAACAGGTCTGACTTTTCGGCTTCGGAGTACCCATCCGTCAGCCTCTTGAATGTGTTCCATAACACGCGCGCGGAGCATCCGCACTTGTCCGGCGGGAAATTTGACTCGAACATCGAGCGGGCGGACCCAAAGGCCTCAATGCAAGTCTCCACATATGGCTTCCAACTTCGGGCAAGCTCAAGGGAGTCTGGCGGAAAATCGCGGTCGATAAAGTCGGAGCCGTGAAGCCGCGAGTTGAATCCACCGATCTTCACCATGACGTTTGGACGACGCGCCAGTGCTTTGATCGACCGACTCCACTGTGCGATTGCTTCTCCACGGTGCATGGCGTACGGCCCTGTGAGAGCGAGGCCACCCGCATGGTCGACAATCACCTTGGTCTCCGGAAATGCGTCCACCAAGTCAATCAGCTGGGGGAGTTGCGGGTGATAGACCCAAGCGTCGAAAGTAAGTTCATATTTGGAAAGCCTGCTGAATCCTTCTCGGAAGCGGCGATCCAACAAGAGATCTTTCGGAGGTGGATTCATCAGGACATTGACTTCAGGGGTCGCGTCCCATGCAGCCATGTGTCGAATCCCGCGCAGCCGGTCCGGCGCACGTCGGAGATGCTCTTGCATCACCTCTTCGGCAAAGGCGCCGAGCGTGAGGTCGACCTTGGCGACGATCCCTGCGCACGCGCGAGCGGGACCGTAGTGGCCGCTTGCGAAGCTGGCTGCAACACCATTGGCATACTCGACTTCACCGACGCTCTGGAAGCGTGGGTCACCATTGGCGCGATACATGGACGAGCATTCGACGTAAACCGTCCCCCGAATATGGTGTCCGCAGTTGATGTCCTGGAGCAGCTCGGGGAGAAGGTACGGCGAAGCCCTGTGCCAGAGGTGGTGATGCGGATCGACGATCGGGCGCTTCGGGTCGATGACATCTTCCGTGCGCAACCCCAACCATTCGTCGTCGACGAACAGCTGAGGCGGAATGCCCCGTTGGGGCTTGCTTTTCTCCTTGGGCGGGTTCACACGCCGATTCCTTGTAGTTGGCTGTCCCCCTGAGGGAGGGAACCCGCGTCCGCTACCCCCAGCCGATGCGCCTTGCTGTACTCCCCCGGAGAAGCAGTTGCCACTCCCCTGAGGTGTCGGGGTGCGGCTGAGCCTGCACTGGGACGGTCAGAACTCAATCTTGACGTTGTTGCCTACCTTGCGCCACTTCGCGATTTCCTTCTCCACGAAAGACTGGAACTGGTGAGGCGTGGCGGGCATCGGATCGATGAAGTAGTTTTGAAGCTGAGTCACCAGGTCCGGTTGCGCAGAGATCTGGTTGATCGCCCGATTGAGCTTGTCGATGATCGGCGCGGGCAATCCCGTAGGACCAACTAGTCCATAGTATGTAAAAGGCCCGATGCTCTCGAGATCCTTGACGCCCGTCTCAGAGGCGCTCGGCACGTTAGGAAGGAACGACAGCCGCTTCGCATTGATCGCCATCAGCGGCCTGACCTTGTTGGCCTCCGCAAGTGGCGCCATGGCACGGCCGAGAGTGAAGGCCACTTGTACCGTTCCAGCGGCCACCTCCCGTGCAGCTTCGGGATCCGACTTGAACGGGACGTGAAACAGCTTGGCTCCTGTGAGGTTCATGAAGAACTCGGCGCCAAGGTGTCCTGCCGAGCCGACACCAGCCGTACCATAGCTCAGCTTGTTGGGATTCTCCTTCGAATAGGTGATCAGCTCACCGACCGTCCGTACGGGAACATCCGGGTGTACGTAAATCATGCCACCTGCTGTCCCGAGATGCCCAATGAAGCTGAAAGCCTTCAGAGGGTCGTAGGGCAGGTCTTTGCGGATCCCCGGCCCTTGCGACAGCGAACTTCCGGTTGCCAGATAGATCGTATGACCATCGGCCGGGGACATCTGTAAGGTGCGGATCGCATTGATCTGGCCGGCGCCCGGCTTGTTTTCGACATATACAGTCTGCCCGAGAACTTCCGAGAGCTTCTGGGCATACAGGCGAGCCAGTGCATCCGCACTGCTCCCTGCAGCGAAGCCGACGATCAGCCGGAGTGGGCGAGTCGGATACGCGGTGTCGCTGGCAGCTTGCGCCATGGATACAGTAGGAACGACAAGCGCAGCGGCGATCACGAGAATCGAACGGATGGATTTCAGAAACATTTTGATTATCCCAGTTGATGATGATCTAGTTGAACGACCGATTGCGGATACGCTATGAGGGGTTGCTGCGCCTCAAACGTCGCAGCGCCGCGCTCGCGACGACCAGTTGTCCCGCTTGCATGCGTTGCAGGCTGCGGCAGCCGCCAAGGGGCAGGCGACATCCCCAACGAATGCTTGGGTGCTGAGAGGCGTCGACTGCCGGCGGAGAGCGTGCTACGGAACCTCTTGGCGGCAGCGGACAATGACCCTGTCTCCGTGCAGAGCACGACCAGCCGGATCGACGTCAGGTCGGCCCTGGCGATGTTGATAACGTGCATCGCGTCGATGTCTCCAGTACACGGCGCCCGAGTCTTCGGGCACACCTTTATGAGGGCGTACTGTGACGCGGGTTGACTGGCTTGAGAACTACTGTTTTCTTAGAGGCCCCATAGCGCAGCGATATGGGGCGATCCGGACCCAGGACCTCGCCTGACGCGGGAACACGAAGTAGCCCGTACGGCGCGAGGCCGCGGGCTTGCAGGATCGTCAGATCCCGGCCGTCTGGCCACCGTCCACGACCATGGCGTGACCGGTGGTAAAGCCTGCTTCTTCGGAGCATAGCCAGAGCACGGTGGCTGCGATCTCCTCGGGTTTTCCCATGCGCCCGATCGGCTCTTGGGCGATCACGCGGGCTCGGCCTTCTTCGGTGCCTCCCGTGAACCGCTCGATCATCGGCGTGTCGATGATGCCGGGGCACACCGCGTTCACTCGAATGTTCGACTTCGCGTACTCGAGTGCCGCCACCTTGCTGAGTACCGTCACGCCAAACTTGGCGGAGCAATATGCGCCCTGGCCGCGGATTGCCATGATCCCGGCCCCCGAGGAGGTGTTCACGATCGCCCCGCCGCCGGACTTCAGCATCAGCGGGATCTGATACTTCATACAGAGGAAAACGCTGCGCAGGTTGATGCGGATGACGCGATCAAACTCCTCCTCAGCGAGGTCTGCTATTTGTGCCACTGGCTGTTCGGAGCCGGCATTGTTGAACGCCGCGTCCAGTCGGCCGAACGTCTGAATGGTCTTGTCTAGAGCCGCCTTGATGTCCTCACCGCGCGACACATCGCATTTGACCGCCAGTGCCTGGCCGCCGAGCTCTTTGATCATGTGGGCGGTATCCTGGCTGCCCTTTTCCGAGATGTCGGCGATCACCACGCTGGCGCCCTCGCGCGCGAAGGCAAGCGCCGTCGCGCGCCCAATGCCATTGGCTGCACCGGTCACGAACGCCACTTTGCCTGCGTATCTTCCGTTTATCTTCGCCATGTCGTCTTCCTTTGACTCTTCACGTTGCTTGTTCGGGCTGGGCTGTGGCCGAGTTCCCGGTGAGCCGCGAACTGCTTCGGACTTCAGGCCATTTCCTTGCTTTCGACCGGCAGGACCTCGTCGACCTGTACCGACACGATGACAGGGGGTTTTTTTCCCTTGGGGCCCCAGGTGCGCATGCGCGTTGGGCGCTCGCCGCTCGATGGGGCGAACCCGAAGAGGCGACAGGGCGTTCCGTCCGGCATGAATCCGATACCCGGGAGTCGATGCGCAGCAGCGACGCGGATCGATCAAGTCGCGATGCATGTCGTTCCGCAGCATGCCGACCCCCTTGTGCGTTTGTTCGATGAGATCTTCCTGCACTTCGCGCAGCTGTTCCTCGAAACCAGGATTTGCCAGGGCGACGGTGGCAGCGGAAGGTTCCGACATGCCGGCTCTCCTCATACGAGATTGAACTCAAACGCGGCTTCTTGAGCTGGTCAGGCCGACTTCTTGCGACGGCGGGAGCCACCCACGGTGTAGATGGCGGCGGCGGTGACCACGACGGTGCCCTCGATCACGCCCTGATAGTTCGCCCCCAGGTTCAGGATGTTGAACCCGTTGGTCAGCGCGAACAGCAGCAGGGCCCCGGCAAGCGTCTTGACGACGCTTCCCGCGCCACCGAAAAGCGAGGTGCCTCCGAGGATCGCCGCTGCGATGACTGTCAGCTCGGCGCCCTGCAGCGCGCCCGGGTTCACCGAGCGCAGCCGGCTCGCGAACAGCACTCCCGCGAAGCCTGCGGCGGCACTGCACAGAACAAACGCGGCGAGCCTGTAGCGCACGACGTTGATGCCGGACAGCCGTGCTGCCTCCGGATTTCCGCCGACCGCGTAGAGTCGGCGGCCGGTGACCGTGAAGGTGAGGACGAACCACACGATGGCGGCGAACACGACCATGTAGATCACGGTTTTCGGCAAGGCTAGCTGAGAGCCTGAAACCCACGCCAGCGCGAGCAGGCACAGGCCGCCGGCGATCATGCCGACAGGCGCCGGGGGGAGGATCTTCGTCTGCCGATGCGCCCGTACTGCCAGGAAGATGCCCCCCAACACGAGCAGCACGCCGATCACGAGAGTTGCCGTTCCGACTTCCAGGCGGCCGGACTCGAAGGCCCGCATGGCGTCGATCGCCTCGGTGCTCTCGACGGAGAGGGAGCGGCCATCGGTCACGATCAGCACCAGGCCGCGGATGGCGGTCAGTGTGCCCAGCGTGACGATGAATGCGTTGATGCCGAGAAACTGGACGATCGAGCCGTTGAGCAGACCGGCCGCGATCGCCACGAGCATCGCCGTCATCGCGGCAGGCCAGAACCCGATCGCGTCCGCCAGCCCGATCATGACGGCTGCGGCCAGCGCGGCAACCGAGGCGACCGACAGGTCGAAGTTGCCGCTGATGAGGATGACGGTCATGGCGATCGCCATGATCGCGGTCAGCGACGATTGGTGCAGCACGTTCACCACGTTGGCAAGGCTCAGGTAGTTGGACCGGCCTGTATAGGCTGTCGCGATCGAGAGCACGACGACCAGCAGGATCAGGGCGTAGTACACACCCATCTCGCGCAGGCCGAACACACGGCGCCAATCGGTGGCGGCCGAGGTAGAGGCTGGTTGGCCGGAAGCCATGGAGGAGGAGGGGCCTTGTAATGGCACGGCGTGATGTGCGGAAGTCAACTGGTTCATGATTGCTCGCTATGTATTCGGTTGGGCGCCGGTTCCGGCGGCGGGGGATGACAAGGCGCTTTGCCCGCCCGCCAGGAGGATCAGCTCGTGTTCGGAGGTCTCGTAGGCAGCGCGCTCTGCGATGCAGCGGCCGTCCCGCATGACGAGGATGCGGTCGCTGACGGCGAGGAGTTCCTCGAATTCGGATGACACGACGATCACCGACTTGCCCGCTGCGGCGAGTTCGCGCACCAGCATCAGGATGTCGGTCTTGGCGCCGATGTCGATGCCGGCCGTCGGCTCGTCGAGGAGGAACACCTTGACGTCGCTGAACAGCCATTTTCCGATCGTCACCTTCTGGGCATTGCCGCCGCTGAGCTCCGTCACCAGGGTGTCCGGCGACTGCGCCTTGATCTGCAGGCGCCGGATCGCGTCCGCCGCGCGCTTGCGTTCCCGATCTCGCATTGGCAACCAGCGCAGGATGGAGACGCTCTCGAGTGCCGGCAGAGTCGTGTTGCGCCAGATCTCGAAATCGGGGACCAGTCCCTGGCGCATCCGGTCCTCGGGGACCATCGCCAGCCCGGCCTTGACGGCGGCCTGGGTGGAGCGGCCCGTCGTCCGGCCCGAGACTTTGACTTCGCCGAGCGCGTCGGGATCGGCGCCGAAGATCGCATGCAACAGTTCGCTGCGGCCTGAGCCAAGCAGGCCGGCGACGCCGATCACTTCGCCGGCAGCCAGTTTCAGCGAGATGGGGTGCAGCTTGCCCGGCGACGCGAGGTTGCAGAGCTCCAGCAGAGCGGGCCCGTCCGCACGCCGTTGCGCCGGCGTGCGATCCAGCGCAGAGCGCTCCATCGCGACGATCTGCCGACCCACGATCGCCTCGGCGATGCGCGTCTCGTCGAGCTCGCTGGTCTGGGCACGCATGACGGCCTGGCCGTCGCGCAGGATGGTGACGCAGTCCGTCAGCGCCATCACTTCGTCGAGGAAGTGCGAAACGAAGAGGATGGCCTTGTTCTCCACGCGTGACAGACGGCGCACCGTGCGGTACACCAGCTCCCGCTCACCCGCCGCGAGCGAGGCGGTGGGCTCGTCCATGACGATCAGGTCGGCCCCCGTGCCGAGCGCCTGGAAGATCGCCACCATCTGCCGCTGTCCGATCGACAGTTCGCCGACCAGGCGGTCCGGCTCGAGCCAGTAGCCGACGCGCTCGCACAGGTCTTCGAATCGCCTGCGATAGGCACCGCCACGGCGCCAGCGGCCTTCGTCACCGAGGAACACGTTCTCAAGCACCGACAATGTCAGAACCAGGGGGATGTGCTGGTGAATGGTGGCCACGCCCATCGCATTCGCTTCTTTCGGGGTCGACCATTGGACCGGTGAACCCTTCCAGACGATCCGTCCCCCGGACGCGGGGAATGCGCCCGACAGGATCTTGATGAGGGTCGATTTCCCTGCTCCGTTAGCTCCGAGGAGACCGTGGACCTTGCCTCTCTCGATCTCCAGGTCGACGCCGCGCAGAACGACCGCACCATTCGGAAATGTCTTCGCTACGCGCTCAAGGCGCATCAGCGGTCCGCTTTCACTCGCTTGCATCGCAACTCCTGTGATTGCGTTGCATGGCTTAGACCTCGCCGTGGTCGAGTGGGGTGGGAGGGGCCTGGGTGTGCCGGGTCGCGAATGTCATCATGGTCTCCTGAAAAAAAGTGTTGTTAGGCGCGGTGAAAAATCCGCCATCTGGGGGGTGGCCGCCTCAGTGCGCGGCCTAGACGCGCCAGGTCCGCTGTAGCACTGTCTTGGTCACCGTGTAGGCGTCGAGGCTGTTCGGTCCGCCCTCGCGCCCGATGCCGCTTTCCTTGACGCCACCGAAAGGTACGTCCGCATCGCCCGCGCCGAAATGGTTGATCGAAAGCACACCGCACTCCAGGCACCTGCCGATCCGTTCGGCTTCTTCGAGCGAGTTCGTGAATGCGTAGCCGGCCAGGCCGACCGACAGCGAGTTGGCCAGCGCGATGCCCTCTTCCAGGTCGGCCACTGGCACGCAGGCGCCCACGGGTCCGAACGGCTCCATCGTCATGGCATCCGCATTCAGCGGCACGTCGGCCAGCACGGTGGGTGCGAAGAAGTAGCCACGCTCACCAATCCGGTGGCCTCCGGCTGCCACGCGAGCTCCGCGGCGCTTGGCGTCATCCACCAGCGACTGCATGGCGGCCAGTCGCCGGGCGCTCGCGACCGGCCCCATCTGGACATCGGGCGCGAAGCCGTCGCCCACGCGTATGTTCTTTGCCGCGTCGGCGAACGCGGCGACGAACTCCTGGTAGACATCGCGATGGACGATGAACCGCGAGGGTGAGGCGCAGATCTGGCCGTTCACGCGCGTCTTGCCGCTTGCTGCCAGCCGGCCGACCGCGGATGCGTCCACGTCGGCGCAAACCAGCACGGGTGCGTGGCCACCAAGTTCCATCAGTACGGGCTTCATGGCCGCGGCCGCCAGTTGCGTCAGGTGCTTGCCGACGTTCACGGAGCCTGTGAGCGTCACCAAGCGCGTCACCGGCGAAGCGATGAGCGTGGACGAAATGTGGCCGGGGTTGCCGAACACCAGGTTGAGCACACCGTCGGGCAATCCGGCATCGGCAAAGCACTGGACCAGAGCGCATGCGGCGCCAGGAGTTTCCTCGGCCGCCTTCAGGATGATGGAGCAGCCGGCAGAGAGCGCGCCACTGAGCTTGCGGGACGGGGAGCTGAGCGGCACGTTCCAGGGGGTGAACGCGGCCACCGGTCCGATGGGCTGGCGCAGGATGAACTTCTGCATCTGCGGCTCCCCTGGCACGATCATCCCGTAGTTGCGCAGGGATTCCGCGGTATCCCAGTCGAAGAAGCTCGCTGACCGCTCCACCTCGGCGCGCGCGTCGGCGAGGGTCTTGCCGTTTTCCAACGTGATGATCTGGGCAACGGTTTCGGCGCGCTCTCGCAGCAGACCCACCGCCTTGCGGATGATGGCCACGCGCTCCTCAGGCGCCGTGTCACGCCAAGTCAGAAATCCGCGTGCCGCCGCATTCACTGCACGCTCGAGGTCGTCGGCGCTGGCCTGAGGGACAGTGGCGAGAACCTCCTCGTTGCTTGGGTTCCTCACTTCCTGGCGGGATTGGTGGTCGTAGATCCACGCACCGTCGATGAAGAGGCCGATGCGCGGGTACACGGATTGGCCGTGGGTTTCAACTGCATGCGGTTTGGATTGAGTCATCTCTGAAGTCCTGTCTATTGGGGCTGGAAAGACGCCAGCGCAACTGCTGCGAATGCTTCGCATCGTGACGGCGAAGGGATTTAGGGAATTATTCGCCTCGCCCTGGGGGCGATCCAGTCGACTTTTCTGGCTTCGACGGTAAGCAGGCCTGAATGCATCATGAAGTCGCACAGGGAGCGCAGGACGGGGTGCAGAGTCGCCAATCTTCCTTTGAGGCCATGCTGCTTGGGCGCGCAAAGAATCGGGGCACGAGGCCCCGATAAGATCGGTTTGGAGTAGCGTGCCAGAAAACCGATTGCCGCCTATGAAGGAGGCCCTCTATGGCGGATGTGGTTCGTGGTCAGAACCAGATTTCGGCCTGGAAGCCCGCCACAGTCCTGCTCTTGCGGGTCAGGCCAGCTTCAGCTGCCCGATAGGTATCGTTGAAGTTGAAGCGGGTCACGTAGAAACGCAGCTCCGGTCGGTCGTAGTAGTTCGGTCCCACAGTCAGCGTCGGTGCGATCGTCATCTTCGTCAGCCGTTGCGTCGGTGCCCCGTCCGGCTTGTTCGAGGCGACGCCGATCTCGCCCTGCAGCTTGAAGTTCTTGGTGAAGGCGTACGCCACCCGGCCGCCTACGGAGGTGAAGGACTGGCTCGTGAGGGCGGTCAGGTCTTCCTTGCCGACCATCAGCATCACCTGGCTGGTCAGCGGGCCGGTCTTCCACAGCAGGCTTTCCACCAGTCGCCACCGCTTCATGGATGAAGCGTCCGTCGGATTGCCATTGCCCATGTTCAGGCCGGTGGACCCCTGGGAATATTGCGCCCAGAGCGTGTTGTCGCCGCCGAGCACGCCGGTCTGGTCGTGCTGGAGACTGATGCCGGAACCCGTCGATCCGGCGACGCCCGTGCCCTTGGTGTAGGCTGCCGTGACCCTCAGCTCGCCGCCGGGGTTGGTCTTCAGCTTGGTCAGGTCGGCATTCACCCGGGTGAGCGGATTGATGTTCGGGGCGCTCGTGTTGCTGTTGTCGCCATCGCGGAAAACCGCCAAGCCAAGCCCGCCCGAGCCCACCTTGATTCCCTCCACGCCCGCGCCGGTGCCGGTCATGTTGACGACGAAGAAATCACCGAAGTGAACCGCTGCGCGGTTGTAGTAGCGCCGGCCCATCCAGAAGCTCTGTTCAGGCGCAAAATCGAAGCCCTTGGCCGAAAGGTACATCTGAGCAAGTCCGAGGCTCGTGCTGCCGATGTCCGAGCCGGGCCGATAGAAGCTCGGCATCAGCACGGCTTGGTATTCGACATCGCCGGCCTTGCCGCCTTGGCTGAAGGTGAACTCGCCGTAGGTGTCGCACTCGTTGCCCAGACGGAAGTGGCCACCCCCGCTCATTATGTGGCCGTCGAAGCAGCGTTTGTCGTCGCCCGCGGTGTTCTGTTTCTCGCCGGGCCCGATGCGTACGTAGCCGCCGAAGTCCAGGGCGTGGGCGCCAGCCGATCCTAGACTCAGGGCGGCTGCGGCAAACATCGGTACTGCGTACTTATTGAAATTGAGCTTCCGGTTGGTTTTCATCATTGACTCCTCAGTTTTTTTGGGCAAAGCTTACCGGCGGCACTCGTCGTGCCCATCGAACCGGCGATGGTTGGAATGACAAACGACAGCTGGAGACGACCATCCGCATTGCCCTGGCTCAGGGCAATCGGATCGACGCGAGGCTGTTGGCTATCCCCGGGGAGGGAGCCGGATCGCGGCTCCGGCGCAGCCTTCTAGCGGCAGCGCGTCGCGGATCCGGGCGTGGGTGCCGGCGGCCTCTGGTCCTGCAGGGGGCGCGATTGCGCTGTTCTGCATCACCAGAAAGGTCCGCTGAGTGCCGCTTCAGGCGGTCCTGTGAAAATCACCAGTTGGCCGAGCACTGATGCAGGTTGGCCTTCGTGATGGCAGGGATGTCGTAGGTGATGAACCGCGCCTTGGGCGTGTTCTTGTTCGTGATCGCGTCGTGCAGAGCCTTGGCCGCGAGCCGCCCGATGGTTTCGGGGTTGGTGCAGACGGAGCCATCGAGCTCCCCAGTCTTGATGGCCTCGTTGCCCAGTCGCGAGCCACCGCCCGTGGCGATCAGCTTCGCCTTGGACCCTGCCGAGCGGATTGCCCGAGAGCATCCGATGGCCATGTCGTCGGCTTGGCTGAAGAGCAGATCGAGATCTGGATGGGCCGTAAGGATGTTCTGGCAAACCGCCTGACCCTTCTCGGGCGTCCAGTCAGTGGGCTGCGCAGCGACGATCTCGTACTTGATCTTGGCCTTGTCAAGTGCTGCGCGGAACCCCTGGGTGCGCTGGCGCACGACGGCGAATCCCGGTGCGCCTTCGACGATGCCTATCTTGGCGGTGCGGCCCTTAGGCAGCAGTGTTGCGGCCAACTCGCCGGCCCTCTGGCCAGCAAGGACATCGTCTGTCGTGACCAGCGCGGAAAGCTTCGGGTAAACCTGGCGCAGCGGAACCTTGTCCGGATCGCCGACCTGAACAGCGGATGCGACGAACGGAATGCCGTGATCCGCGGCGCGGTCTACCCAGGTGCGCGCAACCACGGAGTCGGTCACGATGGCGGTGATGCCATCCACCTTCTGCGCGATCAGGTCGTCGATGGCGTTGCCCTGCTTCTCGACGCTGTGCCGCGGATCGAGCACGACGGCCTTCATGCCGAGCTCTTTGGCGGCGGCCTGGAAGCCCTTGGCCAGCGCCGCGTCGTAGGGGAACTGCATGCTGTTGGCCACATAGGCGATGGTGATGTCCTTCGCCGTGGCAGTGCCGAAAGTGAATGCTGCCACGCCGGCAGCCCCGGCAGCGCCAAGTGCCTTCAGAACCGATTTCATGTTTGTCTCCTGTAAAAGGTGTATTTGAGGCTGCTGGCATCGCTCTTTTCGCCCGCAGCCGCTTTTCTCTATTGAGCGGAATCATCCCCTCTCAGTGAATGTATTCGACCCTTTGGGCTTCATTCATGAAGAGGGCTCATAGGCCCTATGAGTCCCCCGCGGCAGAATAGTTGTCGTCCCTATAGAGCTTGAATCTTTTCAGTTCAAGTCTCATAGATGGTGGTGGGAGGCTGTGGAGCTTGTGGGCGAAGGGCGGCGCGGTGTGCAACGCGTAGCGTTGTCCACGGCAAGCCGGCCGGTGCGCGAAGCGCATCGTTCACAAATCCAAGACCAACTTCAATCAGACCGTTGAGCATGCGGTGCTCTCCAACGCGCCCTCGCAGGTCCGACGAATGGCGTATCAGTGCACGATCTCGATGGTGACAGGCCGGCCCTCGAGACGGTTGAGTTGCTCAAGCGTCGCCTTGTAGACACCGAGATGGATCGTCAGATCCGAGTACCCGATGCCGGCGGTGTTGTAGTAGAAGCCGATGTTGCCCCATGGCACGAAGTAAATGAGGTCACCGTCTTCGGGGTCGGAGCCGGGGGATCCGTTGAGCTTGAGCTTGCGCGGCAGGTAGCCGATCTTCTCCCGTCCGTTGTATTCCTCCAGCTTCAGGGTGAGCGGGAGCATCGAGAGGAGGTCACGCACCGCCGGATTGTCCTGGTCGATCGTGACCTCGACCGAGGTCGATCCGGCGGAAAACCGCACCACGGTACCGACGACCTGGCCCGCGCGGCCACGGGTGGGCTTTGCGGGCGTGGCAGCCGGCGAAGACGAAGGCTTGGCAGGCATGGCAGTTGGCTGGGATGAAGGAGCAGACGCGGCTGAGCCGGTGGCGCTCAAGGCCGCCGCGAGGAGGATCATAACGGTTTGGGCTTGAAGTCTGAGCATTTTTCTCTTTCGGGGGAAAGCATCGCTTCACGCGCGCGGTGGCCTTGGTCAGCCTCGCAGCAGGGCTGGCGGGAGGCATGCCTTCAAGCTGTGCTTCATGTTTTCACTCAGCCTCGGCTGATTGGCCCTCCGGGGCGGAGGCCGCAGCGGCGGCCTGCTGTGTCTCCTGCCACCAGGGCGGGAATCCCGGCTCATGCCCGTCGAGGGGCAGGGCCTCACCGATCCTCGGCGTCAGCAGCCGATAGGGCCGGCCGCGGCTGGCGGCGCGGATGCGTTCGAAGGGATCGTTCCAGGCATGGCGGGCCAGGCTGAAGCGACCCACATGCGCCGGCATCAGGGCCCGGGCATCCAGGTCCCGCGCGGCCTGCGCAGCCTCTTCCGGGGTCATGTGGATGTGGGGCCAGCGCGGGTCGTACTGCCCCATGTCGAGCGCTGCCAGATCGAAGCTGCCAAAGCGTTGGCCGATCTCCTTGAAGTGGGGGCCATAGCCGGTGTCGCCGCTGAACAGCAGGCGCCGTTGGCCGGACTCCAGCACGAAGCCGGTCCACAGGGTCTTGTTCCGGGTGAGTCCGCGGCCCGAGTAGTGGCGCGCGGGCACGAGATGGACCGCGAGGCCATCGCCCAACTCCAGCTTCTCGTACCAGTCGGCCTCGCGAACCTTGCCCGGCTCGAAACCCCAGCGATCGAAATGTGCACCGACCCCCAGCGCCACCAGCACCTGCCTGACCTTGCCTTGCAGCTTGGTCACCGTCGGGTAGTCCAGGTGGTCCCAATGGTCGTGCGTGATCAGCAGGAGGTCGATCTCGGGCAGGTCATCGACCGTATAGACATTGGTGCCGTCGAACGCCTGCACCGCGAACGACTGAGGCGCTGCAAAGGGGCTCAATACGGGGTCGATGAGAATGCGCCGACCGGCGATCTGGACGAAGAACGAGGAGTGTCCGAGCCAGACCAGCGTATCTTGCGCCTTGTCCAGTGCCTTGAGCTCGATCTTCACGGCCGGGACCGGCTGCGCGGGACGCAGGTGGTCCAGAGGGTGCATCAGGTTGCTGACGATGACGGACAGCGGACTGTGCCCCTCTGTCAGCACGGGCGTGGGGATGAGGTTTCGGAACTCACCGTCTGCGTAATGCGACGATCGCCGGACCCGCTGCAGCCCCTCGCCTTCGGGATGGCCACCGAACTCGGGCAGCTGGAGATAGGCGCAACCGCCCAGCAGCACGAGTGCAGCCAGCAGGGCCAAGCCGATCACGACGGTGTGCAAACGCTTCTTCACTGGGAACGCCCGTCAACAGCGGCTTCAGAACGTGACCATGACCTTGATCGCCTTGCGCTCGTCCATCGCGCGGTAACCGTCGGCGATGTCGTCGAGGCCGATGACCCGGTCGAAGACGAGGCCCGGCTGGATGCGGCCTTCCAGCACATCGGGCAGCAGCTCGTCGATGTAGGCCCGCACGGGCGCGGGCCCGCCGCCGACGAGGAGGTTCTTGAAGAAGGTCTGCTCGGGCGAAATGCTGCTGTAGTGGGGCACGCCCACGCGCCCGATGGCGCCGCCCGGGCGCGCGATGTCCAGCGCCGTCTGCATGGCATCGCCGGTGCCCACGCATTCGAGCACCGAATGCGCGCCGTAGCCGCCGCTCAGGGCCCGGATGCGCTCGACGCCCTCCTGGCCGCGTTCACGCACGATCTCGGTGGCGCCGAATTCCTGCGCCAGCGCGATACGGTCCGGATGGCGGCCCATCAGGATGATGCGCTCGGCGCCCAGGCGCTTGGCGGCCAGCACCCCGCACAGCCCCACCGCGCCGTCGCCGATCACGGCCACCGTCTTGCCAGGCCCGGCCTTGGCCACCTGCGCGGCGTGGTGGCCCGTGCCCATCACGTCCGACAGCGTCAGCAGCGAGGCCATCAGGGCCTCGTCCGCGCCGCCGGGCAGCACGTACAGCGTGCCATCGGCATGCGGGATGCGCAGCGCCTCGGCTTGGGCGCCGTTGAGGCCGGCCCAGCCGAAGAAGCCGCCGTGGCTGCAGGCCGTGTGCATGCCCTCGTGGCAGAGGTCGCAGGTGCCGTCCGAATAGGCGAAGGGCATGATCACCACATCACCGACCTTCACCTTCGCGACGGCGCGGCCCACCGCCTCGACCACGCCGATGGCTTCGTGGCCCATGCTCTGCCCGGTCTCGCTCGGTTCCATCGAGCGGTAAGGCCACAGGTCGCTGCCGCAGATGCAGGCGCGCGTGACGCGCACGATGGCATCGGTGGGCTCGACAAGGGTGGCGTCCGCCAGGTTCGCCACCCGAACGTGGCGGGCCCCATACATTACGGTTGCGCGCATGAAAAGATCTCCTTTCTGAAGTGGTGTGAATTGCCCTAGGCCTGTCCCAGCGGGCCTGCCTGCCGCTGAGGCCCGTGTCGGACGGGCCGCGAAGCGCCGATCAAAGCTGTTGCCCGGTATTGGTTCTTGATCGCGACCTTCTGGACCGCCAGCTTGTCGCTCTAGTAGAAATTGTCAGTACCGTTGGACATATCGGCTCCTGCTCGAATAGGTGCTATTTTTCGCGTATTGATCGATCGCGCGATAGACTGATCCGACGGTTTTCTTGCCTGATCGTCTGGATCCATGGATTTGCGAACGACATCCAGGCCTGCCGGAGCTATCCTGTCGACAGTGGAATTCAAGGAGATCTCTATGCCTACCCCAGAGGAGAGCGAGCGACACCCGGGCGGACAGGTCAGTGCACTGCACATGAGACTGGTCGATGTCATCGGGCGGTGGACTGTGGGTAAAGAGGACTGGCCGACACCGATCGAAAACCTTCTTCTCTTCCGGCGCGAATCACCCACTCAGCCTTGCTCCTGCAAGGTGGAGCCTAGCCTCGTGCTGGTCGTTCAAGGCGCGAAACAGCTGTTGGTCGGCGATAGCGCGTATGCCTACGACCCCGAGCGCTTCCTGATCAACTCGCTCGATATCCCCGCCAGCTCGCAGGCGCTCGAAGCGAGCCCAGAGAAACCTTGCCTCGGGCTGGGGCTCAAGCTCGACCTGCGGGTGGTCGCCGATCTGATCGCGCAAAGCGGGCTGCCGCCGCCGCGCCAGCGTGCCTGCGAGGGCAGCTCGGCGCTCGGCACCGTCACCTCGGCCTTGCTGGAGCCATTCACTCGCCTGCTGGCGCTGCTCGACGAGCCTGCCGCCATTCCCGTACTGGCACCTCTCATCGAGCGCGAGATCCATTACCGCCTGCTCATGAGCGACCAGGCGGCGCGCCTGTGGCAGATTGCCTCGGTGGGCAGCCAGAGCCAGCGGATCGCCAGGGCCATCGAGTGGCTGAGGGCGAATTACGCACAGCCGTTGCGCATCGACGAGCTCGCGGCCCACGTGCAGATGAGCCCGTCGAACCTGCATCACCACTTTCGCCAGCTCACCGCGATGAGCCCCTTGCAGTACCAGAAATGGCTGCGCTTGCACGAAGCGAGGCACTTGATGCTGAACGAGCGCCTGGACGCCGCGAGCGCGGCGTTTCAGGTCGGCTACGAGAGCCCCTCGCAGTTCAGCCGCGAATACAGCCGCCTCTTCGGCGCGCCGCCCAAGCGCGACATCGAAGGCTTGCGGCGGCGGACCGATGACGCAAACGCCCCGCTGGTCTGGGCCTCGGCCTGAACCGCCGCGCAAGGGCATCGGCCCTGCGACCCTGGAGAATTGGGCAAGAAAACAGCAGGATCGAGCTAGTGGGATGACGGCGCGGCCAGGAGAATGCACAAAGCGTTCTTTTGTCCAGGGAGACCCGAATGATCACGTTTAACATCAACGGCAAGACCGCCCGCGTCGATGCCGATCCCGACACCCCGTTGCTCTGGGTGCTGCGCGACAGCCTCCAGATGACCGGCACCAAGTTCGGTTGCGGCATGGCCCTTTGCGGCGCCTGCACCGTGCATATGGACGGCCAACCTGTCCGTTCCTGTACGACGCCGGCATCCACGGCGGTTGGCAAGAAGATCGTCACCATCGAAGGCGTGGACAGCTCGCGCGTCGCCAAGGCCGTGCAGGAAGCTTGGCAGCGCCTGGACGTTGTGCAATGCGGCTACTGCCAGTCCGGCCAGATCATGAGCGCCGTGGCGCTGCTGACCCAGAACCGCAAGCCCACCGATGCGGATATCGATGCGGCCATGGCCGGCAACATCTGCCGCTGCGCGACCTATGTCCGCATCCGCGCCGCCATCCATGAAGCGGCCAAGGCTCTGGCTTGAGGAGGCGTACCATGACGACAACGAATACGCCCCGGATCGAGAACGAAAGCCGTCGCCGCTTCCTGCAGGGTGCGGCGGGCCTGACCCTGGCGGTCTATCTGCCTGGTACCGGTGCGGCGACGGCAACCGGCCCGGGTCTGCCGCCCGTGGCGACGGGCTCGGCCGCGCAAGCCTTCGAACCGAATGCCTTTGTGCGCATCGGCACTGACAACGTGGTGACGGTGATCTCCAAGCACATCGAGATGGGCCAGGGAACTTTCACCGGTCTTGCGACCCTCGTCGCCGAAGAGTTGGACGCTGCCTGGTCGCAGGTGCGGGTGGAAGGCGCGCCCGCAGACGCCACGCGCTATGCCAACACCCAATGGGGGCCGGTGCAGGGCACGGGCGGCAGCAATGCCATGGCCAATTCCTGGGATCAGATGCGCCGGGCCGGCGCCACGGCGCGCGCCATGCTGGTGGCCGCCGCGGCACGGCAGTGGCAAGTCCAGCCCGGCGAGATCACGGTCAGCGAAGGCGTCATCCGCCATGCGGCCTCCGGCCGCTCGGGCCGTTTCGGCCGGTTCGTGCGGGCTGCCGCCGAGCAGGCCGTGCCGACCGAATTCAAGCTGAAGGACCCCAAGGATTTCAAGCTGATCGGCAAACGCGCGCCGCGCAAGGACAGCGCAGAAAAAACCACCGGCCGTGCGCGCTTCACGCAGGATGTGCACCTGCCGGGCATGCTCACGGCCGTGGTCGCGCATCCGCCGCGCTTCGGCGCCAAGGTGAAGTCCTTCGACGCATCGAAGGCCAAGGCCATCAAGGGCGTGGTGGACGTGGTGCAGATTCCGACCGGCATTGCCGTGCTGGCCAAGGACACCTGGACGGCCAAGAAGGGCCGGGATGCGCTCGCCATCGAGTGGGACGAGTCGCAGGCATTCAAGCTGGGCAGCGAGCAGATCTTCGAGCGCTTTCACGAACTGGCCAAGCAGCCGGGCGTGGTGGCGCACCAGAGCGGCAACGCCGATGCCGCTTTCGCCCGGCCGGCCAAGGTGCTGCGCGCCGCCTACGATTTTCCGTACCTCGCGCACGCCGCCATGGAGCCTATGAACTGCGTCGTGCGGCTGGGCAAGGATGAATGCGAGATCTGGAATGGCGAGCAGTTGCAGACGCCCGACCAGATGGCCGTGGCTGCCTTGCTCGGTCTCAAGGTCGAGCAGGTCAAGATCAACATGCTCTACGCCGGCGGCAGCTTCGGCCGCCGCGGAAGCAAGAATGCCGATTACCAGCTGGAGGCCGTGCACATCGCCAGAGCCATCGGCGGACGCGCACCGGTCAAGCTCGTCTGGCTGCGCGAGGACGACATGAAGGCCGGCTACTACCGGCCGGCTTTCCACCATGTGCTCGAAGCCGCGCTCGATGCCCAGGGGCGCCCGGTGGGCTGGCGACACCGCCTGGTCGGGCAGTCCATCCTGACCGACTCGCCGTTCTCGATGATCGTCAAGAACGGCATCGACCCGGTGTCGGTCGAAGGGGCGGCGAACCTGCCTTACGACATCCCTTCGATGCTCGTGGACCTGCACACGCCCACCGACATCCCGGTGCCGGTGCATTGGTGGCGTTCCGTGGGGTCGACGCACACCGCATACTCCACCGAGACCTTCATCGACGAACTGGCGACAGCAGCTGGCCAGGATCCGGTGGCTTTCCGCCTGGAGCTGCTGCGCAAGCACCCGCGCCATGCCCATGTGCTGAGACTCGCGGCCGAGAAGGCAGGGTGGGGACGGGCCCTGAGCCCGGGCGAGGCAGGCGACCGTCGGGCACGCGGCGTGGCCTTGCACGAATCCTTCGGCTCCTTCGTGGCGCAGGTCGCGGAAGTCACGATCAAGCCGGATGGCGGTCTGCGTGTCAATCGCGTGGTGTGCGCGGTGGACTGCGGCACCGTGATCAACCCGGACAACGTGCGCGCACAGGTCGAGGGGTCGGTCGGTTTCGCGCTGTCGGCGGCCCTGCATGGCGCCATCACCCTCAAGGACGGCATGGTCGAGCAGTCCAATTTCCACGACTATGCGCCGATCCGCATCAACGAGATGCCTAGGGTCGAAGTGCATATCGTGCCATCCGCCGAGCCACCGACCGGTATCGGCGAGCCTGGCGTGCCGCCCCTGGCGCCCGCCGTGGCGAATGCCATCGCCGCCGCAACCGGCAAGCGGATACGCGGCCTGCCGATCCGCGCCGAGGCACTGCGCGCCTGATGGAAAGCGTCGATCTGCAGGTGCTGGCGGCGGCACGCCGCTGGGCGGCCGAGAGGCGGCGCTTCGCCCTGGTGACCGTGGCGCGCACCTGGGGTTCGGCGCCACGCCCGCCCGGCTCCTGGCTCGCAGTGCGCGACGACGGGCTGGTCGAAGGGTCGGTCTCCGGCGGCTGCATCGAGGATGATCTCATCGCCCGCATGCGCGAAGGCCGCCTGGGCGAGGCGGCCCCGTTCAAGCTGGTGTACGGCGTCACCAAGGACGAGGCGACGCGCTTCGGCCTGCCCTGCGGCGGCACGCTGGAACTGGTGGTCGAGCCGGCGCCGGAAATGGCCTTGCTGGAGGACTTGGCGCAGCGGCTGGCGCAGCGCCGGCTGGCCCTGCGACAGGTCGATCTCGCCTGCGGAAGCGTCACCCTGTCCGATGCCCGCCGCGGCGACGCGCTGCATTGGGACGGCGAACGCCTCGCCACCGTGCATGGCCCCCAGTGGCGCCTGTTCATCGTCGGCGCCGGGCAGATTTCCCGCTATCTGGCACCGATGGCGCAGGCGCTGGGCTACGACATCACGGTCTGCGATCCGCGCGAGGAATATGGCCCGGGCTGGGATGTGCCGGGCACGCGGCTGGTGACCGCCATGCCCGACGATGCGCTCGCTGCCATGGAGCCGGACGAGCGCTGCGCCGTCGTGGCGCTCACCCACGACCCCAAGCTCGACGACATGGTGCTGCTGGAAGCGCTCAGGTCGCCGGCCTTCTACGTGGGCGCGGTCGGCTCGCGTCTGAACAACGCCAGACGGCGCGAGCGGCTCGCGCAGTATTTCGACTTCACCTCCGAAGATCTGGCGCGTCTGCACGGGCCCGTCGGTTTGCCCATCGGCAGTCACACCCCGCCTGAGATTGCTGTGGCCATCGTGGCCGAAATGACTGCGGTAAGAAACGGTGTGGACTTCGCGCGCTGGAAAGAGGCGGTGGCTTCACACTTCGGTGCATGTGACACCCTGACCGGCGAGGCGGTGATGTGAGCGCCATCGCCGGATGGCTGATGGCCGCAGGGCGCGGACATTGCTTCGGCGGTGACAAGCTTATGCACCGTTTGCCTGATGGAGTTACTGTCGCGGTCGCCAGCGCTGGGCGCCTACCGGCAGCCACAGACCGCGCAGTTGCGCTGGTGCGTCCGCAACACGTGGCGCTGCATGAGGCGCTGTCTGAGCTTGGTATCTAGCTTGTCGAAGTTGCCAATGCCGATGCTGGCATCGGCAACACGCTGGCGATCGGCATTCGTGCGACGCCCCAGGCCGCTTGGGTCGTGGCTTTGGGTGGCGGCGTACCGGGCATCCGGCCAGAAGGCAAGCGAGTGGGAGCGGCGAGTGGCGTGACGGTGCGGCAGCTGGCCAGCTGGTGCGCCCATGCTGCGCGCTGGCAGTCTCGACACAGACTACGCCAGTGCCTTGACGCTTACCGGCTCGCTCTTGGCGGTGCGCCGTGACATCACCGGTGGACGGCACATGCCGCTGTAGGGCTGGAGCGGCAGGGGCTCCACTCCCGGTGACCAGATCACCACGGCCGAGGTGATGCCGACCACGTAGGGCAAGCCCAGACCGGTCAGCCCCTGACGAAACGCATAGTCGAACCGTAGCCGGCGTCGGTCAGCACGCAGTGCCTGGGTGCACCTTCCGAGAGCAGGCCCCGTAGCTGTTGCAGGGCAATTTGAGGCTTGGCCGCAAACTCGATGCCCTCGGAAATCCCCTGCCTTGAGCCTGCGCAAGGCTGTTCGCCAACTCGCGATAGAACCGCGCACACTGGCCTTCGCTGCAAGCCAGCCGCTCTCCTGTGAGGTTAGATTGGCTTACGCTCAAAGAAGAAAATGCGACTGGACACTTTCGGCTTCGCACACGCACACTGCCCATACCTACTCAGGCATTCGCCGATTCGAAGGAGACAATGTGTGCGGAAACATCGCGGAATCGGCTGGTCCGATGGGAGCGGAATTCGGTCCCATCGGTATCCGCGTCAATGCCATTGCTCCTGGGACGATCCGGACGCCTTTCAGCGCCTGCATGTTCGACGCCCCCGAGAACGCCAAGCGCATTCGGGGAGCCCACGCGATTGGGGCAGCCCGAGGAGAACGAGGCGGTGGCCGCCTTCCTGCTTACGGACGTGCCAGCTTCATGACAGGCGCTGTGATGCCCGTCGACGGCAGCCAGTTGGCCTGCATCCCGTGCGTTTGAGTCTCGTGCAGCCGCAAGGGGGACTCGATGAAAACATTCCGCCGCGTGAAGATGCATTCGCAGTAGCAGCCGGAGGATGGCGGCGCTCGCAGGCAGCTCGCAGTCCAATTTCACATCAATCAAATCGCCATATCGGGAGACACTCAAATGAAGACTTACCAGCACTGGATCAACGGAGCGCACTCAGCACCTGCGAGCGGCGAATGGCTCGACACCGAAGATCCGTATCGCGGCGAGGCCTGGGCCAGGATCCCGCGGGGCAACAAGGAGGACGCGGACCTCGCCGTGGCCGCCGCGCACCATGCCATGCATCACGGGCCTTGGAGCAAGATGACCGCTTCTGAGCGTGGCAGGATCCTGCGCAAGATCGGCGATCTGCTCGCCGACCCCAAGAACGCTCAGCGACTGGCCGAGGTCGAGTCGCGCGACAACGGCAAGATCCTCGCGGAGATGCACGGCCAGCTCAAGTACCTTCCTGAGCATTGGTACTACTTCGCGGGCTTGGCTGACAAGGTCGAAGGCGCTGTCCTGCCGGTGGACAAGCCCGACATGCTTGCCATGACGTATCGGGAGCCCATTGGCGTGGTTGCTGCGCTGACTGCCTGGAATTCGCCCTTGATGTTCTTCACGATCAAGTGCGCTCCGGCCCTGGCTGCAGGCTGCTCGGTCGTGCTGAAGCCCTCGGAGTTCGCCTCCGTCAGTTCGCTGGAGTTTGCGGAACTGACCAAGGAGGCAGGTCTTCCGGACGGTGTGATCAACGTCGTGACGGGACTGGGAACGGAAGTCGGCTCGCCGCTGGTCGAGCATCCTGATGTCGCCAAGATCACCTTCACCGGCTCGGACAAGACGGGCGCCAAGGTCTACGAGGCGGCGGCGCGCACGATGAAGCGCGTGGCGATGGAGCTCGGCGGCAAGTCGCCCAACATCGTCTTCGAAGATGCCGACCTCGACCAGGCCTGCGTCGGAGCCGTTGCCGGGATCTTCGGTGCCGCCGGGCAGATGTGCACCGCAGGATCGCGCCTGCTCGTCCAGAACTCGATCAAGGAGAAGTTCACCGAGAGGCTTCTGGGCATGGCCCGCGATCTCAAGCTGGGCGATCCGATGAAGCCCGATACGCAGATCGGCCCGATCGCCACACCGCCGCAGTACGAGAAGGTCCTGCACTACATCGGCGTCGCCAAGGCCGAGGGTGCGCGCTGCATCCTCGGCGGCGAGCCAGCGACCGGTCCCGGCTTGGACGGGAGCCAGTTCGTGCAGCCGACGGTGTTCACCGACGTCACGAACAGGATGCAGATCGCGCAGGAGGAAGTGTTCGGCCCCGTCCTTTCCATCATCGGCTTCGATGACGAAGAGGAAGCCGTGCAGATTGGCAACGACGTGATCTACGGCCTCGCGGCCGGCGTGTGGACCCGAGACATCGGAAGGGCGATCCGGATGTCGAAAGCGCTCAAGGCGGGCATGGTCTGGGTCAACACCTACCGGGCCTACAGCTTCCTGGTGCCTATCGGGGGCATGAAGCAATCCGGCCTGGGGCGCGAGAGCGGCATCGAGGCGATCAACGAGTATCTCGAAACCAAGAGTGTGATGATCTCGACGGAGTCCGGCGCGCCGTCCAACCCGTTCCTGCAGCGCTGAATCAGTATTTCGACAATTGAGGAGACAAACATGATTTCCCGAAGGAAGATTCTCGAGGCAGTGCCCGCGCTCGCGGCAACTGCCTTTGCGGGCGGTGCCGTCGCGCAATCCGCCTATCCGACTCGGCTGGTGAAGATCGTCGTCGGCAACGCTGCCGGCGGCACGGACGACGCCATCAGCCGCTTCGTCGCCGACAGGCTCGCCAAGGAGTTCGGGCAGCCCGTGATCGTGGAGAACCGCGGGGGCGGCTCGACCACGATTGCAGGCACGTACGTCGCCTCCGCGCCTGCCGACGGGTATACGCTCATGTGCCTGATCAACACCGGCATCAACCAGACCGTGCTGCGAGACAAGCTGCCCTACAAGCTCAGCAGCTTCACGCCGGTGGCGGGTGTCGGCGGATTCCCGGTCGCTCTCGCTGTCTCGGCGACGGCCAAGCCGAAGATCACGAACATGCAAGAGCTGGTTGCGGCCGCACGGTCCGGCGACGGCATCACCTTCGGGTCCGGCGGTGTCGGGACCATGGGACACCTGACCTGCACGCGGCTGCTCAATGCCATCAAGGGCAAGGGTGTTCACGTGAGCTACAGGAACAATCCCGAGGGCTTGCAGGCATTGATCGGCGGCCACACACAGATGTTCTTTGCCTCGGCCTCCGAGGTGTCCGGCCTCAGGGGTGAGGACAAGCTGCGCGTGCTGGCGGTCGCCACGCCGCAAAGGGCGGTGAACCTGCCCGACGTGCCGACCATGAAGGAGCTGGGTTTCCCGGACTTCGACGTCGCGCTCTGGCACGGGTTCGTCGCCCCCGCGGGAACGCCACCCGACATCGTGGCCAAGCTGGCAGACGGCATCACGCGCGCGGTTCGGGACCCCGAGTTCCTGAACCGCTACGCGCCCCTTGCGTACCAGGAGAACATCAAGACGGGTGAAGCCCTGTCGGCCTTCATCAACGCGGAGGCGGCGCGTTGGAAGGAAGTGATTGTCGCCAACAACATCCGGCTCGAGTGACACACGGGCCGCGGAGAGACGGATGAGCGAACCATCCGCTGACGGGGTGCCGGCCGTCGGCCGGCTGCGAGGCCGGCGCGTGGGCGAGACAAACCGGTGCCGACTCGGGCATCGGCAGGGCCACAGCCCTGCTGTTCGCGAAGGAGGGCGCCTCGCTCGCGCTTCTGGACCTCGACCAGCAGGGCGTGGCCGAGACCGCGCGGCTGGTGGACGGCTATGGCTTGCAGGCCGACGTGTCGAGCGAAGGGTCCACTTCGGTGGCGGTCGAAGCGGCTGCCAAGGCGCTCAGCGGCATCGACGGCCTGGTCAATGCAGCCGGGATCATGCGCAGCAGTCCCATGGTCGAGACCTCGGCATCGGCTTGGCGCCGGGCCGTGGAAGTCAACCTGACCGGACCGCACATCGTGGCCCGATGCTGCCTGCCTTGGTTGCTCAAGGAACCGCACGCCACGATCGTCAACGTTGCTTCGGCTGCCGGGCTGCTGCTCAACGCACCGGGATTGACCGCGTATAGCGCCTCCAAGGGAGGCCTTCGTCAACCTGACGCGTGCGATGGCCGCGGAACTGGCACCCGCCGTTCGCGTGAACAGCGTCTGCCCTGGCATGGTGGACACGCCGATGGCGGATGGCTTCCGGGTCAATGTCGGAAATTACGCGCTCAAGCGGCTGGCCAAGCCCGATGAGATCGCGAGCGTGATCCTGTTCCTGACAAGCGCCGACGCGTCCTACGTGACCGGTGCGGCGCTGGCGGCGCACCCGGGCGTGGACAAGGCCTCCTTCACCGGATCGACCGAAACCGGACACAAAATCGTTCAGGTCTCGGCGGGCAACCTCAAGCGCCTGCAGCTCGAGCGGGGGGGCACATCGCCCGGCATCGTCTTCGCCGGCGCGGACATGGACATCGCCGTGCCCGGCGCTGCGATGGGCGTCTTCTCCAACAATGGCCCCGTGATTCCCCTTCGCATTTCGGCGCCAACCGTATCAATCCGCATGAAAGATACGATTACCTCAGCATGGTCTCCACCGGCATCGGCGGGCGCCCTGTCTTCGCACGCGGGCAGTGCGGTTCGACGATCCGCACCAGCGCGGCCCAAGGCACCACGCGTTCCATCTCCTCGAGGAACTCGCGCTTGCGTGTCTTCTTCGTCGACAGGGTCAGGCCAAGTCCAAGTTGCTTCATGGCTTCAGGTCACGCAAGGCGCGGGCCTGTTTTGCAGATGTTCCCTAACGGCACAGCCCGCCCCGGCATTCAGGCCAGTATCTCCATAGCCTGCTTGAGCATCGTTTCGGCGTCGCTGACCCCGAACTTGCCCGACGCCTCGACATTCAAGCTCTTGACGACTCCATCGACAACCAGCATCGAGTAGCGACTGCTGCGCAGGCCCATACCGCGCTCGGTCAAGTCCAGCGTCAGTCCGACCGCCCTGGTGAAGTCGGCGCTACCGTCTGCCATCATTCGCACCTTGCCAGCGGTATTCAGGTCGCGGCCCCAAGCGCCCATGACGAAAGCGTCGTTGACGGAGACGCACCAGATCTCGTCGATACCGACAGCCTTTAGCGCCTCGGACTTTTCGACGTAGCCGGGAACGTGATTGACCGAGCAGGTCGGCGTATATGCCCCGGGTAGCGCGAAGAGTGCGATCTTCTTGCCGGCAGTCATCTCGGCCAGGTCAAAAGTGCTCGGCCCAAGCGAGCAGCCGTTGCCCTCGACCTCGATGAACTCCTGCAGCTTCGCTGCAGGCAACTTGTTGCCGACTTGGATCATGTTCGCCTCCAGGGTTGAGAAATGAATTGGCCCAGCGATTAGCGCAGCAAGCCATCCTTGACGCCGCCATCGCTGACGATGACCTGTCCCGTGATGAAGGACGAGTCGTCCGAAGCGAGGAACAGCACTGCGTTGGCGATGTCCCTCGCTTCTCCCACACGATGCAGGGCCGTCTGCTGCCTGTAGAGATCCAGGTAGGCCGCGTACTCTTGCGGCGTTCTGCGCGCCAGGCCCATCTCGGTCTGGATCACCCCGGGGGCGACGACGTTGACGTTGATGCCGTGCTCGCCCAGTGCCAGGGCCATGACCCGCGACAGGTTGTTGACCCCGGCCTTGCTGGCCGCGTAGTTGGCCATCGTGGGATTGCGCGCACCCAGCCCGGATAGCGAAGAGACGTTGATGATCTTCCCGTACTTGCGCGGGACCATGTGCTTCGCCACGGCCTGGCCGCACAGGAAAGTTCCCTTCAAGTCGACGGCGATGACGGCGTCCCAGTCCTCTTCCGTCATTTCCAGGAAGGGGGCAAAGCGGGTGATGCCGGCGTTGCAGACGAGGATGTCGATCTTGTCGAACGCGCCGATGGCGGCGTCCACCATGCGATCGACATCGGCCTTTCTCGATATGTCTGCGGTGACCGCCTTTGCCCGCCTGCCCAATCCTTCGATCTCCGCGACCAGGGATTCGAGGTTCGGCATGTGCAGGGCATTCGCGACGATGTCGGCACCTTCTCGAGCCAAGGTCAGCGCGATCTCCCTGCCGATGCCGCGCGCCGCGCCGGTGACCAAGGCCACCTTGTTGTCCAACTTGCCCATCCAACGCTCCAATTTTTGTCAACACCTGACGGCCGCTGAGGTCCGCACCCCTTCAGGGCATGAATCGGCCGCCCGTGACGTCCAGGATCGCCCCGGTGATGAATGACGCTTCATCAGAGGCCAAGAATGCGATTGCGTTGGCGACTTCCGACGGCTCGCCGTATCGCCTCATCGGGATCGTGGCAGTGAACGCGGCGATTGCCTCTGGCGACGACGCGCCAGACATGGCCGTGTGCACGGGCCCAGGCGCAACGCAGTTGGCCGTGATGCCGTGCGGCGCGGCCTCCAGTGCCAGGGTTCTCGTGAATCCGATCAATCCCGCCTTGCTCGCGGCGTAATGAGCGCTGACGACCGGCGAAGTGGTTCGACCGCCGGCGGAAGCCACATTGATGATGCGTCCCCATCCACGTCGCCGCATGCCAGGCAATACAGCTCTGGACAGCTGGAACGGCGCCGTGAGGTTGACCGCGAGCACGTGGTTCCACTGTGCTGTCTCGATCTCCTCGATCGGAAACTTGCCGCCTGCGCGCTTCGGATGAACGCCCGCGTTGTTGACCAATACATCGATGCGGCCCAGACGCTCTTCGACCGTCCGCACGAGCGTGATGATCTGCTGCTCATCCACCAGGTCGACGACATAGGGGTATGTCGCGCTGTCCGTGCTGCCCGCGATCTCGGCAGCGACACGCTTGACGTCGTCCGATCGATCCACCATGACGCAAGCAAATCCTGCCTGCGCCAAACGACGTGCCGTAGCAGCGCCGATCCCGACGGCAGCACCAGTCACGACCGCAACTTTAAGATTAATCAAGTCAGGGATCTCCTTCCAATGGAGCAGCTTACCCCTGCCACAGGAACAGCGTCCAGTTGGATATTCTTTCGCGAGGGTAAGGCGGGCTAACACCGCGCAAGGTTAGCGGCGCTGACGCAAGCGCAAGAATTCGCGACTGGACTTTCCGCTGCTGCTCCTCGCACACTCTCCTTGGCCTCGCATAGAGGAGCTGCCGAGCGGCGCATAAGGCAATGCGCCTCGGCCGCGAGAGCGACACCGAGGCAGGAGACGACGTATGACTTCCAGGCGACAGGTTCTGTTTGCTGTTCCTTCCCTTGCGACGATCGGCTTTGCGGGTGGCGTTGCCGCGCAGGCGGACTATCCGCAGCGCGTGGTGAAGATCGTGGTGGGCAACGCACCCGGCGGCAATGACGACACGATCACCCGATTCATTGCGGACAGGCTGACGAAGGAGTTCGGGCAGCCCGTGATCGTCGAGAACCGTGTTGGCGGATCGACCTCGATCGCAGGCGTGGCTGTTGCCACAGCGCCGCCGGACGGCTACACGCTCATGTGCCTGATCGGCACCGGCATCGTTCAGACGGTGCTGCGGGAAAAGCTGCCGTACAAGCTCAGCAGCTTCGTGCCGATCGTGGGCATTGGCGGATTCCCCTTGGGCCTTGCGGTTTCGGCGACTGCCACGCCGAAGATCACCAACCTCCAAGAGTTGACGGCGGTGGCTCGTTCAGCGGACGGCATCACCTATGCCTCGGGCGGTGTCGGCACCATGGCGCACCTTAACACCGTGCGATTCCTCAAGGCGATTCAGGGCAAGGGCGTGCATGTCTCCTACAGAAACAATCCCGAGGGCCTGAATGCGTTGGTAGGGGGCTTCACCCAGATGATGTTCGGATCGGCCCAGGAAGTGGCTGCTCTGAGGGGCGAAGACAAGCTTCGCGTTCTTGCGGTGACCTCGGAGCAACGGTTGCCGAATCTTCCCGATGTGCCGACCATGCGGGAGTTGGGCTTCCCGGCCATCAATCCGACGCTTTGGTACGGGTACGTTGCTCCGGCTGGCACGCCCCCCGCAATCGTGTCGAAGCTCGCAGATGCCATTACGCGCGCCGTCCGTGACCCAAGCTTCCAGAACCGGTACAAGCCCTTATCGTTCGTGGAGGACATCAAGACGGGCGAGGCCCTGACCTCCTTCATCAACGCAGAGGCGGCACGATGGAAGGAAGTGATCATCGAGAACAAGATCCGAGTCGAGTGACACTCGCTCTGTGAGCGGCCATCCCTGATGCATTCGTTGCCAAGCCTGTGCTGACCATCCGCCGGTCACAGCTGCGTGGTGAGCGCCGCTGCGGCTTCGCGGGGCGGCCGGTTCACTTGGCCAGAGACTTGACGATCTCCAGCATGCGGTCCAGCGGGCCGTGCGATCCGGATGTCGAAAGCGCTCAAGGCGGGCATGGTCTGGGTCAACACCTACCGGGCCTACAGCTTCCTGGTGCCTATCGGGGGCATGAAGCAATCCGGTCTGGGGCGCGAGAGCGGCATCGAGGCCATCAATGAATACCTCGAGACGAAGAGCGTGATGATTTCGACCGCAGCGAGCGCGCCGGTCGACGCCTTCCTGCAACGCTGACAACCTGCCTGGACAGAGTGACGCATTCTGTTTTGTCTCCGATGAGGTTCGCGTCGGAGATGGAGGCGCTCGCAATGAGCTTGGTAAGTAAGTCGTTTGGACTTCGATGAAGATCCGTTCATAAAAGGAGATGACATGATTTCGAGAAGAGATATTCTGCGTGCCGCACCGGCTCTGGTGGCGGCGGGCGCCACGGGGACCGCTTTCGCACAGACGTCCTATCCGACACGCCCGATACGCATCATCGTCTGCAACCCTCCGGGCGGGACTGATGATGTCATAAGCCGTATCTTGGCCAAGAAAATGATGGCTGAATTTGGCCAGCCTGTGGTTGTGGAAAACCGTGGCGGCGCTTCAACCACGATTGGTGCAGCCGCAGCCGCTGCATCGGCGCCCGACGGTTATACGATTCTCTGTCTTATCAGCGCAGGCATTAACCAAACCGCACTTCGGGAAAAGCTTCCGTATAGCCTCAACAGTTTGGTGCCCATCGCCGGTGTAGGCGGCTTCCCTCTGGCCCTGGCTGTTTCGACGGAGTCGAAAATTGCGACCATTGATGAGCTGAAAGCCGTTGCAAGGTCGCCTGGTGGCATCAAATACACTACCGCAGGCGTTGGAACCATGGCTCACCTTACTTCAGTCAGGTTCCTCAAGGCAATCCAAGGCACTGGGCTGAACGTGGCATACAAGAACAATCCCGAAGGACTGAACGCGCTCATGGCAGGGTTCACCCAGATGATGTTCGCTTCGGAATCCGAGGTGGCGGCCCTTCGAGCGGGCGGCAAGCTGCGCGCACTGGCGGTTACATCGCCTCAGCGCGGCACCAGCCTTCCTGACGTGCCTACGATGCGGGAATTGGGTTTTCCATCCATCGATCCAACGCTTTGGCACGGTTTCGTGGCTCCGGCGGGCACGCCCGCCGACATCGTTGCGAAGCTGGCGGGGGCGATCACCAAGGGCGTCAAGGACCCGGAGTTCCAAAACCTCCTCAAGCCTATGGGGTTCCAGGAAGACCTCAAGACAGGAGAGGCGCTCAAACAATTCATCGCAGGAGAGGCGGCTCGCTCGCGCGAAGTCATCGTGGAAAACAAGATCCAGGTGAGCGACTAAGGCCGGGGAACGGCCTGATCGCATGGTTGCCGGAGCCCGGGTTTCGGGCTGCCCGGCAACTGTTGAACAAAACGTGATTTATCTGGGTTGTTGGAAATGACTGAAAAAGCTTTAGGAGCGACCGACGGCGCGCTCTCGACATCGGGCGAGCGGCTCCAGGGGCGTCGGATCGTGATCACGGGGGCTGCGTCTGGCATTGGACGCACGACGGCGCAGCTCTTTGCGCGCGAGGGCGCATCGCTTGCGCTGCTGGACCGTGATGAATGCGGGCTTGCCGAGACCGCTCGCGAGACGGGCGGTCACGCTTTTCCGGTGGATGTGACTAACGAAGAGGCGGTGTCTGCCATCATCGACAAAGCCGGTGCCGCGTTGGGCGGCATTGATGGTGTTGTCAATGCAGCGGGTATCATGTGTTCGAGTCGGGTGCCTGAGACGCCCGCTGCGACATGGCGGCGTGTTCTGGAGGTCAATCTGACCGGCCCGTACCTCGTGATTGCCAGCTGTTTGCGGTGGATGGAAAAGGAGTCCGAGGCTACGATTGTCAACATCGCTTCGGCGGCGGGCTTGCTGCCTAACGCACCGGGCTTGACCGCGTATGCGGCATCCAAGGGCGGTGTGGTCAACCTGACGCGTGCATTGGCCGCCGAGTTGGCGCCCAAAATTCGAGTCAACAGCGTTTGCCCCGGCATGGTGGACACCCCGATGGCGGACGGCTTCCGAGGTAACGTAGGAAACTATGCGCTCAAGAGGCTGGCCGACCCAGTCGAAATTGCCCGCGCCATTCTCTTCCTGACAAGCGCTGAGTCATCCTACGTCACCGGCGCGGCTCTGGCCGCGGATGGGGGGCGGTCGTTCCATTGAGCGTCCGCCCGCTCACCGTCTGTTCTCCAGGTGCCACCTCAAGGGGGCAAATGGTGCGCATTTCGTCCTCGTTGGCAATCTGTCGACGGCCCCGGCCCCGGCCCCGGCGCTGGGCAGCGGTCGGTTCGTCGAGCTGACGAGCCGGTGCAAATCGCGAGCGGACGGCCGCCGACGTCTGCAGCTCGCCTGCGTCAACGTAAGAGTACACTAGGCGCCCGATGGAACTTCGACATCTGCGCTACTTTATCGCTGCCGCCGAAGAGGAACACTTCGGGCGCGCTTCCGACCGGCTTCATGTCACGCGTCCTGCGGTATCTCAGATCATCGCGGACCTTGAAGGGGAGCTCGGGACGCCTTTGTTCGAGCGTCTGGCACACCGCGTCAAGTTGACCGCTGCCGGGCGGGCTCTCCTGCCAAACGTCCAGGCCGTGATGAAAGACCTCGACGAGGCGCTCGTGATGGCCAAGCGCGTGGGCCAGGGCAAGAGCGGAACGCTCAATATCGGTTATGGATCGCTGACCCTGATGCATTCGCTCTTTCGCGCAGCGATCAAGCAGTTTCACGAGACATACCCCGATGTCACCCTGTCGTTGTCCGAAATGTCGACAACCGACCAGCCCAAGGCCCTTGCCGAAAGGAAGATTCACGCTGGGTTCATGCACTTTGGTCCCGGACGAGCGCTGCTTGGAAGGAGGCGAGGTACGGGAGTCGCCGCGCAGGACGAAACGGTGCTCGACTGGATCCGCATTCAAACGGGTGGCCTGGGCGTGGCAGTGCCGAATGATCACCGGCTGGCACGGAAGAAGTCGGTGACGCTTGCAGATTTGGCTGCAGAACGGTTCGTCGTCGTTCCGCGATCCAGCAGCAGCCCCGGGTACGGGCCGCTGTACGCGCTGTGCCAAAAAGCCGGGTTCGAGCCGCAAATCGTTCAGGAGTGCGGAACGATTTCAACGCAGCTTAACCTTATCTCTGTGGGGATGGGCATCGGATTGGCCGTGACCGGCCGCAACTTCACCTATCCCACCAGCCTTTCCGTCGTCCCGCTCGAGGATGTCAACTACCCGACCACCTTCGTCTTCGGATGGGTCAAGGGCGAGAAAGACCCCGCCCTCGACCGGATGATTGAAATCATCAAAGTGCTGGCAAAGTAAGCCCTACCAGGAGGGCTCAAGGATCCCAAGCAGCGCGCCGACGTCAGGCACCGGCCGCGGACTGCGACTGATGAACCAATCCAACATGGCGGCTTCGGCAATTTCGATTAGACCCTCTTGAGGCAAGCCGATTTCGCGCAAGGACTTGGGCGTATCCAGCGTCTTCAGGAAGGCCGCCAGCACATCGCTGGGCTCAGACGGGGCGTCTGGCGCGCCTAGCGCCTCGAGCAGCGTCGAACGGCGGCTTCCGGTCACGGGTGCGTTGTAGCGCATCGTGTGCGGCAGCACGATGGCGTTCACGACGCCATTGGCCACGTGAGTTCGATGACCGATGGCGTGTGCCAGCACGGACGCAAGCCCGGCACCGCCTTGTTCCGTGCCGCGGCCGCACAGGATCGCCGCGACCACGAGGCGCTCGCGTTCGCGCGTCGCACCGTCCGCGAGAGTGGGAAGATTCTGACGGATCAGGCGAAGGGCCTGCAGCAGGAATGCCTCCGAAATCGGGTCGCACTTCGGGGATTCCAGCGCTTCCACCGCATTGGCCAGGGCATTGAGTCCCGCATCGCGTGCCAGTCGGGTCGGCGCCGTGCCCACGAATGCCGGATGCACGAAGATGGCCTTGGCCCGGGTCCTGGGATCGAACATCGCGAGACGCTGGCCGCTGTCATCGTGGACGGCGGTTCCCGCCTTCACGAAGGCCGTGCTCGGTGTCGTCGGCACCACGAATTGAGGCAGCTTCGGCACGTTCAGACGTGGGCTTTCGAATTTTCCATCGGGGAGGCGACGGGTACAGAGTTCGGAAAGAGGTTTTCCTTCTCCGACGAGAACCGCCGCCGCGCGCGCTGTCACCGCAGCAGAACCGCCACCAACGGCGATCACGGCATCGGCTTGCACATCCTTGAGGAATTGGGCGGTCTCTTCAACGCCCGAAACGGGGCTGTGCTCCCGAGCAGTTGGCGTGACGCCGGCCAACAGCGGTCCGAGGGCCTCGCGCAACAAGCCGAGCTCTTCGCTGCGGCTGATCGTTCTTCCGCAGACAACCACTGCGCGGCGGCAGCCGTTGCGCTCCAGTTCGCGTTTCAGTGACACGAGACTGTCGATCCCGTGGAAGACCCGCAGCTCCGCGGAAATGTGCTGATAGGAGAGAGAATCGGTCTTGGTCATCAGTCGGCCTTGATATTCGCTGCGCGGATCACCTTGCTCCACCTTTCCTGTTCGGCACGCTGGAACTGGGCCAGCCTTGCCGGCGTGCCGCCACCTGGGCCGGCACCAAGCTCCGCGAGCCGCTTGACAACAGCGGGATTCTTGAGCGCTGAATCGACTTCCGCCGAAAGACGATTCACGATCTCCGTCGGAGTTCCGGCAGGGGCATACAGCGCCTGCCATGCCCCGACATCGAAGTCGCTCATGTTCAGGGACTCAGCGACGGTAGGAACGTCGGGATAGTCAGACAAGCGCTGGCGCGACGTGACGGCAAGCATGCGAATCCTGCCGCTCTTGACGTGAGGCGTCGCGTTCAGGAGGGTGGTGAACATGATTTGCACCTGGCCGCTCACCAGATCAGCCATGGCGGCCGATTCACCCTTGTAGGGAATGTGCGTCATGAACGTGCCCGTGCGGGACTTGAAATACTCGGGGACCACATGCCCGCTGTTGCCTGCGCCTGCCGATGCAAAATTGACCTTGCCAGGATTGGCCTTCAGGTACCTCACAAGCTCCCGCATGTCCTTCACGGGAAGGGCGCTGGGGTTCACCACGACGACTATCGGCGTCAACGTCACCAAGGAGACCGGTGCGAAATCCTTGTTGGGATCGTAGGGAATTTTTTCGTGGAGGCTCGGATTGATCGCCATCGTGCCGATGCTGCCCATGAGGATCGTGTGACCGTCAGCCGGTGCGCGCATGACTTCGGAGATTCCGACCACCCCGTGTGCCCCTGGCTTGTTTTCTATCACGACCGCAGTCCTGAGTGACTCGCTGATCACTTGGCCAACAAGACGTGCAGCGATGTCGGTCGCACCTCCGGCGGAAAAGGGGACAATCATCCGGATCGGCCTTCCAGCCGGCCACGGCGATTGCGCGGCTAGATGGCCCGTTGCCGCAGCCAGCCCTGCTCCGAGCATCGCCCGGCGTGTGATCTGCATTCTTGTTTTCCTTTGATTCATAGTGGAACGAATGATGCTGTCTAAGCCGCGTCGGCCGCAACCTGGTCCTTGCGCACATCGCGCAGCCCCGTCTTGCCGTGGTGACGATCGGCGAGCTTGTAGCCGAGTGCGTCCTCCGCGATGATGATCTTCTGGATGTTCGCTGAGCCTTCGCCGTTGTAGAGCATGTCTGCATAGACGCGCATCCAGGAAATGCGGTACTCGCGGGCGAAGCCGTAGCCGCCGAAGATCTGCTGGGTCTTGTCCGCGCACATCTTGGCCGTCTGCGAGGCGTGGTATTTCGCGATGGAGGCAATCCGGTTGGACGGCTGGCCGTTGTCCATGCAGTAGGCGGTGCGGTAGACTAGGCCGCGGCTCGCCTCGATCGCGGTGGCCATCTCGGCGATGAAGTCCTGGATCATCTGGAACTTGCCGATCGGCTGGCCTTTCACCGTGCGCTCGTTGGCGTAGCGCACTGCCTCCTCGAAGCAGGCCTGCGCCAGGCCGACGCACTTGGCTGCGATGTTCAGGCGGCCCGGCTGCAGCGCGCGCATGATGATCTTGAAGCCCTCGCCTTCCTCGCCGAGGCGGTTTTCCACCGGCACGACGAAGTCGTCGAGATGCACGATGTTGGTGCGGAACGCCTTGGACATGCCCAGCAGGTCGACGGGCTTGGCGGTGAAGCCGGGGTACTTCTTCGGCTCGACGATGAAGGCGGTGACGCCCTTGGCCCCCGCGTCCCGGTCGGTCCTCGCGAAGAGGATGCCGACATCCGTCTCGTTGGCGATCGAAGCCCACATCTTCTCGCCGCTGATGCGGTAGACGTCGCCGTCGCGCTTGGCGAAGGTCTTCATCGCCCAGGCGGCGTCGGAGCCGCTGCCCGATTCGGACAGCGACATCATCCCGATCGTCTTGCCGGCGATCATGTCGGGCACGTACTTCTCGACCTGTTCCGGCGTGCCGCCGAGGTAGATGCAGGTCGGGCAGGTGCCGCCCTGCTGGTTGTTGCACGAGGTGAAGCGGACCTCCTGGCGCGCCATTTCCTCGATGATCACGGCGGCCGCCATGTAGCCCATGTCGCTGCCCCCCACCGACTCGGGGAACACGGCGCCGTACAGCCCGGCTTCGCCGGCCTTGCGGACCAGCTCGCGCGGGAATTCCTGGCGCTTCTCGTACTCCTCCATGACCGGCACCACTTCGTTTTTCATGAAGCGGCTGACCATGTCGCGGACGGCTTCGATTTCGGGGGACAGCGTGAAATTCATGGAGTTCTTCGTCATGGCGTACGCAGCCGCGATAAAGGTGGCTGTTAACGGACCTACTTTAAGAGTCGGATCTTCTAAGTGTCCAGACGCTTTTTCTTCGTGCTCGGGTAATCTGGGCTAACCAACGATGGTCAGAATTTCTTACCTTGAACATCAGAAAAAGCGGCTCGACGCAAGCTCGCGGCGCCCTCAAAATAATTACCCGGAGGACAGAAATGCGAGTTGGATATATCGGTTTGGGTGCGATGGGTGGCGCGCTTGCTCGGCACCTCGTCGGCAAGCACGACGTCACGGTGTTTGATCTCAACAGCGCAGCCGTAAAGGCGTTTGAAGAACTTGGCGCGAAAGCCGCTCCTTCCTGCGCGGAGTTGGCTCGCAACTCCGACATCGTGCTGCTGTGCCTGCCGCGCAGTTCCGATGTTGGGAAGGTGATCTTCGGCCCGAATGGCCTTGCCGAGGGCCTTTCCGCCGGGGCTATCGTGGTCGATCAGACCAGCGGCGTGCCGGGAGAAACGCGGGATTTCGCACAGCGACTGGAGCAGCAAGGCGTGGCCATGCTGGACGCGCCCGTGTCGGGCGCCATGGCCACGGCGATTGCCGGGACCATCTCGATCATCGCATCGGGATCTCGCGCTGTGTTCGAGAAAGTGTGCCCGGTCTTGAAGGACATCAGTCCCAACGTATTCCACTGCGGCGAGCGTGTGGGCAACGGCCAGACCATGAAGTCCGTCAACAACATGATGAACGCAAGCGTCCGCCTCGCCACCCTGGAGGTTGTTGCCATGGGGCGCAAGCTTGGCCTGCCTCTCGAGGCGATGACCGAGGCCATCAATCACACGACGGCGCGTAGCTACACGTCCCAGGGCATGCTGCCGAACATTGCAGCCGGCCGGCAATCGACCAAGTTCGGGCTGGCGCTGCAGGTCAAGGACCTGAATCAGGCAATGACCATGGGCACTGATACGGGTGTGCCAACGCCAATCGCCGGTATTGCGCGTGGCTTGTTGCAGATCGGCCTGAACACGCTCGGAGAGGGATCCCAGCTGGAGGACATGATCCGCGTCATCGAATCGTTGGCTGGCACGCGCTACGTTGCGCAGGTCGGCAGCCTGGAAAGCAAGGGGGGGCATTGACATGAACGTCGGATATCTGGGGTCTGGCCCGCTCACGAAGGCGGTCGTCCGCCGGCTGTCGAAGGCCCATCAGGTCTACGTCCTTGGCAGTGAAGGGTATGGGGCGGATGCCATTCCGGCAGCAAGCTTCGCGCATCTGTCCAGCATGTCGGACGTGGTCATCATCGGTGCGGGGGCGCCGAATGACGTCCGGCAAGCCGTGATCTCGGCGGGTGCGTTGGCCGAAGGCCTGTCTGCAGGAAAGATCGTGATCGACCAAACCTGCGGTGACCCGGAGCAAACGCGCGCTCTCGCTGCAGAGTTGCAGGGCCACGGCGTCACGCTGGTGGATGCACCCATCCACTGCGAACTGGTGGAAATGTTGCCCGACACCTCGGCAATCATGTGTGGTGGCCCCACCGAGGCGGTCGAGGCCGTGCGCCCCGTTCTGGAGGCCATTTGCCCTAAGGTCATCCATTTCGGTGAGTCGGGCACTGGCCATGCCGCCCGCTTGGTGATCGCAGCCATCGCCGCCTGCAATCGAATGATCACCTACGAGTGTGCCGCGGTGGGCTGGAAAAACGGGCTTTCCATTGCGGACATGGCCACCGTGCTCAACAGGAGTTCCGGGCAAAACAGTGCTTCCGAGCGAGTCCTGCCCCTCCTCAGCAAGGGTGGTCGGAGCTCGGACCTTGCGCTCGCCGACGTCTTGCGAGAACTGAGAATGGCGTCGAAGCTTGGGGCGCGAGTCGGTGCGCCGATGCTGATCGCGAATCTCGTCACGGACATCTGCGACTCGTTGGCGACGCAGCTGGGCCCAATCGCCACTTTGGACGACACCGTGCGTGTCGTCGAGTCCGCGGCAGGCATCCGGTTCGCTGACGGAGATGTCTGCCCCAACGCCACGGCATAACATCGGAGCTTACCGGCTGAAGGTACTGCCGACCGGCGCCGGCATGTGGTTGTGCGCCCGCAGCGTGCAGGCGGGCAGCTTCTACTGGCCGTGCGAGCGCAGCGGCAGCATCTCCGAATTGCCGACCGTCGTGTGCAATGGCTTCTCGAACGCTGGTACTATTGGCTTGGTGTTCCTTGTCATCACGTCTCGTGCCAGCGATCACGAGGACACCTTGTGAGCATCGCGGCAGGCGGGGCCTCTTTCACGGAACACAAGGATTGATGACATGGATAGAAAGCTCGCGCTCGTCTTCGGTGGCTCCCGCGGCATCGGGGCTGCCAGCGTCGCAGCCCTGACACGCGACGGCTTTGACGTGGCCTTCACATATGTCTCGGAGGCGCCTTCCGGCTCGTCTGCCGCGTACCGCGTCAATGTCGAAGACGCAGAAGCTGTGGCGAAGTTCTTCGTGAACGTCAAGCGAGATTTCGGCCAGGCACCGCACGTAGTCGTCGCGAATGCCGGCATCAACGTCCCGCCGAATCCGCTCGCCAGCTTTCCGCCGGAGGATTTCCGGCGCCTTGTCGAGGTCAACCTGGTCGGCGCCTTCAACGTGCTGGCAGAGGCCGCGCGTCAGGTGCAGGATGGCGGCTCGATCATCGCAGTGAGTACTTCGCTCGTACGGCATGCCGCACCCAACTTCGGCCCTTATGTGGCCACCAAGGCTGGGGTGGAGAGCCTGGTGCGCGCCTTGGCCCGCGAACTTGCGGGACGCAACGTCCGAGTGAACGCCATTGCGCCCGGACCCATAGACACCGATCTGTTCCGCAGTGGTAAGTCATCGGCTGCGATTCAGCGTTCGGCCGAGATGAGCCCCTTCAATCGGGTTGGCACCCCAGAGGAAATCGCTGAAGTCGTGGCATTCCTCGCCTCTGAAAAAGCTTCGTGGATTCATGGCCAGATCGTGCAGCCTAACGGCGGTCTAGTCTGACGCAACGTGGTTGATCGGCATGCGCACGATCAGACGCAACAACCAGGCCACCAGCGCTCGCCAGACAGGAATTCTCGTCGCCTGATTGGTCACTCCTTCGCTTGGCCTCGCTTCAGGACAGCGCCCGCAACACCTCCGTCGCGTCTTTCACCTGCTCGAGCGTTCGCACCATCTGATGGACGGCGCTGAGCTGCTCGGCAGATCGCCGAGCGGGCGCAAAGGACGCGCAATTGCTGAACTTGCGAACGATGTCGTCCCAATCCATCGGCGCCTCGACGCTGCCTGGAACGTCGGTGCCGACTCGCTCAAACCTGCGGCCGTCGCGCATCACGATCTCGACCCGGCCAGGCGGGAGCTCGAGCTTCCAGTCCAGCGTGGCATCATCGACAGGCAGGACCTTGCGGGCGACCGCCAGAACCTCCGGATCCTTCAAGGCCGCTTGCGTAAAGTCATCGAGGCTCATGTCGCGGCGGACAGCGGCGACGGCGACGAGAAAGGGAAGGCTGAACTTGGCGTCGACCAGGGTCGTGGGCGAGCGGCGCGCCTCCAGCGGCTCGCTCATGAGTCGATGGTAGTCGCCGACGAACACCCTGATTTCGTCGATGTCGGCTGCATCGAGACCGCGCTCGTTCATGAGGCTGATCGTGGCGTGGATGTGGCTGTGCGCGGTTCCCACTGCCGGCCATCGCTTGTACAGCGTCAAGCCGCCTGTGTAGTCCGTGCCGAGGCCGTCCAGAATGCTTTTGCGGTCGTACTTGTTGCCGAAGTACATGTCGAAGACGCCGAACTTGCCCTCGAAGATCGTCGGCACACCCGTGATTCCTTTTTGCGCGAGCAGGGCCGCCGTCACCGCACCCCGCGCCGGGAATCCCGCATACATGGCTCGCAGGTCGCTTCCGACGGCGTTGAGCACAGCGGCCGTGCCGCAGGACTGCATGCTTGCGATGCCCAGGGCGTGTGTGACCTGCTCACGCGACAGGCCCAAAAGCAGGCCCGATGCGGCCGTCGCGCAGTACACCCCCATGACCGTGGAGAAGTTCCAGTCCTTGCGCCAATCCACGAAACGCCGGAACCGGTTGAACAGGTCTTGCCCTGCGGCCACGGCGGCGATCATGTCCTTGCCGGAAACAGCACCGTTCTCTGCGGCAACTCTCTCGGCCACTGCGAAGACGGCGGGGATCAGCGAACTGGCGGAATGCTGCCCCCAGGGCGTCTGGTCGTCGTAATCGAGGCAATGGGCCATCGCGCCGTTAACGAAGGCCGCCATGACAGCCGGCACTCGCCCGCCGAATCCCAGCACCGAACTTTCCGGGCGGCCACCGCTTTCCTTCGCGAATTCGACGATGCCGCGCACGGCCGGCTCCATGCCGCCGGCCGCCAGGATCACTCCAAGCGTATCAAGAATGCTCTTCTTCGCACCCTCCACGGCGTCCTGCGGGAGCTTGTCGTAGCGCGTGTTGACGATGAAGTCGGCGATATGGTGGCACAGGTCGGTGGAGGTAGGCATTTCCGGAATAAAGGGATGTTGGGGCAGTGTGATCGTGCGAGCGCGCCGTGTCGCGTCGTGTTTTCTAAACGCAGGGTAACTTCATCTCACCCTCTCTAGCCGTTGACCGAGCGGATGCCCTTCCACACCCCGCGGAGATCAGCTCACGGACCACCTGCTCCAGCTCCGTAGCCACCGGCGAGGCGCCTGCGGAGACCTTCTGGACCGGAAGCGAACTCCAGCTTAGCCGACGTTGATGTACACCGCCTTCTGGTACAGATAGCCGTCGATCTGCGCCTGGCCGCCCTTCCAGCCGTAGCCGCTTTCCTTGTAGCCGCCGAATCCCACCGCGGGATCGACGAGGCCGTAGCAATTCACCCAGACGGTGCCGGCCTCGATGCCGTGCGCCAGCTTCAGCGCGGTGTCGATATTGGTCGTCCACACGCCGCTGGCCAGCCCGTATTCAGTGGCGTTCGCCAAGGCCAACGCATCTTCCACGGTGTCGAAGGGAATCACCGAGGCCACGGGCCCGAAGATCTCCTCGCGCGCGATGGTCATCGTGTTGGACACGTTGCTGAAGATGGTCGGCTCGAGGTAGTAGCCGCCGGCCAGATCGCCACCCAGGCGCCTGCCGCCCGCAACGAGCTCGCCACCCTCCTGCCTGCCGATGTCCAGGTAACTCAGCACACGATCAAGTTGTCGACGCGAAATGAGCGGCCCGAGGTTCGTGTCGGGAGCGAGCGGGTCTCCCACCTTCAACGTCCTGCTGTAGGCACCCAGGCGCTCCACGAACTCTGCCTGTATTTTGCGCTCGACAAAGATGCGTGTCCCGGCAAAGCAGATTTGACCGCTGTTGCTGAACACGCCCATGGCAACGCCCGGAACGGCCTTGTCCAGGTCAGCGTCCGCGAAGACGATGTCGGGCGACTTGCCCCCGAGCTCGAGCTGCAGGCGCTTCATGTTGCCCGCTGACGCCTTGATGATCTCGCGGCCGGTTCCCGTGGAGCCGGTGAAAGCGACTCGATTTACGTCCGGATGCGCCGCGAGCGCGGCCCCGGCTTCGGAGCCAAACCCGGTGACCACGTTCACGACCCCAGGCGGAAGACCTGCCTCCACGAGCAATTCGGCCGTGCGCAAGATTGCCAGAGACGCTTCCTCGGAAGGCTTGATCACGGCGGTGCACCCGGTGGCGAGCACCGGACCGAGAATGTGCATCTGGCTGAACAGGGGGCCATTCCAGGGGATGATCCCGCCGACCACGCCCACGGGGGCCTTCAGGGTCATCGATGTCACTTTCCCCGGCAGCGAATTGCTGACGGTCTCGCCCCCGATGTTGCGAGCCTGCGCCGCGTAGTACAGGATCGTCTGCAAGGCTGTGTTCTTGGCCGGACGCAAGCGAGTCATCAAAGGCGCGCCCATGTCCAGCGACTCAAGAAGCGTCAGCTCTTCGAAGTTCTTCTCGAAGAGCTCGGCAAACTGCATGATCAGCTGTTGGCGCTGCGCCGGCGTGAAGCTGCTCCAATGGCCCTGGAAGGCCCGACGCGACGACGCCACTGCTGCATCGACATCGGCCTTCTGGCCGCGCGCCAGCGTGGCCAGCAGCTGGCCTGTCGATGGGTTGAATGTCTCGATGCGCTCCCCGGTCGCCGACGGAACCCATTTCCCGTCGATGAAGAGCTGCTTGTTCGGGTCCGCCAGGAAGTTCGCAGCGGTAGTGGCCCAGGGCGAATTCAACTTGTGTCTCCTCAACTGCGCGACGGATTCCGCCGCTTGCCGCCAGCCTGATCGGCCGCACCTTGTTGCAGGTGCTACCGGTCAGAACTCGAATACGGCCTTTCCCGCCGTCTGCTTGTCGAATTTCTGATATGCGATCTCGGCGTCGTCGAGCGACCAGCGGTCGCTGAACTGCTTGTCGATATCGACGCCATGGTCCGCAACGAACCGCACGCACCTCGCCATTCCAACATTAGAAAAAGTCCAATGGCCAAAGACCGTCCTTTGCTTGGCCATCAGGTCCGACCAGGCGTCGAGGGTCACGTTGCCGCCGACACCGACAAAGGCGATCCGGCCCCAATTCGAGGTGCAGCGGACCGCCGCCTGGCGGGCCACGGCGATCCCCGCGCAATCGAGGGCAACCGATGCGCCCTTTCCCCCTGTCCAGGCCATGATGAACTCGACCGGGTCGGCGGTGCTCGAGTTCACCGCGTCCGCCGCGCCGAACTCGCGAGCTTGCTGGACCCGCTCCTGGGAAATGTCGACCGCGAAGCACCGCACGCCCATCGCGGCGGCGAGCTGCACGGCCGACAGGCCGACCGGTCCGAGCCCGAAGACGGCCAGCGTGTCCCGCGCGCTCAGTTCGAGCCGCTCGAGTGCCGCGAACGCCGTGCCCGTGCCGCAGGAGATCGCGGCGCCGGCCGTGAAGCTGACATCCAGCGGCAGGTGAATGAGGGCACGGGCAGGAACCATCATGTAACGCGCATGGCTCCCATGCGCGCTCTGGCCATAAACGGTCGAGCCGCGCTCGCACATCTGGACCCAGCCGGTGCGGCAGGAATCACAGTAGCGGCAGCCGTCATAGTGGTACACCATGACGCGATCGCCCTTGCGGAACGATTGTGGGTCCACCGCTTTTCCGACCTCCGCGACGACCCCGCAGGGCTCATGCCCCGCGACGACCGGATCCCCGATCTTCAGCCCGCGTTCGGCGAGATAGGCCGCGCTCTTGCCGATGAGGGCGGCGCCGCGCTCTGCGCGGTAGTGATGCAGGTCGCTGCCGCAGAAGCCCGAGGCCTTCATCTCGATCACCACGCCGTCGTCGTCGGGCGCGGGATCGGCGAATTCCATCAACTCGAGCTGGCGCTGCCCCGTGAAGACGACACCCCGCATGCTGTATTCCCTCGAGCGCCCGGATCAATCGAGCGTGATGTTCATTTCCTTGATAAGGGTCCCGAACTTCATCGAGTCCGCACTCATCATCTTCTGGAACTCTTCGGGCGTCTGGGCCAGACCCTCGAAACCGACAGCGGCCAGCCGGGCGCGGATCTCCGGCTCCCGGATGACGCGCGTGACGTCCGCATTGAGACGATCGACGATGGCCTTTGGCGTACCCCGCGGGACATAGAGGCCCACCCAGGTCTGCAGCTCGTAGTTCGCCGGCCCCTGCGATTCGGCCATCGTGGGAATTTCCGGCAAGATGGACGTGCGCTGCGGACCCGTGACGGCGAGATACTTGAGCTTCCCGGCCTTGAGCAGGGGCTGGGTGGTGGACGCCGTTCCCACTGCCCACTGGATGTCGCCGCTGGCGATTGCCATGTAGATCTGCGTCGTCTCCTTGTAGGGCACGTGGTGCATCTTCGTGCCCGTCGCCTTCTCCATCATGGCGCCGCCGAGGTGGATGTTGCCACCCATGCCGGACGATCCGTAAGTCACCGCCCCGGGCTTCGCCTTCGCTTCGGCGATGAGGTCGCCGACGGTTTTCCACTTCGAGTCCGCGGCCACCGTGACGTAGTAGTGGGTGCGGTACATGGGCGCCACGGGATCGAAGTCCTTGACGGGATCGATGGGCATCTTCTTGAACAGATGCGGATGCGCCGACATCTGGCTCGCATCGACCTGCAGCAGGGTGTATCCGTCCGCCGGAGCGCGCTTGGCGGCGTCCATCGCGATCCAGCCGTTGCCACCCGGCTTGTTCTCGACAACGACCTGCTGACCCCAAATACGCGTCAATCGTTCTCCAACGAGTCGCATCACGGTGTCCGGCCCCGTGCCGGTCGGGAAAGGCAAAATGAACTTGACCGGCCTGTCTGGAAAGGTTTGCCCGTGAACCCCCGTTGCGACCGCAGCGATGAGCGCTGCCGACAGAATTAGTGCTTTGTTCATTCGGGTCTCCTTGGATTGGTTAGACGTAGCACTGTTGTGCAACTAGGCAAATTCTTGTGTAACGTAGGTGTGGAGTCCAGTTGAATTTTCTAGGGCAGACGGTAAGTTGTCCTGACCTTGCTTGGGACTTTGGACTGTCATCAGAAAAACCCAAAGTCTCCACCCCCATGGCGATTGCGGCAGGTTGACAGCCATGCTCAGGCGACATGCACTGCTTGACGACCAGCGGACGCGCATCAAGGTTTTCTGTCGGGACCCCCAGCCCTCTGTTCTGACTGCTGCCCTGGGGGACGGTTAGTGGAAGTTACGGCGCAGCCTACCGAGAGCGTCTGAACGATTGGCTGCGTCAGCTCGATGCTTTGCAGCGCGAGCGCGAACGTCAGCAGCATCACTTCCAGGTTCGTTCGCGAGGCGCCGCGCGGTCAGCGCTGACCGAACTGCGTGTTCCCGAACATTGCCGGCAGGTCACACGGCTGGGAGTGCCAGTACTGCGGCGGGACCTCCACCTGCGCCCCCAGCTTCGCGGCGGCATGCCAAGGTCAGCGCGGGTTGAACAGGAACGCGCGCGCCATGGTGACGAGGTCGGCACGGCTGCTGGCGGTGATCTCGTCCGCCTGCTCCGGCTCGGTGATCAGGCCCACGGCCAGGGTCCGCAGCCCGGTCGCGTGGCGGACCTGTTCGACCAGGCCGACCTTGTGGTCTGGGCGCAGCGGGATCTGCTACGCCCAACGTGCGGCGCCCACGAAGGACTGCCGCAATCGAAGGATGCCGGCGCGGTCGAGTGCTGCGGGTGCAGGATCGGCCGCAGATGCGGGATGGCCGAAGGCTCGACCGGCCGCCAGCCGCCTCCTTCGGGCGGGACCAACTTCCCGCCCTCCCAGGGCACGCAGCTGGAGGCCTTGCGGCCGGCGTGGGAGAGCTGGATGGCGAACAGCATCGACGAATGCCTGCCCCCGCTGTCCAGGACCTGCTGCAGCGCCCGCGCGTTCTCGTCGGACTACAGCCCAAGGTCGGCCGGCCTGATGCGGCCCTGTGGTTCCACCGCCGTCGCCTCGAGGATCATGAGGCCGGCGTCGGACAAAACCTGGTGGCCGAGGTGGATCCGGTGCCAGCCGCCGGCGTTGCTGTGCTCGGTCGAGTATTGGCACATCGGCGCGATCACGACGCGGTTCTTCAGCGGCAGACCGCCCAGGTCGAAGGGTGAGAACAGTTGGCTCACTTGGCGTCGCCACGCATTCGCGGACAGTTTGCGAGCGCGAGTCCGCGAGTGTCTAGTCGCTTTTCCCAACGACAGAGTAAGCGTAGCCCTAACCCTGCTCGGAGGCATCAGCCTCAGATTTTCCATGGTCAGCATAGCTTACCGTGCACCCCAAAAAATGCGACTCGACGTCTTGCACGCCCTTCGGGAGAATCGTCCATATCCTCCCTTTACGAAGTTGAGAAATGCAAAGCAGAAGCCAAAGGCAGATGCCCCTGTCGGGCGTAAAAGTCGTTGAACTCTCGCACCTGATTGCCGGCCCCTACTGCTGCCAGATGCTCGCGGACGAGGGCGCCACGGTAATCAAGATTGAGCCGCCCGGCGGAGAATTGACCCGTCATCGACTGCCAGCCCGGCACACCGACTCGGGCGAGGTCACGGCCTACTACGCCTCGTTGAACCGCGACAAACAAAGCGTCGTGCTCGACCTCAAGAATCCCGAGGGCGCAGCCACCATGACCAAGCTCCTCGAGACGGCCGATGTGTTCGTGACGAACATGCGCGCCTCCGCATTGGAGCGGCTGGGGCTTAACCCCAAGGACCTGCACAAACGTTATCCCCGCCTGGTGATCGCCAGCATCTCCGGTTTTGGGATGGAGAACGCCGGCGAATCGGCCGGACGGGCCGGCTTGGCCATCGTCGCTGAGGCGATGTCGGGTGCGACGGGCCTCACGCGCGATCACTCGGGCAACCCCGTGTGGTGCGGCTTCGCGCTCGGCGACATCACGGCTGCGGTCTCCGCGCATGCAGCCATCCTTTTGGCCCTGCGCAACCAGGAGCGGCATGGCATCGGCAAGCTGATCGATCTCGGCTTGGTCGAATGCATGCTGCCCATGGTATCGGTGGCCATGGGTCGAGCACAGGTCGAAGATGAGGCGGTGTCCGAATTTTCAGGGTCGAACAACTTCCACGGGATTCCCTACGGCGCTTTCCCGGCTTCGGACGGAGCGGTCAACATCGGCGTCAACCGGGATGACTTCTGGCGCCGGTTCTGCGTGGCAATGGGTCAACCCGAACTCGGCACGGATCCGCGCTATGCCACGTACGTGGAGCGGGCGAAACGGCAGCAAGAAGTGCATGCCATGACCGAGGCCTTCACGCGCGCGCACACGCGAGAAGAGATCACCCGGAAGCTGGTGGAGGTGGATGTTCCCGTGGCCGCCATTCTCGGAATGAAGGAAGTGATCAAGGACAGCTACCTCCGAGAGCGTGGTGCTCTGTGGGAGGTTGACGACGGCATCGGGGGAAGATTCACCCTTCCGGCCAATACGGCCTGGTTCGAGAAGCCGGAGCACACGCCGCGCATCCCGAGGCTGGGCGAACATCGCGACAGCGTGCTTTCCGAGCACCTGGGCTTCACGCCGAGCGACATCGCCCGCTTGGAACGGTCGGGAGCCTTCGGTCCCACTCATCCGCAAGCGGCCGCGGAAGACAAGGCGCAGAATGGCGCAGCTGCCACCCTCGACTAATCCCCATTGCTGCCGCGCGGTCACATGACATCCAACTTATCCGAATCTCACTTCGCAGCGAATACCTATTCGTATACCCTTCAGTACCCGGTACGGGACTGCGTAGAGCGTCTTGCACAACGCGGATTCCGCGAGTTCGAGCTGATGATGTACCCGGGACATCTGTGGCCGGCGCATACGGACAAGCGCGCACGGCGCGAGCTCAAAGACTACCTGGTCGGCAATGGGTTGAGCGTGACAACGCTCAACATGCCGAACATCGACCTGAACATCGCGGCGGCCACGACCGAGATGCGCGAAATGACCATGGGCATCCTGCGCCAGGTCGTCGAGCTCGCCGGGGACATCGGGGCCGAGGGCGTGGTGATCGGGCCCGGGAAGGCGAACCCCTTGTTCCCCATGCCTAAGGCGCCGCTCGTGGAATACTTCCACCAGGCCCTCAGCCAGCTGGTTCCGCTGGCCGACGACGTCGGCACGGCCATCTTTGTCGAGAACATGCCCTTCGCCTTCCTGCCTGGTATCGTGGAGCTGCTGGTGGCCATCGAGCAGTACGGGGACGAGCGGATCGGGGTTGTTTACGACGTGGCCAACGGACACTTTGTCAAGGAAGACGTCTGCGCGTCTCTGAAGCTGTGCGCGCCGCGTCTTCGCGTCGTCCACGTTTCGGACACGAACCAGACGCTGTACCGCCATGACGCGGTCGGGCTGGGCACGGTTGACTTCGCGCCCATCCCGGCCACCCTACGGGAAATCGGGTTCAAGCGCAGGCCCATCCTGGAGATCATTGCGAATGACCCAGATGAGGCCCTGGAGCTCAGTGCGCGCAGGCTCGAAGAGCTCGGGTGGGCCATCGTTTCACAAGTTTAAGGAGATAGGCATGAAGAATTACGGGAAGTGCTACATCGACGGCCAATGGGTAGAGCCCATCACGTCCAGGCCGTTCGAGCTGATCAATCCTGCGACAGAGAAGGTGTTCGCCACTGTCGCCCTCGCGGGCACTGAGGATGTGGACCGCGCGGCGAAGGCGGCGCGAAGGGCGTTCAATTCCTTCAGCCGAACGACGAAGGAAGAGCGGATCGACTTGCTGCAAGCGATCGTGGCGGCCTTTTCGGCGCGTGAAGCCGATGTCGCCGACGCCATCACAGCCGAGCTGGGCGCGCCGAGGAGCAATCGCGGCATGACCGGGGCGGCGATGGACTCGTTCAAGCAGGCCATCGCAACCCTGAAGGACTACGAATTCGAGACCCGCGAGGGTGTCAACATCATTCGTCGCGAACCGATCGGCGTTTGCGGCCTGATCACCGCCTGGAACTGGCCTGCCCAGCTGATTGCGACCAAGCTGTCCATGGCGATCGCCGCGGGCTGCACCTCGATCGTCAAGCCCAGCGAGTTCACGCCGATCACCGCGATCGTGATGGCCGAGATCCTGCACGAGGCGGGCGTTCCGGCTGGCGTTTTCAACCTGGTTGTCGGGGATGGTCCGACCGTCGGCAATGCGATCTGCAAGCACCCCGACATCGACCTCGTTACCTTTACGGGCTCGACGCGTGCTGGCATCCTGGTGGCGGAGGCTGCCGCGCCCTCTGTCAAGCGTGTTGCCCAGGAGCTGGGTGGGAAGTCCGCCAACATCGTTCTGCCCGATGCCGACCTGGAAGCCGCTGCACGATGGAATGTCGTGCGGGCGTTCACGAACACCGGTCAGTCATGCCACGCCCCGACGCGTATTCTGGTGCACAAGGAGCAGCGGGACGAGCTGCTTCGCCTCCTGCAGCAGGAAGTGGCGAAGGTCCGAGTGGGTGACCCGCAGGATCCCTCGACCACGATGGGCCCCGTGGTGAACAAGGCTCAATTCGAAAGGGTTCAGAAGTACGTCCAGATCGGCATCGACGAAGGCGCCAAACTGGTCTGCGGGGGTGTGGGGCGTCCGAACGGGCTCGAGCAAGGCTACTACGTCAAGCCAACGGTCTTTTCGGACGTGAGTCCGGCCATGACGATCGCGCAGGAGGAAATCTTCGGCCCCGTCCTCGCTGTCATGACGTATGCCACCGAAGCCGAGGCGATCGAGATCGCGAACGGGACGGTCTACGGCCTGGGCGGGTACGTGTTCACGCGTGACCCGCAGCGGGGCTACGCCGTCGCCGCCCAGCTCCGGGCCGGGCGCGTGTTCCTGAACGGCGCGCCCAGCAACACCGCGGCCCCGATGGGCGGCTACAAGCAGTCGGGCAACGGCCGCGAAATGGGTGTTTTCGGCCTCGAGGAGTACCTCGAGGTCAAGGCGATGATGGGCTTCAGCGAATCGGCGGCTACCTGATCGAACGGGTGTAAGCCACTCGCACCGTCCTGCCCGGCAGCGCATGACAACGCCGGGCGGACCCTTTCGATCCAGACCTCGGATGACCTGTATGCCGGGGAGACCGTATATGGCGCGGACAGCCAAAGCTGGAATTCTCGAGTGCCTTGCACGAAATCTGCGGCAGTCACCCAGCAGCGCTCCGGCGCACTCATATTTCAGATAAACCGCCAGGAACGCAAGACGCGTGGATCTCCAACTACGAGGAACCGTGGTCCTCATCACGGGCGGTAGCAAGGGAATTGGCTTCGAATGCGCGCGCGCCTTCGCGCGCGAGGGAGCACGCGTCGCGATCGCCGCACGAAATCCGGTGACTCTGGCAGCGGCCGTTGACTCGCTCCAGTCCGAAGGCATCCAGGCTCACGCCGAGTGCGTGGATTTGCGCGACGCCACCTCGCTGAATGCGGCCGTGGGACGCATCGAGGCCGCAGTGGGGCCGATCGGCGTCTTGATCAACTCGGCGGGAGCCGCGCGGCATCACACCCCCGACAGCACCGACTCTGAGCGCTGGCTCGCGGCGATGCAGGACAAATACCTGCCGTATGTCCACGCCATGGACGCCGTCGTGCCGCGCATGGCGGCCCGCGGCACAGGCGCGGTGGTGAACATCGTCGGGACGGGCGGAAAAGTGGCAAGCGTGACGCACATGGCTGGCGGAGCCGCGAATGCCGCGCTCATGCTGGTCTCCGCAGCGTTTGCCAAGGCCTGGGGCCCCAAGGGCGTCCGCGTGAACGTCATCAATCCCGGCGCCACCGAAACGCAGCGGCTTTCAGCGCAGCTGGAAGTCAAGGCGGCTGCATCCGGTAAGTCTGTCGGGGAAATCCGCGCCGAGGCCGCGTCGAGCATCCCGCTGGGACGCTACGGGGCTCCGCGGGATGTCGCAGCCACGGCGGTGTTCCTGGCTTCCGCGCCGGCCTCTTATATCAATGGCGCAAGCGTCGCCGTCGACGGCGGCACGACATCGTTACCCTGAGGCGGGAAATGGAAAGCATCAGTCGCCGGCTGTCGAACTGGGTCGCAGGCCTCTCGTACGAGCAACTGCCTGACGAGGTCCTGGACCGGGCCCGAGGCGTGCTTCTCCAGGGTCTTTCGTCCGCACTCATGGGACACGACCAGCCGGAGACCCGACTGGCCATCCGGCTGGTGGAGGAGGAGGAGTCCGGGGGGCGTTGCACAGCCCTGGTGGACGGCCGGCGATTTACGCGAGCGGGTGCAGCTTTCGTGAACGCCGAAATGATGCTCAGCGGGGGGCAAGTGGGACACCTTTCGCATGGTCACGCATCCGGGGTGTGCAGTCTTGCCGGCGGCGCTGGCGGCCGCCGAAACGACGAGCTGCTCGGGCCGAACGTTCCTGACGGGCGTCGTGGCGGGCTACGAAGTTATGCTTCGCATGGCGTCGGACTTCGTTCCGACGGTGATGGCGCGCGGCTTCCACGCCGGTCCGGTCTTCGGCATCTTCGGCGCCGCCGTGGCGGCGGCCAAGATCATGGGGCTGTCGGCAGACGAGGTCCACGGCGCGATCGCACAGTGTGTGAATCTTGCCTCGGGGAACCTGGAATGCGCCCGCGGCGGCGGGCGCGCCATGCGCGAGGGCGCGGCGGTGCGCAATGCGCTGCTGGCCGTTGCCCTGGCGCGGCAGGGACTTCCCTCGGCCGAGTCGGTTCTGGAAGGACCTGCAGGCTTCTACCACTCGTACGCTGGATCGAGGGAAGGGCGGCTCACCTACAGCTTTACCGGCGAGCTGCTCGCCGACCTCGGCCGAATCACCGATGGCCTGGGCGCTCAGTGGCGGCTGCTTGAGACATTGTTTCGCGTCTACTCCACCCCCGGTTACAACGTCGCGCACGTAGATGTCACCGCGGCGCTCTGTGAGCGCGACGACATCCGACCGGAAGACGTCGCCCGAATCGAATGCGTGGTGAACTGGCTGGAGACCCAGTACCCTAGCCCAGCGTTCCCATCACGCCGCACGGACCTGGCTCCGGGCCGCGAGCGGCCTCATTACTATGCTGCGCATGCCGTTCTCACCCGCGGCTTTCCTGTCACCAAGGATGTCGTGCGCCGGATCGGCGAGCCAGACCCCGCGGGCCTGTCCGAAATGATGGCAAGAGTGCGCGTGGTGCCGTCCCATACTCAGCCGCTGTTCGCGCCTCGCGTGACGATCTTCACCAAGGATGGCATAGCCCATTGCCTCGAGGGAACGGGCCAGGAATTCATGCTGGACTACGACACGCTGGCATCGAGGCTCGCACCGCTGGGCGACGTGGCTCCGATCGGCAAAGCGCAGTACGACCGCCTCGCACGTGAGTGCCGCCTCATCGATGGCGCGGCAGACATTTCCGGACTGATCGCGCTCACCTGCCCGCTTCGCTCCGCCCGGTAACGCGCAACGTCCTCTCAAGCGGCTCAAAGCGCGGATCACTCGATAGATTTTCCGTGCCGGCGCGCCCCAAAATGGTTTCGGTGAGTGAAACCTATGACATCTGGTGGAACCTGCGTATAATTTCCGATGGGGATACGAGAGACTATCCAGATGTATTTGGCGTCGTCGACGTCGGGACAAGGCAACAGAGATCGAAGGAAAGGTCAACAATGGCTCAGCTATCAGGAAAGAAGGTTCTTATCACGGGTGCTTTGGGCACAATCGGGCGCGCGATGGTGTCACGATTTGCCGAAGAAGGCGCCGCAGTCATCGCACTCGACCGCCCGGGCATCCCGGGCGCTCAGGCCACGCTGGACCAGCTAGCCAAGGATGTGCGGTATTTCGGCTGCGATCTGAACAAATTGGCGGCTACCGAAGCATCGGTGTCCGACTTGGCGGACGAAGTGGGCGGGATCGACATCCTTGTCAACAACGCGGCCCTCGTCATCATGAAGCCTTTCGAGCAGTTTTCGATCGAGGAATATGAGGATCAGGTCCGGATCAATTCGTCTGCAGCCTTCGTGTTGGCACGCGCCTGCAGCCGGGCTATGAAGGAACGCAAGTACGGAAAGATTGTCAATGTGACTTCGCTGACGCTCACCGGCCGTTGGGATGGTTACGTGCCCTACATCGCCTCGAAGGGCGCTATGTTCGGTCTGATCAAGGGCCTGGCGCGCGAACTTGGTGCTCACGGCGTCAACGTGAACGGCATTTCTCCCGGTGCGGTGATTTCGGAGGCGGAGTTCCGCGACCGCGCTGATACCCGCGAGCAATATCACAACTGGATCCTCGAGAACCAAAGCCTCAAACGGCGGATCGAGGCAGTCGATATTGCCAACCTCGCCGTCTTCTTGTCCTCCCCGCAGTCCGACCTGATTACGGGCCAGAACATCCAGATAGATGGCGGCTGGTAAGACCGACTCACGGCCGCTCGGACAGCCGGCCGGAACGCGCCGCCATGATGCCTTGGCCTGAAAACGATCTGGAGGAGCACATGACGAAACACCATCCTTCGCTTTTCGCCGAGGATTTCATCTTCCTCGAGGCGCCGCGTTGGCACGCGAATCGGCTTTGGGTTTCGGATGTCTTCGACCACACCGTCTACGCTCTTGACCCGGACGGCAGTCGGCAGAAGATCTGCGAAGTCCCGCATCGGCCGTCGGGCCTTGGCTTTTTGCCGGATGGCACCCTGATCGTCGTATCCTCCAAGGACCGCAAGCTGATGAGGATCGTTGGCAATTCCATTGCGGAATACGCCGATCTCTCCGGGATGGCTTCGGGCGACGTCAACGACTTTGCCGTCGACCGGCACGGCCGGATCTATGTCGGCAACTTCGGCTATGACTACGACGCTGGCGAGCCAAGGGCGCTGACGGACCTTCATCGGGTCGATCGCGACGGGTCGATCAGCGTTGCGGCGACGGGTTTGGACTTCCCGAACGGATCGGTGATCATCAATGAGGGAAAGACCCTGGTCGTGGCGGAGACCTGGCTTGGGCGGCTGACAGCCTTTGATATCGACGAAGAAGGAAAACTCGGCAATCGTCGCATCTTTGCCGATCTGGGAACGCGTGAGCCCGACGGGATCTGCGCCGACGCCGCTGGTGCGATTTGGGTCGGCTGTTTCAATACGGGCGAGTTCCTTCGTGTTCTGGACGGCGGGACCATCACGGACATCATTGCGTTCGACGGTCGAGCCGTTTCCTGCACGTTGGGGGGAGCGGACGGGCGTCAGCTGTTTTGCACTGTCTATCGCGGCACGCTCGACGAGCTGATCGCACGCAAGAGGAACGGCGCTGTGTTCAATGTCCAGGTTGACGTGCCGGGCCCGGCTTCTTCATGAGCCTGAAGGCGTTCGGCGCCAGGTTGCGGCCTTGCTCCTCCGCACTTGAGCCTCAACCTGCGAAATTGCTGTGCGATTTAGACCTGCCATGGAAGTGACGCGGTGACTGGAGCGGCAGTTTCCGAGACCCGGCATACCAAGTGGAGAAAAGCAAGAGCATAGGAATGCATTCCCAGCTTGAGTCCTTGAGGCCAGGCTTTTTGAGCGAAGTATTGGAGGCGATTCGGAAATGAAGATCGGATACATTGGACTGGGCGCTCTGGGTAGTGAGCTCGCGCGGCGTTTTCTGCGAGAGCACGAACTCTGCGTCTGGGACATCAACGCGGTAGCCGTTGAGGAGTTCAGGAAGCTCGGCGCGAGGGTTGCGCCGACGGCGAAGGAATTGGCTAGGCAGAGCGAGGTGGTCTTGCTGTGCCTGCCGCGCAGTTCCGATGTACGCCAAGCCATCTTTGGACCCGGTGGATTGGCTGAAGGGCTTTCAGCGGGCCAGCTCGTGGTCGACCAGACCAGTGGCGTGCCGAGTGAGACTCGGGCGATGGCCGTGCAGCTTGCCGAGCGCGGCGTGGCGATGCTGGACGCAGCTGTGTCCGCCAGCCCCCATGTTGTTGCACAAGGCAGTGCCATCCTCATGGTCGCGGGTCCGGACGACGTGTATGAGAGAGCGCTTCCCGTCCTGCAGGCCATTACGCAGACGGTCTACCGTTGCGGCACGCGGGTGGGCGATGGCCAAGCCATGAAGATGGTCAATAACGCTATGAACGCAGGTTGCCGGCTGGGCACACTGGAGCTCGTCGCAATGGGCAGGAAGGCAGGGCTATCACTGGAGTGCATGACCGACGTGCTCAATAAGGGAGGAGCACGCAACCAGACGACGGAAAAGATGCTGCCGGCGATTGCTCAAGGCAAGTCGTCAACCAACTTCGCGCTGTCGCTGATGCTCAAGGATGTGGATCAGGCAGTCATGCTGGGGATGGATGTGGGTGCGCCCATGCCCGTTACCAGCATCGTGCGCGGCCTGCTGCAGATCGGCACCAACACACTGGGCGACAAGGCTCGTCTGGAGGACATGATCGGGCTGATCGAATCGATGGCAGCGACGCGCCTGGCGTCGCCTGTCGAGACGGTCGATGCCTCGAGCGTGCAGCCGGTCTCGCGAGACCTCGACAGTTTACGGGTAGGTTACGTCGGACTGGGCGCCATGGGCGGTGCGCTGGCGCGGCGGCTGATGCAATCCCGCAAGCTGCACGTCTACGATGCCAGTCCTGACGTCGCCAAGCAGTTCGAGGCCGAGGGCGCGGTGGTCGCTCCGAGCCTGCCGGCGCTGGCCCGGGCCTGTGACGTGATCATGATGTGCCTGCCGACGTCGGCGCATGTTCGCGAAGCGCTGTTCGGGCAGGATGGTCTGTCGGCAGGCTTGTCCGAGGGCAGTATCGTCGTGGACCAGACCAGTGGTGCGCCCGACGAGACACGGCGCCTCGCCGTTGAATTGCAGGCGATGGGTGTCGCCATGGTCGATGCACCGGTCACCGGTGTTCCGCAGAGCGCCGCTTCGGGAACGATTGCGATCATGCCCGGGGGCGATCCACACGCCTATGCCCAGGTGAAAGGCATCCTCCGGTCCATCAGCCCGAACGTTGTTTATTGCGGCCAGGTTGGCAACGGACACGTGGTCAAACTTGTCAACAATGCTGTCGCCGCAGCCTGCCGGGCTGTGACCTACGAGTGCGTCGCGGCCGGATTCAAGTACGGCCTGGAGTTGAAGGTCATGTCCGAGGTGCTCAACAAGGGCTCAGGCTGGAGTGCTGCGCTGCAAAAAATCTCGTCGGTGCTCGTGTCGGGGGCGGCTCTGTCAAATTTCCAGATTCAGTTGATGGTCAAGGACTTGAAGCTGGCGGCTGGGCTGGGCATTGCTTCTGGGGCGCCGATGATGATTTCGAACGCGGCGCGCAGCCTCTTCGAGGCGGGTGCCAACGAGCTCGGAGGGGGCACAAGCATAGAAGAAATGACACGGCTTTACGAGGCCATGTCGGGTATCAAGTTCAAGTCGGCTTAGCTTTCATCAGCAAATCAGGAGACTGCCTCTATGAAAAAATCGATATTACGCCACTTGGGCGCCGCCATGCTGGCGCTGGTCGGTGCCCATTCCACCTTCGCGGCGGATCCGTTTCCGACGCGGCCGGTGCGCATCATCGTGAACACGGCGCCCGGAGGTTTGACGGACGTCGTCACGCGTCTGGTCGCCCAGCACATGGGCGACTACCTGAAGCAATCGGTCGTTGTCGAGAACCGCGCCGGTGGCGACGGGTTGATCGGCATCCGCGCTGTCAAGACGGCACCCGCAGATGGCTATACCCTGCTGGCCGCGGCAGGTACGATTGCGCAGCAGATGGCGGTGCGCCAGGATCCTGGGTACGACCTCCTGAAGGACTTCACCGGCATTGGGATCATGGGCCGGTCCCCGTTTCTCATGGTGGTCGCGCCCACGCAGCCTGACAAGACGATGGCGGACTTCGTTGCGCGCGCAAAGGCCAATCCCGGCAAGCTGTCTTATGCGTCGGCCGGGGTGGGCACGGTGCCGCATTTCGCGGCAGAGCGCTTATTGCGGCAGGTCGACGTGAAGGTCATGCACGTACCGTACAAGGGAAATGCCGCCGCGATGCCTGACGTGATGAGCGGGCGCGTAGACATGATCCTGGAGGCTTATGGCAGCAGCAGTGCCAAGATCAAGGCGGGGCAGTTGAGGGTACTGGGCGTGACATCGGCTGCACGGGTTGCGGCGCTGCCCGATGTCCCGACGATCGCGGAGCAGGGCGTATCCAACTACAGCTACTACACCTGGCTGTGTCTCGTCGCGCCAGCGGGAACGCCGAGCGACGTTGTGCAGCGCCTATCGGCTGCTCTGCGCAGCGCCGTCTCCAGCAAGGAGATGAAGGAGCGCTTCCGCAATGACGGTATGGAAGCGATGGACTTGACTGGAGAACAGTTCAACCAGTTCCTGGCGCGTGAAGTGGCGCACAACCACAAGCTCGTGACTGAGCTTGGTGTGGAAAAGCAGTAGACCTGGGTCGTCGTGATGCAGGCACTCACAAATCAGTTCATCAACCAATCTAGGATCAACACATGTCAATTTCTCAAAGCGCACCCGGCAGCGAGGCTGCGATGACACCTGGCCATCGCCAGGCACTGGAATGGTTGCGGCGCGGCCCAAAGCGCCTGCTGATTGGCGGCGAGTGGGTTGATGCCGTTTCGGGCAAGACATTCAAGACCATCGACCCCGCGACCGAGCAAACGCTGACGGAGGTTGCCGAGGCCGATCGTGCCGACATCGACGCCGCTGTAGCGGCTGCCCGACGCGCCTTCGAGGCACCGTCATGGGCAGGCATTTCGCCTCATGCGCGCACGCGCTACCTGCTGAAGATTGCCGATGCCATCGAGCAGCATGCTGAAGAATTGGCCGTGCTCGAGTCACTGGACATGGGTGCGCCCGTGGCCTCCACCATTGGGCGGGTCGCCTCGGCAGCGGAGCTCTTTCGCTATTACGCTGGCTGGGCGACGAAGATCCAGGGCACCACCAATCCCTCCGACGCCTCCCGCTTCATCTACATGTTGCGCGAGCCGATGGGTGTGTGCGCACTCATCAATGCCTGGAATGTCCCGATCGTGATGGCCGCCACCAAGCTTGCCCCGGCACTGGCGTGTGGCAATACGGCTGTTCTGAAGCCGGCCGAGCAGTCTCCACTGACAACGTTGCGACTGGGGGAATTGATACAGGAGGCAGGACTGCCTCCGGGGGTCGTGAATATTGTTCCGGGATTCGGCGCCACGGCGGGCGCAGCCATGGCGGAGCATCCGGACGTGGACAAGATCGCGTTCACAGGTTCTACCGGGGTGGGCCGGCAGATCATGCAGGCGGCCGCCGGCAACATGAAGAAGGTGACGCTGGAGCTTGGCGGCAAGTCACCTAACATCATTTTCCCCGACGCAGACCTGGATAAGGCGATCGAGACCGCCGTGGTGGCGTTCTGCAGGAACTCCGGGCAGATCTGCTCCGCAGGTACGCGGCTCTTCGTCCACGAAAGCCTGCACGACGAGGTCACTGCGCGGGTGGCAAAGATCGCGTCTGGTTACAAAATGGGATCGCCGCTGGTGCAGGACACTCAGCTTGGCCCCTTGATTTCCGAAAGGCAGATGGAGCGGGTGCTGTCCTATGTCGAGGCGGGCCGACGCGATGGGGCAGAACTGGTGCTGGGAGGCACGCGCTTTGGCGACGTGGGCTATTTTGTCCAGCCTACCGTCTTCTGCCGTGTGTCGAACGGCATGAGGATTGCCCAGGAGGAGATTTTCGGACCGGTGCTGTCGATCATCCCGTTCAAGGACGAGGATGACGCTATCTTGAAGGGCAACGACACGGAGTACGGCCTGGCCGCGGCCGTCTGGACGCGGGATGTCAGTCGGGCGCACAGGGTGGCGCGCGCCCTGAAATCGGGCCGCGTCTGGATCAACACCTATGCGGAAACCGATCCCGTAATGTCGATCGGAGGCTACAAACAGTCCGGTTTTGGCCGTGAAATGGGGCCGGAGACGATCGAGGCATACACCCAGACGAAATCTGTTCTTATGCGGTTGTGAGAGTGGTCCGACGGGTCCCGTTGCCTCTGGGCCTGCTGCCCTGGACTCAGGGCAATGGACAACCTCGCCGACCTTTGGGGCAGAGCGCTTCGGCGCCACGGTCAGCGCGATCGCCCGAAGATTGGCCGTCTGGCTGACGAATGGCTGTTTCGGGCCCGCATTCTTCATCTTCGCCAGACGCGCGCTTCGATGCTGCCCACCCAAGGCAGGAGCATCATGCGTGGATCGCGCGCCGGGATCTGTGCGGAGGGACGCCTGGTAACAGGCGTCCCTACCGCGATGTGCGCCCAGCATGGGCGCGAACCTGCGGGTGCAAGTCCCGCCACGAGCTGGTCACAGTGAGTGAAGTGAAGCGCAACTGCATGAGGGTGACCGAGTGTGGGGAGGAAGCGTGGAGCGTAAATCGTGAGCCGATGGACAAAAACTGCATAGAAGGCGACGCCGAGCAGGGCGAGCGGGCATCGATCCGCAAAGCTCTTGTGACCAAAGCGAAGCGGCGTAGATGCGGCGGCTGTGCGATGAAGGTTCCGACCGGGCACCAGCGGCGGCCATACAGCGCCACCCGTTTGGCAACATCATCATCCGCACCAAGCGCTTTGAGTTCCCGGTAGATCGTCCGTGGCCGCTTCCAATGTTTGAGCTGAATCGCTCGTAGACGGTGGCGCAACCATTTGTCCAGCCTGCGCCAGACTTGTGGTGTTTGCGCCAGTCCGAAGTACGCCTTCCAACCCAGCAGGTAAGGCCTGAGCTGTTCCACCACTTGCTCCATGCTGCGCCCGCCCGAGCGCCCCGTGAGTTGCCGGACCCGGGCTTTGAAGTTCGCCAGTGCCTTGTCGGCCACCTTGCATTTCACCTCGCGGCCCTGGGCTACCCACAGCGCGTACCCCAGGAACTTGCGCCCGAAGGCGCTACCCACAGCACTCTTGGCTTCATTGATCTGAAGCTTCAGCTTGCCGTACAGCGTCCTGAGCCACGCCATCACCCGCTCGCCTGCCTTCATGCTGCTGACGTAGACATTGCAGTCATCGGCATACCTCGCGAAGCTGTAGCCCCGCGCCTCCAACGCTTTGTCCACTTCGTCCAACAGCACGTTAGCCATCAACGGGCTCAGCGGACCGCCTTGCGGCGTGCCCTGTTGGCGTTCCACCTTCACCCCGTCCATGATCCCGGCGTTCAGATACGCTCGGATGAGCCGTAGGACGGCCTCGTCCGGAATGCGCCGCCTGAGCCGGTCGACAAGAATGTCGTGATTGACCCGGTCAAAGAATTTGGCCAGGTCCACGTCTACAACCACGCGCTTGCCCGCCTGGACGTACGCACGCGCGGCTTTCACCGCGTCGTGCGCACTCCTGGCGCAACAGCGCCATGTTGCTCAACAGTGTGCTGACCGTTGCCTACTTCGACCGGATGGGGATACCCCGGCTCTCATGACCTCAAACTCTCGAACCGCCGGGTGCGGGCCCGCATGCCCGGTGGTGTGGCAGGGGCGCCTCCTATTGCTGGGGGGCCCCTATGCCGATTGAGCCATGGCTATGAAGGCAACCCCGGAGCGGGGGGGCTTCATAGCGGAGCTCAGATGCGATTCAAGACGCGGCCGCCGTCCACCAGGATGCACTCGCCGGTGATGAAGCTCGACTCCTCGGAGGCGAGGAACAGCGCCAGGTTCGCAACGTCCCAGCCCGTACCCTGGCGTCCCAGGGGCACCTTGGCGCTGCGCTCGGCGTTGAGATCTTCACGCGACTTGTTGAACTGGCGCGAGCGGGTCTCGACCGCCATGGGGGTGCCGATCAGGCCGGGCATGATGCAGTTGACGCGGATGTTGAACTTCGCGTTCTGCAGGGCAAGCTGCTCGGTCATCGCGTTCACGCCGGCCTTCGTCGCCTTGTAGGCGACGTACGGATACAGGCCGACCGCGGCGGCGGAGCCGACGTTGATGATCGAGCCCGAGCGCTGCTCGCGCATGATGGCGAGCGCGTGCTTGCAGGTGAAGGCGGTGCCGCGCAGGTTGGTGCGGTAGATGTTGTCGAACCGCTCCTCGGTGATCTCCATCAGGTCGGCGTCGCCACCGCCGAGACTCACGCCCACGTTGTTGTGCAGGACATCCAGCGATCCCCAGCGACGCTTGGCTTCCGTGATCGCGGCGATGATGTCCGCTTCGCGCTGGATGTCCGCCTTGAAGGCAATCGCCTCGCCGCCTTCCTTGCGGATCATCTCGGCCGTCTCTTCGGCCGAGTCGATGGAGCGGTTGACGGCCAGCACGCGGGCGCCCTCGCGCGCGAATCGAATGGCGGCGGCCCGGCCGTTGCCCAATCCTTCGCCGGGGCTTTGCCCTGCGCCAATGACGACCGCGACTTTGCCGTCCAGTCTCTTCGAAGCGGTCCAGCCAGGACCGCGATCAGTTGAATTATCCATGTTCGTGTCTCGCTCATGTAAAAGGGATGAAATGCGCTCGCTTCCGTCAGAACAACGCAGCGCGAGCACGCTTACGGGCCTTATCCGTCGGTTGTCGGTGGCACAGAAGCAATGGTATCATTGGTTTCGTCTCTCGCTACAAGTTTCATTGGTTGGAACCATTGGAAGGACTTAAGAGGAAAGCGTATGGATCTAGGAATCAAAGGAAAGCTGGCGCTCGTGACAGCCTCCAGTGGAGGCATGGGCAGGAACATCGCCCATGCCCTGGCCGCGGAGGGTGCAAACGTCGTGCTGTTCGCTCGCACCGAGGAGAAGCTGCGCGCCGTGGCCCAGGAAATCGAGCAAAGGCACGGCGTCAGGGCGATCACGGTGGCGGGCAGCATGACCGATCGAGCGGACGTGGAGCGCCTTGCGGAGAAGCTGAGGGAGCACGGAGGCGCCGACATCGTTGTCCTGGTCAGCGGTCGGCCTCCCAACCCGCTGCGTGACACGCTCGAAGAAACGGAGCAGGCGCGATGGGACGAGGCCTACCGCAGCCAGCTTTGGGGCGTCATCGAGGTCGTCAATGGCGTGGTGCCGCAGATGCTGGATCGAGGGTGGGGGCGCATCATCGCCGTCACCTCGGCCTCCGCCAAGCAGCCTATGGCGGTCCACGCTCTGTCCACCGTGTTCCGCGCGGGTGTCACCGCCTACATGAAGGGGCTGGCCAATGAACTCGGTCCCAAAGGCATCACGGTCAACTGCGTGGCGCCTGCCCTCATAGACACGTCGCATCGCACCGGGGCGTCGGCGTACACCGAGGCCCAGGCCGCCTATCGCAAGAAACTCACGCCGCTGGGCCGAATGGGCAGCCAGGAGGAGCTGTGCGGTGTCATTGCCTTCCTGGCCTCCATGCAGGCCGGCTTCGTCACCGGGTCGACCGTGGCGGTCGAGGGGGGAATGATCGGCGCTCTGTTCTGAATGGGCCCTCAGCCGGCGGCGAGTTCGCCCTTGCCGCCGAATTGAAGTGAGATCTCGGCCGCCGCCTGTTTCGCCAACTTGATGAACTCCTTCTCGTGCATCTGGATGCGCACGGACGGCCCGTTCACGGTGATGCAGTAGCGCACCTGTTCATTGATGTCCCAGATGGGGGCGGAGATCGCTGAAAGGCCCAGCAACCGCTCGCCGTGGGAAATCGCATAACCGCACTGGCGAATGGTCGCAAGTTCCGCAAGCAAGTCGGACTGCGTACGCTTGGTGACGCGAGCAACCGAAGGCAGGATCGGAGAGAGCTCGCTCTTGGTCATGAACGCCATCAAGGTCTTCGACGCAGAACCTCCCTGGAGTGGCATCTGCTCACCCGGTTGAATGACGCTGCGCAAGGGGGATGCCGAAGTCGCGACCGCGTCTATGCAAACCCGGTTGCGGCCGACGACGGTGTGAATTGCGACCGTCTCCTTGGTCTTCTCGGCCAGATCCGTCATGACGGGACGCGCGATCTCTCGAATGTCGAGAGTGCTCTTGACAAGGCCCGCGAGTCGGGTGAAGCGGAAAGATAGGCAATAGCGCTGGTCCGCGAGGCGAACAAGATAGCCGGATTGCTCAAGACTGCGGACGATGCGGAAAGCGGTCGACTTCGGTAGTTCGATCCTGTCTGCGATCTCCTGCAGGGTCAAACTCGTCTTCGTGGCAGTAAAACTCTCGAATACCGCGAGGATCCGTTGAACCGAACGCATCATATGGGGGGCCGTGTGTTGAACATCTGCATTAAACGTGCAGATGATACCTGTACGGCCGGCCCGGGGGGCGCTGGCTGGAATCGACGACCGGTCCGAGAGTCGCCGACCTTGTTCAGGAGCCCTCGGGCGGCCGGTGGTGTTCCGGCCACAGCAGCTTCACCACTTCCCTTTGCCGGCCGTAGGCGAAGCAGCTGTCGATCTTCGTCGGGGTGCCGTCGGCGCCGATAGTGCGGACCCGCTCCGGATTCAAGCCCCGGATGCCCTGCAGCGCTGTCGTGCCCATGGGGATCAGCATTTCCATCAGGTGGGTGCAGCTCGCGGCGCCGCGAAGCCGCTCTTTGACCTTGGCCGACCAGCCGCGCGCGATCCGCTCCCCGACCAGGACAGACAGTGTGTCCTCGGCTTGCTTGCACAGGCTCCATGGCGTCACGTCCGATGCCGCAGCGATCTCCTGCACGACGTAGTCCTTGTCCACGGTCATGCGGATCCAGAGGTCGTGCAATGCCTGGCCGGCGGGAATCGGGTCTGGAGAACTGGGGCGCTGGAACGGGAAGGGTTTGCGGTCAATCAGGTGCGCCTCGACGTCATAAAGTCCGTCGTCACGCAAGTAGGCGCGCATGTCTATGACGCGATGGTGAATCTCGCGCCGAGAGCTCGGTTCGTATAGCGGCATCGTGACTTCAGGAGGAATGGCTTGGGATTGCAGGCCCTGTCGGGGCGCCGAACTGCAGCGAAATGTCGGCCGCCGCGCGTCGCACCAGCGTGATGAACTCCGTCTCGCGCACCTGAAGGCGCACCGAAGGACCGTTCAAGGTCAAGCAATACCGTACCTGCTCGTTGATGTCGAGGATGGGGGCGGAAATCGCCGACAGGCCGAGCAGGCGCTCACCATGAGATACGGCATAGCCCTGTCGTCGGATCTTTTCAAGCTCCGCAAGCAAGTCACTCTGGCTGCGCTTGCTCGCCCGTGCCGCGGCGGCCAGGATCGGGCCAAGCTCTTGCTGCGCCATGTAGGCCATGAGCGTCTTGGATCCGGAGCCCCCCACGAGAGGAAATTGCTCGCCGGGCTGTATGACGGTGCGCAGCTGCGTCGTAGCAGTCGCCAACGAGTCGATACATACGCGGTTACGCCCCACGACGGTGTGAATTCCCACCATCTCCTGCGTCTTGTCCGCCAGCTCCATCATGATCGGGCGCGCGATCTCCCGAATGTCCAACGTGCTCTTGACCAGGCCTGCAAGGCGGGTGAAGCGGAAAGAGAGGCAGTAGCGCTGGTCCTCCAGCCGAACCAGGTATCCGGCTCGCTCGAGGCTTCCGACGATGCGAAAAGCCGTCGACTTCGGCAACTCGATCCGGTCGGCGATTTCCTGCAGTGTCAGCGTCGTCTTGGTCGGCGCGAAGCTCTCGAAGACCGAAAGGATCCGTTGAACGGAACGCATCATAGGGCGGCTAAAAGAAATCTCATGTCAGTGCAAGATCGGCAACTCGCTCCTTCTTGTGCATTATAAGATAGGTTCCGTTCATCGGAACGGTGACTAATAAATGAAATCATGAGCTTCGGCGGAGTGCTCTGCAAGTTTCTACGTCGCCCCACAATCAGCGACAGCCATGAGGGCATCAAGATGGCATCTGCCAAGGTCTTGAAGGCCACTTGGCCGCGCTGCCGGGTGCACTTCATGTGCAACCGCCCTGGCGCATGCGGGTAAGATCCAGCGGCGCATGGTGTCGGCCGAGGCCGCCCGGGATCAATGGCTCCCGTGGCCGACCAACTGCGAGCCAGGCTCCCCAAGCTCAGCGCCTTCATGGACAGTGCCGAATACGATGTGCTGGCCTTCATGACCTTCCCCAGAGCGCACTGGGCCCAGATCTACAGCTCCAATCCGCTGGAACGCCTCAACGCCGAGATCAAGCGCAGGACCAACGTGGTGGGCATCTTCCCCAACGACTAGTCGGGCAAATCAGTGATGCCGTCATCTCCCGACGTGGCGTCGCCTGAAAGATTCCACCCTTGTTCGACCCATTCGAGTAGCTCGAGGAGGATTTGCTCGCCGCTCACGCATATGTCCGCGGTATCCGACCAGCAGTTGTCGGCAATGTCCCAGCCGAGCGATCGTTTGTATTCGCGACCGTTCATGAGGGCAAAACGCGTCACCCACTGCTCCAGGCTTTCCAGGCCAAACGGATGCTGAGTTGCTGCGAGTGCTCGCTGCACCGCAAACGCCGGACTGCGCACACTTGGCGATGGCGCGGACAGAGCTTGAGTGACTGCGACAAGAAGCTTGGTAGCTATGTCCTCGGTGTGTTGACCCAATGTGATTCTCCCGTTCGCCGTTGAGCAGAAAGACCATCTTTCGCACTGGCTAACCTGGAATTCGTACGTTTTCGCGAGTTTTTAAGCCGTGGTCGAAAAAATCCTCAAAGCTCAGCAGAAGAACCAGCTGCTTTCGGCTTTCGCCCCACCAGCGATTTCGTGATCAGGGACTACGAGGCTCGGCATCAGCAGCTCGTTTTGTGCGTTTTCGCGAGGCCATTCGGCCCCCTTGTAGCTCTCACTCTGCGTATTTCAGCGATCGCGGACGGTCGTTTCAAGCTGATCATGGACGGCATTTCAGCATGATCGTGGACGGTCGCGGGGGTGCGTGAGCAACGGGGTGGATGGTATCTCAATCGTCCACGATCAGCCTGAAACGTGGGGCGTTATCCACGCTGGCGCGCCAGCGCCGGGGTGGGTAACGCTGCGCCGAAGGCGATTGATTTGTGGGCCGGCTTTGAGGCAGGCTTGTCCACGGCGGCGGGCGTCGCTTGCGACGAACGACCGCCGCGGTGGGCAAGCCGTGTGCAAGGCCAGGCCGGTGGCATTCAGACTGCGCGAAGCGCTCATGACGCGGCCCTCCTTCTCATCGACTCGCCCTTGAGCGCGATCTTGTGCGCACCGTGCACGATGCGGTCCAGGATCGCATCGGCCAGCGTCGGATCGCCCAGCCACTCGTGCCACGCCGACACCGGCAGCTGGCTGGTGATCAGCGTCGAGCGCGCGCCCACGCGGTCGTCCAGCAGCTCCAGCAGGTCGTTGCGCTCCCCCGGCTCCAGGGGGGCGATGGCGAAGTCGTCAAGGCAGATCAAATCGATGCGCGCCAGCTGCGCCAGCCGCTTGGACAGGCTGCCGTCGCCGTGGGCCACGCGCAGCTCCTGCAGCAGCCTGGGGGCGCGCGTATAGAGCACGGAGAAGCCCGAGCGCGCGGCCTGCTGCGCCAGCGCACAGGCCAGCCAGGTCTTGCCCACGCCGGTGGCGCCGGTGATCAGCACGTTGTGGCCGTGGCGCAGCCACTCGCCCGAGGCCAGCGCGGTGATCAGCGAGCGGTCCAGGCCGCGCGAAGCGCGCCAATCGATGTCCTCGATGCAGGCGCCCGAGACCTTCAGTCGGGCGGCCTTGAGCAGGCGCTCGAGCCGCTTGCCATCGCGCCAATCGACCTCGTGCTGCACCAGCAGGGCCAGGCGCTCCTCGAAGGCCAGCGCCGCCGCCGCGCTGCTGATGGCCTGCTCTCGCAGCGCATGGACCATGCCGTCCAGGCGCAGGCTGCGCAGCTGGTTCAGGGTGTGTTCATTGAGCAAAGTGTTCTCCTTGGGACAGGTTGGAGGGTTGAGGGGATTCAGTGGTAGTAGTCCGGGCCACGCACGTTCTCATGCCGCGGCATCTCGGCCTGGGCGGGCGCAGCCAGCGGCTGCTGGCGATCCAGACCGCTGGCGAGGATCGACTTGACGCTGCGGTAGCTGGGTGAGCGAATCGACTGCGCCCGCGCGCAAGCCGCCTCCAGGCGCTCGGCGCCGTACTCGCGCGCCAGGCGCATCAGGCCCAGGCAGGCGCGGTAGCCCTGCTCGGGGTGCGGGCGGTGCTCCATTTGCCAGCGCACCACGGCTGCGCAGGCCGCGCCGATGCGCTCGCCCCAGGCGATCAGGCGCTGCGGCGTCCACTCGCTGTGGGCACGGTGCGAAGCGGGCATGTGCGAGGGATCGGTGGTGTGTGCCCCGCGCCGCGCGCTATAGGGATGGCAGGCCACGCGCCGGTTGGCGCTGAAGGCCTCCACCGTGGTGGCGGTGATGCGCAGCTCCACCTCGGTGCGTACCAGCCGATGCGGCACGCTGTAGTAATGCCCGTCGACCTCCACGTGGTAGTCAATGTTCACGCGCGCCCGCTTGAAGCGCGCGATGACCAGGCGGGTGGCCGGCAGCGGGCGCAGCGCCGGGCGGTCCAGCGTCTCAAAGGCGCTGGAGCGGCAGCCGGGGAGCTTCTTGAAGGGGCGGTTGTTGAGGTCTTGCAGCAGCTCGGCGATCGCCGTGTTCAGCTCGCCCAGGCTGAAGAAGCGCCGGTTGCGCAGGCGCGCCAGGATCCAGCGCTCCACCAGCAGCACCCCGGCCTCGACCTTGGGCTTCTCGTAGGACGAGAACTGCACGCCATGCAGGCAATCGAGCATCCGTAGAGTTCGAGGTCACGCACCCGTTCCACCCTTGGCGTGGCCGACGCTTCGTCCTGGCCACGCGTAAGAAGAACTGGGGCGAGGACCGGGTGATGTTCTTCGACGATCAGGGGCGACTGCGCTCGCTGCTCGCGTCCTGGACCAACGTTGATGAACCTGACGCGTTCACTCAATGCTCTGCCGGCCGCTCATGGCTGCGCGCGGACGATCTCCTGCATCTGCGAGCGCTGGTCGAAGAGATCGCCAAGGGTCAGCGGACACGGCGGCGCACGCGTTAAGCAAATTACGCCGCATGTGTAAAGCCAGATACGCCGCATGTCAGGTTGGCTTGCCTCCTTGTCTTCCGATTCTTCTCCGTATAACTCAAGTAACGGCACTCGTCATCGTTCGGAAAATGGCGCTTGACATGAATGGGTATGCGGCATATTATAGTTTACACGTTAACTGCCTTCCCACCCATGGCCAAACGCCCGACCAAGATCGATCGACTGCGCGAGATGGGCATGCTCAATCCGCAGCCCGAACGCGTGCGCGCACCGTGGTTCGAAGTGGCAGGCTTCTTCGACGCCAACGACCTGCTGCAGGTGAAGTACGAGATGCTGCGTCATGCCCGTCAGGACGGCGTCACCAAGGCCGAGGCTGCCGAGCTGTTCGGCGTGTCGCGGCCGACCTTCTACCAAGCCGAAGCCGCCTTCGAGCAAGCCGGCCTGGCGGGTCTGCTGCCTCGGCCGCGTGGACCCAAGTCGGCACACAAGCTCACACCCGAGGTGATGAGCCTGATCCACGATCTTCACCGCGAAGGCGCGCCGATTCAGGCGCGTGCGCTGGCGCAAGTGGTGCAACAGCGACTGGGTGTCATGGTGCACCCTCGCAGCATCGAACGCGCGCTTGCGCGCAAAAAAAAACGCTGACACACCGGCACGTGGCGCCACCGCTGCCGGCGCACGCCACCGAAGCCTACGAAGGGCTGCGCGAGCAAGTCGTGCGCGGACAGGCGCGGCCCGACGGACTGGGTGCCGTCGTGTTCCATGGCATGTGGTGCGGCCTGAGCGTGCTGCTGCAGACGCCGCCAACGACACCGTTGCCCTCGGCGAGCGCTTCGCACTCGCCATCCCCGGTGACGCACGACCCCCAACTCGTGCGCCTGCTTGCCAACATGGTGCTGCTGACGCAGTCGAAGGAGGAATATGCCTACTGATCACGCCCTGAAGATCGGCGCAGACCACCTGCGCCGGGACGCATTCCTGTACGTGCGCCAGTCGTCGCTGCGCCAGGTGTTCGAGAACACCGAGAGCACCAAGCGCCAATACGCGCTGCGCGACCGCGCTGTGGCCCTCGGTTGGCCGATTGAGCGCATCCACGTCATCGACAGCGACCAAGGTGTGTCCGGCGCGCAGGCCGCGGGCCGCGACGGCTTCCAGCACCTGGTGACCGAAGTCGCCATGGGACACGCCGGCATCGTGCTCGGCCTGGAAGTCTCGCGACTGGCGCGCAACAACGCCGACTGGCATCGGTTGCTGGAGCTGGCGGCGCTGTCGCGCACCCTGATCTGTGATGAAGACGGTGTGTACGACCCGGCGCACTTCAACGACCGGCTGTTGCTTGGCCTGAAGGGCACGATGAGCGAGGCCGAGTTGCATGTGCTGAAGTCGCGGCTGCAAGGCGGCATCCTCAACAAGGCCCGTCGCGGTGAGCTCGAGATTGCTCTGCCAGTGGGGCTGGTGTATGGGCCCGACGGACGCGTGTGCCTCGATCCCGATCGGCAGATCCAGGACACCGTTCGGCTGCTGTTTGACACGTTCCGCGAGACCGGCTCAGCCTGCGCCGTGCTGCGCCGCATGCGCGCGCAGCACATCCTGTTCCCGCGGCGCATCACCCGCGGCATCGGCAAGGGTGAGGTCCTGTGGGGCGAGCTGGACCATTCTCGGGTGCTGGAGGTCCTGCACAACCCACGCTACGCCGGTGCCTTCGTCTATGGACGCAGGCGCACCTCCTACAACGCCGACCTGAAGCAGGTGCAATTGCAGCTCAAGCGCGAGGACTGGCAGGTGCTGATACGCGATGCCCACCCGGGCTACATCTCGTGGGACGAGTTCGAACGCAACGAGCTCACGTTGCAGCGCAACGCGGTGGGCTTCTCGACGAACCTTCGCGGTGGTGCACCCCGCGAAGGCATCGCCTTGCTGCAAGGCCGCGTGCTGTGCGGGCGATGTGGTTCGCGAATGCGTGTGCGATACGATGCTCGGGAAGGGAAACAGCGGCCTTACTACTGCTGCAACGAAGACACCGTGCGGCGCGCCGCGAGCAGGAACTGCCAGTGGGTGCAGGGCGCCGAGATCGACGCGGCGATCAGCGCATTGCTGCTGCAGACGGTGGCGCCGGCGGCCATCGACGTGGCCTTGGCCGTACAGGACGAGATCGCACAGCGCGTGGAGCAGGCCGCCTCAATGCGAGCGGCACAGCTGCAGCGCTGTCGCTACGAAGCCGAACTCGCACGGCGCCGCTACGTGAAGGTCGATCCCGACAACCGGCTGGTGGCCGATGCGCTGGAGGCCGAGTGGAACGAGCGGCTGCGTCAGCTCGACACCCTTCAGCGCGAACACGAACGTCAGCAGCAGGCTGACCAGACGCTGTCGGACGAGCCAGCGCGCCGGCGAGTCGTCGAGCTCGCACAGGACTTCCCTCGGGTGTGGAACGATCCCAGAACCAGCGCCTTGCAGCGCAAGAAGATGCTCGCGTTGATGATCGAGGACGTCACGCTGATCAGCGGCGGGCAGATCGCCGTGCACATCCGCTGGCGCGGCGGCAAGACGCAGTCGATTACCGTCGACAAGCCCAGGCCGATCGCGCTGGTACGCAAGACCCGGCCCGAGGTCGTGCAACTGATCGACGAGCTGCTGCAGACCTACACCGATCGCGAGGTCGCCCGGCGGCTGAACGACCTTGGCCATCACAACTGGCGCGGCGACTCCTTTACGGCCAAGAAGGTCCGGCTGGTGCGCATCACCTACGGATTGAAGAGCCGGTTCCAGCGGCTGCGCGAACGCGGCATGCTCACCAGCAGTGAGCTCGCCCGCCGCTTCGGCGTGTGCCCGACGACGGTGAACCACCTCGGCCGGCAAGGCATCCTGAAGCGGCACATGTACGATAGCGACCATCGCTACCTGTACGAGCCGCCCGGCGACGTGACCCTCGTCAAGGGCGCCGGCAGCCGCTACGGCGGGCGGGCGCCCCAGCTAATTCCTGTTCCATCAACCGCACAAGGTGCACTATGAAGTCAACGCCTTGTCGCGCGGGTGCGCCGGGCGCGCGGGCAGCACGGCCACGCCGTAGTGGCTGCACAGCTCCTCGACCAAGCGGTTGACCTCGGGTTCGTAGCGGTCGGGCCGCGCGATCAGGGCGCGCGGCTGGTCCGGCACCAGCAGCCTGACCACGCCGCCGATGAACTCGAAGGCGCCGATGATCGAGGCGACCCAGTCGGCCGCGGTCTGGGTGCGGGTGGCGCAGGCCCAGGTGTAGTTGGATGCCCCCAGCACCGCCACGAAGATCTGGGCCTGGGTGATCTCGCCCGTGGCGGCGTTGACGAGCGGCATGGTCGGGCCGGCGTAGTCGACGAACAGCCGCTCGCCGGCGGGATGGGTCTGGCGCATCGAGCGCTTCAGGCTCGCCGCCCAGTCGCGGTACTTGATGCAAAAGCTCGTGTACTTGTACGCGGGCAGACCCCGCTCGCCGTGGCCGCGCTGGTACTCCTCCCACAGCAGCTGCAGGGTCACGCCGGGGCGCTTGAGCTCCTGGTGGATGAGAGCGTAGTCGGGTTCGAGATGGGTGCTCGCGCGGGCGACCGCCGGGCGGTAAAGGCGAGCTTCGAGTCGGGCGTCGTCAAGCGTTTCGGCCAAGGCCCAGTCCACGCCGGCGGCGCGGGCGAGCAGCACGATCTTGCCGACCGTGCTCTTGGCGCTGCCCGTGGCGCGGGCAACCTGGGCGTAGCTCAGGCCTGACTGAAGGTGCAGGCGAAGGGTTTGTCGTATGTGGCGCATGGTGATCCTGGGAGTGGGCATGGCGGGCCGAAAAATCGGCCAGCATGCCCGAGGTCAGGTCACTCACGCGCCCCCGCGAATCGTCCACGTTCAGAATGAAACGCCGTCCACGATCAGCGTGAAACACCGTCTACGATCGTTTGAAATGCCGTCCATGATCGGCTGAAATGGGCGTCCGTGATGGGCTGAAATACGCACTCACTCTCACGGCTGGGCTGCGAAATGTATTTGGAACAGGTTGACGTCCAGCGGACACCACGGCAAGAACGCAATGGGATTTCCATACCCATACGCCAGAAAGTTGGCGATAGCCAACATTTCATGGAAAATCCGACAAAAGGTTATCTATCAATAACATGCACCCGTCCTTATCGATTCGATGTCTCGCAGATCTCGGTGCTGCGTTCCGTCGCGAGCGGAAAGCGCTGAAGCTTACCCAGGCCGAGGTGGCCCGCCGTGGCGGCATGCGGCGCGAGACCGTGATCAAGCTCGAGTCGGGGAGCAACGTGGATGCCCTAACTTTGCTGAAGGCCATCTCCGCGCTCGGCAAGGCGTTGCGCATCGCGGAAGTCGAGCGACTGGAGTACGAGGAGCTGCAGAAGTTTTTCGACGCGGATGACGATAAGTGAGCCACCCTGATCGATGCCGGAGCGGGTACTGCGCGTGATCCGTCCGACCTGCGCGCAGCTCACGGCAAGCTCCCCGAGGAAAGCTGAATTCGAATCGCTCGCGAAGACCGTGAGCGCGGCTGTGGCTCGCGCTCGTTCCGGCGGGCGGCAGGGAACAGGCCTGGGAGGATCTCGTGAAGTGAAGTGGTATACGTGAAGTCAGTCAAGCGAAGCAGCCGCTACGTCGACGACGGCTTATATCCCATCTTGTCAATGAAGCTACTGGGGTTTTCTGCGCTCGCAAACATGGTGAGGAACCGCCTCGCACGCGTCATTCCGACGTAGAACAGGTTTTTCTCTTCCGTGCCAGAAGCAGTAGGCGCAGGGAACTCGCCCTGTGCGAGGTTGGGCAGCACGACGTGGTCGAACTCTAAACCTTTCACGCTGGCAACGCTGGCAATTACAAGACTGGCTGACTTCTTCCGCTGACGCTGTTTCTGCTCGGCGTCATTGAGGCTCTGAAAGTAGTCTAGAGCCGTCTCAAAGCTCCTTGCTGCCAGTTTGAGTCCCTCGATGTTGCCAAGCGCGTCGTGGCGCCGCTGCTTGGAAACGTAGATGTCTCTAATGATGGACTCGATGTTCAGTGCCTTTAGCAGATCGCCAAGGAGGGTCGGGCCGCTTTGCTCACGGGCGAGCTTCACGGCAGCTTCCAGTCGCCTTTGCATAGAGGGCTCCGCAGTTCGTACGACTTGGTTCTCAAAGAAGTGTGTGAGGAAACCCGGAGCCTCCGTGACGCTTCGGATGGCATCGGCTAGGAGCGCCTCCTGGCTCTCATGCTCGCGTCCTTTGACATTGATCTTGCTGCCGCTGAAAAAGAAGAGCGCTTCCATCACTTTTTCGCGGGTCTGGTCATCCGCGACGCTGTCAATGCGGTCGGTCGCCACGGCAAGCAGTCCTCGAACGAAAAGCACTTCTGGACGCAGCAAGTAGCTGTCGAAACCCCTCGTGGTATAGGAGAAGCCATTCTCCAGCAGCGCGTTCTCAATGAGCACCGACTGGTACGAATGTCGCAACAAGATCGCGAGCTCATTCATCTTTGCCCTTGGCTGGGTTTGCCAGACCTTTGCCGCCTCCACAACCAGGCTTGCACATCCCTCCGACATGTTATAGCCGACAAGCGAGAGCTTCGTGTTATGGGGCGCCATTGAACTATATGGCTTCGCCGCGATGCGCCCGGCCTTGGTCGCGAGTGATCGGCCGAACCGGTAGCTATGCGTCAATGGATAGCGCCGAACCGTCCGGCGCGTATAGCTCTCTATGACATTGCCCATGAAGCTCGCATCGGCCCCCGTGGTTTCGTGAAGGACCTGATCGAAGTCGCCCACACCACAGAAGAAGCTGGGTGTGGTATTGAGAATCTCCTGCAGCACCATGAACATCGCTTTATTCAGATCGTGCATCTCGTCCACAAGCACGACTCTTGCCGTGAACGGCCAGGTCCGTAGCCCTTGGACCGGCTCACCTTCGTACAGGCGTCGTGCCAAGTCATACGTGGCGTCCAGGGGGCCCCGGAACAGCGGACGGTCTGCGTACTCCCTGCGACGAATCCGCTCATAGGCGTGGAAAATCCTGAGTTGCGTGTACTCGACGCCGATGGCGGCCGCATAGTCCGGAGAGATGGCACTGTCGCCACGTTCGTAGACGTCGCGCATGGTTCCCTTCAGCCGAGTGCTCAGCTTGAGGAACTCCTCCACCATCGCGCTGTCGCCAAGAGTGGGCATGATGAGTTCGGAGCGCCATCGCTCGCTTTCATCTGCCTCCACACGTCTGACAGCTTGCCAGACGAAGGGGCGAAGTTGCTCATCCTGCTCGTAGACCGGGACGGATGTTCCCACGATCTCATCGAGGACTTCAGCGCAGAACTCCTCAAAGGTCTGAATTCGGAATCGGCTGGCTACGTTGTACGGCACGCCGATCTTGGCGAGAGCCTCCCTCAGGGCATCGCATGCGGGCTCGGTGTAGGTGAGCGCCAGGAAGCAATCCGGACTCATGCCGCGTCGCCAGCTCTCCGCCATGCGCAGGGCCAAGGTGGTCGTCTTCGCAGCCCCCGCGTTAGCTTCGACGATGATGGTGAGATCCGTGGCCGATTGGATGGCCAGCTGCTCATCAGTAGGCTGGATAGCTTTTGGCTTGAAATGTATGTTCCGGGAGGAACCGTCGTTAGTTGTCATTTGCTCGCCCTCTCAGAAGTGCGGGATGTCACCAGCGACCACAATGCCTTCCTCGTTCCAGTCGAACTGGAAGGCCTCGCCCAAGTCGATGCACAGAGGAAGGAAGACGCGCACGGCCTTCTTCCCGGCATTCTCGCGCCAGGCCCGAGGGAAGCGGCCCACGGCGCTGTCGCCGCCACGGGGACCCTGAGCCAGGATCTGCATGAACGGCGCCTTGGCCGTGCGTCGGTGTTCGCGCGGTCGGTGGCTGTCGGCATTCAGCGCTGACACTAGGGTGTCCTCGCCCGGTGCGAGCTTGCACACCTGCTTGCTGCGGTGGCACTGCGTCTGCAGGGGCGGCGCAGTCCGTAGCCACTTCTTGAGGGCGTATCCCGGTGGGCCGGTCCTTGTGGAAATCTTTCTCATGCTCAGCGAGTCGCATAGCCTCACACGCCGCGCTCTGAAAATCGTTTTCATGCTAATTTCCTTTGATTTGGTTCTGCTGAATAATTGGTCACAACCGTTCTACACCCTGGCCAGTCTTCGTCCGGGGTTACTCCATGCTTCTTCCGGAACGGTCATCAGTTCCGTCTTCATGCCTGCGGACTGCCAGGCAGTCCGGGCATCGTGCTGCCCAGGTTCAGGACGATCGTCTTTGTGCAAGGGTGCGTTGCGAGCCGCGCCGCATCGGTCTGGCGCTTACGGCTTCAATCCTGGTCTGACAGACCATCATCTTCCAGCGCGATCCCATGCATCATGATCGCAGCGATGAGCCCCGCGTCGCCGATGGGTCCGTCCATGCGAAAATAATTCTTTTCACGCGCGCCGTCCGGCCAGGCCTTGATGACCACTTCGCCTTCGGCTAACTTCGATGCCGTCATCTCGAAGCGGTAGCCGCCGGACTTGCGCAGCGCTGGGCCTGTTCTGTCGATATGCGCGGCACATGCGTCACAGCGAATCGTCATCCAGCCCCCGGGCCGCAGCCGGCCGAAACGGCCGCAGCTTTCGCAGGTCAATTCCGACCGGATTTCAGCGCGCCAGACCAGATCGTGGACCTCGACGGGCGCCTGTACATAGCAGCGAAGGGCCGCGAACTTTTCCTTGATCTGCAGGTATTTGATGTCCGACGTGGAATGGCCTTGCTGGATCACCCGCCCGCGTATCGCGGTCAACAGGTCGTCCAGGAGCGGGTACCAGCCCGGGGCGACCTCGAGCCCTACCGCGGAGAGCTCGGGATATTTCGCGCGCAGTTCGTCTTGTGTCATGCGCCATCTCCCTTCAAAGGTCGCAGCATCGCGTCATACAACAGCGCGCCGACGGCAAGGCCGATGTCGTCGCGATGCGCGCGCATCGCATAGCACGCCTCTTCGCCGCCATCGACGGCGTGGCGCAGCGTCACCGAGACGAAATCGTCGTCGTTTGGGACAGCTTCCGTCTCCACCCGGAAGCTTGGAATGAGCGTGAGGGGGTAGGGCTGACCGCGACGCTCGTCGCATGTGTCGCACAGGGTCTTGACCCACGGCCCCGGCCGCCGACGGCCAAAGCGGCCGCATGTTTCGCACGTCAGCAGGGATCGCAACCGCGCGCGCTCGACGATTCCGGCGACATCGATCGGCGCCCTGACAAAGCAGGTCAATGCCCCGAACTTCTCCTTCACCTGAACGTACGTCGCAGAGTCCGCGGGCAGGCCGTGTGCGAGAAGCTTCGCCTTGACCTCCGTGGCGAGACCGTCGAGCACCGGGACCCAGCCGGGGTCGATGCTGTCGACCTTGAGGTTGGGGTGCTTGAGCAGGAGTTCATCGCTGGTCATGCCCGTCATTGCCCATTTCCTTCCTGGTGCTGGCTCATCGCGCGTAGAAACGAGGCGAAGTCGTGGTCGTACGACACATCGGAGAACGGCATCGCGGCGGAGTACTGCCAGCGGCGGAACGCTTGCTCGAGCCCTGGGGGCAGATCCTCGAATCGCACGAATTTCCCGCGGTAGGTCCCTGGGGGCGGATTAACCACTTGCCACACGGGGATCGTCCCGATCTCGTTGACTTGTTCAATGACGTAGCTGAGTCCGTCGCATGTCCAATCGCGGATCGGCCGAGCAGCTGGATCGGGGCCGACGTCGCCGTCGGAAGACGGTCGTGCGAACAACATCGGTTCGGTCAATTTATCGCGACTTGGCACACGTAACTCCTCTCGAGAAGAATGATTCATGAGGTCCGATTGGGTAAGGAAATCAAGTGACGGTGGCGAATATATGCGCAGCCCAGATTTTTTTCAACTCTTTCACCGCTCGATGTCAAGTGTCGGAGGTCATTAATCGCGCGAGAAATATGCTGCACGCGATTAATGTCTCGCTGGGGGTGAATACCATTTTTGAGAGTGGAGAAAATGCTCGTAATAATCCCGGCTGATCAGGGGAATAATTTGGCCGAAAAAGCTGATGTTGCGACGCTGTGCTAATGGGGTGGTGAAGTCGGCAGAAGAGTGTGCTGAAGTTGCCGATTGGCAGGGCGTGTCGTGGAATCTATGGCCTGCTTCAACCACTGTCATCCGTAGAACAAGTCTCTAAAAATCCTATTTGGTGATATGGAGGAGACATAAATAAGGTGTCATGGTTTCTAAAACGCCCTCCATGGCAGGAGCCAAGGCGTTGATGGAGGATCGATCTCGTTAGATCCTCGTGATGTCGCTGACAGCGCGATTGCGAAGTTATTGGCTGGCCAAAGGGGTGGGGTAGATTCAATTTTTGATTGCCCGAGGTGTGTTGTGTCGAAAATAGTTCGCCCATCGAAGACTGTTATGTCAACTCTCGGTCGGTGGGTAATTTTCGTGAGTCGTATTCACGATTCTGACTTTCTAGATGGATGTTGATTGGGATGTTATCTATATCTTGGTGGGTGTGAGGAAATGGAATTGATGCGAGAGTCTGGTTTCGAAGAGTTAATCAGCAATCTGTTCTTCAGGCCCAGAACGTAAGCTGCATTTTCTAGCCACTGTGTCGGCACATTGGGCGTGCGTGGTGGGGCTTTTTCGTCGGCGGCGCTTGCGCACGTCTGCTTGGCGTAGCAAACCCACTGCTGCTCCGAGTTAGGGATGCTGGCCCGATGGGTTATCGATGAGTGGGCGCGTCCTCTTGGTCATCTGGAGTTGGGGGGCTACTGAACAGTAGTTACGGCTCACTGGGCCGGGCAAAATTTTCTCTGAAGAAAAATTGTGCTCTTGTGGGCCGCCGGCCAAAAAATTTCCATATGGAAATTCTGACTGTTTGCCAAGACTTGCGTGGACTGCAGTTGGACCCTTCTCGCTGGCTAATGATCTTGTGCCGGGGCGGTAGTCCGAAGACCTTTGGATATGCGCTTTGTCAAGCGGACGGGCTGAGTTTTAACTGCAACGGAATCAGTCTGTGCGTCATCGGACTGAGAGGCCCAGCGGGTGCCCCGGTACACCCTGCGGTATGGATGGCCGAACGTTTGCATTTTCCATATGGAAAATGGCCAGACCAGCGCCCAAACGTGATTGGTGCCGCTGAAGCCTGAGCCTTCTTGGGGCTCCACGACCTCCAGCGCGTTGCTATGCATGCCAGCCGAAACATGGTCAGTTCTCTCTTGAAGAGCAGCCATGCTCAAAGTACGCCAAGTTGTGGCATTTTCCATATGGAAAACGCCTTACGAGTTTGGCGGCCTCGGGGTCTGTGCAGGTTCTGTCAGAGTACTTGGTGGAGGAGGAGCGGCCCCAAGAATCCTGTGTACCCGGGCGTTTTCCATATGGAAAACGGCCAGACCAGCGGTCAAGCCAGATTGGCGCTGCCGATGGCTGAACCTTCTTGGTGGCTCCACGACCCTCTGCGCGTTGCTACGCATACCAGCCGGAACATGGTCAGTTCTCTCTTGGAGAGCAGCTATGCCCAACGCGCGAAAAGAAATGACGTTTTCCATATGGAAAACGCCTGGCGCGACCGGCGAGGCCCCTGTCGGCACCCATACGGACGGACTTTCTGGTCGGAGAGGAGGCCTGACCGGCAGACGGCAGAGCAAGGGAATTTTCCATATGGAAAACTTCCTTTGCGGTCGACGAATCCAGTAGCTGCATCAGTGCGGACGGAGATCTGGCTAGCTCGCCCCTTCGAAGCACTCCCTCCATTCCTGGCAGTGCTCCCCGATTCGCTTCTCGAGGTCGTTCAAAGGCCGCACGTGTGCCGTTGGCTTCCACGGCGTAACGCCCAGCTAACCCCATCGACATTTTCAGTTAAATCGTGCATGGATGAGGCGCCCAGACTTTACTTCAGAGAAAGACAACTTTCTCCGTGAGTAGGTAAATATATTTACGTATTATTTTTATTGGCCGATGAAATCTTTGATGCTAGTAATTTTTAGCACCCGGTTAAATTGGGTTGAAAACAAGTATTTTTGGCCTCCCTTTAAAAAATACGGATTCGTCCGATTACACCAATGTGAGGGCATTGCCAGCATCGGTGCGGACCGTGATAGCTGGATTGGCCTGCCGAACTTGAGTCGCTCGGATTCTCGCTTTGGCTCGTAGTTTGGGCGTCCATGAGCGAATCCTTCCGGGTTGCATCTGTACTCGGATAAATGAATCCTCTGGATGTCTGAAGGCCTCTTCTTCCGTCGATTCGGATGCCCTCTAGGACATTACGTGTCATGTCACGGCAATGAGGCTCGGGCGACACGTAATGAGCCCGCTGCCTGCGCGGCGGGCGATTCGGGCATCGGAAATGTTGGGGAGACCAAATGGAGACGAAGGACATCGATCGTGGAATTCAGATCGCCAATAGAATTCTGGAATCCTTGCCGAAGAGATCGCTGAATGCGACAACGGAACGCCTGTACAGGAAGACCGGCGAAAGGTTTTGGAAGGCGCCGGAAGACATCTTGATAACCACATCGAAGAGGACCTACTATCTCCGGAAAGCCGCAATGACGTTCTATGCAACGGAGCAATTGAAAGTGGCGGTCGAGAGGCGTGACGATGCCTTGATCTCGCATGCGGCCAAAGTCCTACTCCGATTTCTTCGATCCGAAGATCCTCAAGATGGTGCCCCACCGGGTAAATGCCCCATCGCTTCTTCGAAGAAGCGCCAGAGCAAACGGCAGAGCCTTTCCGGTCTTCCTGAAAACTGGCGCGAAAGATTGGTGCAGGCCAGCAGTGGGGAGCTGAAGGAGTGGATCCTTGTGCTCGCAGTTGCCGGTGTCCGCCCAAAGGAAATCGAGAACGGCGTGGACATTTCACCGGTCGACGGTGGCGCTCGATTGACGGTTCTTGGTGCCAAGACGAATAACGGGTACGGTCAGCCGCTGCGCGTGATCGAAGTAATGAGTGACTTGGCCCTTCAGCTTGCCAAAGCGGGCGCGCGGAGAATTTCGGCACCGAGTGCAAACAGGGTTTCCGTGGCCATCGGGAGGCTAGGTCGACGGGTTTTCAAGAGGAGGGCGGCAGGTAATGTGAGTGCGTATTCGTTCCGCCATCAACTTGCGTCCGACCTCAAAGCTTCGGGGCTATCTTCTGTTGACGCCTCAGCCTTTCTCGGTCATGCGGTCGAAGACACTAAACGTCAGTACGGATCCCATAGTCAGAGTCGGGGTTCAGGTCGATTCAAGCTGGTATATGCATCCCGCATCGTCAAGCGATGTGTCATGCGGTATAACAGTCCATCGCGGGGCCTCGGTGTGAAATCGGAAAAATCAGTATGAAGTGGTCGTCGTCAGCAAGGGAAACGCTGATCAATTAGGCCCGAATCCTGCATGCATAGAACACCATGAAGCACCGCCCGCCACCGTCCCAGCAGCTGAGCTTTGCCAGCTACGAATTTGCGCAGAAGAAGCGCGTGACGCGACGCGAGAAGTTTCTCGCGGAGATGGAGCAGGTGGTGCCATGGGCGCGGCTGGAGGCGTTGATCGAGCCGAAGTACCCCAGTGGCGGGCGCGTGGGTCGCCAGCCCATCGGCGTGCCGCGCATGCTGCGCATGTACTTCCTGCAGCAGTGGTTCGGCTTGGCCGACGAAGCGCTGGAAGACGCCATCTACGACAGCCAGTCGATGCGCCAGTTCGTGGGCATCGACTTGGCGCGCGAGGCGGTGCCCGACGCCACCACGCTGCTGAAGTTTCGCCGCCTGCTCGAGGAGCACGGTCTCACGGCCAAGCTGTTCGAGGGCATCAACGCGCACCTGGCCGAGCGCGGGTTGCTGCTGCGCGAGGGCACGATGGTGGACGCGACCATCATCGCGGCCCCTCCCTCCACGAAGAACAAGGACAAGGCGCGCGACCCCGAAATGCACCAGGCCAAGAAAGGCAACGAATGGCACTTCGGCATGAAGGCGCACATTGGCGCCGACGCTGACTCGGGTCTGGTGCACAGCCTTCACACCACCGCCGCCAACGAGAGCGACGTCGCCCACACGCACGAGGTGCTGCATGGCCAAGAGAGCATGGCCTTCGTAGATGCGGGCTACACCGGAGTCGACAAGCGAGCGGAGATTGTGCAGGCGCAGGCCGAAGGCAGGATTCGCAGCGACATCGAATGGAGCGTGGCCGTGCGGCGCAGTCAGATCGCCAAGATGGCCGAGGGCACGGTGAAGACGCTCACCAAGGCGCTCGAGCGCGTGAAGGCGCAGATTCGTGCGCGGGTGGAGCACCCCTTCCATGTCGTCAAGAACCTGTTCCATTACAAGAAGGTCCGCTACAAGGGACTGGCCAAGAACGAGGCGCAGCTGTACAGCCTCTTCGGCCTGGCCAACCTCGTGATGGCCAAGAAGCGTCTGCTGGATTTGGCGCCCCAAGGCATTGGTGCGCCCTGAGCGCGGACAGCGGCCCCGAAAGGGCCGAAAACAAGGCCTTCGGGCTTGGAATCGAAATGAATTCGAGCTGATCTTGCCGCATCATGAAAAACAAACGGCCGCAGCGACGTGGCATCACTGAATGCGGCTTTGATCAGCGTTTCCCAAGGTGCAGAGATTATAAAATGGCACCGCGTGTGTCCGATGTTAGCCCGTAGAAATGGGTCGCCGACGCTGTCGCGGTGATAAGCCGGCCTTCACGTTGCAGCGGTTTCGCTAATTGATGGGCCATGTGTGGCGACCCGGATCGAGCGATCTGATCGAAGGGTTGACGCTGGAATTTTACCGTTTAGTTAATTTTCATCGAGCGATCAAAATGTTAATAAAATTCTGCCGCGTCCAGCGCTGCTTAGACTGAATTTTTCTGAATGAGTCTCAGCAGCTGACGAACCGTCGGCTGTTCGTGTCGCCCACCAAGAGGCTTTTGTCCGCCAAGGCGTAAAGTCGGGGTTGTTCCAACGTGAAATGATGGGATGATTCTTGATCTATTTGGTCCATCTGTCGAGCGCTCACTCCAGATCGGGGATCGTACTCGAATTTCCGGCTTATATAAGCCCGATGGTGTCGCAGTGCAGCAATTGATTTTAATCGCTGCTCAGGATAGTGGCTGGATTTGTGGCAAGTAATAATTATTGCTTCCCTCGTTTTTTTCTGCTTAGGTAAGTACCAAAGATTCGAATCCTCACGCATGAAGCAAGGTTCTGAAAAGATTGCTGACAATGGTGCTGAAGAGTTGCGTCCAAACCTGACTGCGCCGAAGCGGTATTGAGTCGCAGGTCCGGCATTTTATTGTTCCGGCGGATTCATTTCTTGGCATAAACTTCGTCCGCCAATTTATTCAGAAGGGCGATCACCGATTGGTATCCGCCCACAGTGGTCATTAGATCAATCGGTTTTCTGTACCCGAGCCCGACTTTTACGGTGGTTAGCCATTCGATGGGGTTTCTTGAAAGAACTGCTTGGGAAAGTTCGAGAACGGCTTCGATGGCTTGACGCAGCTGCGGTGAAATTGGTTCGGCCTGTGTTGGGTTGCCAGTTCTGTCTTTTGATTTTTTATTTTCTGTCTGAAAATAAATATCAGCCACGTGTCTTGGCAAAGAATTAGGTAGAGCATCGAGGTGCTCCTCTAATGAGATGCGCCCTAGACAATCTTTTCTGCGGACGGCTGAGCACTTCCAAAATTCTCCGTTTCGATCAACGCGCTTCAGCATGTGGGCACCACACCGGGGGCAGAATGGATCTGGCGTTCGGTGGAGTGTTCGATCCGGCTTGGGGAGAAGGTTGAAAAATTCTGAAGGTGCTTCGCCCCAGACAAACCACTCATCAGATATGTCGTCGTGTTTGGCGCCGTGTAACTGTGCATATCGCACCATTTCTTCGGGAACTTCGAGTGCAGTCTTGACTGCGGTGGTGCTCGTCTGCGGTGTATTATCCCGCCTTCCAAGCGTCGGTACTCTTGCAGCTTGACAATCGGCCGCTTGTTGTTCGTCGAACTCAATGATTTCCTTATGGAAATTTCCATGCTGGTTTTCGGAGTTGGGCGGCATGGATTTCTTCATTTAGCCAAGGATCCAAAAAAAACGGGAAAATGACAACTTCAATGTCAGTGGTATCGTGTCCTTGTAATATTGCACACGATTAATAGTGCATGATTGTTGTTTAAATAAGACACTGCACGTGTCGGGACGACAGGTGGGTGCTTAGACCGGCTTTCTGGCCGACCGGCGGGTCCACCCGGCAAGCTGCCGGTCGGCCAACGCTGCGCGGATTCGATGTTCGTAAGCGGTCGCTCGTAAGGGCTTGGCGTCGGCCAGGAGCGGACCAAAGTCGAACATCAGCTTTCGAGGTTCGGATCTGGCGCTCGCGACGCCGACGCAGTCGTTTCCTGTCAAGAAGACCGGATATTGTTGGCGGCGGTGTAAATCCGGCAGTATTCGGTTGTGAGAGCGCGGTTCTGATGGGTGGGGTTTTTGGCGCGGTACACATGCAGCAAGCAGCAAGGGCCTGCAACGGGTCCTTGCTGCGTGAGGGTGGCAGGAGATATCCGTTCAGAATGGCTCGTCGGGATCGAACGACGGCGGCGGCTGGTGATGTACGAGCTGATCGCGCCAGGCCGGCTGCGCGGCGGGCCCGTACATGGCCCACAGCTGCTGCAGCGGCACGGCCTGATCGCCAGCACGAGCCGCAAGGGCACCCACGCCAGGTTCGCCTTCTCGGGCGTGAACTGCCGATCCAGTACGTTCGTGGTCACCGGCAGATCGTCCCGACTGCCGGTTGTGTGAATGAACTTGCGCAGCCATTACGGCCGCAAGCCGTTGACCTTCATCAATGCCCTGCAACGATGGCGGTCGATGTCCAGACCTAGCGTGGGCAGCGCAACACTCAGGCGCTTGCTGCCGTAAATCCGGCCACTGGCTTCGAACGCCGCCATGGCATGCATACTGTCGCTGCACGCCGCAGGCGGCTGGCGGGCCCGTTGCCGGGCAGCGTAGTAGCCCGAGCGGCTTGACTCCCAGCACTCGGCACCGCTGCTTGACCGGGGCCTTCTGGTCCACTGCGTGACCATCTGATGAATCACTTCAGTTCCCGGGCGAAGAAGCCCGGTGTTTCTCAAACGCTTCAGAAGGCCGGAGGGCACTTTGGTGGGCTTACAGCGTGCTTTTTGAGTGCGCCCCAGCCCAGACGCTGCCTGAGACTTTCCCGCAGGCTTGGAAGGCTCCTGATCCAGCCCGGCGCACGGCTTCCCCGGCCTCGAGGCGCTCGTCCGGGTGCTGCTCGAAGTAGGCCTCGGCCACGGCCGTCAGGCGATTAACCTGTTCCCGCTGGGCCGGCGTGAGCGTGCGCGAGCGCAGCGCGTGGCCGGCCAGCAGGAGCACCTCGGCTTCGCGCTGGTCTTGTGGCTCCGCCTCGCCACGGGCGGCCGCCGTGCAGCGATCCAGCGCCGCCTGCTCATTCTCGACGGCTTGCAGGATGGTGGCGTTGCGCTGCTGGAACTCCTCGAGAAGCGGCCAAGGGCACTTCTCAGGGGTCACGACGCCGGCGGCGGCGGAATTGGCCACGGCGCGATTCCACACCATGTCGATCCACTTCGCGTCCTGCAGCTTGGCGAGCATGCTTGGGGCGCCGGCGAGGATCTCGTCGGCCTCGAGCTGCCGCACCCGGATCACAGCCTCGGGGTTGTTGGTAAGGCGCGCCGTGAGCAAAGCCGCGACCGCATCAGCGAAGGCCCGCTGCTCCGCACGTGCGAGGCACAGCAGCTCCTCGACGATCTGGTCGATGTCGAGAGCGTCCAACCTGCCGTAGGTGAGCAGCTGCGCTTGCCGGCGGCACCACACGACGAAGTCCTCGTCGTATGCAACCATGGGATGTGGGTCGGCGGGGCGAGGGGCGGTCTTGGTGGGGACGGCAAAGCGGTAGAGGCCGCTGATCGACTCGCGGGTCTTGAAATCGAGGAAGCCGTAGGCGAGCGCCTCGAGCACGCGAAACGCGTTGTCGTGGGTCATCTTCCCATCGAAGTCGGGGATGCCGACATAAAGGGTCAGTTCGTCGGCGCTCTTGTAGTTCGTCTCGCCGGCGAGCACGTGCACCATGCGGTCGTAGACGCCCGGCCCGATCAGCGCGATGCGCACATCGGCCACGTCGTAGATCTCGCTCTCGCGGCCCGTCCAGAGCACACCTTCGGGCTCCTGCCCCCTGCGCAGCACCGTTGGTTGGGGGATGTCGAAGCGGGCGGGAATGTCAAGCTGAATCGGGGTCATTCCAGTGATCCCTTGCGCTGTTTTTTGCACCAGCGCAGCCAGCGCTGGTACACAGGTCGCGAGAAGTTCTCATCGTCGGCAGGGTCGCTTCGCGCTTTGGCGATGCTTTCGATCTTTCCCAGCAGCTCGGGGTCGGCGATCGCATCTCGGCACAGGATGCGCCAGTCCGGAAACCGTGTGCCGCGTTCCATGATGCTGTCCACCGCAGGAAGGGTGTACTCACGCGTGTCGAGATGGCGGTGTTCCATGGGGTGCTGACGGCGAGGAATGGCTTGCATGTCGGGAGTTGCCCCGCCAAGGGCAGCAAGCCGTTTGCGGGCTTCGGCTTCCTTCTGCCATCGAATGCCCTTTTCTTTATCCAGCACTCCGCCGCCATACTCGCGGGTCAGGGTCTCGATCAGCTCTCGCTCCGCCGGCGTCAGCTTGTCCTCCTCGACCCACTTCCAGTTTCGCTCATAGAGAGCGAACGCCTCCCAGCCATCCATCAAGGCAGATTCGCCATCGGTGTGGCGGTTCCAGCACAGGAACTTCAGCTGCGGATAGTCTTCGATCCTGATCTTCATGAGACAGGCAGAGCGTGCGGCTTCAATGTTGTCCCAGATCTCGGTGGTCACGGGGCGAGCCGTGGCCCCGTCGAGCTTATGGGCCTTCAGCCAGCCCTCGAACACGTAGAACGCGTCTTCGTCGTATCCGGGCTCCCCCTTCAGCTGATAGACACGTCCTGAGCGAGTTGTGGCCGTCACGTGCGCCCAATCCCAGTTGACCACCGGGGAAGTGACGCGGCCCTCACCATCCAGCGTGCGGCCGATCACATGCCGCGATGGTGCAGAGGCGAGTGGCAGCGTCAGCTCGAAGACCTGCCATGCGCGGAGCAGCGTCTTGGACTCCTGCTCGATCGGGATCGGTCGGATGCGCGCTTTCCCGAGGGCGGTGCGCCCGTGATGGTCCTTGATGTCGGTTCGAGCGCCGGCGGTCAGTAGTAGCTCGATGACGGTCTCGCGGCCGGCGACATCGCTCGGGGCGAAGACGGCGTGGTGCAGCGCAGTGCGGCCCGATTCGTCCTGCAGGTTGATGTCCACCCGGGCGGCGATCAGAGCCTTGACGGCCTCGACATCGCCTTTGACGACAGCGGCGTGCAAAGTCAGTTTAGAAGGCATGGTGGTGGACTGTGACCCATTCGGTCCTGCGCATTGTCATTCCTCGTCCTCGTCTTCGGCAAAGGCGGACGCGATGTGCTGTGTCAGCCGCGCGCTGGCTACTTCGCGGGCTTCGTGGAAGATGCTCTGGATGTACTTGCCTCGGATGAAGAGGCTGGCCCGCATCTCGTCTGCGGCGGTGCTACCGTTCTGGTCCGGTATGTCAGGTCGGGCGCCGGCCACAAGAAGCTCAAAGAGCATGTCGTAGCTGCGGCAGACGCATTCGTGCAGTGCCGTGCGCCCTTTCTCGTCCTGCGCGTCGATCTCTACGCCGGCGGCAATCAGCGCCTGCACGCAAGGAACCGAAAAAGCCACATGTAGCGGCGTGCGGCCGTGCGGGTCTCGTGCGTTCGCGTTCGCGCCGGCTGCGAGCAGGACGTGCACCAGTCGGCCTTTGCCGAAGAAGCACGCGTTGTGCAGCGGCGTCCAGCCATTGCTGTCGACCGCATGCACGTCGACGTCGGCGCCGGCGTCGATCAGGACCTGCGCGGTTTCCGGGCTGCCAGCACAGTGCAGGGGAGTGCCTCCGTTGCTGTCCCTCGCATGCACGTCGGCACCGGCGGCGATGAGGGCCTGCGCCTTCTTCGCGGTGCCGCCGTAGTGCAGTGGTGTGGCACCATTCTTGTCACGAGCGCTCACGTCCGCGCCGGCCTCTAACAGGACGTTGACCGCCTCTCCTGTTGCACGGTGCAGCGGTGTGTGCCTGTGGTCGTTCCGCAAGTCGACGGGCACGCCTGCTCCAAGCAGCGTTCTGACGGCCTCGACGTCCCCTTTCATTGCTGCGCGGTGCAGAGAGGGTGATGGCGATCCGGAGGGCTTCATGGCCCTAAGTTTCGTCGGTTCTGATTCGCCTGTCACGAAATACCAATTTTGCCGCTCGTTGATCGGACCAGGGGCGCCGGCACGTTCGTGTCACCTCCAAATTCATTACGCTGACCGTATCAAACCTACACCATTACGGATTACGTAATGAACTAGGAGATGCCACGGAAAGAGGATCCGAGCGCGCTGCTGGGGCCCCCGAGGAGTCGGCTTGTGTCGAACACTTTCGACGTCGAAACTGCGGGATGCCCGACGCGTAGGGAGACGTGCCCATCAACAGCAGCAACCTTCCTGAACGATAAGGCTGACGTACAATATCAGCAGGTGATATAGTTAGGCATGAAACGAGACGCCGCCATTGACACCCTACTCGATCTGAACGGGTCGATCCTCGAGCAGGGGAGAGGCTACTGGATCAAGCTGGAGGCGTGGCGCGTCGAGGTGTCCGACCAGATCCCGCACGGCATCCGGTACTCGCTAACGCTGCACGAACCGTATGGCAACCGCATCTTAGGCTACGACAACGCACACGCCGTCAAGCCGCCCAAGAAATTCAGGTACGCCGGGCGCATCTTGGCGTTCGACCACAAGCACCGACACGCCTCGGACAAGGGCGTACCCTACGAGTTCAAAGATGCACAGCAGTTGTTGGAAGATTTTTTCGCGGACGTGGATCGCGTCCTGCTGGAGGTAAGCAAGCCATGAAATCCATCGTCATCGGAATCATGCCACAAGACCAGATTCGCAAGCGCGTGCTGGCCATCGCGCGCGGCGACTACAAGCCAAAGCCAAGCGAGCCGAAGATCTGGTTTACTTCGATGAAGTCCTTGGCTGAAGTGCTGAGCGACGACAACCGCGCGTTGCTGCACGTCATCGCAGAGACAGAGCCCGAATCCATCTCAGCGCTGGCCCACGCCACTGGGCGCAAGCCCAGCAACCTGTCGCGCACGCTGAAGACCATGTCCAACTACGGCATCGTCGACCTCAAACGCGAGCACAACCATGTGCGCCCCATCGCCAAGGCCACCGCGTTCCGAATCGTCGCCGCGTAGTGATTCAGCACGCATGAACCACATGCACGCTCTACCAACAGAAAAGGGCCAGAATTGTCCCAGAAGAACGCGTCCGAATCACTCTCGCAGCGGGACATTCGACGCGCGACTCAGCCTGTGCCATAAAAGGGTCGGAAGCCGCAGCCAGCCAGCCGATATACCAAGTTTCGACGTCGAAACTCTGAACGCGCCGCGTAGGGCGCCTGCGAGGGTGCTCTCGAAGTTTCGACGTCGAAACTACGCGACACCACGGAAGCCGCAGCCAGCAACGGCTGCGCCGAGTTTCGACGTCGAAACTCTGAACGCGCCGCGCAGGGCGCCTGCGACGGTGCTCTCGAAGTTTCGACGTCGAAACTACGCGACACCACGGAAGCCGCAGCCAGCAACGGCTGCGACGAGTTTCGACGTAGAAGATCTGAACGTGCCGCGCAGGGCGCCTGCGAGGAGGCTCTCGAAGTTTCGACGTCGAAACTACGCGACGCTACGGAAGCCGCAGCCAGCAACGGCTGCGCCAAGTTTCGACGTCGAAACTCTGGCCGTGCCGCGCAGGGTGCCTTCCGAGGGTGCTCTCGAAGTTTCGACGTCGAAACTACGTGACGCCACGGAAGCCGAATCCAGCAACGGCTACGCCGAGTTTCGACGTCAAAGCTCAGAACGCGCCGCGCAGGACGCCTGCGACGGTGCTCTCAAACTTTCGACGTCGAAACTTTCGCGACGTCACGGTGCCTGTGGGGCCCTTTCGCGGTGATCTACAGGGCGGAATCTATAGGGGCGTAAGTTTGATACGGTTTACTTATTGAACTTGTAGGCTCCGCTCACCGCCTACTCCAGACCGATGTCGGCGACTCTCAATTCACGAGCAACGGCAAAATTGGTATCTCGTGACAGATGCATGGGATTCGAGGAAACTTCCGGCATATGTCGTCTCTCACTAACGTCTTCTTCTCTGGCGCTGAACTTCGTGGTTCGAAACCGTGCCGTCGACGCAATTCAAGCGCTGCCCAAAGCAGGCATGTAGGCGGAATCACGCGGCAGCCGCCGCAACAAGCCGATGCACCGTGCAACGCGACCGGTGGTCAAGGTTCTGTGGGGCACTGGCGCGGCCGGGAATGCTCGTGGCAAACGCACATCCACACCACTGCACTGCAGCAAGTTCCATGACCGACGAAGAGCGAATCGTCAGCCCTCACCCTCGCGGCGAATCAGAGGACCATGAAACTGGCTCGGATCATGGTGAACTGCCGGAGGAGGCCAACGACGAGTGTGAGCATGTCGGGCCGAAGCACAGGCTGTTCGATATGAGCGCACTGGTACGTGCTCGGAGTAGCGCGTCGGACGACACCAGAGCAGTCATCGATCAGATCCGCTCTCGCGGCTCAATGCGCGCTTTGGCTCAGGTGCCTGAAGGCTACGCAGAAGCCTGTGCGGACCTTGCCAGCGCGTTTCCGAACTTCCTCGAGTTCATCAACGATCACCTTGTTCCGCAACTGGCTCTGTCGCGGTTGTCCGCGCAGCGTCAGTTCGGACTGACGCCACTTTTGCTCTTGGGTCCCCCGGGCATAGGTAAGACGTCATTCTGCCAAGCGCTCGGCGTCGCGCTTTCGCTGCCGTTCCACCGCATCAACTTAGAGTCCGCGCAAGCCGGCTTTGAAATCACGGGGGTCGCGCGGGGGTGGAATTCCGCAGGCCCGGGGCGTCTGATGCGTTGGCTGGCCGCAGACATTTCTGTGAACGGGCTCTTCGTGATGGAAGAACTTGACAAGGCTGGCGGTGACCCACGTTACGACCCGAAGGCCCCGCTCCTGCAATTGCTTGAAGAAATAACTGTCAGAACCTTCTGTGATTTGTCGATGCCGGAGGTCGAGTTCGATGTGAGTCCAGTCAGCTTCGTCTTCACAGCGAATACGCTCGAGGGCTTATCCGCGCCACTGTTAGATCGGCTGACTGTTTTTGAGATCCCCGCGATGACCTCCGATCAGGCGCGCGAGGTCGCGCGACGCCAGTATGCGAGCCTGCTCGAAAACTTCACCCTGCCGGGCGAGCCGCCGACGCTCACCGAGGAAGCTCTGGACAGTCTGTGCGTCGAGTCGCCGAGGCGGCAGCGAAAGCTCTTGCAGTTGGCGCTGGCACGTGCAATTGCACGCAGCTCCTCGTCGCTGTCGATTCGCTCGACGCAGACCATGAGCCGACGCCGGCTAGGGTTCATCTGACCGGTCATCGCATTAACTGCCGTGCGCGGCCAAATTTTTTTGGAATAGCAAGCTATCGGCGTTATACGAAAAGGAGAGGCTATTCAGGCTACCGGTCTGCGAGTGGCCATCCGCCGAGAGACCCGCGAGCTGGCCAGCGAGCGCCTGACAAAGCTCATTGCATCCGTGTTCAGCAGCGGCATAAATGAACCATAGTTACATGAGTAAATGCCGTGCGCAGCTCGGTGGCCGGAACGCCGCAACGTGGCGTGATCTCGCCGTTGCTGGCCAACACCTACCCAGAGCGATTCATCCCGGGAAGGAGGACCGCGTAATGCTGCGAGCCGACCGGCCACTGGTAAGCCGTGTGCGGGAAATCCACACGCACGGTTTGGAAGGGGGCGTTGGCTTCTGGATGACTTCACTTTAGGAACCAACGTCTACCAATGACAGTCGGCAACCAGCTCCCGCCTGCTCGCGGCAGCGACCCGAGCGACGAGCAGCTGCACGCGCTGATGCGCGCAGCCCTCGCGGATGCGCGCGCGAGAGCCGAGGTCGCGGATCGTGCCCTGCAGGCGGCAGTGAACGAAGAAGTCGAGAAAGTTCGCCAACGCTACCTTGCCAAACGTACTCCCTGACCACCGATGAAGTTGCCGCCCCTGCACCTTGCCGCCGCCGAAGGCGATCTCGAGGCTGTCAAGACGTTGATCGCCGCCGGCGCGGAGATCGACCTGCAGGACCACTTGGGCCGCACGGCGCTGTACCACGCTGTCTGCGGCAGCCGCGCGCTCGTCATCCAGCTGCTGGCGGCTGGCGCAAACGGGAAAATCAAAGACCACGACGGGCGCACCACCACCGGAGAGATGCGCGGAGCCTTCTTCAAAGACGAACTCGATTCCATCCTTTTGGAGCCCCGCGAGCTGGCTAGCCAGCGCCTGGCGCAGCGCGTCGCATCTGCACTCGACGGTGCCACCGCGCCCCCGGAAAGGCCGCCAGCAGCCCTCTGAGGCCATTCTCGCCCTACTGGAGCCCATATCTCGCCACCACCAGCGACAGCGTCATCCGGCGACAGCGACTGGCTTTTTGCGTCGCAAATGCACTACATTGCAGGCATGAAGACCGCGACCCTTCCAGCCATTCGTGTCGAGCCCGAGCTGCGGGACAAGCTCGAATCGGTGCTCCACGAGGGTGAAACGCTATCGAGTTTCATCGAGACCACGCTGCGCAGCGCGATTGAATACCGCGCCGTCCAGAACCACTTCCATGCGCGTGGCCAGCGCTCGAAGGAGCTCTACGAGGCCACGGGCGTCTCCTACACGACTGATGAAGTCATCGATCGGCTGCTGGCCAAGACGCAGCGGCGGAGGGAGAAAATACTCGGCAAGGGCAAATGACCTTTGCCGTCGAATGGAGCGAAACGGCGGAGGAAGACCTCGATCGCCTGCACGAGTACCGGCTGGAGCGTGCTCGCATCGCAGAGGATTTCGATCTAGCCAGCCGGGCGCTCGAGGCCATACGAGTGACCGCCCAAGGCGTTCTTGCGCGCACCCCCTACAGCTGCCGCAAGGCCGGCCGCGATCCGCTGTGGCGCGAGGTGGTGATGCCTTTCGGCAGCACCGGCTACATTGCCCTGTTCGAGATCCTGCTTGCCAAGGAGGTCGTGATGGTGCACGCCGTGCGGCACCAGCTCGAAGAGGACTACCGCTGAGCAAAGGCATGACGGTCGACTACTTCCTCATCGACGCGCCCGGTAAGGTGCCGGCGGAATTCTCCGCGTGGGAAACCGCTCGCCAGCGGCACCACGAGATCTTCCTGAAGGCGGTCGACGCGTGGACGCCTGAGCTGGAAGCCCAACGGGACCCGGCCGAGTACCTGACCCTGTACTACGGCGCACAGAGCACCCTGCGGGCGATGTCTAAGGTGCATACCGAGGCGATCCGCAATAAGTTTCTCGATGGGCTCGCCGGCTGGTACACGAGTGAGGAGCGTCGTCATTCCGTCGGCATGCCTTCGAGCGTCCGGGCGGCGCTCAGCAGCCCTTTCAGCAGCTTGTCGGCGACCTTCTGCGAAAATCCCTGCGGCAGCTCTGCTTGCGCCTGCGCCACGACCTCTGGCGTCCGCGAGATGATCTCTTGCAGCAACGGCTCGGCGTCTTCTCCGTAGCCGACCTTCTTGGCCGTGCTATTGAAGTGCCGACGCTGGATGTTGTGCACGTGATAGTGCCGATTCTTTCCCAGCAGCGCCATGGCGAGCTTGAGGTCCTGCAAAGCCCACTGATTCGGCCCGTCGCCGATGACGGGGTAGGCAGACATCACGTCATACATCGGCGTGAGGCGGAACCGCCCGGACGCGCCGGGCTGCAGCTGGATGCTGAAGTTCTTGGCGTGGCCGTCCGGCGCCCGCAGCATCCAGAACAGGATTTGCGAAGCCATGAGGGTTCGCAGGTCGCGCTCGACCTCCATCGATTGCTGCGTCAGCGTGAACAGCCGCTCAAGACCCGGGCCGCCTTGATTCTCGTACTTCACGAGCGGCGATGTGCCGGTGGCTTGGCAGAAGTCTTCCTGTATGAGTCGAAGCAAGCGGGTGCCGTCGCGGGAGACCGTGCGGTCGAAGCGTTCGACGACGAGCACTCGCTGCTTGCCAAACGTGGCGATCTGGGCTTCTGCCGTCGGCAGGCCGTATGCCTTGAGCAGGCGAAGGCACAACCACTCGTTGTCCACCGAAGTGCTGAAGTCCGCCTTTTTGCCGCCGACCAAGCCGATCGGCAGCTTGAAGATGTGCGTGGTGGGCGTCGCGCCGCGCGGCTTCATCCACTTGCCGTCCCACCACAGGAAGGCGTCCTTCTCCTGTGCGCCGGCCAGCGAGATCCGGAAGTCGTCGTCAGGGTCCTTTGTACCGGCAAAGCGCTCCGGGGCTACGACTTCGAGCAGGTGGCGCTCGATGGCTTCTTCGTCCACGAGGACACCGTCGATGCTGTCGACGCCGGTAGGCTCCTGTCCTTCCGGCAGCAGTTGCAGTGCGCCCACGCAGTCGCGTCCAATCGCCGCCAGCAGGTCGAAGGCTTCGATGGACCCCGTCTTGAAGCGAGCTGCAACGCGCTTGCGGATGGCGTCGCTGTCAGGAAGCAGGCCTTCAAAGTAGTGGGCGACGTGGTCGCCTTTCAACGGTTCGTTGGCCAGGTTGATGGGCAGCGACAGTGAGATTGGCCGCCCTCGTGCAGAGGCGACCCACCCCGGGTCGTATTGCAGCTGCATGTCGCCACGGGTCGGAACGGTCCAGCGTCCCACGTGATCGCCATTGGCCCAGAGTTCGAGTGTCTGACTGTGCGATCGGCGCCCCATCTACCACTCCGCCTTATCCGTCGAGTCGGGGCTCTCGCGCTCGGCCAGTCGCAGCTCGAGACCGATGGCCGCGCACCAGCCCAACAGCTGCTTGAAACTCAGCTCGTCCGGGTGCTGCTCCAAATGGGAGACACGGTTTTGGCTCAGGCCCAGCCTGCCCGCTACCTGCGCCTGCGTGATCTTGCGGCGCTTGCGTGCGGCCTTCAGCAGCTGACCGAGCTGCAGTGCGGTGACCAGACTTTGAGAGGAGGGCGGAGAGGGCGTCATGAATTCATCCGAAAAACGGATATTGGCAATATATCCGAAATTCGGATATATTTCAAGTAGCTGAATTTCAGATGTTCGGCGAATATCCGAAACACGGATGAGAACGCCCAGCCGAGCATTCCGCCGCCGGAGAAAACCGTCGGCGCGAGCAGTTGCTCGTCGCAATCGTTAGCTCGCCTCGACACCCGCCGGACTCTTCATCCGGGGGCGCAGGCTGCAGATCGCAACGGGACCGTGCTTATCGTGCAGGTCCCGTGAGCGCTTGCCGCTCAGCCGACTCTCACGTCACCGTCGGTGTGCGAGGCATCAACGTCGCCGCGAAGACAAAGGCACGATACCCACCGGCCGGGTACGATCTGGCCCCATGATCCTGAACTCCGAAGTCCCTGCTGCCTGTCAAGCTGCGTGACCAGGTGGTCATCCTCAGTCGCTCCACGTGGGCACCCGCCGGGGCAGCGCGGCACGCAAGAACACCTCGCGAGAGGCCCGCAGCTCCTTGTCAATGCCGCCCCAGCAGCGGCAGGGCCGCTTTGTCCGCGAGGTTCGTCGCACGAAGGTGTCAAACCTCGGACAGGGAGATGCTTGCTCTTACTTCTTCTTGCCCACTGCTGCCTTGAACGTCGCGCCCGGGGTGAACTTGGGCACGGTGGTCGCCGCGATCTTGAGGGCTTCGCCGGTGCGGGGGTTCTTGCCCTTGCGCGCCGCGCGCTTGAGCGCCTTGAACGTGCCGAAGCCCACCAGGGTCACGTCCTGCTTCTTGGCCACCGTGGTGGTGATGGTCTCCAGCAGCGCGTCCAGCGCGCGGCCGGCGGCGGCCTTGGACATATCGGTCTTGGCGACCAGGGCTTCGATCAGTTCGGACTTGTTCATGGCTTTCAGTATGGGCCTGCAAAATTGCAGCCGCAGATTTTGCTACATCCGGATCGCCCTTCGCTTGATCGAACCGCGCCAGGGCCATGGGGCGCATCGCCGCTGCAGTCGAAGACGCGCTTGCATGGGCCGGAATTGCCGCCTGTCAGCATCTGATAGTAGGATGCGCCGAATGAGTTCATTTGCCAACGCCCTCAAACAAGAAATCGCCCGCGTCGCGCGCAAAGAGATGAAGGATGAGATCCTTGCACTCAGGAAAGCGACCACCGCGCATCGCTCCGAGATCGCGTCGCTCAAGCGCGAGCTGCAATCGCTCGCCTCGCTGCTCAGGCAGGCGCAGCGCGCCGTGAAGACGGCCGCGGCGTCGGCCGAGCCTCGGGAGGCCGCGCCATCCTCGCGCCCCATGAGGTTCAGCGCCGACAAACTCGCCACGCACCGCGCCCATCTGGGCGTCTCGCAGGCGCAGATGGCCAAGCTGCTCGGCGCCTCCGCGCTCTCCGTCTACAAGTGGGAATCGGGCAAGGTCCAGCCGCGCGCCGCGCAGTTGGAGAAAATCGCCACGGTCCTCAAGATGGGCAAGCGGCAGGCTGCAGCGCAACTCGAGGGGTGAATTGACGCAACTGGCACCACGGATGTGATCGATCATGACGTTCCGCGACCAAGCGTTTCCACCCGGTGCCGCCGTTCTCTGTCAAGAAGACCGGCTGTTCGTCTATACGCGGGAACGGCCGTCACCGGCCCTTCGAGTGAGCCAGCCCAGCGGCAGTTCAAGGCTGTTTGCAGTCACTCAACGCGCGACATCCAGTCGACAACTTTCGGCCTTTGTATGGGCGCGTACCACGCACGACACCTTGTTGCCCGTCCCGATCGACGCTCCATGTCCACCCGCTTGGCCACTGCTCCTCTCCGCTGCGCATTGACCACGACAATGGCCGATTCAGGGTGCAGAGGCGCGACTTCTCAAATGCTCAACCAACTGCCGAATCGCGGTGGATTGTCCGAGGTCCATTCGGGTGATGATGACGTACTGCCTATGGGCCCATTCGTCAGACAACGGCACAAACACTAGGGAGCCTGCCTTGGCGTGCCCCACAACTCCCTCCAGGGGCAGCACTGCCGCACCCAGTCGGGCGGATACAAAACGGATCGCTGCGTCAAGGCTGGAAACCTCAATGCGGTAGGACAACGTTCGCGAGAGTCTGGCCGCTTCACGCCTGAGCATTGTGTCCAGCGTTCCCCCGGGGGCGACGACGATACTTATTTGGTCTATCACTTCTTCGAATCGAACCGAGCCCCTTGTTGCCAATGTGTGCTCAGGAGGCACGGCGAGGCACAGGTGATCACGTCGGTATGGCTCTACCAAGAAGTCACTCAAGTCAGTGGAACCCCACAGGATGCCGACTTCGGCGGCGCCTTCGCGTACTACCCGCACCACTTGCGGACTGCTCCTTTCATCCACCGACAAACCAAACCCTGGGGATGCGTCAAGAAAAGTGCCCAGGTCTTCTGCAAGGTTCCCAGCAAGTACAGCAGGAGCAGCGACCACACGAACATGACTGTGCACCCCGCTGCCAAAGTCGCTCAAATCGGAGCGCAAACGGTCCATGGCCCGAAGCACTTCGCGCGCCTGCCTCAGCATGGTCTGGCCTGCAGCAGTCGGCTTGATGCCTCGGCGACCTCTAACCAAGAGAGGCGTCCCAATGTCGTCTTCGACCGCAGCAATGCGTCGACTTACAGCTGACGCGACGATGGCCTCACGATCGGCCGCGCGAGCGATATTGCCCTCCTCGCAGACCGCGATAAAGAGCCGCAAAGTAACGATGTCAATGTCGTGTGCCATGCCGATGGAGCACGTTACAGGTGCCGAAATAGTGCTTTATAACAAATTAAAGCACGCCTAAAGTCGGTTCTGGCAATACGAGGGGCGTCAAGGTGGCGTCAGCTCACTTCCGCCAACCAACCATTCGGAGACAAAGATGACAGAAAAAGGAAAAGCCTCGTTCTTGACGATCCAGACGACGCGACGCAAAGCCTTGGCCACCGTGGCTTCGGTGATCGCAATTGGGTCGGTTACGAGCGGGTTGGCCTTGGCGCAAACGCCGGCCAACAAATTTCCAACCAAGACGGTCACACTCGTCGTACCCTACTCTGCCGGCGGTGGCACTGACGTCGTCGGCCGATTGATAGCGCAACGATTGTCCGATCTTTGGGGTCAATCGGTGGTGGTGGACAACCGCACAGGGGCCAACGGCGCGATCGGCTCCAACTTTGTCGCGCGTTCGCCCGCGGATGGCCATACGCTGCTTCTTGTCGTCGGATCGCATGCGGTCAACCCGGTGCTGATGAAGAACCTGCCCTACGACACGGACAAGGCTTTCACGCCCATCACCAACATCGCGAGTTCGCCGTCGGTGCTGGTCGTACAGGCCAACGGACCGTACAAGACATTGCCGGACGTGCTCGCGGCTGCCCGCAAGGAGCAATTGGGCGTCGGCTACTCGGAAGGCCAGACGCGCCTGACGGGCGAGATGATCAAGCAGGCAGGCAAGCTGCAGACCGTGGGCGTGCCATACAAGGGCGGCGCGCCGATGATCGTCGACATCATCGGCGGCCATCTGCCAATGGGCGTGACGAGCGTGGTCAGCGCACTGCCCCATGTGCGTTCGGGTGCTTTGCGCGTCCTAGGCGTGGCAGACACCAAGCGCATGGCTTTGTTCCCCGATGCGATGACGTTCAAGGAAGCCGGGCTCGACGGCGTCGAATCGCTCAATTGGTACGGACTCTTCGGCCCTGCCGGCGTGTCGGCGGCAATCGTCGAGCAGATCAACCAGGACCTGAAAAAGGTCGCGGCAGACCCGGCCGTGATGAAGCAGATCGAGAGCCAGGGCGCAAACATGATCGTGACGCCGCCCAACGAGTTCCGTGGCTTCCTGGCTTCGGAACTCAAGAAGTGGATGCTGGTAGCGAAACGCAGCGGCATCACCGCCGAATAACAGGTGCGCCGGAGCGGCGAAGATCACCGGATTTCAATTGCACGGGCCTTGGACAGGTCCCCCTCTCGTTCGCTTCGCATTAGGAGAATCGATGTCCATATTTCAACAGAAGAGAGCGCGGCTAGCCGATCGCCTGCGCCAGAACGACCTGCTGTTAGCACCTGGCATATTCGAGATGATCTCGGCAAGGATTGCCGATCGGCTCGGCTTCGACTGCCTGTACATGACGGGATACGGCGTCGTCGCCTCCTACCTTGGGCTCCCCGACGCCGGATTGGCGACATACAGCGACATGGTGAACCGCGTCGCACAGTTTGCGCAGGTGACGGAGACACCGTTCATCGCGGACGGGGATACGGGATACGGCGGGCTCCTCAATGTGCAGCATGCGGTGCGCGGCTACGAGGCCGCTGGCGCATGCGGCATCCAGATCGAAGACCAGGAGTTCCCCAAGAAGTGCGGGCACATGCTGGGCCGGCGCGTCATTTCAAGCGAAGACATGGTTGCGAAGCTTCGTGTCGCCGCCGATAGCCGCACTGATCCGAACTTCCTCATCGTCGCGCGCACCGACGCGCGTACGACGAACGGCCTGGATGACGCACTGCGCCGGGGCGAGGCTTACCTGAAGGCTGGGGCCGATGTGCTGTTCATCGAATCACCGGAAACCGTCGAAGAGATGGAACGGATCGGCGCTGCTTTCCGCGGCGTGCCGCTCCTGGCCAACATGGTCGAGGGCGGACGAACGCCGCTTCTCGATCGCCCCACGCTGCAGGCGATCGGTTACCGCATCGCGATCTATCCTGCATTGGGGTTTCTTGCCGCTGCGGCTGCCTGCGAGCAGGCCTTCGCCGGATTGAAGGCGAACGGCTCAAGCGCTGCACTGACCGTTCCCCTGTACGACTTCAAGAAGATGAGCGCGCTGATGGGGTTCGACTGGGTCGGGGAGTTCGATCGCAAGTACCGCGGAATGGACGACACGGCAAGCGGCGTCCAGTAAGCAACGCGAAGCCCCCTGGCCCTTCGGGGCAAGGAGTGCTTGAGTCGTAAACCCCTCTTCGGAGAAAAGCAATGGCACAGGAAAATTCACTCCCCCTGGGCATCGCGCCGCAAGGCGGTATGTCGCATGTGCAGGGCGTCAACGACGTGCCGCTCTCGAACGCTACCATACCCGCGCTTCTTAGCGATGCAGTGTCGCGCTTTGCGAGCCGGCCAGCCGTGGTCTTCCTGGAACAGGGTGTGCGATGGACTTGGCTGCAGTTCAGTGATGAAGTAGATCGGTTCGCCGCCGGCCTTGCCGCGCTCGGCCTGCAGCGAGGTGACCGCCTGGGCATTTGGTCCCCCAATCGCGTTGAGTGGCTTGTCACGCAGTTCGCGACCGCACGCATCGGTGTGATCCTGGTCAACATCAATCCGGCATACCGGGTTCACGAGTTGGAGTACGCGCTCAATGCGTCGAGCTGCGTCGCCCTTGTTTCCGCCGAGCAGCTGCGCACGTCAAAGTATCTGGAGATGTTGCAGTCACTGGCTCCGGAGCTCGCGACGTGTGAACCAGGGCACCTGAATGCGAAGCGGCTACCTACGCTGAAGTTAGTGATCCGCATGGGTGAAGAGCGCACGCAGGGCATGTTCGGCTACGACGAGGTATTGGCTCACGGCGTGGCAGCCCTTGATCGAATGGGGCTGGATGCCATCAGTTCCTCGCTAGGCTGCCACGACGCCATCAACATCCAGTTCACGAGCGGTACGACGGGGAACCCGAAGGGCGCAACGCTGACCCACCATAACGTCGTCAACAACGCGCGGTTCGTCGCGCAGGCGATGCGATTCTCCGAATACGACTCCCTGGCGATCCCAGTGCCGCTCTACCATTGCTTCGGCATGGTCCTATCGGTGCTCGCCTGCGTGTCGGTCGGCGCGACGATGGTGTTCCCAGGGGAGGTATTCGACCCTGCGGCTACGCTGGCAGCGGTGTCCGAGGAAAAGTGCACGGCGCTTCATGGGGTGCCGACGATGTTTATCGCCGAACTCGACCATCCAAGATTTGGAGAGTTCGACTTGTCGACGCTACGTACTGGCATCATGGCCGGAGCCCCCTGTCCTATCGAAACCATGAAACGCGTTGTCTCGCAAATGAACATGCGCGAGGTCACGATCGCATATGGCATGACCGAGACTAGCCCTGTCTCCTTTCAAAGCTCGACGAGCGATCCACTGGACCGTCGCGTCTCGACGGTCGGACGCATCCAGCCGCATCTGGACGCAAAAGTCGTCGATGCCCAGAACAACATAGTGGCGGTCGGCCAGACCGGCGAACTGTGGGTGCGCGGTTACTCGGTCATGAAGGGTTACTGGGGAGACGAGGTGCGCACGCGCGAAGCGATTGTCGATGGCTGGATGCGCACTGGCGATCTTGCGACGATCGACGCCGAGGGCTACTGCAACATTGTCGGTCGCGTGAAAGACATGCTGATCCGCGGGGGAGAGAACATTTATCCACGCGAAATAGAGGAGTTTCTTTTCCGTCACTCGAAGGTGCAGTCTGTACAAGTATTTGGGGTACCTGATAAGAAGTACGGTGAGGAAATCTGCGCGTGGATCGTACTTAAACCCGGTGAACAAGCGACCGAGGAAGACATCCGTGCCTTCTGCCGTAACCAGATCGCTCACTACAAGATACCCCGCTATGTCCGGTTCGTCACCGAAATGCCGATGACGATCACTGGTAAAGTGCAGAAGTTCGTCATGCGTGAACTCATGGTCAAAGAGCTGAATCTCCTAGGCTGACGCGCATACTATCCCTACGTCAAGACCTCTGCACGTGAGTTTGGATCGAAGTCCTGTGGACTTGAACGTGTGGATACACGAGGCCTACGGCTGCTTTCGGCTCGGAACCTGCCGTATGCGGTGAACCGCTGAAGGTCTGCTCCCGCTTGCTAACCTGCCGCTCGCACGCCTATGTCCAAGGGCTGCAACGGGCACATCTCGCCCTTCGACGGTCCGTTCTTCGCCGCAGCGTCGTCCGTTGCTTCCTGGCCGGTCGGACCTGTCCAAGGCACGCACCAGTTGTGCGCCAACACCGGTCATTCGGCGCCCAGCCCGCTGAGCCGAGCGCCCGGGGGACCAGAGAAGTCAGGCGGGCTGAGGCTCGAATCGATGGATGCGTCGGAGCTCGGCAGCCATCGCGTCGCGCGCGACCTCGATGTCATGCCGGGTTTGCAGCGCGAGCCACCAGCCGTCGCTCAGGCCGAAGAAACGGCACAGACGCAGGTCGGTGTCGGCCGTGATCGCCCGCTTGCCGGCCACGATGTCGCCGATGCGCTGCGGCGGCACACCGATCTCCTTGGCCAGCCGGTACTTCGTCAGACCCAGCGGCTTGAGAAACTCCTCTTCCAGCATTTCGCCCGGCGTCACCGGAGCGACTTGACGCTTGCCCATGGCGAACTCCTTTCAGTGATAGTCGACGATTTCGACGTCGTGCGCAGCGCCATCGCGCCACACGAAGCACACGCGCCACTGATCGTTGATGCGGATGCTGTGCTGCCCTGCACGGTCGCCAGCCAGCGCCTCCAGCCGATTGCCGGGCGGCACGCGCAGGTCATCGAGCCGGCTGGAGATCTCCAGCTGTTCCAGCTTGCGCAGCGCGGCACGCTCAATGTTGATCCACCGTTTGACGCGACGGCCTTCGAACAGCGCCTTCGTGTCCATGGTGCGAAAGCTTTTGATCGTCACACCGTTAATATTAACGCACTGCATTATTAACGTCAAGCGTTAGTAGTACGCAAGCGCCAGGCTGTGATCACCCCTCCACTCCACTCCCATGAGGAGCTGATCATGGACGCTTCTACCCGTTCAACGCACGAGCCGTGGGACAAGGGCAAGCTCGTCGGCCAGAAGGCCGCCGTTCAAGCTTGAGCACCATGGCGGCCTCGGCTGGCTGGCATTCGCGGTCAGCGAGGCCGCCGTTTTGATCGTTCGGGGTAAGCGGATGGCCGGACCTGTCGCAGCCGGACACGCGCCTCCAGCAGCGTCTGCAGCGAGCAGTCCACCTCGGTCATTCCGACGAACGCGCGTTCGTACTCTGCGGTGATGTCCTTGTCGTTCCCGAAGAGCACTTCATGCGGTGGCCGGTAATGTCCGGCCAGGTAGAGCACGAAGCACTCGACCATCCCTGCGCTGAGGCCGCCCGATTCGTAGATCTGGTCGTGCTGCGCCGGCGCATCAAGCACGATTTCGTGCTGACGGCCGACAAGGGCAAGCCGCACGACGATCAGCTCGTGCTGGCGCTGCCGTACGACGAAGTGCAGGACAAGGCGCAGGTCTGGGAATACACGGTGCTGGTGACCAACGCCCCCTACGAGCTCACGGCCATCGGCCAGCTCTACCGAGACCGCTGCGATTGCGAGAACGGCTTCGACGAGCTCAAGAACCAATGGGGCTGGGGCGGCTTCACGACCCAGGACATGCACCGCAGCCAGATCACCGCGCGGGCGGTGGCGCTGGTCTACAACTGGTGGAGCTGGTACGTGCGCGCGGCCAACCCGCAGGCGCGGCGCGAGGCGCTGACGAGCCGGCCGCTGCTGCTGGCGGCTGTCGGCCGCACCGCCAGTCATGGCGGGCAGACCACGCTGTACCTCACGCCAATGCATGCCGAGGTGGGCCTGATCAAGTCGATGATCGCCAACGTCCATGCGGCCATCCAGCACGTCAAAACAGCTGCGGAGCAGTTGCCCAAGCTCGACCGCTGGCAAGCGCTGCTGGCCTACATCTGCCAGCGCATCGTCGGCCATTTCCCCCTCCCAGCACCGCCACCCGCCCTTGCGGCGCAGGGGTAACTGCGGTTTTTAGGTTGAAAGTCGACACCATCTCTGCGGATGGCCGTGGCACGACGTTCGCGGGCGTGCCCAGCGAGGCCTGGTTCGGCGAAGGTGCCGCGCTGAAGGGCGAGCCGCGCCCGTATGCGGTGGTCGCCATCCGCGACAGCCAGGTCGCGTTCATGCCGCGCGACACCTTCCTCTGGCTGATCGACGAAAGCCGCGCCTTCAGCCGCTGGGTAATCGATCAGCTCAATGCTCGCCTGGGCCACTACGTTGCGCTGGTCGAGAGCTTCCGGCTCCACGACGTGACGGCGCGGGTGGCGTACTGCCTGTCGGAGCTGTTCAACCCGCAGCTCTATCCGGCAACAGACCGGCAGCTCGTGATCTCACAGGAAGAGATCGCTCGCCTATGCGGCCTGTCGAGGCAGAACGTGAACCGGGAACTGCACAAGCTGGAGAAGTCCGGGTTCCTGCGCATCCGGTACGGCGCGATCGATATTGTGGACCTTGAAGGATTGCAGCAGTTTTCCCGGGGCCAATGACCGTCATGTCGCTCGAGGACGCTGGTGCTCCCTCCGCGCAATTCAGGGACTATCATCTGCACGTTGACTGCGGCCGGCGTGCACGCCTCCGCGGCTTCGAGATACGGACCTGACACCTTGAGTTCCAATCCAGTCGTAGCAGCCGGGCGCCGGCAGAAAGTTCAGTCCGCTGAGATGGGCCTCGCCGTGCTGCGCAAGCTGGCCACCATGGGCGGCGCGGCCTCCATCACGGCGCTGGCCGCGCAGTTACAGGAGAATCCCGCGAAGGTTCACCGCTACCTGGCGAGTCTGGTGGAAACCGGGTTCGTCTATCAGGACGCCGATTCATCGCGGTATGTGCTCGGGCCTGAAAGCATCTTCATCGGCCTTGTCGCACAGCGCCAGGCCGAACCCGTGCGGGCCGCGGCGGCAGAGCTGCCGGCGCTGCTGGAAGCGCTTAACGTCACCTGCTTTGTCGCGCTCTTGGGAGAGAACGGTCCGCTGATCGTGCGCTGGGACGACCCTGGCCAGCCCGTCACGGTCAACGTCCGGGTGGGCTCTGTTCTGCCTGTCCTGTGGTCCGCGACAGGGCGGATCTTCGCGGCGTTTGCACCGTCAAAGCGACTGGATGCGCTGATCGAGGAGGAACTGAGATCGCCATCGCCGGAGCAGCGCAAGCAAGTCCGCTCTGCCGCCGCCGCACGGAAGCTCATCGAGGATGTGCGCGATCGCGGCATTGCCGCTGTTGACGGAACCCTGTTGGCCGGGATCAGCGGCTTCGCAGTGCCGGTGCTGGACGTTGCAGGCCGCGCTGTCGCCGTCATCGGGGCGCTTGGGGTTTCGGGCTCCTTTGATGTTTCAGTCGATGGACCCAACGCCCGTGCCCTGAAGGCGGCGGGCGCACGCGCCAGCCAACGCCTGGGATACGGCGCAGGCGCCTCCTGATCCCCGCTTGCGTCCGGCAAGCTGGCGGTCGCATTTCCACTCTTCTCCTTCGCTACCTCCTGCTGGAGCTGACTGCAGCGCTTCGGGGCGGGGGTTCGTTCGTCTTCGGGTTTTCCCTGTGCTTACGCTTTGCGTAATCGACTTACGATAATCGAACCAGCGCAGACCCGATGTTGGGTCGTTTCGGAAACACGCCATGGCGACTTCGCTCAGGTGGCGCGCACTGGTCCAGCAACTGGGCCTGAAGCTCATGTGTCGGCAACATATTTAGGAGTCATCAAGATGCGTCCCCTGTCCCAAGAAGCTTCCGCGCACAGATCGGGCCCTATCAGCCGCGCGAGTGGCTTGTTCGATCCTTTCTCCACCACCTACCAGGCCAATCCGCACCAGGTGTTGGCAGACATCCGAGGCACCGAGCCGATCTTCTTCGCGCCGGAGCTGGGCAGCTGGGTCGTCACCCGCCACGACACCATCAAGGCGATCCTCAGGGACACAGTCCACTTTTCCTCGCGCATCGTGTCGGACCCGCTGGTCCCGCTGTGCCCGCATGCCAAGTCCATCATCAGCGATTCGAACTTCGATGTGCCGCCGATGCTGGTCAACAATGACCCGCCATCCCATGCGCGGTACCGGAAGTTCTTCTCCGAACCCCTGCAGCGTGCCCGCATGCTGAAGCTTGAGCCCTTCGTGCGGCAGACAGTCAACGGCAAAATCGATGCCATGCTGGCCGCTGAACGGCCGGTGGACCTCGTAGCCGCATTGACTTTCGAAACCCCGATGCTGGTGCTGTTCCGTGCGCTCGGCGTTCCGCAGGAAGACGTGCCCACCGTCAAGCGTTGGGCCGACAGCCGGGTGGTGCTGCAGTGGGGAAAGCCCAGTGAGGAGGACCAGGTCAGGATGGCGAAGGACAGCGTCGACTTCTATGCCTACGCGGAACAGCTGGTCCGCCGCAAGCAGGGCAGCCCAGAAGAAGACATCATCAGCGACCTTCTGGCGCAGCGTGCCGGGGATGACGCGAACATGACCTTGAAGGAGATCACAGGCACGGTCTTCAACCTGCTGTTCGCGGGGCATGAAACCACGTCGACGGCCGCAGTCGGCATGTTCAACAACTTGCTGCGCAATCGCCCCATGTGGGAGTCGATCGTTGCCGGCGCGCAGAAACTCGACGCCGTCGTCGAGGAGTCGCTGCGTTACTCGCCCCCGATCATCGGGTGGCGGCGTTTGGTCAAGGAGCCCGTGGAGGTGCTCGGCCAGCAGCTGGCTGCCGGCGACCGCGTGCTGATGATGCTGGGCGCCGCCAACCGCGACCCGGAGGTGTTCGAGCAACCCGACGAATTCAGGCCGGGCCGCCAGAACGTCGCCCAGCACTTGAGCTTCGGGATGGGCATCCACCACTGCGCAGGTGCGCCCCTGGCCCGGCTGGAGTTGACGGTGATGCTGGAGCTCGTCGCGGGCAGGTTGCCGGGGATGCGCGTCGTGGAGGGTCAGCAACTGGATTACGTTCCCAACACCGTCGCGCATGCGCTGACAAAGCTGCTCGTGACCTGGTGAGGAGACGGCGATGGGACAGCCACAGAATGCATGGTTTCAGGCCAGGGTGATCTCCCGCCACGTGGAAGGCGCGGACGTGACCTGCCTGGACCTGGTGCGGGCCGATGGAGGCGCTCTGCCGCCGTTCACGGCCGGGGCACACATCGAGCTGCGGGTCGGCGACAAGATTCGGCAGTACTCGCTGTACAACGCCCCGGCCAACGCAGGCATGTACCGGATCGCGGTGCAAAGAGTCGAGGCGGGACGAGGCGGTTCACGGGAAATCTGCGATGGGATCGCGGCTGGCGCGGCGGTGATGACGCGCGGTCCGAGGAACCTCTTCGGCCTGTCCGACAGGCCGCATTCCGCCGTCTTGATGGCGGGCGGCATCGGCGTCACGCCGCTGATGGCAATGGCTGAGGAGCTGCACCGGCGCGGCTGGACCTTCGACTTCCACATCTGTTCGCGTGCGGTGAGCCCCAGGCCGTTCGAGCGGATGCTGCGGGAGCGCCCCTGGTCCGCGTCCGTGACTTGGCACGACGCCGGCCGGCCGCGCGAGGAGCGCGTGCCCCTGCGCGACATGCTTGGGAGTGCCAGGGACGATCGCATTGCCTATGTCTGCGGCTCCGGCAAGTTCGTTTCCGACGTGGAAGCCGCGGCCTCCGAGGCAAAATGGAGCCGCGTCAACCTGGTCGCAGAGCGATTCTCGGCGCAGCCGGTGGCGCACGGGGAGGACCGCTCGTTCCTGGTCGAGGTCAGGAGCACGGGTCAGCTGCTGGAAGTTCCCCCAGGCGTGTCTGCGCTCGATGTGCTCGAAAGCCATGGCATCGACATCCCCCGGTCCTGCAGCGACGGCTTCTGCGGCACTTGCCTGACCAAGGTGCTCGGGGGCATTCCGGAACACAGGGACGCCATCCTCACGGACGAGGAGCATGCAGGCAACCAGGTGTTCACGCCGTGCTGCTCCAGATCCAAGAGCGATGTCCTCATCCTTGACATCTAGGCATTTGGCGTCGTAGCCATCGCCCACGAGCGGCCAGAGTGCAGCGCCGGTCCCCGCAAAAGGGGACTCTCAACCGCTGGTTCGGCGAGAACAATGCGAGTGCAGGCTTCGGCGCAGCCTTGCACTTGCGGGCGCGCCATTGTGGAGTGGCCGCACTGCGGTCTTATTCAATCATGCGAACTGTTTCATCCCCACCGCTCACCCTCTTCGAAAAACTATGGAACCGGCACCTGGTTGATCAGACGCCCGACGGCGAGGCGCTGCTGTATGTCGACCGCCATCTCGTGTACGAAGTGACAAGCCCGCAGGCGTTCGAAGGCTTGCGCCTGGCGGGCCGCAAACCGTGGCGCGCGGCCAGTGTGATCGCCGCGGCCGATCACAACGTGCCCACGATCCGTGCCGAGCGCGCGAGCATCGACAGCATTCCCGACTCGCTGTCGCGCATGCAAGTGCGCCAACTGAGCATCAACTGCCGGGACTTCCGAATCACCGAGTTTGGCCTCAACGACCAACGCCACGGCATCATCCATGTGGTGGGGCCGGAACAGGGCGCCACGCTCCCGGGGATGACCGTGGTGGCCGGAGATTCGCACACCAGCACCCACGGCGCCTTCGCCGCACTCGCCTTCGGCGTCGGCACCTCTGATGTGGAGCACGTCCTGGCGACGCAATGTCTGGCAATGCGGCCGATGAAGCGCATGCTCGTTCAAGTGAACGGCGTCCTGCCGAGCGGCGTCACGGCCAAGGACCTCGTCCTGCACTTCATCGGGCTGGTCGGCACCGGCGGCGCGACGGGCCATGCCATCGAGTTTGCCGGTAGCACCATCGAGGCCCTCTCCATGGAGGGAAGGATGACACTGTGCAACATGGCCATCGAAGCCGGGGCCCGGGTGGGACTTGTCGCCGTTGACGACAAGACCATCGACTACGTCCGGGGCCGGCCGTATGCCCCCGTCGGTGACCTTTGGGACGCCGCAGTGGCGGACTGGCGGACGCTCGTCACCGACACGGGCGCCACCTTCGATCAGACGGTGGCCATCGATGCCACACAACTCGTGCCGATGGCCACATGGGGCACCTCACCGGAGATGGTCGTGCCCCTCGGGGGATGCGTGCCCGATCCTGCACGGGAAGCCGACGCGGTCCGGCGAAACGGCATGGAACGCGCCTTGGCCTACATGGGCTTGGAGCCTGGCCAGCCGCTCAGCGAGTTGCAGATCGACAAGGTGTTCATCGGGTCCTGCACGAACGCACGCATCGAGGATCTGCGGGCCGCCGCGTCGGTGCTGCGCGGCAGGTCCGTCGCGGCGAGCGTAAAGCAGGCGCTGGTGGTTCCCGGGTCGGGCCTGGTGAAGGACCAGGCGGAAGCCGAGGGTCTGGACCGCCTCTTCATCGAGGCCGGCTTCGAATGGCGTGAGCCGGGATGCTCGATGTGCCTGGGCATGAACGAGGACCGGCTCGCGCCCGGCGAGCGCTGCGCATCCACATCGAACCGCAACTTCGAGGGCCGGCAAGGCGCGGGCGGCAGAACGCACTTGGTCAGTCCCGCCAGCGCTGCAGAGGCGGCGATCGCCGGACGCTTGAGTGCGCCGAACAACAGGGAAGTGCGGTAATGGAAGCTTTCACAACCCTGCGCTCGCTGCTGGTTCCGGTCGACCGCCCCAACGTGGACACCGACGCCATACTGCCCAAGCAATTCATGAAATCCATCCGGCGCACGGGATTCGGCGCGAACCTGTTCGACGAGTGGCGCTACTTCGACCGGGGCGAACCCGGCAAGGAAGCCTCCCTGCGCGAGCCCAACCCCGACTTTCCGCTGAATCAACCTCGGTACGCGGGCGCGCAAATTTTGCTGGCGCGCGAGAATTTCGGTTGCGGGTCAAGCCGGGAGCATGCGGTCTGGGCGCTACGCGACTTCGGCATCCGGGCGCTGATCGCGCCGAGTTTCGCGGACATCTTCCACGGCAATTGCCTGAAGAATGGCCTTCTACCCATCGTGCTGCCTGCGCAAGACGTCGATGCGCTCTTTGCCGACGTTTCTCGCGGGCCAGGGTTCGGGGCCACGGTGGACCTGCAGCGTCAGGTCGTACTGCCGGATGGCCGCGATGAGATGGTCTTCAGTATCGATCCAGCCCGGAAAAAGCGACTGATGGAAGGGCTGGACGACATAGCCATCACTTTGCAGCGCGCCGACCGTATCCGCGACTTCGAGAGCCGGCGCAGGCAGACGGAACCCTGGCTTTTCTAGTCCCGTGGGGGATGCTCTTGTCAGGGGTTCTCCGTCCGGCGTTCTGCCGCGCACCAGCTGCAGCAGGACGTCGCTCAGGCGCTGCCCGGGGGCCGCGCGCCCAGGGCGCGGGCTCCTTCATTCATGTTCACACCACGCCATGGTCCCAGGTGTCCTGCGCATCGCCGATGCGGGCGCCGGTGTGCGACACCGTGCCGCCGGCCACGCCGCGCTCCTGCAGCATGGCCAGCGCGGCGATGCCGGCGTCGTTGAAGCTGCTCGATTGCGAGCAGCGTGGGCGCCATTTCCCGCACAAGATGGCGCAGGGGCTTCGTGAGGCGACCTATCGTGCTCAGGCGGCGGCCGCCGAGAAGAGAGTGCGCGGCTGCCTCGCGCCAGCAAAGCGCCAGCCGTGCCGTTCACTCCATGGCCGTGAAGCCAGTGGACTTCACGACCCCCGCCCAGCGGGTGCGCTCGCGCGTCAGGCGAGCCGAGAACTCGGCGGGCGCCTCGCCGGAAACGTCGAAGCCCCAATCGCGGATGGGCCCCTGCAGGTCCTTGGTCTTGAGCGCGGCCTGCATCCCCGCGTCCAATTTCGCCACCGTCTCGGCGGGAGTCTTCGAAGGCACATAGACGCCGAGCCCGTCTTCGACAACGATGTCGCGGTACCCCAGTTCCTGGAATGTCGGCACGTCGGGCAGCATGGCCGTGCGCCTGGCGGCGGAGACCGCCAGGGCGCGCGCCTTGCCGGCCTGCACCATGGCCAGTCCGTCGGACGTGGAGCCGAACACCACCGGTACCTGGCCGGCGACGAGGTCCTGGATGGCCGGGGCGCCGCCCTTGTAGTGCACCGGCTGCATGTCCAGGCCCGCTGCGCGCGCGAACATCGCGCCCGTGAAGTGGGGGGTCGCGCCCGCAGCCGGGGTGCCGTACACGAGGTTCTTCGGGTTCGTCTTCACCCACTCGATGTAATCTTTCACCGTCTTGACGCTGGAAGGAACGGCGGGACCGACGAACATCACCAGCGACATGCTGATCAGTCGCGTCACCGGCGTGAAGTCGCGGGCCGGGTCGTAGCTCAGCGACTTGTACACGTGCGGGTAGAGGAACATGGTCGCGTCGGGCACCAGCGTCATGGTGGTGCCGTCGGGAGCGGCGTTGCGGACGTACTCGATGGCGATGCGCGCGGCGGCGCCGACCCTGTTTTCGACGATCACGTTGGGTGCGGCGATGCCGCGCAGCTTGTCGGCCGTCAAGCGTGCCAGACCGTCGGCGGCGCCGCCCGGGGCGAAGCCCACCACGATGCGTCCCACCCCGGCCTGCGCCCGCGCGGCTCCGGCCAGCGGCAGCAACGCGCCGGCCGCCAGCAGTTCACGACGGCTGATGCACGAAGGCGTTTGACGTTGCTCACTCTTCATTGCTTGTCTCCTTGGTTGATTCTGGATTCCATGCCTGACTCGACCCAGCGCGCCATCTCCGTATGGTCGCGGCCCTGTCCCAGTTCGCGTTGCGCAGCCTGCCACATCTCCAGACATCGATCAGCGAACAAGGTCTGGACGCCGGCTTCGTGCGCCACGCCCGCAGCAATCCCGAGGTCCTTGACCATCAGGTCGAGCGAGAAGCCCGACGCGAAGCTGCCGGACAGAATGAACTGGCGAAGCTTGTGCTCGGTGGTGTTGTTCTTGCCGGTGGAGCCGTTCAGCACTTCCGCGATCACCTGCGGGTCCAGGCCGAACTTGCGTCCGATGACCACCGCCTCGCAGGTGGCCACCAGACCTACCGCGGAGACGAAGTTGTTCAGCGACTTCATGGCCTGCCCGCTGCCCAGAGGACCGGCGGCATAGATGCGGTTGCCCATCGCCGACAGCAGGGGCCGGCATCGCTCGACCGCTTCGGGGCTGCCGCCGGCCATGATCGTGAGTTCGCCCGTGCGAGCGCGCGGCACACCGCCCGAGACCGGCGCGTCGACCATGGCGATGCCGGCCGCGGCAAGCTGCTTACCCACCCGCGCGGTGCCGCCGGGTTCGCACGACCCCATGTCGAGCACCACGCTGCCGCGCGGCAGCCGCTGGGCCAGCCCGTCATCGATCAGCACGCGCCGCACGGTCTTGCCATCCGGCAGCATCAGCACCACCGAATCGAGGCCAGGGCCGAGCTCCGCTGCCGTTTCGAGCGCAATGCCGCCGCATTCGGCGGCCACTTCCCGGGCCACGGCCGGCCGCGCGTCGACCAGGCGCAGCGCGTAGCCGGCGGTGGCGAGGCGCAGGGCCATGGGGCGGCCCATGTTGCCCAGGCCGATGAAGCCGATGTTGGCGCCCGGCAGCAACTGGCTTGCCATGCTCAGACGCCCTCTTCCTTCAGCACCGCCGTGGCGACGCGGAAGGCATCGATGGCGGCCGGCACGCCGCAGTAGATCGCCACCTGGAGCAGCACGGCCCGGATTTCCTCCTTGCTGCAGCCGTTGCGCAGCGCGCCGCGCACGTGCAGTTGGAGCTCGTGGGGCCGGTTCAGCGCGCTAATCATCGCGAGATTGATGAGGCTGCGCGTGCGGCGCGGCAGCTCCGGCTGAGTCCAGATCTCGCCCCAGCAGTATTCCGTCACGAGCTCCTGCAGCGGCCGCGTGAAGTCATCCGCCGCTGCCAGCGAGCGGTCGACGTATTCCGAACCCAGCACCTCGCGGCGGACCGCCAGCCCTTTTTCGAACCGTTCCTTGTTCATTGGCACATCTCTCGTGTTGTGGACGGAGCGAATATATTACAAGAATCCCGAATGTCAAGCATCCCGGAGTACCGTAATACAATATGCTTGGCGTATTGACTGGCTGGAGCATTGCTGGAAGAATCGCCGCTCATCGCAGGCAACGACAAGGCAGAACGGACTTATGGAAAGCAAAGTACGCAAGGGCGCGCAGGAATTCCCCATCCACGGGGATTGCGCTCCGGGCTTCGAGGCAGTGCGCGACGCGTTCGCGACGAACTTCGCCGCCGAGGACGAAGTGGGCGCCAGCGTGAGCGTGGTGCTCGACGGCCGCAAGGTCGTCGACCTCTGGGGCGGCTGGCGCGACCGCACGATGACGCGGCCGTGGGAGCGCGACACGATCGTGTGCATGATGTCGGTGGCCAAGGCCGTGTCGGCCACCTGTCTGCACATGCTGGTGGACCGTGGTCAGGTGGATCTCGATGCGCCGGTGGCGCGCTACTGGCCCGAATTCGCGCAGAACGGCAAGGACAAGGTGCTGGTGCGGCACGTTCTCGACCACACGGCCGGCTTGCCAATCCTCACGGAGAAGCTGCACCCCGAGGCCATGTTCGACCACGCGCTGATGGTCAAGGCACTGGAGCGCCAGGCGCCGCTGTGGGAGCCGGGCACCCAGGCGGGCTACCATGTCCACAACCAGGGCTTCTTGATCGACGAGATCGTGCGCCGGGTGGATGGGCGCACGCTGCCGAAGTTCCTGCGCGAGGAAGTCACCGGTCCGCTGGGGCTGGATTACCAGTTCGGGCTGTCCGCCGCGGACCAGGCGCGCTGCGCCGAGTTCATCCAGGCAATGGAAGGCACCATCTTCGCGGCGCGCAACGGCGACCCGTCCAAGATCGTGTCCCGGGCCTGGGACCAGCTGCCCGACCCGCTGGACCTGAATTCGAGCCAATGGCGCGAGGCGACCATCACCAGCGCCAGCGGCCATGGCAACGCCCGCGCGGTGGCGCGCCTCTACGGTGCGCTTGCTCGCGGCGGCGAGCTCGACGGCGTGCGGCTGATGTCCCCGGCAACGCTCGAGCGCGCCATCACCGAGCAGCACAACATGGTGGAAGTCATGATGGAACGCCCCTACCACCAGGCGCTGGGCTACCTGCTGACGTCCGAACCGATCGTGTGGATGGGGCCGGGCCGGCGTTCCTTCGGCCACCACGGCGTCGGCGGTTCCATCGGACTGGGTGACCCGGACGCGAAGCTCGGCTTCGCCTATGCCATGAACAAGATGCACATGCGGCCCGACAACGGCCCGCGCGCGCGCCGTCTCATCGAAGCCGTCTACCGGTGCCTATGAACCCGTCCGACCTTGTGGTGATCACCGGCGGTGGCGGCGGCATCGGCGCCGCCTGTGCGCGCCGCCTGGCGGCCGCCGGTTGGAAGGTCGCCCTGTGCGACATCGATGGCGATCGCGCGCGCGAGGTCGCACAGCAGGTCGACGGCGTCGGCTTCCAGCTGGACATCGCGGACCGCAATGCGGTCGAGGCGACTGCGGCGCGCATCGAGGCCGAGGTCGGACCTTGTGCCGCCCTGGTCGCCTGCGCGGCGCACTTGGAAAATCCACACCGCCCCGAACAGCAGGATCCGGAGGAGTGGCAGCGCATCTTGGACGTGAACATCGGAGGCAGCTTCCATACCTGCCGCGCCTTCGGCGCGCGCATGGCGGCGCGCGGTCGCGGCGCGATCGTGACGATCGCCTCCATCACCGCCCTGGGCAGCTCCCCCCTGGTGGCCTACGGTCCGGCCAAGGCGGCGGTGGTCGCGATGACCCGCAATCTGGCGGTGGCATGGGGGCGGCGCGGCGTGCGGGTGAACTGCGTCGCACCAGGCCCCACGCTGACCCCGGCGGTGGTGGCCAGCCACGAGCGCGGCGAACGCAACCCGGAAACGATGATCCGCGCCACCGCGCTCGGCCGGCTGGTACAGCCCGACGAGATCGCAGCGCCCGTGGAATTCCTCCTCTCTCCGGCCGCCGGCGCGATCACCGGGGTTATCCTCCCGGTGGACGCCGGTGTGATGGTGACCGGACTGTGGCAGATGTATGGCGGGGTGCCGGATTGAGCCGTCCCCGGGTGTTGGAGGCTGACTGATGGAACAATCGACGATGCGGGTGGTGCGCGTGGCGGCTCCCCTGCGCCAGCAGGTGCTGGAGAAGATCCGCGCTGCGATCGCGGTGGGACAGCTGGCGCCGGGCAAGCGCCTGGTCGAGCGGGAGCTGTGCGAGATCACGGGGGTGAGCCGCACGCTGATCCGCGAGGCGCTGCGCCAGCTCGAGTCCGAGGGCCTCGTGGAGGTCATCCCGAACAAGGGGCCGATCGTCGCCACCATCAGCGCGCGCCAGGCGCGCGAGGTGTTCCAGCTGCGCGCCGAACTCGAAGGGCTCGCGAGCCAGCTGTTCGCTGAACTCGCCACCGACGCCCAGATGAAGGCGCTGCAGGACGCCTTCGCGCAGCTGCGCGAGGCCTATGGCAGCGGTGACTCGGTCACGATGCTGGCGGCCAAGACCCGCTTCTACGACTGCCTGGTCGAAGGCTCAGGCAACGAGACTCTGGGCAATGTGCTGCGCCAGCTGCATGCGCGGGCGATGGTGCTGCGCGCCACGTCACTGTCGCAGCCCGGTCGCACCGCCGAGAGCGAGCGCGAGCTCGTCGAGATCATGAAGGCCATTCGCAAGCGCGATGGCGCGGCGGCGCGCCAGGCTTCGGTGGCCCACATCACCAAGGCGGCGCAAGCCGCGCTGAACGTGTTGCAGGCGCGTAATGGCGAAGAAGCGGCCGCCGCCCGGCCGCCAGCCAGGAAACGCGCCTGAGCGTGGTGCCCGCCCGCGGGCAGGAACATCTTCAATGAATGAGGGAAGTGCAGTGAAGGAACTGGAAGGACAAGTGGTGCTCGTCATGGGCGCCGGGCGGGGCATCGGGCAGGCCACCGCGCAACTGCTGGCGCGCCGGGGCGCCGTTGTCGGCGTGGCCGATCTCGACGCGGAGAGCGTCGCCCAGACCACCGCGGCGATCCAGCAAGAAGGTGGCTCCGCGCACGGCTTCACGCTCGATGTCGGCCAGCGCGACGCGGTGCTCGCGGCCGCCAGGCAGCTGCGCCAGCGCGGTGGCAGGCTGGACGCCCTCGCGGCCTGCGCGATGTGGATCCGCTATGAACCGGTCGCCGACGTGCGCGACGAAACCATCGATCGCATGATGGGCGTTGGCCTGAAGTCGGTGTTCTGGGCGGCCCAGGCCGCCGAGGAATGCATGGACCCCGAGCGTGGCGGCGCCATCGTCACGTTTGCCTCGCCGGTGGCCGACCGCGGGCATCGCGGCACCGCCGTCTACACGGCCGTCAAGGGCGGCGTTGCCGCCCTCACGCGGCAACTCGCGATCGAGCTGGCGCCGCTCCGCATCCGCGTGAACGCCGTCACCCCCGGTGCCACACCGACCCCGGGTGCGCACCGGATCGTGGACGAGGCTGGCTGGGAAGTGCGCCGCAAGGCCACCCCGCTCGGCCGGCTCGGCCGGCCGGAGGATGTCGCCGAGGCCGTGGCCTTCCTGGTGTCGGAAAGATCCTCCTACATCACGGGCGAAATCCTGCACGTGGATGGCGGCCTCACGGCCGGTGCCTTCTGATGGAGCTGCCGCGCTACGAGGTGTACGCGCTGCGCTACGCCACGGTGGCTCGCAAACCGCAGGAGAACTTCATCGCGGCGGACCCGCACGAGGGGCCCGCGACCATGGATTACTTCGTCTGGGCCATCCTCGGACAGGGCGAAACGATCGTCGTCGATACTGGCTTCACGGCCGCCGCTGCCGAGCGGCGCGGCCGACAATTCCTGCGCTGCCCGGTGCAAGCCCTGGGTACCCTGGGCGTGGACGCGCAGGCGGTGCGCGATGTGATCATCACCCATCTGCACTACGACCACGCGGGCAATCTGGACAAGTTCCCGGCCGCGCGCTTTCACCTGCAGGAAGCGGAGGTCGCCTTTGCCACCGGCCCCTGCATGTGCGAGCCCTTCCTGCGCCACGCGTACGATGTGGAAGATGTGGTGCAGATGGTGCGCCATGTCTACGCCGGCCGCGTGGCGTTCCATCGAGGCGACGTCGAACTGCGCCCCGGAATCTCGCTGCACCGCATCGGCGGCCACACCGACGGCCTGCAGGTGGTGCGGGTGCACACCGAGCGGGGCTGGGTGGTGCTCGCCTCCGACGCCACGCATTACGCGGAAAACTTCAAGCGGCGCTCGCCGTTCCCCATCGTCTACCACGTCGGCGACATGCTGCGCGGCTACGACCGGCTGCGGATGCTGGCGGATTCCGACGCGCATATCGTGCCCGGGCATGACCCCATGGTCTTGCGCAACTACCCGGCATGGCGGCCCGGAAACGCGGAGATCGTTGCCCTGCACGCTCCGGGCTGAGCGGAATTCAGCCATTGCAATTCCATGCCCCCCAGGAGCATCCCGCTCGCACTGAGAAGGGCACCACAGACGAGGCGACGGCGGAGTGGTTCCGGCAAGCGCGCGCACGACAAGCGGGACCGATTACCAGACCCCCGCAGGACGCTGGAGCGCGCCTTGGGAGGCGAAGTGTAGGGCGAGGTCGCGCGACAGGAACCCGACCGAGTCGGTGAACTGCAGGACGCCCACGTTCGTGAGCGTCGACATCGATTCCAAGCGGCGGCGCGGGATGCCGTTGCTGCCTGGCATCACGACAGTCGTCCCGATCAGGCAGCCTGGCAGACGACAGGGTGCAACTGCCACAACGGCCCGGCCTTGCTCACCTGCGCCGGCACCTCGTGACCGACGATCTCGGGCAACTTCCGCGCGACGGCGAGCAGCCGCTCCAGATCGACGCCGGTTTCGTATCCCATCGCCTGCAACATATGAATCGCATCCTCGCTGGCGATGTTGCCGCTCGCGCCGGGTGCATAGGGACATCCGCCCAGACCTCCGAGTGAACCGTCGAAGTGGACGATGCCGCTTTGAACCGCAGCCAGGACGTTGGCGAGCCCCATGCCCCGAGTGTTGTGGAAGTGAAGGGTGAGTTGCAACGAGGCGGGCAGCCGCTGCTGAAGCTGTTCGCACATCGCTGCAACCTGGGCTGGATGTGCCATCCCGGTTGTGTCGCATGCCGTAATTCCGCGCACGCCGAGGTCGGCGAATCGTTCCGAAAGACCGATGACTTCCTCGGCCGGCACGTTGCCCTCCATCGGACACCCAAAGGCCGTGGAAATGGAGACATTGACGGCGGCGCGCCCGCCCACGACCTTGATCACCTCCGACAGCGCCGCAAAACTCTGCGCCCGGCTCATGCGCAGGTTGGCCTGGTTGTGCGACTCGGATGCCGACATCACCAGGTTCAGTTCGTCCGCCCGCGACTCGAGAGCGCGTTCGGCGCCTCGAAGGTTGGGAACGAGCACGGCGTACTCGACGCCGGGAACGCGATGGATGCGGCCCATCACCTCTTCGGCGTCGCGGAGCATCGGGATCGCCTTGGCCGAGGTGAAGGAGGTCGCCTCGATCTTCGCGTAGCCGCAGGCTGAGAGCTCGTCGATCAGCGCCACCTTCGCATCGGTAGGCACGAAGTCCGGCTCCATCTGGAAGCCGTCACGCGTGACGACCTCGTTGAAGAAGATGCGCTTCAAGGCTTGCCTCCCGCGACCACGCCCCGGCGCTTCAGCTCGGCGATCTGCTGCGTCGTGAGACCGATCTCCGCCAGCACCGCGTCGGTGTCCTGGCCGATGCCGGGCGCGGCGCGGCGGTGCTTGCCGGGCGTGCGCGAGAGCTTCGGGACGATGCCCGGCACCGCCAGTTCGCTGCCGTCGTCCATGTCCAGGCTCTCCAGCATGCCGCGCGCCTGGTAGTGCGGATCGGCCGCGATGTCCGCCACCGTGTAGATCTTGCCGGCAGGCACCGAGGCCGCGTCCAACGCGCTGAGGACTTCGGCCACGCTTCGCTTCGCGGTCCACGCGCCAATGGCAGCGTCGAGTTCCGCGACGCGAGCGACGCGCCCCGCGTTGTCGGCCAACTGCGGGTCGGCGGACAGGTCGGGCCTGTCGATCAACGCCATCAGGCGCTTGAAGATGCTGTCGCCGTTGCCGGCGATGAGCGCGTAGCCGCCATCCTCGCAAAGATACGCATTGGTCGGCGCGATCCCTGGCAGGGCGCTTCCAGCCGCGCCGCGGATTGCGCCGAACGCGCTGTATTCGGGCAGCAGGCTTTCCATGCAGTTGAAGACGGCCTCGTACAACGCGACGTCGATCACCTGGCCCCGGCCGGAACGTTGGCGCTCCTGCAACGCGATGAGGATGCCGATCACGCCATGCAGTGCGGCCAGCGTGTCCCCGAGCGAGATGCCCACGCGAACGGGAACGCGTCCCGGTTCGCCCGTCAAGTGGCGCAGGCCACCCATGGCCTCGGCGACGACACCGAAGCCGGGCCGGTCACGGTAGGGGCCGGTCTGGCCATAACCGCTGACACGCAGCATGATGAGGCGCGGATTCAGCTCGAGCAGCACGTCGGGGCCGAGTCCCCAGCCCTCTAGTGCGCCGGGCCGGAAGTTCTCGATCAGCACGTCGGCCTCGCCGGCGAGCTTGCGCACGATCTCCTGTGCGTCAGGGGCCTTCAGGTCGAGAGCGACGGATCGCTTGTTGCGCGATTGGACTTGCCACCATACCGAGGTGCCGTCTTTCAGCAGGCGCCACTTGCGAAGGGGGTCGCCGGCGCCGGGAGGCTCGACCTTGATCACCTCGGCGCCGAAATCGGCCAGGGTCTTGGCTGCGAAGGGGCCGGCAATCAGCTGGCCCATCTCGAGAACCTTGAGGCCCGCGAGCGGAAGGGTGGAGGCAGATGTAGACAAGGTAGTCAGTGGATTGCAGGTACAGCGTCCAGTCTAGGATCCGCACTGGGCGGTGTCTGTCCCCTCGCGGGGGGAAGACAGCGTCCCCGGCGAGGGGACTGACACCGTCGCTCACGTAGATGACATTGATCGCATGCCACGCGTCACCTATATCCATTCCAGCGGCGAGCGCAATGAGGTCGAAGTGCCCATTGGGCAGAACCTCATGATGGCCGCAACCGGCCACGGTATCGAAGGCATCGCCGGCGACTGCGGCGGTGCGATGAGCTGCGCCACCTGCCACGTGGTCGTGGAGGAGCCGTTCGCCGCGCTGCTGCCTGCGCCGGACGACACCGAAGACCAGATGCTGGACTACACGGCCGCGCCGCGCCAGGCGAACAGCCGCCTGTGCTGCCAGATCGTGATGAGCGACATGCTCGACGGCATCGCGGTGCGCATCGCTGACCCGCAAGTTTGAACCGCCTTCAACCGGAGAACGATCCCATGCAAACCACCGCCCCCGAAGTCACTGCGGCAAAGCCGAAGGCGGCTTTGACGCCCAATCCCGGCCTGACGCCGATGATGCTGAACCACGCCGCATGGGTGACGCCCGATGCCGCGGCGACCACGGACTTCTACACGCGCATCATGGGGATGGAACTGGCGAGCACGGTGATGGACGACAGCATCCCGTCCACCGGCGACGCGATCCCGTACTTCCACATCTTCTTCCGCATGGGCGACGGCTCCACGCTGGCGTTTTTCGAGGCGCCGGGCGTGCCGCCCCCGGCGAAGTCCAGCCATCCCGCCTACGACCTCTTCAACCATATCGCGCTGCAGGCCAAGGACCGCGCCGAGGTGCTGCGCTGGTACGAGTGGCTGAAGTCGCAGGGCGTGGATGTCATCGGGCCGACCGACCACAAGGGCCTGATCCTGTCGATCTACTTCCACGACCCGGCCGGCGTGCGCCTGGAGATCACGACCCCGCTCGACAAGGAGTGGAACCGCCACACCGAGACGGGCTACGCCGACCTCAAGCTGTGGGAGGACTGCAAGGTCAAGGCCAAGGCGGAGGGAAGGGACGTGCCCCAGGCGCTGATCGAGATGATCAGGGACGTCCGCAAGCGCTACGAGAAGAAGGCTTGAGGGGCGCGTAGGGGGGCGCACCGCGCGCCCACCCTAAGACCCGGAACCCTCGAAGATGTAGAGGTGCGGCCGGGCCGAGTCGAAGCGAAAGCCAATGATGGCCTGGTAGCGCTCCGACTGGTAGAACTCCTCCGCAGGTTGCAGCGACTCGAACTCCAGCAGCACCACCCGCTTCACGTTCCTGTCGCCTTCCTTGACCAGCGGAGCGTCGCTGCCGGCCAGAAACACAGCGCCGTAAACCCTTTCTTGTGGCCATCGAACGTTCCTTGTGTTTCAGATTTCTATTCCCTGAAGCTCACCGACACCGCGCCGAGCGCACCGAAGTCGGCGATGACCTGGTCTCCGGCTTCCACTTCCAGGGGAACGGTGCAGGCACCGGTGGCGACCACCTGGTCGCGCTGCAAGGTGATGCCCAGTGAGGACAGCTCGTTGACGAGCCACACCAGCTCGACGAGCGGGCTCCCGAGGACGGCAGCTCCACTGCCGTCGCGCGCATAGCTGCGTGCCGTTCCCGACACACGTCCCTGAACCCGGTGTGTCGAGAGGTCGACGTTGCGCCAAGCCTGCGGGGCGGCATCGCCCAGGACGAATTCATGCGCGCATGCGTTGTCGGCGATGATCTGCGCCTCGCCGGCCGACGTGAACAAGGCGTAGCGCGAGTCGGGGACTTCGATGGACGGATGGAGATGGGCGATGGCCGTCATCACCTCGTCGACGGTATAGGCCTGCTGCCTCGGGGGGATGTCGCGGCCCATGCGGAAGGCGAACTCAGGTTCGGCCACCGCCATGCGATTGCCCGCGAGCGACAGCCGAGATCCTGAGGGATGCGCTCGCTCGCGCAGCAGGCGGCCGGCGATCGGGCCATCGACCTGGATGTGGCGTTGGCCTGCGACGCTCGTCGCGGCGACCTTCCAGCCGAAGAGGGGGCCCGACGAGCGCGCTTCGATGGCCGACTGCACCCGGTAGCCCCGGCACGCGTCAGGGGACGGCATTCCTGCGGCAGGGATTCGATCACCGCCCGCTGCTGCCATGTGCCCCAAAGGATCTCCGCGGCCTGGGCCAGCGCCTGCGGGCGATCCATCACAGTTCCAGCACCAGCTTGCCGAAGTGCTCACTGCGCCGCAACGTCTCCAGGGCCCGCACGGCGTCGTCGAAAGCGAACCGGCCGGCAATCGGCACGCGAGGACCGCCCTCGGTCAGCATCTGGCGAAGGTCTGCGAACATCAGCGAATTGAGGGTCCGCACCTGTTCCACGCTGCGCGTGCGAAACGTCACCCCGATGTACTCGAGCCGGCGAAGTGCGTGCAAGTTGAAGTCGAATGCCGCTGTCGCGCCGCCGAGGCGGCCGACGTTGACAAGACGCCCCTCGAGCGCGGCCGCGGCCATGCACTGGTTGAACGCGGCGCCCGAGACATTGTCGATGACGATGTCCGCGCCGTTGCCGTTCGTGGCATCCAGTACTTTTCGCGACCAGTCGTCCTGGCTGCTGTCGATGGAGACGTCGCAGCCGAAGTCCCTGAGCTTGCTGCGTCGTTCCGCATGTCCGGACGTCCCGAGAACGAGGCCTGCGCCGAGCGCCTTGGCGATCTGCATGCCGATCAGCCCCATCACCGAAGCAGCACCCTGCATGAGGACGGCTTGGCCAGGACGCAGCCTCCCGCGCGTGACCAGGGCGTCGTGCATCGTCTGCAGCCCGAGCATGGACGACGCCGCTGCTGCCCAATCGATGTCGGCCTTGGGGATCGGCGCGGCCCGGCCGTAGTCCGTGACCACGTACTCGGCGTACGCAGCAGGCCCGGTGCCCATCACGCGGTCGCCGACGCTGAACCCCCGGCACTCCGCCCCCACTTCCACCACTTCGCCGGACCATTCCATTCCGATGATCTGGTCCGCCGGGGCGGTGAGTGAGTGCAAGTCGATGCGATTGACACCGATGGCACGCGTTCGCACGAGGATTTCATTCGGATTTGGAGCGGGACGGGGTCTGTCCACGAGCCGGAGCCCGTCAGAGGTTGCAATGAAGGCCTTCATGAATGTCTGAGGTTCGTTTGGGAGTCGGGGTGATTCGATGCGGCGAGTTGCCGTTGCAACTCAATCGAGCCGGATGTTCAATTCCTTGATCAGCGGATGCCAGCGCGCGATCTCCTGCTTGAGGAAGGTGTCGAACTGCTCCGGCGTCGTCGCGAACGGCTCCATGCCCAGGCCTGTGAATTTCTTGGAGATCTCGGGGCTCATGAGCACTTCGCGCAGGTCGGAGTTCAGGCGGGCGATAACGTTGGCGGGCGTTCCCCGCGGAGCCGAAAGGCCAATCCAGGGATAGACCTCCACCCCTTCGACCCCCGCCTCCGCGGCCGTGGGCACATTGGGCAGTTGCGCAATGCGGCTCGGTGCGAGCACCGCCAGCGCCTTCAGCTTGCCGGTGGTCACGTGCGGCAGCGCGACGATCGTATCGATCGGCCCGACCGGCACCTGTCCGCTGAGGATGTCCTGTATGGCGGCGCCGGCACCCTTGTACTGGATGGGCGTAACCGGAAACCCCGCTCGCTTCCTGAGCAGTTCCATCCCCAACTGGTGGACAGTGCCGTTGCCCGGCGACGCGTACGACACGCCGCCGGGCTGGCGCTTGGCGTAGTCAATGAGTCCGCGCAAGTCGGAAAAGGGGGCTTGCGGATGCGCGACGATCAGGAGGGGCGCGCGGATGATCAGCGAGATGGGAGCAAAGTCCGCGACCGGGTCATAGGGCAGCTTGGAGAACAGAGCTCCGTTCAATGCGAGTGTTGCGCCATCGCCGGGTAACAGCGTATGACCGTCCGCCGGGGCCTTGGCGACGTAGCTCGCCGCAAGCATGCCGCTGGCACCGGGGCGATTCTCGATGACCACAGGCTGGCCGAGGCGCTGCGACAGGCCCGGGGCCAGGTTGCGCATCACCACGTCGATGCCACCGCCAGCCGCAAAGCCGACGACGATGGTAATGGGCTTCGAAGGAAAGGTCTGGGCCCAGGCTGGCGCGATGGCCGCTGCTGCGGCGCCAATGCTGAACTGCCGGCGTGTGATCTGCATGATGTCTCCTCGGTTTGGATGGAAGGTGTAAGCGGGCTGTTGGGTTTACCAGGTCACCATCAGCCGGCGCAGGGCGCGGAACGATGTGTTGGGCGTGTACGGAAAGGACTGGTCTGGCACGATTGCCAGGTTCGGCATGCGCGCGGCAACGCGTTTCAGCATGACCTCCAGCTCGATGCGTGCGAGCGGCGCACCCAGGCAGAAGTGCGTCCCTGCGCCGAACGCCACCTGCTGCAGCACGTTGCGGCGCCCGGGAGTGAAGGCGTCGGGCTCCGGGAACTGCTGGGGGTCGTGGTTGGCCGCGGCGAACTCCAGCAGGATGCGGCCCCCCGCCGGGATCGTGACGCCATCGAGTACGACATCTTCCTTGGCTTGCCGGCGCCAGGCTTGGACGGGGGGATCGATACGGAGCGATTCCTCGATCACGGGGGCGAGAGCCTGCTCGCCCGCGCAGATCGCCTGCCACAGCTTGCGGTCTGCCAGCACGGCCTTGAACATGTTGGCTGCGGCGCTGGAAGTCGTCTCGTGTCCGGCGAACAGCAGGTTGAAAGCGGTGGCGCCGATCTCGTGCATCGTCATCTTGCTGTCGTCGCCATTGCGCGCACGCAGCAGGTCGCTGATGTAGTCGTCTTGAAGGGACTCGGCCTTCTTGCGCACGAGGTCGAGCGCGTAGTGGTAGTAGACGACAGCCCCGGTGGAGAGCTCCACCTGTTCGGCTTCGGTGGGACGGCCCCAGGTCAGCACCACGCGGCTTGAAGCCCATTCTTTGACGCGCGCGACATCCTCGGCGGGCACACCCAGCAACTGGAACAGGACCAGCGCGGGCACATCCCAGGTGAGGCCGGCCACCAGATCGGCGGGTTGCGAGCCAGCCAGCATGCGGTCGATGTAGGTGTCGACGGTGCTTTCCGTGAACGGCTTCAGCGCCTGCAGCCGCTCACGCGTCAGCGGGGCGCCGAAGAACGCGCGGTATTTCGTGTGCGACGGCGGGTCGTTGTTGACCAGCATCGGCGGCACGTCGAACCCGGACTCGGCGATGATGTTCCGAGCGTGCGGACACAGGGGCTTCAGCGGATCGGAGGCGATCATGGCCGAAAACCGTTGCGTGTCGCGCAGCACCGCCTTCACGGTTTCGAAGCGCGTGACCACCCAGGAACCGATCTCGGGCGAGAAGAACACGGGTTCGCTCTCCCGCAGTGCGTTCAGCGTCGGATAAGGATCGCGGACGAAGGCGGGATCGAACGGGTCGAATCGCTCGCTGGCGGGTGTGATCGGACCTTGTGCCTGCGAGGATGCTTCGGTGGAAAGTGGCCGCATCGGGACTCCTTGCCCGGCTTGCGAGCCGGGGACAGGGACAGACTAGGCCGCATCGCCCGGCCGGTCAGTCCCCCTCTGGCGGGACGGCGGGCCGCCCACCAAGGATGCGACGCAGCAGCGCGCGGTGCCCTGCGGCCGTCTGCGCGGCCTGCGCCCTGCGCTGGTCAGTCAATGCCGCGTACAGGTCGTGCCAGTCCGCTTCGGACAGGTAGTCCTGCGCGACGGGCAGCACGTAGTTTTCCTCGACTTCCATGTGCCCGAGATAGCCTTCCACGAAGGCGCGCAGGGGCAGCTCGAATGCCTCGCGCCGCTCGTCGCCCATGAGCTCCCAGGCCGTCAACGCGTGTTCGAGGTCCTGCACGGTGGTTTCGCCACGCCCATGTTCCGCCTCCAGTCGGTCGAGCACTGGCCGCAGCGCCGGACAACGCTCGCGGATCTTGGGAAAAAGCGCCTGCTCTTCTGCCGCGTGGTGCAGTCGCGCGGGGATCTCGTCCATGTAGAACAGCATGGCGCGCAGGTGCTCGAAGTCAGGCCGGACATCGGGCTTGCGCGAGTTCGCCACTGTCTCGCGCAGTGCGTGGAGCACGCAGGCGAGGGCCCGGTGTTCATCGAGAATCAGCTTCAGCGCGGCGTGCTGCATGACGGCCTTGGGAGCATGATTCCATTGTCGCTCGCCCACGCGCCTTTGGCAGTCCCCTTGGAGGGGAATCAGTGCACCGCGCGGGACGAGGCGAGTTCGAAACGGTGCCCGCGCCAGCGGCTCCAGCGCGCGAGGTACCAGATGAGCAACTCGCGCTCGCTGCCGATCGCCAGGCGCTGGTAAGCGCGCTTGCGATAGGTTTTCACGGTTTCTTCGCTGACCGACAGATCCAGCGCAATGCCCACCGACAACAAGCCGTAGAGGATGCGCGCCGTGACCTCGGCCTCGCGTCGGGGCAGGGCGCTGGTGGCCACGATGCAGGTCTCGATTTCCTCGAGAGTGGTGATTGCCTGCGCGACATTCGGGCGCGTCTGGCGCAGGTCGGCATGCTTGCCCAGCATCGCCATCAACAACTGCGCCGATTGGGCGACCTTCTCGATCGCCTCACCCGCGAAGGGTGCATGGGGATCGGATCGCACGATGCTCAAGCCGAAGTCTGCGTTCGGCCCGTGCCCGCAAACCAGCAGGCGGTCGCGCACGTCCCGGTAGATATTCGAGCGCATGGCCGCATAGCCGCCGTCGCTGAAGTCCACGCGGATGATGCTCGGCTGCACGCCGCCGAGGCAGCGCTGGGCCTCGGTCATCGCGGGATCCCGCTTCCACCAGCCCTGACTCACGTAGGTTTCGACCCGGTCGCGAGCGGTGCGCTCGGGTTCCACGCAGCAGGCCGCCACTTCGCGCAGTTCATCCTTGGCAAGACGGAAAGCCGCGAAGTGGTCGGCCCCGCAGAGCTCATTCAGGAAGCGGGCGAGCGCGGGACCGAACCGGTCCTCACCGATAGCATCCACCAGCGTGGCGAGTGCCGCGTCCTGCGGCGTGGTTCGCGCGGCATTCTCGCGGACCGTCATGATGCTCATAGCTTGTCTCCTGGGAGCCAGGGCCCGGCGCACCAAGGGCCGTTGCCGATGATTCCATTTGCCGTAATTATATTACGCATCTCGTAATCTTCCAAGCCCGTCAGGAACGAGCTCAGCCGCTAGCCAGGATCACTTCACGGCGCCCCCATTCGCTGCGAGACCTGCCGAGCCTTCGCTCGCAACGCGCCCGCGATAGGACCGTCGAGTTCCACATCGATCACGCCGGCCGGCCGCATCACGCTGATCACGCCCGCGATCGCACCCGCATGGTCGAACACCGGGGCGGACAGACAGGCCATGCAGCCCCGGGTTCAGGTCTCCGCGCACCTGTGCGAGGCCATGCTCGCGTACACGCTCGAAGAGCGCCTCCATCTCTTCTTTCGTGATCCGCGGCAAGCTGGAAGGGCTGGCGCCGGGATGCCGCTTTCCTGCGAGTTCCTTTCGAAGGAAGGGATCGGTGATGCTGCGCGGCATGTAAGCCCCGAACACGCGGCCGGTGGACGACGAGAGGAGCGGCATGACCGAGCCAGGGCGGCCGCTGACGATCAACGCATCGTTGGTTTCCTCGAAGCGCACGAAGGTCGGTCCCGCTGCGACCCAGATCGCAAGGCCGGCTGTGTAACCCACCTCGTAGCGCAACTCGGCGAGCGCCTGCGCGCCCACGTTGACCACGTGCAGATGGCGCAGCGCCGCGAGTCCCAGCCGCACGGCCAGCGGGCCCAGCCGGTATCCGCCGGAGGAGGGATCGCGCTCGGCGAGTCCGCCTCGGCAGAAACTCACCAGGTAGCGATGGGCCTTGGGCGGCGGCATCTCGGCGCGCTCGGCGACGGTCTTCAACATGAGCGGGGGGCCCATCTCGACGAGTGCGGAGAGAACCCGCAACGCCGTATCGACGGACTGGACGCCCCCACCGTTTTTCTCGTCGATGCCTTCTCCGGCCGTCTTCTTCTCACCCATGGGGGACTCCGCCACTGCTGCAATCCAGGATGGAGGGGAGACTAGCATGCGGCCTGCTGCAGCGTGAAGCCCGGGCGCGTCAGGGGTTCGCAAGCGTCTTCAGGAAAAAAGCGGGGTGAAGGGCCTGGTCCGGCGTAAGCGGGGTGCGCTTGCCCAACAGCTTGCGGGCGATCATGTGATCGGCGGGGCGGTTGACGGACTCAACGGCACACAGCTCCCCGTCGGCAACGCACAGCACGGAAAAGCTCCGGGCGTCGCCGATCAGAACATGCTCGGCGTGCTCGGGGCGCAGCCCGGCGATCTGCAGCTTGAACGCCCCCTGGTCACTCCAGAACCACGGTACCGCCGCGTAGGGCGGGACAACCCGACCCGCGAGCCGGGATGCGACCGCGCGCGCCTGGTCGGTCGCGTTCTGCACCGATTCGAGCCGGATCGGCTTGCCCGTGCGCGCGTGCGGGAACTGCGCAATGTCGCCGATGGCCGAGATGCACGGGTCCGAGGTCACGTGCGATGCATCGACGACGACACCGTTGTCGACTGCCAGGCCGCACTGCCGCGCCAACTCGCAATTCGGCACCGCACCCACGCCTACCACGATGAGATCGGCGGGAAGCCGGCGGCCATCCGCGGTCAGCACCGCCGTGGCCCTGCCTTCGGTTCTCTCGAAGGCTTCCACCTGGGTCTGCATGAGCAACTGCGTGCCCTCGCTTCGGTGATAGTCAGCGAAAAGCTCCGATGCCTGTCGAGACAGCACGCGCGCCATCGGACGGTCCGCGACATCCACGACGCTGACCTCGCTGCCGAAGCTGCGGGCCGACGATGCGAACTCCAGCCCGATGAACCCAGCGCCTATGACGACAGTGTGGGTGGACGTCCTGAGCGCGTCGCGGAGCCTGTCGGCGTCGTCGAGGGTCTGTAGCGCGATCACATGATCGAGCTCTGCCCCGGGCAGCGCCAGGCTGCGCGGACGCGAGCCCGTGGCCAGCACGAGATGGTCATAGCCAACCGTTTCGCCGGAGGGCAGGTGCACGCGTTGCGCCGTACGGTCGATGCCCTCGACACTGCCGGTAAGCCGGCGTATGCGATGCGTGTCGAAGAAGTCCGCGGCACGGAATGCCAGGTCGTCCTTTCGCACATTGCCCAGCAGGTACCCTTTCGAAAGCGGCGGCCGCTGGTAGGGCAGGTGGCCTTCGTCCCCGATCAGGGTCACATCACCTTCGAACGCCTGCTGGCGCAGGGCGGCCGCGCACTGGAACCCAGCGTGACCGGCGCCGATGATGACCACGGAGCTCATTGCGGCCTCATTTCCTCGCTGTCGTGTTCGTAGCGCTTTCGCACTTGCACGCAAAGCTCGGTGAGCGCTTCCACGACGTTGCGACCCTCCTTTATCGCCTTGTTCTTGGTCTCGACCCACAACTCGAGGTCGGCCTTCGCCTTGGCGTCGTGGCGGTTCCAGTTCTTGTCAAGCGGCGTCGTGATCTCCATGCGAAGGCCCGCCGGGTCGGTGAAGTAGATGCTGAGGATCAGGCCCTTGTGGTCCGTGGGTCCCTGGACGTCCAGGCCGTTGGACTTCAGCCATTCGTACCACCTCATGACTTCATCGCGATCCGCGGCCTGCAACGCGACGTGGGTGAAAACGTCGTAGGCGATGTGCGAGGACTTCGCGGGCGGCGGCACGCCCGGGGCTTCGAAGAATGCCAGCGTCGAACCGTCCGCCATCCGGAAGAACAGGTGGAAGTAGGGAATCTTCAGGCCCGTGGACGGACTCGTGTCCTCGATCACCGTGCTGACCAGGTCCATCCCCATGATCCGCGTGTAGAACTCCGCCGTCGCCGCGGCGTCCGGGGTCACCCACGCAGCGTGATTGAGCATCATCGGTGTGAGGCCGGGGTTCGGGCGTCCGGGCTGGCTCAGGGACAGGGTGGGTCGCTTTGGCAGTGCGTCGGTCATGTCGGTCATGTCAGCTCCGGGGACAAGCCTTCACTTCGTGGGGCGGTGGTTTGCATGGAATGCTTCTCCGGTTGAAGGGTGCCGCGAGGGCATGGCTTCAATGTCCTGCACGTGCGCGATGGTGTCAGTCCCCTCGCTGGGGACGTTGGCGGCGTAGGCGCTGCAGTGCGGAACGCACGCATGATCACCACCCCAGTTCCGTCTAAAAGGGATCGGGGGCCTTTCATCGCCAAGTCGTCGATGTGGGTAGACGGAGTGAGTGCACCACCAGATCAATGCCTCGTCCGACAATCCCCGGGAATCAAGCGGCGCACAAGTCCGAACACCTCGTGCGAGGCCTCAAATGGCGCAGCCAGGGCTGGCGGCGGCCTGCTCTTGAACTTCTTGGTACGCCTTGCCTGCCGCCACTGCGGTCGGCGCTGGCAGCGCGACGCCATTCTTGGCGGCCACGATTTCGGCCATGATCGACAGCGCGATCTCTGCTGGCGTCTTGCTGCCGATGTACAGGCCCGCAGGCCCGTGCAAGCCATCCAGGGTCTCGTCGGCGAGGTCGAAATGCGTGCGCAGCCGCGTGCGCCGCTGCTCGCTGTTGCGACGCGAGCCGATGGCGCCGACGTAGAAGGCCTTCGAGTGCAGCGCGTCGATCAGCGCCAGGTCGTCGAGCTTGGGGTCGTGCGTCAGCGCCACCACGGCGGTTCGCGCATCCGGCCGCAGCAACAATATGAGGTCGTCCGGCATCTCGCGGCTGACCGCCACGCCGGCAAGGTTCCACGTCGCGCGGTGCTCCTCCCGCGGGTCGCACACGATCACCTCGAATCCCAGGCTCAGCGCCATCTCGCAGAGATAGCGAGACAGGTCGCCGGCTCCGATCACGATCAGGCGTATTTGCGGGCCGAAGTAGGTCGTAAGGTGGGTGCCGTCGAGGCGTGGCACGCCGTCGCGTCGGCCCTCGTTCAGCGCCACGGCTCCAGTGTGCATATCCAGCACCCGTTCGGTACTGCGCCGCAGCTGGCACGCGGCCAACAGTTCGGGCAACCGGCTCTCTGTTGACACCGGCTCGAGCACGAGTTCGACGGTCCCCCCGCATGGCAGGCCGAACCGATGAGCTTGGTCGGCCGTGATGCCGTAGCGCTGAACCGTCGGCCTGGATGCACTGCAGGCCGCCTGCACTCCACCATCACGGATGCGCCGGATGAGGTCGTCCTCGATGCAGCCGCCGGATACCGAGCCAACCGTCTCGCCTCGTTCGTTAATCGCCATCAGCGAGCCCGGCGGCCGGGGCGACGAGCCCCAAGTCCGCGCCACGGTGACCAGCACGACCGGCAGGCCACAGCTGTGCCAAGTGTGTGCCTGCTCCAGCACAAGGGTGTCGAGATCCTTCATCGGGTCGGCGTGGTAGGTGTTTGGACTGATACAGGCTCACCTTGTGATCCTGCGCTCGCCGATCAAGCCTTCGCCGCCTTGTTCAGGCGGATCGGCAGCGAGCGGATGCGTTCACCAGTCAGCGCGAAGAGCGCATTCGCGACCGCCGGCGCCGTCGGCGGCACGCCGGGCTCGCCGACGCCGGACGGATTTTCGCGAGAAGCGACGATGTGCACGTCGATCTTTGGCATCTCATTGATGCGCAGTATCGGGTAGTCGTGGAAATTGCCTTGCTCGACGCGGCCGTCCTTCAGCGTGATCTCTTCGTGCAGCGCGGCCGACAGCGCGAAGCCGATGCCGCCTTGCATCTGCGCGCGAATCACGTCGGGGTTGACCGCCACGCCGCAATCGACGGCGCACACCACACGCTCGACGCGGAAGCCACCGTCCGGCCGCATCGCGACCTCAGCGACTTGAGCGACGTAGGTATGAGTGTACTCGTGCACCGCGATGCCGCGCGCCATGCCTTTGGGCAGCGGCTTGCCCCAGCCCGACTTTTCAGCGGCGAGGTTGAGCACGCCGAGGTACCGCGGATGTTTCGCCAGCATCTCGCGCCGAAACTCGACCGGGTCTTTGCCGGCTGCGGCCGCCAGCTCGTCAATGAACGTCTCGGTCGAGAACGCGGTATGCGTCGAGCCGACCGCACGCCACCATTGCACCGGCACGCCGATCTTCGGCGAGGCCAGTTCGACCTGCATGTTGACGATGTCGTAGGGCAGGCTGGAGGCGCCTTCGACCGACGACGCGTCGATGCCGTTCTTGATGGCAAAGGCGCCGAATACCGTGCCATCGAAGATCGACTGCCCGACGATGCGGTGCTGCCACGCCACCAGCTTGCCGCCCGCATCGAGCCCGGCGCGCATCACGTGGTGGTACATCGGGCGGAAGTAGTCGGCGCGCATGTCGTCTTCGCGCGTCCATATCAGCTTGACGGGCGCGCGGCCGTTGATCGCCTTTGCGATGAGCGCGGCTTCGACCAGATAGTCCGAATGCGGGGCCGCGCGCCGGCCGAAGCTGCCGCCGGCAAACAGCATGTGGAGCTTCACCTGCTCGGGCTTCAGGCCGAGCGCTTTGGCGACATTGATTTGATCGTTCGACTGGAACTGAGCGCCATTCCATATTTCGCAACCGTCCGCGTCGAGCTTCACCACGCCGTTCATCGGCTCCATCGCTGCGTGCGCGAGAAACGGAAAGTCGAAGCTCGCCTCGAGTTTTTTCGCCGACGAGGCGAAGGCACCTTCGGCGTCACCGACCTTGTGCGCCGGCAGGCCCGGCTTTGTCGCGAGCTCCTTGTACTGCGCAAGGATTTCGGCGCTGCCCGTCTTCATCGCGCCGCTGTCGTCCCATTGCACCGACAGCGCATCGCGCCCGCGCTTCGCCGTCCAGAAATCCTTCGCGAGCACCGCCACGCCTTGCGGAATTTGCACGACGTCGGTCACGCCCTTGATCGCTTTCGCCTTGGCCGCGTCGAACGACCTCACTTTCGCGCCGTACTGCGGCGGATGCGCGACCACGGCCGTCAGCATGCCGGGCAGCTTCACGTCGATCGTGAAGACCGCGCTGCCGTTCGTCTTGGCCTTCGAGTCCTTGCGCGGAACGTCCTTGCCGATCAGCTTGAAGTCCTTCGGGTCCTTCAATTTCACGTCGGCCGGCACCGGCATCGCGGCCGCCTTCTGCGCGAGCTGCCCGAAGCTCACCTTGCGATCGCCGTGCGCGACGACGCCGCGCTCGACCGTGATCGCATCCACCGGCACCTTCCATTCCTGTGCCGCGGCCGCCACCAGCATAGAGCGCGCTGCCGCGCCCGCCTTGCGCAGCTGCTCATAAGAATTGTAGATCGACGAACTGCCGCCCGTGCCCTGCAATTCGCCAATATGAAAGTTGTTGTAGAGCTTCGCGTTCGCAGGCGCGCCCTGCACGACGACGCGCGACCAATCGGCATCGAGTTCCTCGGCGAGAATCGTCGCGAGGCCGGTAAACGCGCCTTGACCCATCTCGAGGTGCTTGGAGATTACGGTCACGGTGCCGTCGGTGCCGATGCGAACGAAGGCATTCGGCGCGAACGTCGCGCCCGAAACATTGCTCACTGCCTTGGCTGGCCCGCCTGTCCGGGCGAAGACGCCGGGCAGATGGAAGCCGAGCGTCAATCCCGCGCTCGCTGCAGCGCCGGCCTTGATGAATTCACGTCGATCGAGTCGGGTGTTCGTGGTGCTGATCGTGCTCATGATGGCTCCTGCGCAATCAAGCAAGGTTCTTCGCCGCTTCGTGGATCGCGGCGCGGATGCGCGCATACGTCGCGCAGCGGCAGACATTGCCGGCCATCGCCGCGTCGATGTCGGCATCGGTGGGCGCCGGCTTGTCGCGCAGCAGCGCGACGGCCGACATGATCTGGCCCGACTGGCAGTAGCCGCACTGCACCACGTCGAGCCTTTCCCACGCCGCCTGCACCGCGCGGCCGTTGCGCGTGGTGCCGACGTTCTCGATCGTCGTGATGCGTTTTCCTGCCGCCGCCGACAGCGGCACGCTGCACGAGCGCACCGCGTTGCCGTCGATGTGCACGGTGCACGCACCGCACTGCGCGATGCCGCAGCCGTATTTCGTGCCGGTCAGCCCGATGCCGTCGCGGATCGCCCAGAGCAGCGGCGTGTCGGGCGGCATGTCGACGTTGTGGGTCTTGCCATTCACGTTCAGTGTTTTTGCCATTGCGGTTCCTTCTGCTTGATCATTGCGGGCATCGCGCGCGGAGCGTCGCCCGCGCGTTGACGATGCGCGGCATGGCCTCAATGTCCTCATGGTGTTCGGTCGTGTCAGTCCCCTTGGAGGGGACGTCGGCGGCGCAGGCGCTGCAGTGCGGAACGCACGAGGCAGGCGAAGCCCTGCGGCATCAGGAACATGCCGGCCAGCCGCCACAGTTTCTGGTAGGCGGGAAAGCCCATGCCGAGCCCCGGATGGCGCGACAGCGCACCCCAGCCATTGCGGTGCGCATGGATCGTCAGCTCGCTGGACTCGCGCAGGTGCTGCACGGCCGGGAAGCCCACCCAGTTGATGCTCACCATCACGCAGGTGCCGCCGGCGCCTGCGGGTCGATGCGGGTCACGCGGGCGCGGGCGCGCTGCTTGAGCTCGCTGGTCTCGCCCGGCAGCTCCAGAAAGGTGCCGGACGACTGCTCGCCGGCGATGATATCCGGCACCTTCGGCAGCGGGTCCGGGCTCTCCACGAAATAGCGTGCCGTGAATTCCGCGCGCTGGCCGCCGTTGTTGCCTGGCATCACGACAGTCATCCCGATCAGGCAGCCTGGCAGACCACAGGGCAGTCGGTTGGCGTGGATGCATCACCCAATCTAGGTGCGCACCGCGGCAGCGTCTGTCCCCCTCGCGGGGGCGCTGTCACTCTGCATGGGGACAGACACCGCGCGCGGGCCTGGTTGTACTTGCACAACGTACCCCGCATCCCATCCAGGAGACATCATGCGCGCATCCCTCGTTACCCTCATGGCCGCCACGGCCCTCGCGGTGGTTGTGCCGGCTCAGGCCCAGAAGAATTACGGTCCCGGCGTGAGCGACACCGAGATCAAGCTCGGCCAGACCGTCGCCTACAGCGGTCCCGGCTCCGCCTACTCGATGGTGGGGCGCATGTCGGTCGCCTATTTCAGGATGTTGAACGAGACGAAGGGCGGTATCAACGGTCGCAAGATCAACTTGCTGTCGGTCGACGATGCCTACAGCCCGCCCAAGACGGTCGAGGTGACCCGCAAGCTGGTGGAGTCCGACCAGGTGCTGGCGATGGTCAACTCCATGGGAACGCCGTCCCAAAGCGCCGTGCAGAAATACCTGAATGCGAAGCAGGTCCCGCAATTGCTGTTCTACGCTTCCAGCCCCACGCTGCACGACTCCAAGTCCACGCCTTGGACCGTGCCGTTCGCTTTTGCTTACGAGATCGACGGTTCGATCTACGGCAAGTACCTGGCCCAAGCCAGGCCGAACGCCAGGATCGGCCTGCTGTACCAGAACGACGACGTCGGCAAGTCCTACGTCCGCGGCTTCCGCGCCGCGCTCGGCGCCAAGACCGCCAACATCGTCAAGGAAGTCAGCCAGGAAATGTCGGACCCGACCGTGGATACGCAGATCCTGCAACTGCAGGCTGCGGGTGCCGACACGCTGGTGGCGTTTGTTTCGAACAAGGCACAGGCGCAGGCCATCAAGAAGGTGGCGGCGATCGGCTGGAAGCCGTTCTACATCGTGCCGTACATCTCCAGCTCGATCACCAGCGTGCTGGAGCCTGCCGGCTTGGCCAACTCGGTGGGCCTGGTGTCCAGCTACTGGTTCAAGGCGCCGTCGGATCCCACCTGGGCCAACGACAAGGCGATGCAGGATTACCTGGCCTTCTTCAGGAAGTACCTGCCGAACGACCAACCCGGCGACACGACCTCGGTCTACACGTTCATGGGCGCGCAGCTCGTGGCCCTGGCGCTGGAGCGTTGCGGCGACAACCTGACGCGCGAGAACCTGCTGAAGCAGGTGCAGGGCTTCAAGGACGTGGAACTCGGCATGTTGCTGCCGGGCATGACAATCAACTTCCGGCAGGACGACTACTACCCGATCCGGCAGGCCCGCCTCGCCTCCTTCGACGGAAAAGCGTGGAAGCCCATGACGGACCTGATCACGATCGAACGCTGAGCATGCCCCGGGTATTGAGCGGCATGAACGCGAATACTTCTGCCATGCCCGCATCGCCAGACGTCCTGCTTCGAGTGGAGGAGGTCTCCGTGCGATTCGGCGGCATCGTTGCGCTGGACCGCATCTCCTTCGACGTGCATCGCGGACAGATCTGCGGCGTCATCGGCCCGAATGGTGCGGGCAAGACCACCCTCTTCAACTGCCTGAGCCGGCTGTACACGCCGCATGCCGGCTCGATCAGCTTCGACGGCGCCGACCTGCTGGCGCGGCCGCAGCACGCGATCGCCCAAGCCGGGATCGGCCGCACGTTCCAGAACGTGGCGCTGTTCCCCGACATGACCGTGCGGGAGAACGTGAAGGTGGGGCGCCATTGCCGCACCGGCACCGGTTACATCGCCAACGCGCTGCGGCTACCCGCGGTCCGCCGCGAGGAGCGCGAAGTGACCGAGCACACCGAACGCTTGCTGGCGCTGCTGGATCTGGGCGCGGTCTCCGAGGTTCCGGTGAAGCACCTGTCTTTCGGCACGCGCAAGCGCGTCGAGATGGCCCGGGCGCTGGTTGCCAACCCGAAACTGCTGCTGCTCGACGAGCCGGCGGCGGGCCTGAATCATGAAGAGGTGGACGGCCTGCGCGAGCTGATCCTGGACGTGCGCCGCCGCTTCCAAGTCACCGTGTTGCTGGTGGAGCATCACCTGAACCTCGTGATGCGCGTGTCCGACCAAGTGGTGGCGATGAACTTCGGCCGCAAGATCGCCGACGGGCCGCCCGCGCAGGTGCAGGCGGATCCCGACGTGGTGAGCGCCTACCTCGGCACGGAGACCGTGTGATGGCAGCCCTGCTCGAAGCAAAGAAGATCGAGGCGTTCTACGGCGGCACGCGCGTGCTCAAGGGGATCGACTTCGAGGTCGCCGAGGGCGGCATCACGACCATCCTAGGCGCCAACGGCGCGGGAAAGACCACCACCTTGCGGGCGCTGAGCGGCATGGTGCGCACCAAGGGCGAGATCCACTTCGCCGGCAAGCGGATCGACGGCCTCGCCACCGAGAAGATCGCCGCCCTGGGCATCGCCCACGTCCCGGACGGCCGTGGCACGCTCGTGAACATGAGCGTGGAAGAGAACCTGCGCGTGGGCGCCTACCTGCGCCGCAATGCGAAGGAAGTGGAAGCCGACATGCAGCGCATGTTCGGCTACTTCCCGCGGCTGCGCGAGCGGCGCGCGCAGCAGGCCGGCACACTCTCCGGCGGCGAGCAGCAGATGCTGGCGATCAGCCGCGCCCTGATGCAGCGGCCCAGGCTGCTCCTGATGGATGAGCCTTCATTTGGCCTGGCGCCCCTCGTGATCCGGGAGATCTTCGAGATCATGCGAGTGATCAACCGGCAGGAGGGCGTGAGCCTCCTGCTCGTTGAACAGAACGTGGCGCGCGCGCTGGACCTTGCCGACCACGCCTGGCTGCTGGAAACCGGCAGCACCGTGATGTCGGGCACGGCCCAGGAACTTCGCGACGACGAGCAGATTCGCCGCTCCTATCTCGGTTTCTAAAGGACCACCCATGTTCAGCCTGCTGCAACAGATCGCCTCCGGCGTCGCCATGGGGGGCATCTATGCCTGCCTGGCGCTGGCGCTGGTGATGATCTACCAGTCCACCCATCACATCAATTTTGCGCAGGGCGAAATGGCGATGTTCTCCACCTTCATCGCGTTCCTGCTGCTCAAGGCGGGACTCCCGTATTGGCTCGCGGCTCTCGCAACGCTTGCCTTTGGTTTCGTTGCCGGCATGCTCATCGAGCGGCTGATTTTGAGGCCCCTGGGCGAGGTACCCGAGTTGTCGGTGATCGTCGTCTTCATCGGGCTCTTCATCGGCGTCAACTCGCTGGCCGGCTGGATCTTCAACCACCAAATCGAGCCGTTCCCCAGCCCGTTCCCTGCGAAAGTGTTCGGCACGACGCTGCTCTCCGGTCATGAGCTGGGCACCATCGCCGTGGTCCTCTTGGTCATGGGGATCCTCTACTGCTTCCTGCGCTTCACCAAGGTCGGCCTGGCGATGCGCGCTTCGGCGGAGAACCCGGTGTCCTCGCGCCTCGCGGGCATTCCGGTTTCCATGATGCTGGCGCTGGGTTGGGGCCTCTCCTCGCTGATCGGCGCCGTCGCCGGGCTGATGGTGGCGCCGGTGGTGTTCCTGGAGCCGAACATGATGGGGGGCGTCCTGATCTACGCATTTGCAGCGGCGCTGCTGGGCGGTATCGACAATCCCTGGGGGGCGGTCGCGGGCGGCCTGATCGTCGGCATCGTCGAAAACCTGGCCGGCACTTACCTCGTCGGCACGGAACTCAAGCTGAGCGTGGCCCTGGTGGTCATCGTGGGCGTGCTGCTGGTGCGTCCCTCCGGCATCTTCGGGCGCAAGCTGGTGGTGCGGGTATGAGCGATTCGTCGACCTTGTCCATCTCCGCCGACGACGCAGCGCTCGCCCCGGCCGTGCCCACGCTGCGCGCGCGCACGCCCTGGCGCGTGGTCGCCATCGCCATCCTGGCCGCCGCAGCCATTGCCGTGCCGTTCGTGATGAGCGACTACAGGATCTTCCTCGTCACCAGCACGCTGATCACCGCCATCGCGGTGCTCGGTCTCAACATGCTCGTCGGATACAACGGCCAGCTCTCGCTGGGCCATGGGGCGCTCTATGCGATGGGCGCGTACGTCACCGCCATTCTGATGGAGCACGCGCAATTCGCGTGGTGGGCGACTTTGCCGATCTCCGCCCTGATCTGCTTCGTGTTCGGCTTCCTGTTCGGCTGGCCTGCCCTGCGCCTGAAGGGCCACTACCTTGCCCTGGCCACTTTCGCGCTGGCGCTGGCCACGCCGCAGCTTCTGAAGCACAAGGCGCTCGAGCCGTGGACGGGGGGCGTGCAGGGCATCACGCTTTTGAAACCGGAAGCGCCCTTCGGCTGGAAGATTTCCACGGACCAGTGGCTGTACCTGGTGGTGCTTGCGATCACGGCCGTCCTGTTCGCGGCGGCGTGGAACATCCTGCGTGGCCGGCTCGGGCGGGCCACGGTCGCCATCCGCGAGCAACCGATCGCGGCCTCGGCCATGGGCATCAACGTGCCCTATGTGAAGGCCATGACCTTCGGCATCAGCGCCCTCTACACGGGCGTCGCCGGCTCGTTGGGCTCCGTCGCCACGGCGTTCGTCGCGCCCGACAGCTTCAACACGTTCGTCTCGGTCTTCTTCCTGGTCGGCGCCGTGGTCGGCGGGCTGGGGACGATCTCGGGTGCGCTCGTCGGTGCGGCCTTCATCCAGTTCGTTCCGAACCTGGCCGACCAGATTTCGAAGGCCGCGCCTTCCGCGATCTTCGCGGGCTTCCTGATCCTGTGCATGTTCCTGATGCCGCAGGGTTTCGTCGGCCTCGTGCGTTCCGCACTGCAGCGCCTGCGCCGCCAACGTCCCCGCCGAGGGGACTGACACCGCCGCACCCCTGAACGACATTGAAGCCATGCCCCGCGTCATCTACATCCATTCCAGCGGCGAGCGCAATGAGGTCGAAGTGCCCATTGGGCAGAACCTCATGATGGCCGCAACCGGCCACGGCATCGAAGGCATCGCCGGCGACTGCGGCGGTGCGATGAGCTGCGCCACCTGCCACGTCGTGGTGGAGGAGTCGTTCGCCGCGCTGCTGCCTGCGCCGGACGACTCCGAAAACCAGATGTTGGACTACACGGCCGCGCCGCGCCAGGCGAACAGCCGCCTGTGCTGCCAGATCGTGATGAGCGACGCGATCGACGGGATCGCGGTGCGCATCGCCGACCCGCAAGTCTGAACCGCCTTCAACCGGAGAACGATCCCATGCAAACCACCGCCCCCGAAGTCACTGCCGCAAAGCCAGAGGCGGCTTTGACGCCCAACCCCGGCCTGACGCCGATGATGCTGAACCACGCCGCATGGGTCACGCCCGATGCCGCCGCGACGACCGATTTCTACACGCGCATCATGGGGATGGAGCTGGCGAGCACGGTGCTGGACGACAGCATCCCGTCCACCGGCGACGACATTCCGTACTTCCATATCTTCTTCCGCATGCAAGACGGCTCAACGCTGGCATTCTTCGAAGCGCCCGGGGTGCCGCCCCCGGCCAAGGCCAGCCATCCCGCTTACGACCTCTTCAACCACATCGCGCTGGAAGCCAAGGACCGCGCCGAGGTGCTGCGCTGGTATGAGTGGTTGAAATCGCAGGGGGTGGACGTGATCGGCCCGACCGACCATAAGGGTCTGATCCTGTCGATCTACTTCCACGACCCGGCTGGCGTCCGACTGGAGATCACGACCCCGCTCGACACGCAGTGGAATCGCCACACCGAGAAGGGCTACGCCGACCTCAAGCTGTGGGAAGACTGCAAGGCCAAGGCCAAGGCCGAGGGACGCGACGTGCCCCAGGCGCTGATCGAGATGATCAGGGACGTCCGCAAGCGCTACGAGAAGAAGGCATGACGCCAATCGAGCTGCGACCGCTGTTCACGATCAAGGCCGATGTCGACGCGCCCCCGCAGCAGGTAGGCGCCGTCCCGCACGGCTACACGCGGCGCGTGATGTGCGTGAATGGCGGCCGCTTCGATGGCGAGCGCCTGCGCGGGCGAGTGTTGCCGGGCGGCGCTGACGTGGTGCTGGAGCGCCCCGATGGCGGGTTGCACCTCGACGTGCGCCTGATGCTCGAAACCAATGCCGGCGAGCTGATCTACATGACCTACAGCGGCCGCCGCAACGGACCGACGCCGGACATCATGAGAAAGATCATCAATCGCGAGCCCATCCCGCGTGGCGCCGACTACTTCCGCATCGCCGTTCAGTTCGAGACCGCGTCGAAGAAGCTCGCCTGGCTGAACGACAAGATCGCCATCGGCACCGGCACCCGAGAACCGAACGGGCCGATCTACGACATCTGGGAAGTGGCATGAACCGCTTCGCCGGCGGTTCGACACTGCTTCAGCTCATTCTTGACCGAGGACAAATTCGCGTTCCGGAGTCAAGTACCTGGAGCCGAGTGGGATGACGTACGGGATGAGCTTCGATCGCAACAACGATCTGCTCATGGTCCATGCTGAACATGGCGGCACAAGGAAGATTACGCGGACCAACTTGATTTCCGGAGTTCAGACGGTTGTGGCAGACAACTATCTCGGCAATCCGTTCGTGTCGCCGAATGAGCTCACGGTTGACGCTGCCGGACGCATCTACTTTACTGATGCTCGCTATATCGGCGCGGGCCCGCTGCAACTTCCAAATGAGGTGTATCGCGTTGACGTGGACGGCAGCGGTCACGCGAATAGTGCCTGACATCTACCCTCCCAACGGCATAGAAGTGTCACCTGACGCGAGGAAGTTGTACGTTGCCGCGTACAACTTCTCTATCCAGGCTGCAGGCCGGATCCCTCGAAAATATAGAGGTGCGACCGCGCCGAGTCGAACCGATAGCCAATGATGGCCTGGTAGTCTTCCGAGTGGTAGAACTCCTCGGCGCGCTGCAAAGAATCGAATTCCAGCAGCACGACGCGCTTCACGTCCCTGCCACCTTCCTTGACGACCGGAGCGTCGCTCCCAGCCAGGAAGATGGCACCATATTGTTCAAGGACGGGGTATACGCGCGGCATGTATTCATTGTAGAAATGCGCGGCGTCGACCACGTCGAGTTCTGCGAACAGGTAACCCTTTTTTGCCGTCATCAAACGCTCCTTCTGTTCCAAAAAACTATTCGCCGAAGCTCACCGACACCGCGCCGAGCTCGCCGAAATCGGCGAGCACCTGGTCTCCTGCTTCCACTTCAAGGGGAACAGTGCAGGCGCCCGTGGTCACCACTTGATCGCGACGCAGCGTGATTCCCAGTGAGGACAGCTCGTTGACCAACCAGGCGAGCGCGGTGAGCGGGTTGCCGAGCACGGCAGCGCCGCTGCCATCACGGGCATAGCTGCGTGTCAGGCCGGAAACCTGGCCATGAACCCGGTGCGCCGAAAGGTCGGTGGTGCGCCAATTCTGCGGCGCGGCATCGCCAAGAACGAACTCATGCGCGCAGGCGTTGTCGGCGATGATCTGCGCCTCGCCGGCCAACGTGAAATCGGCAAAGCGCGAGTCGGGGACTTCGATGGCAGGATGCAGGCTGGCTGTCGCCGCCACCACCTCGGCCACCGAATAAGCCTGCCGCCTCGGAAGGATGTCGCGACCCATGCGGAAGGCGAACTCAGGCTCGGCCACGGCCATGCGGTTTCGGGCGAGCGACAGCTGTGATCCTGAAGGGTGCGCACGCTCGCGCAGAAGCCGGCCTGCGATCGGACCATCCACCTTGATGTGGCGTTGACCTGCGAGACTCGTCGCAGCGATCTTCCAGCCAAAGAGCGGGCCTCGCGAACGCGCCTCGATGGCCGACTGCACTTGATACCCTTCGGCACGCGTAAGAGGGCGGCATTCCTGGGGCAAGGATTCGATCACCGTTCCTTGCTGCCATGCGCCCCACAGGATCTCTCCCGCCCGGGCAAGCGCCTGCGAGCGACCCATCAAAGCTCCAGCACCAGCTTGCCAAAGTGCTCGCTGCGTCGGAGCGTATCCAAAGCCTGCGCAGCGTCGTCGAAAGCAAAGCGGCCCGCGATCGGGACTTTAGGACCACCGTCGGAAAGCATCTGGCCAAGGTCTGCCAGCATCCGGGAGTTGATGGACCGCACCTGTTCCACGCTGCGCGTGCGAAACGTCACCCCGATGAACTCGAGCCGGCGAAGCGCGTGCAGGTTGAAGTCGAATGCCGCGGTGGCACCGCCCAGTCGGCCGACGTTGACAAGGCGCCCTTCGAGCGCGGCTGCGGCCATGCACTGATTGAAGGCGGCTCCGCAAACGTTGTCGATGACGATTTCCGCGCCATTGCCGTTCGTGGCGTCCAATACCTGGCGGGACCAGTCATCCTGGCTGCTGTCGATGGCGACGTCGCAACCGAAGTCCTTGAGTTTGCTGCGGCGTTCCGCATTTCCGGATGTTCCGAGAACGAGGCCTGCGCCCAGCATCTTGGCGATCTGCATCCCGATCAGGCCCATCACCGAGGCGGCCCCCTGCATCAGGACGGCGTCACCAGGGCGGAGTCTGCCGCGCGTGACGAGAGCATCGTGCATGGTCTGCAGCCCGAGCGTGGCCGACGCTGCTGCGGCCCAATCCACTTCACGCTTGAGGATGGGTACGGCACGGCCATAGTCCGTCACCACATACTCTGCGTAGGCGGCTGGGCCGGTGCCCATTACGCGATCGCCAACACTGAGCCCATGGCACTGTGCGCCCACTTCGACCACCTCGCCGGACCATTCCATCCCGATGATCTGGTCAGCCGGAGCGGCGAGCGCGTGGAGATCGATGCGATTGACACCGATGGCGCGCGTGCGGACGAGAATTTCGCTTGGCTTTGGATCGGGTCGGGGTCTGTCCACGATCCGAAGCCCGTCTGTGGTGGCAATGATGGCTTTCATGGGTGTCTTGAGATTCGTTGGTGGTCGGCGGGAGCTCAATCGAGTTGGATGTTCAGTTCCTTGATCAGCGGATGCCAGCGCGCGATCTCCTGCTTGATGAAAGCGCCGAATTGCTCCGGCGTGGTCGCGAACGGCTCCATGCCAAGGCCAGTGAACTTCTTCGAGACCTCCGGGCTCATGACGACTTCGCGGACGTCGGAACTCAGACGCGAGACGATGTTGGCCGGCGTTGCCCGCGGAGCGGCGACGCCCACCCAAGGGAAGACCTCCACCCCTTCGACACCCGATTCCGCCGCAGTGGGGACATTGGGCAGTTGCGCAATCCGTTTCGGAGCCAGCACGGCCAGCGCTTTCAACTTGCCCGCGGCCACTTGCGGCAGCGCGACGATCGAATCGAGCGGCGCGACCGGCACCTGACCGGCCATCACATCCTGTGCGGCAGGCCCCGCCCCCCTGTAATGGATGGCCCTGGCCTCAAACCGGGCCCGCCGCCTGAGCAGTTCCATGGACAGCTGGTGGTAGGTACCGGCACCCGCCGAGGCGTACGCGATACCGCCCTGTTCGCGCTTGGCATGCTCGATCAGTCCGCGCAGGTCGGAAAAGGGAGCTTGCGGATGCGCGACGATCAGGATTGGCGCGCGGATGACCAGCGAGACGGGAGAGAAATCCGCGACAGGGTCATAAGGGAGCTTCGAGAACAGGGCCCCGTTGAGGGCGAGCGCCGCGCCGTCGGTGCCGAACAAGGTGTAGCCGTCCGCAGTGGCTTTGGCGACATAGCTGGCGGCAAGCATGCCGCTTGCGCCGGGGCGGTTGTCGACGATGACCGGCTGGCCCAGGCGTTGCGTCAGGCCCGGGGCCATGTTTCGCATCACCGCGTCGACGCCGCCGCCAGCCGCATAGCCAAGGACGAGCGTGACCGGCTTGGAAGGATAGGTCTGAGCCCAAGCGGGCGCGAGGGCCGCTCCCGCGGCGCCAATGGCGAACTGCCGGCGTGTGATTTGCATATTGTCTCCTTTGGATGGATGGGGCTGCGAGCGCCCGGCGAGCAGGCCGCGCGAGCTACTTTCCGCCTGTCTGCGACGCGCTGGTGGGGAACCGATGCACGATGGCCAGGCTCTTCTGGATTGCAATGCTCAGGTCGCAATCCGGGCATATCTACGGTTGCGTGGGCATCAGGAGCACGGAACCGACGTTGCGCCCGCGCTCCGCCTCTTCGTGGGCCAGAGCCGCGTCTTTCAGGGGCCACCTGCTGCCGATTTCCACACGCAGTGCGCCCTGGCGCACCAGTTCGAACAGCTCGTCGCAGGCAGCCTGCCGCGCTGGTCCGGTGTTCGCGTAGAAACCAAAGCCGGGCCTGTGCAGGGCGATGCACCCCTTTTGCGCCAGCAGCATGAGATTGAAAGGCGGCACGTTGCCGGAAGCGTTGCCGTAGTTGACCGCCGCGCCGAAGGGGCGCAGCAGGTCGAACGATGGGATGAAAGTGTCTTTGCCAACGCCGTCGAGCACCGCGGCGACACCCTCCGGCGCCAGCTTCTTCACGGCGGCGACGAAGTCTTCCTCCCGGTACAGGATCGTATGGCTGCAGCCGTGCTCGCGGGCGAATGCCGCCTTCGCCCGCGACCCGACCGTCCCGATGACCGTCGCGCCGAGATGCGCACACCATTGCGCCAACAGGCTTCCCACCCCGCTCGCCGCCGCATGAATGAGGATCTTGTCGCCCGGCTTCGGCGTGTAGCAATGGTGGATGACGACCGCGGCCGTCAAACCCTTGAGCAACAGGGCGGCAGCCGTTTCTTCGCTGATGTCATCCGGTAGTTTCACCAAGCAGTCCGCGGGCATGTTGCGCTGCTCGGCATAGGCGCCGGTGTTCACAAAGAACAGCCCTCCGCTGCCCGCGTAGGCGACCCGGTCTCCCGGGGCGAAATCCCTGACACCGACGCCCACTGCTTCCACCACACCTGCGGCCTCGTTGCCGAGGATGACCGGAAAGTTGGGCCCGTCCCCGAGATAAAAGCCGCCGTTGCGGACGTTGATGTCCGAGTAGTTGAGGCCTATGGCAGTGTGCCGGACCCGGACCTCGCGTTCGGCTGGAGGCGGCAGTTCCACGTCGATGGCCTCCAGAACTTCGGGCCCCCCGTGGCGGCGAATGGCAATGGCTTTCATGGCTTGCAGGAACGTTTTGCGCGAGGCAGTAGAGTTGTTGCCAAGTATCCGGCTTACCGTTTGCGCTCGCCGTCCCCTCCCAAGGGGACCGCTCGAGCATCGGCACCACTGGGAAGCGCGGCGGGTCCAGCCGCAGCGATTCTTCGATCACCGGGCCGAGCGGCTGTTCGCCCTGGCAGATCGCTTGCCATAGCTTGTGGCCTGCCAGTACCGCCTTGAACATGTTGGCGGCGGCGCTGGAGGTCGCTTCATGGCCCGCGAACAGCGGGTTGAAGGCAGTTGCGCCGATCTCGTGCATCGTCGCCTGGCTGTCGTCGCCATTTCGCGCACGCAGCAAGTCGCTGAGGTAGTCGTCCCGGGCTGCCTCGGCCTTCTTGCGCAGCACCACGCGGCTCGAGGCCCAATCCTTGACCCGGGCGATGTCTTCGGCAGGGACGACCAGCAACTGGAACAGCACGAGCGCGGGCACGTCCCAGGTGAGGCCGGCCACCAGGTCGGCGGGTTGCGCGCCGGCCAAGGCGCGTCAAAGAGGAAGTCACCCTCGATGGGGTCACGATCCCGGCCGGAAGCCGCCTGCTGATGATGTTCGCGTCCGGCAATCACGATCCGCAGCAGTTCCAGAATCCGGATGGTTTCTGCCCGTCCAGGCGCAATGTCCTGCAGCATGTGGCGTTCGGCGCGGTCTCGCCGGGCAGGATCAACTGGAGTCCCGCGTAGAGGGTGTCGATGATCTGTGATTTGCTCGGCAACCCGGGGTTCTCCAGGACCAGCACCCTGCGTTCGGCCTCCTCGGCAGAGATTAGCCCGCCGGCCCGCAGCAGTTGGGGATACATGTCGTCCCAGGCCCACTTGCATGGCTTGGCCGCGGGCACGGGCTGGGCGGGGATGAGGCCTTTCAGCATGCTCCACAGCGGCGCGAGGTTCAGCGGGCGAATCTCGTCGTAGTACAGCTCGCGCGCAGCGCTGTCGGCTTGCGCCATTCCGATGTCATTCGTCTGCATTCCCCCAGTCGACGCGCCGCTTCATGCGGCCTCCCGCCACGCTTCGTACCCCGCCACGAACCGCGGCGACATGGCGCGCAGGCGCTCGGTGTCGACCCGACCCGAGCGGCCGATGTAGTGCATGGCGAACTCCCAGGCAGGCAGCTTCAGGTGTTCCGCGAAGTTGTCGTACCAGGTCGCGCTGCGCGTGGCCGCCCCCGCGAGCTTGTCGACGACGGGGCGTCGCTGCGCCTCGAACTGTGCGAGTGCATCCTGGACGCTGCGCGGATGGTTGGCCAGCGCGTGCGCCAGCGCCTGCACGTCTTCGAGCGCGAGTCGCGTTCCCGAGCCGATCGAAAAGTGTGCGGTGCGCAGCGCATCGCCGACCAGCACCCGATTGCGCACGGACCACCGCCTGTTGCGGATCACCGGGAACCGGCGCCACAGCGACTTGTTGGTCACCAGCCTGGCGCCTTCGAGCTCCTCCGCAAAGACGTCCTCACAGTACGCCCGGGACTGGTCTTCCGTCATCCGCTCGAAGCCCACTCGCTCGAAGGTGCGGGCATCCACCTCCACCAGGAAGGTGCTCATCGTGGGCGTATAGCGGTAGTGGTGCGCATTGAAGCTCCCCTGTGCGAGCTGCTTGAACGTCTGCGTCAGGTAATCGAAGGGGCGCGTTGCGCCGAACCACGCGAACCGGTTGTTCAGGAGCGTGATTTCCGTGCCGAACTCCGCTTCGTGGGTCTTGCGCACCAGGGAGTTCACCCCGTCGGCGCCGATCACCAGGTCGGCGTCGTCCAGTTCCGCGAGGTCGCGCACCACGTGGCTGTCGATCAGCTTCGCCCCTGCGGACAACGCGCGCTGGCGCAGGATCTCGAGCAGGCGCAAGCGGGCGATGGCGGTGAACCCGACCCCATCGATCCGGATGCGTTGCCCCTGCAGGCGCAGCTCGATGTCGCTCCACCGCTCGAGGCCCGCGGTGATGAGCGGCAGGGTTTCCGAATCTCCCGCTCCGAGGAACTCGAGCGCCTGGTCGGAAAACACCACGCCGAAGCCGAACGTCGTGTGCGCGTCGTTCTGCTCGTAGACCGTCACGTCGGCATCGGGCAGTTGGCGCCTGATGCAGTAGGCGGCGTAGAGGCCGGCCGGGCCTCCACCCAGGATCTTGATCATCATCTCTGGTTTCCCTTCATCATTCGGTTTGTTCCTTGTGCCGAGGCTCTCAGGCGGCATCCTCGAGAAGCGCTCGAACGTTGTCGGGAACTTGCCGGGTGCGCAGCGCGCGCGGGTTGTCGAGAGGATGCTCGGCCCACACACGCGTCTCTTCGGCCTCCATCAGCAACTGGTCGCCGCGGAGGAATCGATGCCGGAACGTCATCGACTTCCCGCCCACCTTGATCACGGTGATCTGGTGCGTGACGGTGTCATGCAACACGGGTGCGCTGACGAACTTCATCGACAGGCCGAGCACGGGGAGGCCGCCCAAGGCGTTGTCGCCCCTCGGCCCGGTCGGGTCGACGCCGAAGCCGAGGAACATCTCGTTCAAGCCGTCGACCATCCAGCGGGCGTAGTGCGGAAAGAAGATGATGCCGCCCGGGTCGCATTCGCTCCAGTTCAAGCGGCGGTCATAGGTGTAGTGACGCATGAACGGCTCAGCTCCTCTGCATCTCGGCCGCGAGCTTCTCGGCAATCGCCTGGCGCATCTGCTGCCTGTCTAGCTTGCCCACACGCGTTACGGGGAAGACATACGCGGTTCTCTGCGGACGCTCGCGAGCCACTTGCCGCAGCGCGTTCCCGATCGTGGTGGGCCGCCAGGCGCCTTCCCGAAGGTATCGCTCGGCCTGTGTGCGAGGGGCGTTGACGACGCCGGGGAGAGGCAGTCGCGGGCTGGTTTCGATTCCGCTCATTTCATGATTCCCGGCAGCCAGGTGGCTAGCGGTGGGAAGAAGAACATGGCGGCGAGCAGCAGCACGCTCATCGCCACATAGGGCACGACCGCGCGGAAGATGTGCGCCATGCTCACGCTCGGCGGAGACACGCCCTTCATCGTCATCAATAGCAAGCCGTGCGGCGGCAGAAGCAGGCCCATCTGCATGCACATGAGGAACATGATTCCGAACCAGACCGGGTCGACTCCGAGCTTCTGGACGATCGGCATGAAGATGGGAATGGTGATGAGCATCATGCTCACCTGGTCGACGAAGATGCCGAGGAAGATCAGGATCAGCATCATTCCCGCGACGATCGCCATGGGCCCGAGGCCCGTGTCGGTGATCGCCTCGACGATGCCACTGGAGGCGCCTGAGAAGGTGAGGATCTGCGCGAATGTGGTTGCGCCCATGATGATCAGCAGGATCATCCCCGAGATGCCAATGGTTCCCTTCAGCGACTTCATCAACGCGGCGAGCGACAGTGCTCGATAAGCGAGAGCAATCACCAGCGTGGCCACCACACCCAGCGCTGCGCTCTCGGTCGGCGTGGCCCAACCCGCCACCATGGCGCCGACGACGACGCCGAAAATCGAGAGCAGCGGCAGCACGTACTGAAGGAACGGCCTGAACCTTTCCCACCCGTGGAAATGCTCGAATTCGCTCGCCGGTGCCAGCGACGGGTTCATTGCGGAGCGCAGCACGATCCAGGCGACGAATCCGATCGAAAGCAGGACACCCGGGACGATCCCGCCGATCAGCAAGCCTGAAATCGAGATGTTGGCCAGGCTGCCCAGCAGCACCGACAACGCGCTGGGGGGGATCAGCATGTCCACCGCCCCGATCGCCATGATCGGCCCCGTGGCCATGGTCGGGTGGTATCCCCGCTGCAACATGACGGGCACCATGAGGGAGCCGAGCATCGCTGTCGTCGCAATGGTCGACCCGGAGATCGCGGAGAACACGGTTCCGGCGACGACAGCGACAACGGCCAGCCGGCCAGGCACTCTCGTGATCAGCCGCTCGACACCTTCGATGACCTTCACGGCCAGTCCGGTGTGAAACAGGATCTCGCCCATGAGAATGAACAGCGGGATCGGAGTCAATGAGAAGCTGGTCACCGCAACGACGCTGTTGCGCACGAGCTGTCCCAGTCCCGCCTCTCCGCCCAGATAGATCCAGGCGCCGACGAGGTTGGTCACCAGGAAGGCGAACGCCACTGGAAGGCCGACGAAGAGAAGCAGCGTGGACCCGCCGAGGAGCAGCCACGCAGGGAGGATCCATGCGCTCATGCTGCAGACACCGCGTCGGAACGCGGTTCCTTCGGACCATGTGCAAGCCGCCACATGCGGAATGCAAACTCGATGGCGAGCAGCGCAAACGCGATGGGCAGCGGCGCCATCAACCACCACTCCGGAATGACGATGCTCTTGATCTGGATCGCGCCGCTGGCGTAGCTCTTGAAGGTCATGACGATCCCCATCCATGCGAGCGCCACGCACCCTGCGAAGGCCATCACGTCCGACAGCCACTCACAACCGTAGGCAAGCCTGGCTGGAATGGCGCGCAGCACGATGTCCACGCGGATGTGCTGGCCGGCCCGCAGCAGCCAGGGCGCGCCCAGCAAGGTGCAGAGGTACAAGGCGTACTCGGAGATGTCGTTGGAAGCGGGAAAGCCGCGCGGAAAGCCGGGGATCTCCACATTCCGCAACAGGACATCGAGGGTGATCGAGCCGACCATCACGAGCAGCAGCAGGCAGGCCAGCACCATCATGAGGTCGTAGAGGCGCCCGAAGGCCGCCTGCGCGGTTTCCATGCGGCGGCCTGCAGCGGGCGCGACGAAGGCCTGTGGGTGTGCCGCGCTGCTCATGACTTCCTCGACAGCAATGCGCGCAGCTTCGGCCCATGGACCGGGCTGGTCTTGATGAGGTCGGCCCAGCCCGCGTCGTACACGGCATCCAGGTATTTCGCGGTCTCCGCCGGGCCGAAGGTCAGCGGCTGGATGCCCGATGCATTCTGCTTCTTCTTCTCGTCCTCGCCTTCCTTGCGCCAGTACGCAGAATTGGCCTCCACTTCCATGGCCATCCTCTGGATGAAATCGCGCTGCTGCGGCGTCATGGCCTTCCACTTGTCCAGGTTCATGATCAACGACACGTCAGCGTCATAGAAGCCGGGGTCGATACGGAATTTCGTATGGCTCGCGAGGTTCAGATCGAAGATGCCGCCGATCGACCAGCCGTAGCCGTCGATCACATTGCGTTCGAGCGCGGTGTAGATCTCGCCCGGCGGGATGTTGATCACGTTTCCGTTCAGCGTCTGCACCGCCGGCCGAATGGCGGGCGATACGCGGATCTTCTTGGCGGTGAGATCCAGCTTGTCGACCTTCTTTGACAAGAAGATGTGGAACGGGTAACCCTCGACCATCCGGGCGAGATACTGCATGTTGCCCTTCTCGTTCCAGACCCTGTTGATGTACTCGACGGCGCCGTTCTTGCGCTGCTCGGCCACCGGGATCTGCGCCATCTTGAGCATGTCGGCCTCGGGAAACACGTTCGTGTAGAAGGCGCCGGGGCTGAGGGCCATGTCGATGACGCCGCTCTTGACCGCATTGCCGATCTCGAAGGTCGGCACCGCGCGCGGGCCGCCGATGAAGTTGATCTTGACCAGGCCCTTGCCCTGCGCGTTCACCCGCTCGCTCCACTTCACCAGCTCCTGCGACCACGCCATGTTTTCAGGGAATGCCGTGACCAGCCGGATCTGCATTTCCTGTGCAGCCGCCGAGAATGCCAAGACGCCGAGGGCGGCCGTGACCGCCAGGCGCTTGAAGGTGTTGACCATGATGTGTCTCCTTTTGTGGTTGATCGAACAAGGAACTTGGCCTCAGGCTGCAAGTGCGACCGGCTTAATCTCGATCGTGCGAGGCCGCTTCAACTCAGACAGCAGGCGCTGCGCCTGTGCCTTTGCTTGCGTCGCGGCCGCAGACTTCACTGACTCGTAGCCGCGGATGGTTTGGGGCAGCCGCATGAGCTCGGCGACTTGGGCGGCGTTGCACGCGTCGAGCAGCCCAAGGCCTTGTGCCAACACAGCCTCGTACCAGGCGAGCAGCGCCCGCTCCTCCCGTCGGGACGCCAGAGCGCCGAACGGATCCAGGGCCGTCCCACGCAGGAACTTCAGCGCAGCGAGGGCTTTCAGCGCCGGATGCATCCAACGGCCGACGCGCATCTTTCCCTTCAGGCCCAGCGTGCGTGCGAGAGGCGGCTGCAGGTTGTATTTCAGGCGGACGCTCCCGGAGAACATGTCGGCCACCCGTTTCTCGAAGCCGGATTGGGTGAGCAGGCGTGCCACCTCGTACTCGTCCTTGTATGCCATCATCTTGTGCAGGCCGTCGGCGACCGCCGCGGTCACCTCATAGGCGTGCTGCTCTCCGCGGGCAGCTACCTCGATCTGCAGTGAGGACGTCACCCGCTCCAGATAGCGGACCGCATACGCCATGTTCTGGTAGTCCGCCAGATCCACGGAACGCAGCAGCACACGGTCACGAAGCTGCGCAGGCAGCTTTGCCAGCTGCGGCTCGAAGGCGGCCAGTTCGCCGAATTTGCCCTCGCTGCGCAGGGCGCGCAGCCGCTGCGTACGATCCGCAAGCGGTTGGAGCTTGAGCGTGCCCAGCGCCTGGATCTGCTCCGGCGCGTGCACCCACAGCCGCCCGGCACGGAAGGCCATCGTGTTCGCCTCCACCTGGGTGCCGTTCAAAGCGATCGCGGCCTCGATCCACTCCGCGCGGATCGGCAGCCAACCCGCCTGGTAGGCAGCACCGATGGCCACCATGTTCGTCATCATGAAGTCACCGAACAGCGCCTCGGCGATGCGCTGCGCATCCAGCGTCAAGGCGCTGCCTTCCCGCACCGCGGCGGCGACGGTGCCGCACAACTCCTGCGTCGGAAGCGTCTTGCGGGAGTCACGGATGACCTCTCCGTTCGGGAACACGCCGGCGTTGATGACAGCCCGTGTGCGTTCGGCATCGCAGCACTTCAGGTTGCTCGCGTCCACCGCCGCCAGGAGATCGAGCGCGAGGTAGAGATCCGCTTTGCCGATGCCGACCTTGTTCGTGTGCGGCGGCCGCTCCGCGGGAGCCAGAATGAGGCTGGAGAGCACGGCGCCCCACTTTTGCGACGCTCCGGTCTGGTCGTAGGTCTTGACCTGCAGACCCTGCATGGCGGCCGCCTGTGCGAGGATGGCGCTGGCCGTGAGGACGCCGGATCCCCCGAGGCCCGGCATGTACACGTGGTAGGGCACCTGCAAGGCCTCCGGCTCGATCTCCGGGATGCCGGCTGCGTCGATGGAGGGCAGGCCCGGCCTGCGAAGCCCCTTGCCAGGCTCCACTTCCACCGTGACGAAGGAAGGGCATTCCCCCTGGATGCAGGCCTGGTCCTGGTTGCAGGTCGACTGGTGGATCTGTGTCTTGGCACCGAACTCGGTCGGCACCTTCTGCAGCGACATGCAATTCGCCTTGGCGCCGCAGTCGCCGCAGTTCTCGCACACCTCTTCGTTCACGAACGTGAACACGGCGGGCGCGGGCAGCAGCCCCCGCTTCTGGCGACGGCGCCGCTCGTTCGCGCACGCCCCGTCGTAGATCAGGATGGTGACGCCCTTGATCTCCGAGAGCTCCTTCATCGTTTGTTCGAGCTCGTCCGGTGAGCGGCGCACCAGGCCGGCGGGAAGCTGCACCCTTGCATACAGGCCGGCCTCTTTCGTCACGAGGACCACACGGGATGCGCCGTCCTGCAACAGGCGGGCGGACAGATCCGCGATCGCGCTGGCGCCCACCGCTTCCTGCCCGCCGGTGTTCGCGAGAACACCGTTGATCAGGAGCTTGAACGTCATGTTCGCGCCCGTCGTGATCGCAAACCGGATGTTCTGGTAGCTCGAGTGGAACAAGGCGCCGTCGCCGACGTTCTGAACAATGTGGGGGCGGCTCGTGTACGGGGCGAGACCCAGCCAGGGCAGCCCCTCGCCACCCAATTGCGTCGTGGCTTCGACGCGCTTCTGCGGGTTGTCCATGAGGGAGGCGAACAGGTGACAGCCTGGCGCACCCCATGCCATCTGGCCGGGCGCAAGCAGGGTCGAGACGTTGTGGGGGCAGCCCGAGCAGTAGTTCGGTGCACGCCCGGGCAGCGCGGGGCTGCGCTGCACGGTCTTCTGCTGCAGGTATCGCACGCGCTCGCGGCCGCGCTCTGGCAAGGTGATGCTGCGCGCCAGCACGCGCGCCAGGCGTTCGGCCACCATGTCGCTGGTCATGCCGCCTTCGACGGGGAACAGGCGGGCTCCGTCCGCGTCTTGTTTGCCCAGGAGTTCACGCACGCTCGTGCCGACGATTCCCGCAGCGACCTGCCTTTCCAGGAAGTCGCGCTTTTCTTCGACGACGATCACGCGTTCGAGACCCTCGGCGAATTCGCGGAAGAACGCGCTGTCGGATGGGCACAGCAGGCCGACCTTGGCCAGCCGGATGCCGTTGGCGTCGAGAGCTCGCGCGTCGAGCCCGAGATCCTCGAGGGCCTGTAGGGTGTCGGCCCAACTCTTTCCCGCGCTGATGATGCCGATCCGGTCCCCTGACGAGGATCGCATGACCCGGTTGAGCCCGTTCGCACGTGAGTAGGCCAGGACGGCTGCGTGGCGCTCGTCGTAGAGGCGCCGTTCCGTCTCCACGTTGGTGACCGGGAAGAAGCGGTGGTTGGCGAGCTTGGCGAAAGGCTTGCCCGCGATCTGCAGGTCCGGGGTTCGGGTCGTGATCCCCGCGGGGTGCAGCTGCACCACCTCTCCGCCGTCGCACAGCGTGCCGACGAGCTTGAGCGCCACCCAGCAGCCGGAAAAACGCGACAGCGCCGCGGCATGCAGGCCGTAGTCCAGGATCTCCTGCACGCACGAGGGATACAGCACCGGCATGCCGTGGTGCTCGAACGAGAAATCCTGCTGGTACGGCACCGTGGAGCTCTTGGCCTCATGGTCCTCACCGCTGAGGATGACGACGGCCCCATGGCGGCTCGTTCCCGCAAAGTTCGCATGCTTGAGAGCGTCGCCCGAACGGTCCAGCCCGGGTCCCTTGCCGTACCAGTAGCCCACCACGCCGTCCACTTCCGGGTGTGGGTGCTCGTCAAGCATCTGGGTGCCGCTCAGCATCGAGACGGCGAACTCCTCGTTCTGCGCGGGCTGGTGCGTGATGCCATGCGCGTCGAGCGTTCGCCGCGCCTGGCGCAATGCGATGTCGATGCTTCCCAAGGGGGAGCCGGGATAGCCCGTGACGAAGGCCTTGGTGCGCAAGCCGGCTGCAGCGTCGGAGCGCATCTGCTCCACCAGCATCCGGATCAGCGCGTGGTTCCCGTTCAGGAATGCGCTCGGCGTATCGGGTTCGAAGCGAGCATCCAGACGCCGGGTCATCGGCTCACCCTGTCGCTGAGGTCTGCGTGCGAGTCGGCGACGCCGCCGGCAATCTCCAGAATCTTCATGTGTTGTCTCCGCTGGCGGGCGGGTGATGCCCGCGCTAGCACTGTTAAGGACCGCAATGATTGACCAGGGTCAAAATTTAGGCAATAAACGAAGACTTAAATCAATTATTTAATCCGCAAATGTCAGAGCGCTTCGATCTCAACCTGTTGCGCGTCCTGGTTGCGCTTCATCACTGGCGGAGCGTCTCAAAAGCTTCGGCGGAACTGGGGCTCAGCCAGCCGGCGACGAGCCTTGCGCTCGGCCGGCTTCGCAAGAGCCTGGGAGACCCTCTGTTCGTGCGATCCCCTTCGGGGATGCTGCCTACGCCCAGGTGCACGGAGGTCGTTGAATGTGCGGTCGAGGCGCTTTCGGACATCGACGAAACAGTTCTTCACCGCAAGGCGTTTGACCCAGCCAGTTCCAGGCGCGACTTCGTCGTCACCATGGCGGACGTGGGCGAGCAGTACTTTGCGCCGCCCCTCATGGCCCACCTCGAGCGCGAGGCACCTCTTTGCAACCTGAGATGCGAAACCTTCGCGAGGCAGGACATCGAAGCGGCTCTGGAGGAAGGACGCTGCGACCTTGCCCTCGGTTTTTTTCCGAATCTCGAACGGCCGGCGCTCCATGTGCAAACGGTGTTCATGCACACGCTGGTTTGTCTGGTGCGCGCCAACCATCCCGTCGTGAAGTCGTCACGCGTCAGCATGAGTCAGTTCCTGCAGATGTCGCACGCCGTTGTGTTGCCCATGGGGCGCGGCGGCGAATTATTCGAAAGCATGCTCAAGGAGAGAGGACTCCAGCGTCGCGTGCAATTCACGACCGTGCACTTCCTCACGGTGCCTGCGATCATTGCGGCGACTGACATGATCGTCACGGTACCTCGATCGATCGCGGACTACTACGCTCGCGTGGAGAATCTCCGGATCGTTGAACCGCCCATCAACATCAAACCGTACGCGCTCAAGCAGTTCTGGCATCCCAGATTCAATACGGATCCCGCCATCCGATGGCTGCGTGAATCCGTCATCCGTCTTTTCGGAACCCAAAGCGACGCCGTCCGGGCCGCGAAGTAGGCTACGTCATCCGCCGGCGGCGGAGCCTTCAAGCAAGGCGGAGCGAGGACGTCGTGTGCGAGGCGATAGGCTGCGCTGCTCCGGCTCAAATGGTTGGTGACACATCCACTTTGGCAAGTTGGTATACGGAAAGATTCCTGGCAGCTTCCGATAGCGGAAGAATTCGAAGTCCTTTGTTCAAGTGCATCTAGTGTCATGAGTTGAAGGGGGAGCGCTGGATGCGGTCGCGGAAGGCTGCGCGCTCCACTCTCGCGTTGTATGTGTCAGGCTCCACGGCATGAACCGTGCGCGCGGCCGTGCGTCGGGCGTGTCTAGTGCAGCGCGCCGGAAGAGGCGGCTTCGAAACGATGCCCGCGCCAGCAGCTCCAGCGCGCCAGGTACCAGGTGAGCAATTCGCGCTCGCTGCCGATGGCGAGGCGCTGGTACGCGCGCTTGCGATAGGTCTTCACAGTCTCTTCGCTGACCGACAGGTCGAGCGCGATGCCTACGGACGACAAGCCGTACAGGATGCGCGCGCTGACCTCGGCTTCGCGCCGGGGCAGGGCACTGGTGGCGACGATGCAATTCTCGATTTCTTCGAGCGCCGTGAGCGCTTGCGCGACATTCGGGCGCGTCTGGCGGATGTCGGCATGCTTGCCCAGCACGGCCATCAGCAGCTCGGCCGAGTGGGCGACCTTCTCGATCGCCTCGCCCGCGAAGGGCGCATGCGGGTCCGCGCGCACGATGCTGAGGCCGAAGTCGGCATTGGGGCCGTGGCCGCACAGCAGCAGACGGTCGCGCACGTGCGGATAGATGGTGGGGCGCATCGCGGTATAGCCGTCGTCGCTGAAATCGACGTGGATGATGCTGGGCCGCACGGCGCCCAGGCAGCGCTGCGCCTCGGTCATCGCGGGGTCGCGCTTCCACCAGCCTTGATTGACATAGCTTGCAACGCGGTCGTGCGCCGTGCGCTCGGGTTCGACGCAGCAGGCCGCGACTTCGCGCAGTTCGTCCTTGCCAAAACGGAATGCCGCGAAGTGATCGGCGCCACAGAGTTCATTGAGGAAGCGGGCCAGGGCGGGACCGAAGCGGTCTTCGCCGACGGCATCCACAAGCATGGCGAGTGCGGCGTCCCGCGGGGTGGTGCGAGCGGCGTTCTCGCGAACGGTCATGATCGTCATGGCTTGTCTCCTGGGATGGATCTCAGGGCTCGGAGCACCCTCTGAGGGGCGCTGTCGATTCTCTATCACGTAATCATGTTACGCTTCCCGTAATTTGCCGACGCTAGGGAAAACCCTTGAAAACGAGTTCGGCCGTTAACTGTTACCCTGCGGCCGAGCTTCTTTCAGGGCGCGCCCATTCGCTGCGAAACCTGCCGTGCCCTCGTCCGCAAAGCCTTCGCGATGGGTCCGTCAAGTTCGACATCGATCACGCCCGCCGGCCCCATCACCGTGATCACGCCCGCGATGGCACCCGCATGGTCGAACACCGGCGCGGACAGGCCATGCAGGCCAGGGTTGAGGTCTCCTCGCACCTGTGCCAGGCCATGCTCGCGCACATACTGGAAGAGAGCTTCCATCTGCTCCTTCGTGATCCGCGGTGTGCTGGACGGGCTGGCGCCCGGATGGGGCTTTCCTGCCAGTTCCTTGCGAAGGAACGGATCGGTGATGCTGCGCGGCATGTACGCACCGAACACCCTGCCGGTCGACGATGACAGGATTGGCATGACCGAGCCCGGGCGGCCGCTGATGATCAACGCATCGTTGGTTTCCTCGAAGCGGACGAAGGTCGGCCCGGCGGCGCCCCACACCGCGAGGCCGACGGTGTAGCCGACCTCGTCGCGCAGCTCGCCGAGCGTTTGTGCGCCCACGTTGACCACATGCAAGTGGCGCAGCGCTGCCAGGCCCAGCCGCACGGCCAGCGGTCCGAGCCGGTATCCACCGGAGGCCGGATCGCGCTCGGCCAAGCCGCCCCGGCAGAAACTCACGAGGTAGCGATGCGCTTTGGGTGGCGGCATCTCGGCGCGCTCGGCCACCGTCTTGAGCATGAGCGGTTGGCCCATCTCCACCAGTGCGGAGAGGACGCGCAGCGCAGTGTCGACGGACTGGACGCCGCGGCCACTTTCCTCGTCAGCGCCATCTTCGACCACCTTCTCGTCCATTGGGGACTCCGTCGCTGCTGCAGTTCTGGGGACGCGAGCCTACCATGCCGCATTCTCTCCAATGCGGACCCGGTAGCGGGCAAAGAGCGCGAACGGTTCAGACCTTCCCTAGCGGCGTGCCGCCGCAAGCAGACCCGCGAACTTGGCCACCCGCGCGCCCTGGTACCGCGCGGCAGCGAGTTTCTCAGGCGGCATGGGCTGCCCTCGCGGGTCGCTGTAGCTCACCCCATAGGGATTGCCACCCGCCGTGTACAACAGTTTGTCCGTGTAGCCCATCGGCACGATGATCGAGCCCCAGTGGTAGAACGCGTTGTGCAGCGCGAGCAGGGTGGCTTCCTGCCCGCCATGCATATTGCCGGCGCCGGTGAACGCGGCTGCGGCCTTATCCTGCAGCTTGCCTTGGGCCCACAGCGGGCCCAGCGTGTCCATGAACTGCTTCAACTGGGCCGACGGAAGCCCGAAGCGCGTCGGTGTTCCGAATACGAACCCATCGGCCCAGTCGAGGTCATCCAGCGTCGCTTCCGGTATGTCCTTCACCGCTTCGAGGTGCGCGCCCCAGGCCGGCTTGGCTGCAACGGCCTCGGGGCCGGCGAGCTCACGTACCTTGCGCAAACGTGTCTTCGCGCCCGCCTCGCGCGCGCCTTGCTCCACCGCATTGGCGATGGCCCAGGTGTTGCCGGTGCTGCTATAGCAGACGATCGTGATGTTCGGCATCCGTGATTTTCCTTTCCTGCTGTTTGGTTGTGCTCACGCGGCCAACAGACTTTCTCCTCGACCTGGAGCCAGGAAGGCGTGGAAGTCATGTGATGGGTCCTCGGCTTACTGACTGTCCCGCGAGGACCGCGGCGTGTCTGTCCCCTCCGGGGGGACTGCCGAGACCAGCGCTCACTCGTAGAGTGGGCACATGACCCAAGCATTCGACATCGAAACCGAGTGGTTGCACCTCCAGTACGAGGAACGCGCCACCTTCACCGAGACCTATGGATTCTCCGGCAGCCAGGGGGCAGTGAACCTGGAGGGCATCCGTTTCCGGCCGCAAGGCCACGCCTCGGACACGCTGATGGTGTTCATGCACCCGGCATCCACGCTGCAGCTGTTGCCCGTGCCGCGTGCGATGGCCGCAACGGGCGCGCACGTGCTGTGCGCGGGCAGTCGCTACCAGCGCAACGACACCGCCCTCATCATGGAAAAGGTGTTCCTGGATCTGGGCGCTTACATCCGGCATGCCAAGGAGGTGTGGGGCTACAAGTACGTGGTGCTGGTCGGCTGGAGCGGCGGCGGTTCGCTGGCCGTGAGTTACCAGGCCGAAGCCGAAAACCCCAGCATCACGCACACGCCCGCGGGCGATCCCGTGAACTTGAAGGGCGCCGGCCTCATCCCGGCGGACGCCGTCATCTACCAGGCAGCGCATCTGTCACGGGCGCATCTGCTGGCGGAGGCGATCGATCCGTCCGTACGCGACGAGGCGAACCCGGATGACCGCGAGGTCGAACTCGACATCTACGACCCGCGCAATCCCAACCAGCCGCCGTACTCGCAGGAGTACATAGCCCGCTACCGCGCGGCCCAGCTCGCCCGCATGCGCCGCATCACATCCTGGGCCAAGGCCAAGTTGCAGGAACTGAAGGCACGCGGCACGGGCGAGATGGAGCGGCCGTTCATCGTCCACCGCACGCTGGCTGACCCGCGCTTCCTCGATCCCTCGCTCGATCCCAACGACCGCAAGCCGCGGTGGTGCTACATGGGCAATCCGGAGACGGTGAATACCGGTCCGGTGGGGCTGGCGCGCTTCACCACCTTGCGTTCCTGGCTGTCGCAATGGTCGCTCGACGACTCCTGCGGCAACGGACTCGAGAACGCGAGGCGCATGCGCGCGCCGCTGTTGGTGATCGAGAACAGCGCCGATGACGCCGTACCGCAGACGCATCCGAAGATGCTGTTCCAGGCCGCCGCGTCGCCCGACAAGACGTACCGGATCATCAAGGGCGCGACACACTACTACGCGGGTCAGCCCGAGCTGATGAAGGAGGCGACGGCTTTGATCCGCGGCTGGCTGGTCGAGCGCGAGTTGCTGGAGGCCTGAAGCCCGCTGGCACCCTGATTTCGTTTACCTTCTTTGCAGAGGATAGCCATGAGCAGCTCATACATCATTGGTTGGGGCCATACGCCCTTCGGCAAACTCGACAAGCTGGACCTGGAGCAGATGATCCGGGACGCGGTGCAGCCCGCACTGGATAGCGCCGGCCTCGAGCCCAAGGACATCGACGGCATCTTTGTTGGTCACTTCAATGCCGGCTTTGTCGGCCAGGACTTCACTGCATCGCTGCCGGCGGTCGCGATGCCCGAGTTCCGGCACACGCCTGCCGTGCGCACCGAGAATGCCTGCGCCACGGGGTCCGCGGCCATCTGGGCAGCCCTGGATGCCATGGCGGCGGGGCGCATGAAGCGCACCCTGGTGATCGGCATGGAGAAGATGAACGAGCTCACCACCCCGCAGGTGGCGGCCACGCTGATCAAGTGCTCCTACGTCAAGGAGGAGGGCACGGACCCGGCCGGCTTCGCAGGCATCTTCGGCGGCATCGCGACCAGGTACTTCGAGCGCTTCGGCGACCAGTCCGACGCGCTGGCCGCGATCTCGGCCAAGAACCACAGCAACGGCATGCACAACCCTTATGCCCACATGCGGCGCGACTTCGGCTTCGATTTCTGCCGCACGGCCTCGGACAAGAACCCCTTCGTGTCCGGCCCGTTGAAGCGCTCCGACTGTTCGCTCGTTTCCGATGGGGCAGCGGCTTTGGTGCTTTCGACGGAGCCTTTGCGCGGCGCGAAGGTTGCGCCGGTCCGCTGGCGCTCGCGCACGCAGGTCAATGATTTCCTGCCGATGTCGCGGCGCGACCCCACGCGTTTCGAAGGCGCAGCGCTCGCGTGGCAGAAGGGACTGGCATCCGCCGAAGCGAGGCTCGAAGACCTGTCGTTCGTGGAGACGCATGACTGCTTCACGATCGCGGAGATGCTCGAGTACGAGGCGATGGGGCTTGCGCCTCACGGGCAAGGCGCGCGCGTCATCCTCGATGGCGTGACGCGAATGGACGGCAAGCTGCCGGTCAACCCGTCCGGCGGCCTCAAGTCCAAGGGGCATCCCATTGGCGCCACCGGCGTCTCGCAGCACGTCATGGCGGCGATGCAGCTGTCGGGCACGGCAGGGGGCATGCAAGTGCAGGACGCGCGCGTCGGTGCCGTGTTCAACATGGGCGGCTCCGCCGTCGCCAGCTACCTGAGCATCCTGGAGTCGGCGTGAACCCTGCGCAGGTCATGAACCTCGGGCAGCTGCTCACGCAGACCGCCCGGTTGTTTCCGGACCGCCCTGCATTGTTCCGAGGCGAACAGACCTGGACCTGGGCCGAGCTCGAGCAGCGCGTGGCTGCCATGGTCGCCGCGTTGCGCGGGCTCGGCATTCGCAAGGGCGATCGCATTCTCGTGCAGTCGCGCAACAACGTGCAGATGTTCGAGAGCTGCTGGATCGCGTTTCGCCTCGGCTGTGTCTGGGTGCCCACCAATTTCCGGCTGACGCCGCCGGAGGTGGCCTACCTGGGGGCGTCCAGCGGGGCGACCACGATGATCGTGGAAGACGCGTTCGCGGCCCATGCCGACGCGGTGCGTGCCGCGGCCCCAGGGCTGAAGCACATCATCACGATCGGCGAGCCCCGAACGGGTGAGCACAGCTATGAGCAGCTCGTCCGCAGCTACCTGGGGGCGAAAGCCGAGCACGAAACTGTCGCCCATGACGACCCGCTTTGGTTCTTTTACACCTCCGGCACAACCGGCCGCCCCAAAGCCGGCGTGCTGACGCATGGGCAGATGGCTTTCGTGGTGACCAACCACCTGGCCGACCTGATCCCCGGCACGACTGAGCGAGACTGCTCCATTGCGGTGGCGCCGTTGTCGCACGGCGCGGGAATCCATGCATTGGTGAACGTGGCGCGGGGTGCAGCCACGGTGCTCCTGCCGGGAGAAAAGCTGGACCCCGAGGCGTTCTGGCAGGCGGTGGAGAAGCATCGCGTGACCAACCTGTTCACGGTGCCGACCATCGTCAAGATGCTGGTGGAGCATCCGACCGTGGACCGCTACGACCACTCCAGCCTGCGCTACATGATCTATGCCGGGGCGCCGATGTACCGCGCCGACCAGAAGCTCGCGCTGCAGAAACTGGGCAAGGTGCTGGTGCAGTACTTCGGTCTCGGTGAAGTCACGGGCAACATCACGGTGCTGCCGCCAGACATGCATTCGGCCGGCGACGACGATCCGAACGCGAATGTCGGATCGTGTGGTCGTCCGCGCACCGGCATGGAGGTGGCGATTCTCGATGCCGAGCTCAAGCCGGTCGGCGTAGGCCAGGTGGGCGAGATTTGCGTGCGCGGACCGGCGGTGTTTTCGGGCTATCACGACAATCCGGAAGCGACTGCACATGCGCTGCGCGGCGGATGGTTCCATACTGGCGACCTCGGCAAGATGGACGAACGTGGATTGCTGTACATCACCGGTCGCGAGTCGGACATGTACATCTCCGGCGGCTCGAACGTCTACCCGCGTGAAGTGGAAGAGGTCTTGTTGACGCATCCGGCGGTGGCCGAAGTCGCGGTGCTCGGCGTACCCGACCCCAAGTGGGGCGAAGTCGGCGTGGCAGTGGTAGTCCGGCGTGAGGGCGCACAGCTTGATGGCGACGCGCTGCTCGCCCATCTTGAAGGCCGCTGTGCGCGCTATCGCTGGCCGCACCATGTGGTCTTCTGGGACAACCTGCCGAAATCGGGCTACGGGAAGATCGCCAAGAAGGACATTCGGCAGCAGCTCTTCGAGCGCGGAGACTTGCGGGCGTGAACGCGCCACGCCGTAGGCACTTCAATTGGTCGCTGGCTTCCGCTTTTCAGGCGAAGAACTCTGTGCCTGGCGCCTGCTTGTCGGTGACCCGCGACCCACACGGCGCACCGCGCCGACGTTGTCGAACATGCGCCACATCATCGCGACCAGGATCTCCTTCTCCTCCTTGGAAAAGCCTGCAAGCAACGCATCTTCCCGCGCCAAGGCCACCTTGCACACATCGTCGTGAAGCTTGTTTCCGGCCGGAGTGAGGCGGTACTCGACCTTACGCAGCCCCTGCGGGCGGGTCTCCAACCATCCTTGCTCAACCAGAAATGCCGCGGCGCGGCTGACAGCCGCCTTATCCAAACCCATCAGCTCGCACGCCTGAGACGCTGTCGACCACGGATAAAGCTTGAAGAATGACAGCAAGCGCCAGTCGGTGACCGAAACGCCAAAACGCTCGCGATAGACGTTCGAGGCGCTGCTGGATATGTTGTTGGACAACCGGAGAAGCAGTCCCGGAACATAGTTGTCGAGATCTAGTTTCATAGAGTCAGTGGGTTCGAGAAATCCCCGGATGGGGCAGACAGGCGCTGTCGATCTCACGCGTTGCGGATCGCTGCCGTTATTTTCTCAAATGCGGACCGGGCGGACGGTGCAAAGTTGATCATCGCCAGAAAGCCATGCACCAACCCTTCGCATCGGACGACCTCGCATGCATTGCCCGCGGCGGCGAGAAGGCGCCCATACTGCTCGCCCTCGTCACGCAACGGATCACATTCCGCCGTCAGGACAAGAACCTTGCCCAAGCCGGCAAGGTCGGCAGCGGCGCTGGGGCTGGCGTCCGCATGCGTGCGCAGTTCGTTGCGCGGGCAATACTGGTCCCAAAACCAGCGCATGTCCTGCTCACCGAGGAGAAATCCTTTTCTGTAGTCGCGGTAGCTTTGGGTGTCGAACCCGGCCGCGGCGACAGGATAGACCAGCACCTGCAGATCCACGGCGCGCTTGCCGGGATCACCGCGGTGATGGCGCGTCGCGACCGTGGCGAGTGTCGCCCCGGCGCTGTCACCCATGGCGACAAGCTTTTGCAGCGGCTCTCCCAACAGCCGCGACCCATGCTCCGCCGCGAACGTAAGCGCCGCACGCGCGTCGTGCACGGGGGTCGGATAAGGATGCTCAGGTGCGAGTCGATAGTCGACCGAGAGCACGGCGAACCCGCTTTCCGCCGCCAGGGTCGCCGTGAATGGATCGTAGTCGTCCACCGACCCCAGCACCCAGCCGCCGCCGTGGAAGAAGACGATGAGTCCGGCGGCGCCGCCGGCCGGTTTGTAGAGCCGGGCTGGAACGGCAAAGCCGTCGGATGACGGGATGGTCAGGTCACGGTTGCGCGTGCCGGCCGGCGCCGACCCGAACAGGCTCTTCATCATCGTTGGAAACGCGCGGGCCTCTTGCGGCGTGCATTGCGAGAAGGGCTTGCGGCCGGCTTGCTGAACGCGCTCGAGAAGGTCTTGGATCTGCTGGTCCATCTTTTTTGGTTTGTACAAAGAGGGGGTGGAGCTCACCCGTTGATGCGTGAAATCCTTTGAGGCGCGCAGCTCCCCGTGCCGCGCGCGGAGAGCCATTCAAACGCACCTAGGTTGATATATCAACCTAGTACAAACCAGTAGACCATGAGGTTGATGTGTCAACCTAACAGAATTAGAATTCATGCAAACGCTACTCGTGGCGCAGGCTGCGCAGGATGGCATTTGATCCACGCCTGCCATTGAAAAGGAATCGAATGGGCATTCAGGGTAAATACGACATGCTGATCGTCGGCGCTGGCTTCGCCGGGCTGTACCAGCTTTACCGCGCAAGGGAGATGGGGCTGCGCACGCGCGTTCTCGAAGCGGGCGACGGCGTCGGCGGCACGTGGTTCTGGAACCGCTACCCTGGCGCACGATGCGACGTCGAGAGTCTCGATTATTCCTACTCATTCAGCCCGGAGCTGGAGCAGGAGTGGAGCTGGTCCGAGCGATACGCGCCGCAGGAGGAGATCCTGCGCTACATCAACCATGTGGCCGACCGATTCTCGCTGCGTCCGGACATCCAGCTGAACACGCGCGTGACCGCGGCCAGTTTCGAGGATGAAGAGGGGCAATGGGAAGTGACGACCGAGGCGGGCGAACGCTTTGCCGCCACGTACCTGGTGATGGCCACCGGCGCCCTGTCGCTGCCGCAGCGTCCCAAGCTGGACGGCTTGGGCAGCTTCGCCGGCGCGGTCTATCACAGCGCGCAGTGGCCCAAGGAGGGCGTCGACTTCACCGGAAAGCGCGTCGCAGTCATCGGCACCGGTTCCAGTGGCGTGCAGATGACTCCCGTCATCGCCGAGCAGGCTGCGCAGCTCACCGTCTTCCAGCGCACGGCGAACTTCAGCGTGCCGGCGCACAACGTCGCCTTCACGCCGGAAGCGCTGCGGGCCGCCAAGGCACGGTACCCAGAGCGCCGCATCTTGGGCCGCGAGGCGATCACGGGCCAGTTCCTGAACGCGAACACTAAGACGGCCGCCGAAATGACCGACGAGGAAAAACTCGCGGAACTGGAATATCGCTGGAAGGGCGCGGGAGGAGGGTTCCGGATGCTGCGTACCTTCGCCGACCAGATGAGCAACGAACAGACGAACAGGATGGTCGCCGAGTTCGTCCGCGCCAAGATCCGCGCCAAGATCAAGGACCCGCGGAAGGCGGAACTGCTGTGCCCGAGGGACAACCTCCCCTTCGGCGCCAAGCGGCTGAGCGTCGACTCGCATTACTACGAGACCTTCAACCGGGACAACGTCGACATTGTTGACGTCCAGGCCACGCCGATCGTCGCGGCCACGCCGCACGGCCTGCGCACCACCGAGCGTGAGTACGATTTCGACGCGGTCATCTTCGCAACCGGCTTCGACGCGATGACCGGTGCACTGCTCGCGATCGACATCCGTGGATCCGGCGGAGTGCCGCTACGCGAGCGCTGGAAGGATGGGCCCGTGGCCTACCTGGGCCTGGGCATTGCCGGCTATCCGAACATGTTCGTCATCGCCGGCCCGGGCAGCCCCTCGGTGCTGAGCAACGTGGTGCACTCCATTGAAACTCACGTCGATTGGATCATGCGGCTCATCAGAAGGATGTACGCCGACGGATTGAAGCGCGTCGAGGCGACGAGAGAGGCCGAGGCGGGTTGGGTCCAGCTCTGTGCGGACGAGGCTGACAAGACCCTGTATACCCGTGCGAATTCCTGGTATGTCGGCGCGAACATCCCCGGCAAGCCCCGAGTGTTCATGGCGTTCGTCTCCGGGGTGCCTACGTACAGGCGAATCATCGAGCGCGTCGAAGCCAACGACTATGAAGGCTTCAAGTTTGCATCGGACGCGCAGTCCGGCGAACTGGTCCGCTCATCCACTGCCTGCGCGAATACCCGCTCAGGCAATCACCACGCGAGGAGACAGTGATGTTGAAGAAGAGGCAGTTCCTGCGACTCGGCGCCGCAGCCGTGCTCGGTGCTCCGTTTGCAGCAAGCCATGGCGCGCCGCTCGTGACCCTGAAGTTCCAGAGCTTCGTTCCCGCGAGCGCCAACATCTGGGCGCGTGTGATCACGCCCTGGATGCAGAAGGTTGAGAGGGAGTCCGGTGGCCGCATCAAGTTCGAGGGCTACACGTCGATGCAGCTGGGCGGAACGGCACCGCAGTTGCTGGATCAGGCGCGCGACGGGGTGGTCGACCTCGTGTGGACGCTGACTGGCTACACGGCCGGGCGGTTCCTGGCTTCGGAAGTATTCGAACTTCCTTTCATGACCTACGACGCCGAAGGCTCGTCCAAAGCTGCGTGGGAGTTCATGCACACGCATGCTGCCGGAGAACTCAAGGACGTCAAATACCTTGCCATCCACACGCATGGGTTGAATGTGCTGCACACCCGGCGCAAATCAGTGAGAACGGCAGCGGACCTGCGGGGAATGAAGGTGCGTGGGCCCAGCCGGCGGGCGACGCAGATGCTGAGCGCGCTGGGGGCGATCCCGGTCGGCATGCCCTTGCCCCAGATTCCGGACGCTCTGTCCAAGGGCACCATCGAGGCGGCCATGATTCCCTGGGATACCGCTCCCGCCGCGAAGCTGGATGAGCTCACCACGAACCACACCGAGTTTCCCAAGGGCATGCCAGGCCTGAACAATTCGATCCAGATCTTGGTGATGAATGCCAACAGCTATGCGGCACTGCCTGCGGACCTCAAGAAGGTGATCGATGACAACTCCGGCCTGGAGGTCTCCGGCTGGTTCGGACGGCAGGTCTCTGCCTATGACCCGGTCGTACGTAAAGCGGTCATCGACCGCGGCAACACCGTGCATGTGGTCGACAAGGCGGACGCGCAAGTCTTCATGCAGCGCACCGAGTCCGTCGTACAGGACTGGGTCAAGGACATGAACGAGCGCGGCGCCGACGGCACCAAGCTGCTTGCCAGCGCCCGTGCGCTGATCGCCAAGTACAAGCCAGTTGTCTGACCCGGGGGGCACAGAAGCGGCGCCCTCGCCGGGGGCGCACACCCTCATCTCCGAAATCGCGGGCGCTGTGCCCAGCCTGTACGCGATCCAAACAGAACCACACGTGAAAACACTTGAACTTTTAGCCAGGCTCTGCGCGGTCCTGGCGGGCTTGCTGTTGATCGCAGTCGCCTTGGTGATCTGCGTCAGCGTTGCAGGCCGGAACACCACTGGGTGGACGATCGCGGGCGACTACGAGCTCACCGGAGTCGTTGCCGGCGCCGCCATCGCGCTGTTCATGCCATGGGGGCAATTCAGACGCGCGAACATCATCGTTGATTTTTTCACCTCCACCCTGCAGCCCACCACCAATGAGCGCTTGGACCGCGTCGGTGCCGCGCTCCTGGCGGTTGGTCTGGGGGTGTGCGCGTGGCGCGCGGGAGTTGGAGGCTGGCACTCGTGGAGTTCTGGTTCTCGGACCATGATGCTCGGGTTCCCTGAGTGGGCAGTATATGCAGTCATTGCTCCCTCGCTGGTGCTGACGGCAATGATCGCCTTGGTGCAGGCCTTCACCGGCCTGAGAGAGGAGCTTCCATGAGCTCGATCTCCCTGGCCTTGCTGATACTCGGGCTGATGCTGGCGCTAATGGCTGTGCGCGTGCCGATCGCGGGGGCCATGTTCTTTGCCGGCGCGGTTGGATATGCATTGCAGGCCGGATGGGCGCCGCTCGCCAGTTTTCTCAACACGCAGGCCTATGCGCGCTTCGCGAGCTACGATCTATCCGTCATCCCGCTGTTCATTCTGATGGGGAACTTTGCCACGCAAGGTGGAATTTCCAAGGCGCTGTTCGAGTTCGCCAGCGCCGTCACCGGCCGCTTCCGCGGCGGCTTGGCCATGGGAGCGGTCCTCGCGAGCGCAGGCTTCGGTGCCATCTGCGGCTCCTCGGTAGCGACGGCGGCAACGATCACCTCGGTAGCGCTTCCCGAGCTGAAGCGGCAGGGGTACTCCAACGGTTTCTCGACGGGGACGCTCGCCGCGGGTGGCACGCTCGGGATTCTGATCCCGCCGTCCGTGCCCCTCGTTATCTATGCAATCCTGGCCGAACAGAACATTTCCAAGCTGTTTGCCGCAGCCTTCTTGCCTGGCCTCATCGCGATGTGCGGCTACCTCGTCGCCATTGCGGTTTATGTCCGGCTGCGGCCGGAACACGCACCCGCGCGCAGCAGCGCTTTCACGGGTGTCAGCGCCGGACTATTGGTCGGCATCGCGCCGATCGCCATCGTGTTTGTCGTGGTATTCGGCGGCATTTATGGCGGCCTGTTCACGCCCACCGAGGGCGCCGCTGTCGGCGCGGCATCTACCTTCATCGCCGCCTTGCTGAGGGGGGAGCTCACGCGGCAGAAGCTGCGGCACTGCTTCTATTCCACCGCTGAAGCAACCGCCATGATCTTCTTGATCTTTTTGGGAGCGGATTTGATGAACGGTGCGCTCGCGCTAACCCAGGTTCCGGTCCAGCTTGCCGCAGTGGTGTCGACCTGGGGACTTGGCCCGTTCTGGGTGGTGGCCGCCATCCTGCTGTTCTACGTCTTGCTCGGCGCGGTCATGGACGAGCTTTCAATGCTTCTTCTGACCATTCCCATCTTCTTCCCAATGATTATGGCAATGGACTTCGGAATGCCCAAGGAGAGCGTTGCCATCTGGTTCGGCATCATGGTGCTGATGACGGTGAGCTTCGGACTGCTGGCGCCTCCGGTGGGGCTGAACGTCTATGTCGTGAACGGCATGGCCAAGGGCGTCCCAATCCAGGACAGCTATAGAGGCGTCATGCCCTTCTTGGTCACTGACACGGTCAGGATGCTGGTGCTGCTCGTCTTTCCGGGTATTTCTCTTTGGCTGGTAAGTTTCATGGGCTGAACGGGCGAGGCCCCGCGTCGCGCGGGCCAGTTTGTCAATGGCCCGCAAAAGTCCATTCGGGTCGCTCGTCTCGCTGGCTGGCGACCGACGGCTCGCGGCCCTTCAATAAGTCGGCCGCCTTTTCTCCGACCATGATGGACGGCACGTTCGTGTTGCCGCTCGGCACCTCGGGGAAGACCGAGGCGTCGGCCACGCGCAGGCCCTCGATGCCGTGCACGCGCAGCTTCGCATCCACCACCGCCAGGTCGTCCAGCCCCATCCGGCAGGTGCCGACCGGATGCGAGCGGTGGGTGGCGTTGCGGCGGATCAGCTCGGCGAGTTCGGCGTCGCCCTGCACGGCGCTGCCGGGGAAGAACTCGCCGCCGACCAGCTCTTTCTGCGGGTGGGTCCCGTAGATGCGGCGGCAGGCCCGCACGCCGGCGGTCATCGTCGCCATGTCTTCCGGCGCCTGCAGCAGGTTGAAGAGGATGCGCGGCGGCTCGCCCGGGTCGGCCGAGCGCAGCGAGACCGCGCCTCGCGACAGCGGGTGCAACGCCCCCACTCGTGCCGAGAAGCCGAACAGCGGCGGCGGCGTCAGGCCCGGGAACCACATCGTGGCGGTGTTGTTGACCGACATGCAGATCATCTGCATGTCCGGTCGGTCCAGCCCCACGCGCGTGCGAATGAAGATGTTCGCCGCGGCACTGTTGGTCGCGAACACGCCGTCATGGCGCAGGAACCACCGGGCTGCCGCGGCGGCCGTGCGGTCGTAGCGCAGCCACTTCGTCAGGCCGACGCGCTTCTTCGCGCCGAACACCATGATCAGGTTCGGATGCTCGGAGAGGTTCTGTCCCACGCCCGGCAGGTCGAGCACGCAGTCGATGCCGAGCGCTTCGAGTTGCCGGCGCGGGCCGATACTCGAGAGCATCAGGATCTGCGGCGAGTTGTAGGTGCCCGAGGACAGCACGACCTCGCCGCTCGCGAAGACCTGGTGCAGGCCGCCTGCATCGCGGTATTCGACGCCGACGGCGCGCCGGCCTTCGAGGATCAGCCGCTGCGTCTGGGCCTCGACGCGAATGGTGAGGTTGGGCCGCGTGGCCGCTTCGGTCAGGTAGGCGCGCGACGAGCTCGATCGCCGGCCGCCGCCGATGGTCGCTTCCATGCGGCTGATGCCGTCCTGCACAGCGCCGTTCGGGTCATCGGTCTCGCCGAGCCCGCGTTGACCGCCGCCTGGCGCAGCGGCTCGTACAGCATGTCCGCATGCGTCATCGGCGTGACCTGCACCGGCCCGCTGCCGCCGTGAAAGTGCCCGGCGCCGCGCCAGCTGGTCTCCAGGCGCCTGAAGTAGGGCAGCACACTGTCGTAGCCCCAGCCTTCGAGGCCACTCTCTGCGAGGCGGTCGTAGTCGCGCCGATGGCCGCGGATGCAGATCAGCGCGTTGATTGACGAGGTGCCGCCGAGCGTCTTGCCGCGCGGGATCTCCAGCCTGCGGCCGTGCAAGGCGGGCTCGGGTTCCGAGCGGTAGTTCCAGCTGTAGGACGGGTGCCCGAAGATCTTGCGGAAGGCGAGCGGCATGGCCAGGAACGGATGCTTGTCCGGCCCGCCGGCCTCCAGCAGCAAGACCCTCGTATTCGGATCTTCACTCAGGCGCGCGGCCAGCGCGGCGCCCGCGGACCCGGCGCCGACCACGATAAAATCGTAGGTGCCGTTCATCCCAAGTGCGCGATCAGCCAGCTAGATCGTTCACCAGAACGATCTTCCCGAACTGCTCGCCACGGTCGACGATTCCGTAGGCCTCGTTGGCACGCGACATCGGCAACGTGCGGTCGACGATGGGCTGGATCGCGCTGGATTCCACCAGGCGCACCATGGCCGCGAAGTCCCGCGGGGACCCCATCTTCGTGCCGAGGATGCTCAGTTGCTTGCGGTAGATGGGCCTCACATCCATCTGCACGTCACCCCCGGCCGTGAAGCCGAGGAAGGCGATGCGTCCTCCTGGGGCCGCCAGCTCAACCAAATTCTGGAATCCGGGGCCCATCGCACTGTCGATGATGACATCGAAACCCTGCGGCACCTGTTCGCGAAGGCGTGCCGGCCAGTTGGGATCGCGGTAGTTCGCCGTGCCGGATACGCCGAGCGCGCGCACACGGGCAGCTTTTTCATCCGAACCGCTCGTGGCGTACACCTGCGCGCCCAGTGCCAGTGCGAACTGCATCGCGAACAGCGCAACGCCTCCGCCCACACCGGTGATCAGCACCCGCTCGCCCGCCCTGAGCCCGGCGCGTGACCGGACCGCCCGGAAAGCCGTGACGCCCGACAGCGGCAGGGCCGCGGCATGCGTCCAGTCGAGGTGTGCTGGCTTTGGGGCCAGCTGCACCGCGGGAACATTGATGCGCTCGGCGAACGTGCCGTCGCGCGGGGAGCCGAGGGGGTAGAAGTCCGCAGCCGCCATGTCCTCCCGCTCGCCCCAGGAGAGTCCCGGGTTGAGGATGACTTCATGCCCGATGAGCGATGCGTCCACGCCCTCGCCAACATCCGTCACGATGCCGGCACCATCCGCACCGGGGACTACCGGGTACTTCAGGACATGGTAGTCGCCCTTCTGGATCCACACGTCACGGTGGTTCAGCGCGGCACAGCGAATCGACACGGTCGCTTCGCCCGGAGCTGGCGGCAGGTCGGGGCGGTCGACGCACACGAGAGGCTGACCGGGCCCCCGCAGGAGCATTGCCTTCATCGGATTCCCCTTGTGCTGGTTGTGCTGGTTGTGGCGGTTGGCCACGGGTTGCCGATAAAAGCAAGTACCAGACATGGGGCGGGCAGCAATATTCTCAATTCAATTTCTCCTTGTGAACGCACCGCTTCAGCGGCCGTAATGTCGATCCAACTCGTCGAACAGGTCCTTGCGGACAAGTGCCTGGCGCTCGGCGAAAGTGGCGACGAGTGCCGGGTCCTCTTCGAGCATCCCAAGCCGCTGCAAGTGGCTCAGCGCATTCGTCATGCCCCGCACCGCGCCTTGCAGCGCAGCGTTTGCATAGAGCACCATGCCGAACCTCATGCGGGCAAATTCGGACGCAGCAAGCGCAGGGGTCTTGCCGCCGATCACGACGTTCACCACCTGCGGCAGGGGCAGCTGCGCGATGCGCTCAAGCTCGCCGATGCTGGTCGGCGCTTCGACGAAGGTCACGTCGGCGCCGGCTTCCGCATAACGTTGCGCGCGCTCCAGCGCGTCCTCCAGGCCGTGCACGGCGCGCGCGTCCGTTCTCGCGATCAGCAGGAAGTCCTCCGAGCTGCGAACATCCACCGCCGCCCGGATTTTGCCGACCATCTCGGCCGCATCGACCACGCCCTTGCCAGCGAAATGCCCGCATTTTTTGGGCATGACCTGGTCTTCCAGCTGGATGGCGTTGGCGCCGGCCCGTTCCAGTGCGCGCACCGTCTGCCGCACGTTGAGCGCATTTCCGAAACCGGTGTCGGCGTCCACGATCAGGGGCAGCTGCACGGCGTCGCGAACCGCCGCGGTGTGCTGGACGACGTCGCCTAGGTGGATGAAGCCGAGGTCGGGAATGCCGTAGAAGCTGTTCGTCACGCCGGCGCCACTGAGGTAAACGGCCTCGAAGCCGAGCGTCTCGATGACACGGGCAGCAAGTGCGTTCCCGCAGCCTGGCACAAGCAAGCCACGGCGCTCGTTGAGTTTGGCGCGCAAGAGCGCGCCGGGTGATGGGTTCATTGCAGTATCCAATCAGGGCGCGCGCGGGCCCGTTTCCATGGCGGCCTTGCGAAAGTAGGCATGCAGCTTATCCAGGTGACCGGCCATCAGTGCCACCGCTTCGTCGGCCGAGCGGCGGCGCAGGCAGCGCACGATCTTGCGGTGCGTCTGCGTCGTGGTGGGTCGCGGCCCCACGTCGTACTGAGCCATCAGCTTGAAGACGAGATCGGTCAGGGCGGACACCAGGATCACGAGCACTTCGTTGCGCGTGGCTTCGCCCAGCAAGCGGTAGAAGTCCAGCAACTGGATGCGCCGGCCCTCGAAGTCTCCCGACTTGGCGAGCTGTTCGGTAAGCGTGATGCTTTCGTCGAGCCGGTCGAACTCGGCGTCGGTGCCGCGCTCGCAGGCGAGGCGGGTCACCGCCGTCATCACGATGGTCCGGCTTTCGGTGAGGCTGGCGATCGAAACGGCGCCCAGGCTGATGACGTCGTTGAGCGACTGGGTTACGAGAGCCGGATCGGCACCCCTGATGAAGGTTCCACCCTTGGGACCCTTGCGCAGTTCAATCACCCCGCCGCGCTCCAGACTGCGGAGTGCCTCCCGCACGGCTGAACGTGAGACGCCGTAATGTTCCGCTAGGTCGCGCTCCGAACTCAGCTTTTGTCCGGGCTTCAGTTCACCGCGGACGACCCGAGAACGGATGTCATCCGAAATGCTGTCGAAGAGACGAGCCTCGCTGGTAACCATGTTCACTCCGCGACCACGCCCGCGGCTTTGATCATTGCCGCCGTAATCTCCACCTCCTTGGCGATCGCCTCGCGCAGCTGCTTGCCGTCACCGGCAATCACGGTCAGACCCTTGCTGGTAACCTGCTGCTCGGCGAACTGGGGATCGGAGAGCACCTCGCGCACTGCGGAGCGGATCTGGTTGACGATCGCGGGCGGGGTGCTGGCGGGCGCGAACAGACCGTACCAGATCGACACCTTCGCATAGGGGTAGCCCTGCTGCGTCGTCGTCGTGACATTTGGAAACTTCGGGCTGGGCTCGTCGCCGGCGATCGCGATCGGCTTGATCTTGCCCGCTTGCACCAGCGGCATGATCACGCCCGCGCTGGCCGAGCCGAGCTGCACGTCTCCGGCGGCGATGGCGGTGAGATTGGGGGCGATCCCGTTGTATGGGATGTGCGTGATGTCGATGTTCTCGCGATCCTTCAGCGCGGAAAACAGCAGGTGCGGCTGACTGCCATTGCCGTAGGAGCCGTAGTTGATGGTGCCCGGCTTCCTCCTCGCCAGCTCCACCACCTCTTTCAGCGTGTTAACCGGCAGCTGCGCGTTGGCGACGATCAGCTGGTCGGCCTTCACCATCATGGTGATCGGCTCGAAGCTCTTGTCCGGGTCGTACGCCAGCTTCTTGTAGAGGAACCGATTGCCGACCATCGTCTGGTTCACGGTGGCGAGCAGGGTGTAGCCGTCCGCCGCGGCCTTGGCAACCTGCGCTGTACCGACCGCCGACCCGGCGCCGGCCTTGTTCTCGAATACCACGGGCTGCTTCCAGCGCTCGGAGAGCTTCGCGCCGACGGTCCGGGTCAGCACGTCCACTCCGCCGCCCGCGGGGAAGGGAACGACGATGGTGATCGGCTTGCTCGGATAGCCCTGGGCGTGGGTGGAGAGTGCGGCCCCGGCCAGGAGGCAGAAGGCGGTAATGCGCGGGAGGTTCATGATCGGTGCTCCTGAGAGTGGGTTACGCGTAGACATGCCCGTCGAACAGGCGGCGTGTGGTGCGATAGAAAGAGCCGTGGGCGGCGTGCCAGCCTTCGCGGGCCTGGCCAACTTCCGCTGCCACGGTGAGGACGCCGGACGGCATCGCGATGCGCAGTGCCGAGGGATCCCGGCCCGCTCGCGCGAGCCGCGCCGCAACGCTGCCCTCGATCTGCATCGCGACCGCGGTGCAGAGGGAACCGGTAAGGGGCAGGGCGCGGTGCGGCTGCCCGTTCGAGAGCATGCGCACCACGAGGTCGGCGTCGCCGGCCTCGATCACCTCTCCGCCGAGCGTGGTCGTGCGTTGGGGTGCGCTGACGATCGCGATCAGGGGGATCATCCGGATCGAGGCCGCGGCCTCGATGTCGGGTGCGATGCCCATCGCCACCGAGCCCTGCAGGCGCAGTTGGGCCAGAGCGTTCATGGCCGCCGCGTTCGACTCCAGTTCTTCGGGTGATTCGCTGCCCGTCAATCCGAGATCCGCCGCGGCGACGAAGACGCAGGCATTGGCGGCGTCCACCAGCGACGCAGTCACCCGCCCCACGCCAGGAAGTTCGAACTCCTGCGCCGCCTTGGCCGACGGCAGCAGCTTGCCGGTAGAGGCGCCGCCGGGCGAGAGGAAGTCCAGCCGCACCGGCGCACCGGTGCCGTCCACGCCCGGGATGGCGAGGCTGCCCATCTCGACGCTCTGGCCGTCCCGCACCTCGAAGCGCGATACGATGATCTTGCGCGTGTTGGTGTTGTGGATGCGGACGCAGGCTTCGCCGCTGTGCGGCGCGTCCACCAGTCGTTCATCTACCGCGAACGGCCCGATCGCCGAAGACATGTTCCCGCAGTTGCCGCTGTAGTCCACGGCGGCCTCCCGCACCTGTACCTGGGCAAAGGTGTAGTCCACGTCGGCACCGGGCACCGACGGCGGGCCGACCACGCACACCTTCGAGAGCGAGGAGATGCCGCCGCCCATGCCATTGAGCTGCCGCCCGTAGCGGTCGGGCGTTCCCATCGCCTTCAGGAAGATCTCGTCCCATTCGGCGCGATCGGCGGGCAGGTCGCGGGCATGGAACACCAGCGCCTTGCTGGTGCCCCCCCGGATGAACGCTGCTGGATAGCGGCGGCGCATGCGGTCCATCTCAATACGGCCGCGGCGCGCGCTGCTCGCACTCGCGCACCGGCAGCGTCATGCCACCGACGCGCTCGATCTCGATGCGCACCTCGTCGCCGGCAACCAAGGGGCCCACGCCTTCCGGCGTTCCGGTGGCGATCACGTCACCGGGCTCCAGCGTCAGCACCGACGAGACCAGCTCGATCAGCTCCGCGATTCCCACGATCATCTCGCTCGTGTTGGCGTCCTGCTTCAGTTCACCGTTGACCCACAGCTGGTTCTTCAGCGAACCGGGGTCCGCGACTTCGTCGGCCGTCACGATCCACGGGCCGAGGGGGGTGAACGTCTCGAACGACTTGCGCATCGAACGCTCTTCCTCGGCAACGCCCTTTTCGATGCGCAGGGTGGCATCGATCAGGCACGAATAGCCGAAGACGTACTCCATCGCCTGCGCCCGTGGCACGTTACGCGCTCTTCTTCCGATAATCACCGCGAGCTCCGACTCGTGGTCGAAGCGGCGTTGGGAGCCCTTGGGCAGCAGCAGGGAACCGCCGGCGCCGACGAGGGAGCCGGGTGCCTTGAGGAAGAAACCCTGTTCGCGCGCGGAGCGTCCGCCTTTCGTGACTGTGCGCTCGCCGAGTTCACCGATGTGCTTGCGGTAGTTGGCGGGCGCCGCGAAGACGTGCTGGGGGGCGGGATTCGCAGGCAGCAGTTTCACGGAAGACAGCGGCAGCGCCCACCCCGAGATCCGGAAGTCGGCGAACTTGGGGCGCAGCTCGGCCCAGTGGCTCACGAGCCAGTTTACGCGCTGGCAGGGCAGTTGCGACAGGAACTCGGGCAACGCCGAGGTCATGTCGTGGACGGTGTCGCCGTCGACGACGCCGATGCGGTAATCGTCGAAAGATGCAATCTTCATCGTGGGAGGCTCAAAGGAGTTGTTGATGTCCGCCGTTGTCGGCGAGGGCTTCTTCGAAGTAGTACCCGAGCGCCGACATGGCAGGGAAGTCGTTCACCTGGAACAGCTGCGCGTCCTCGGTCGAGCGATTCAGGTGCTCGTGCCAGGCCCAGGGCTTGATGGCGAGGAAGTCGCCGGCATTCCAGTCGTAGGCCTGGCCGTCCACAATGCTGGTGCCGCGCCCGCGCATCACGTAGTAGAGCTTGCTGCCGGTATGGCGGCGCGCCTGCGTGTGCACGCCGGGCCGCAGCCTCTGCAGGCGCATGCCCATCGCGCTCATGAGCGGTCCGCCGTTGGTCGGATTGCGGTACTCCAGCACCACGTCATCGAACGGATCCGCCGGCACCCCGGCCGCCTGCTCCAGCGCCGCCTCCGCGACGGCGCGCGGATAGGCGAGCAGCGGATTCGCCGATCCGCTCGGCCGAGCGCCAGGCGGGCTCATCAGGCCGCTGCCGTAGCGCCGCCAGGAGCTGTCCGGCACGGGATTGACTTTCTGCTGCAGTTCCTGTGATGGCTCGAAGAAGGTCGCGTGCATCGCCCGCACCAGCGAGATGTCCAGCACGTCCAGCCAGACCATCGGCGTATCGCCGTGATACTCGTGATCGTGCCACATCATGCTGGGGGTGAGCACGAGGTCGCCCTCGTTCATCGGGTAGCGCTCGCCGTTGACCGTGGTCGTGGCGCCGCTGCCCTTCATGATGAAGCGGAAGGCGTTCGCGGTATGGCGATGGTTGCTGGCGATTTCGCCGGGCAGGATCACCTGGATCGAGGCCCAGAAGGTGTGCGTCGTGCCGTACGGAAGGCCCGGGTTGTGCAGCCGCAGCGTGCGCCGCGTGCCTCCCGGCTCCAGCGCAAGCTGCTTGCCGAGCCGATCGAGCAGCGGCTCGAGGTCGGTCCACTTCCAGTGCACCGTCTGCATCGCCGACTGCGGCGTGCGCGTAAAAAGCGGCGGATCGTCCGGCTGCTGCACGCGGCAGTTGTACTTCGCGAGATCTTCCTTCAGCGCCCGGCGGGCAGCTTCGTCGATCATGGTTTGTTGTCGGGCCATTGACTTCAAGCCTCCGCGATCACAGCGTCGTAGGAAATCGGCGGCCGCTCGCCCGCGACCGCCCCGCGCACGGTGGCGACCAGGGTCGCGACGTCTTCGGGGAGGGCGTCAGCGCGCCACGCCACTTGCCCGTCCGGGCGCACCAGCACCAGCCGGCGTTCATAGAGCTTTTCGACGGTCTCGCCCACGAGGTCGACCACTCGCAGCGGCAGCGGCACCCTGGCGGCCGCTTCACGAAGCCGGTCGACCGCTGGCGGATTCGCGCCCAAACGCAGCAGCACGAACCCCTGGCCGAACAGGTCCAGCGTCGACTTGCCTTCGGCGATCCAGGCGTGCGGCGCGCGGGAACCCGGCCGCGCCGTCGGCGTGTAGCTCGAGGTTTGAAGCGGGGGGGGCGGCGTTCCGTCCGGCACCACGATGGGCGAACCTTCATAGACATAGCCGAGGTGTATGCCGATGGAGAACCACTCGCGCCGCATCATTTCCGTATACCGCTGTCCGTATTCGCGCCGCGCGGCCTCTGCCGCGGGATCGCTGCTGTCGAACATGCGCGGATCCGGCTGCAGGATGCGCGGCGACAGCATGCGCCGCAGGTTCTCGGTGGCCTCGCCCACGTTGCGGACTGCAACCGGGAGCTGTTCCACTTCGTAGCTGTCCAGCAGATGTTCACCGCCCCAACCTTCGATGACGGCAGCCAGCTTCCACGAAAGGTTGACCGCGTCGAGCAGGCCGGTGTTCATGCCGAAGCCGCCCGTGGGCGAGGTGAGGTGGGCGGCGTCGCCGGCGATGAAGGCACGGCCCTTGCAGTACTGCCGCGCCACCAGCTGGCGCCTCACCCACGGCAGCATGGAGAGGATCTCGAATTCAAATGGCCTGCCCACGGCACGAATGATCGCGGCTCGCGCTTCCGCCTCGGTCAGCGTGCGCTTGTCCGCGTCGCCGATCAGGGAGAACCTCCACTGGTCGCGCCCGTTGATGGCGACCAGCGTGGCCCAGGTGCCTTCCGGTCCGATGAAGATGAACCGGTAGCCCGGCTTCTTGTCGTGCAGTTGCTCCAGGTTGTCGCAGCGGAAGATGATGTTGGTGGTGTAGGTGAGCACCGCCTCGCCCACCATCTCGATACCCAGTTGCTGCCGAACGATGCTGGCGCCGCCGTCGCAGCCGACCAGGTAGTCGGCCCGCACCGTGCGCGTCTCGCCGGTGCGAACGTCGCGCACCCGTGCCACCACGCCGTCGCCTTTGTCGTCGAAGTCCAGCAGTTCCGTGTTGAACTCGAGGGAGACGCAAGGGGAGCGGCGGGCGAAGCGCTGCAGCACGGGGTCGAAGAAGTTCTGCGGGCAGCGCTCGCGCTTCTGCGGGCTGTGCACCGGGGGCTTTTCCTGGCTGATGGCGGGAAATGGCTCGCGCCCGAATTCGTAGCCGTTGAGGTCGGTGACCCACGCGCAGTCCTGCGGGTAGTCACGGTTGTAGCCCGCCGACTCGACCCAGTCGACGATGCCCCAGCGGCGACAGAACTCCATGGACCGGATGCCGACCATATCCATTTTCGGCTGGGCAACGGTGCCGTCGCCCTTCTCGACCAAGGTGCAGGAGATGCCGCGCCAACCGAGATCGCCGGCCAGCGCCAATCCGATGGGGCCGCCGCCGATGATGAGGACTGAGGAGGAGGAATTCGCCATGGTAGTGAAGCGGGTAAAAAAAATGGTCAGACCATGTTGGTCAGACCAAGATGGTAGGACCAGGTCGGCAAAAGCGCAAATCCCGAGTCGGCGGCTGGGTTATTGGCACGACCACGGCCGCATGAGAGCCATCCGGATGGGCCATGCGTCGGCCGCGTGGATTCTTCTTCTCCGATGCGCATGCGCGTTATAGGCGCAGCAGCAAACCCGCAAGTTCATGCTGTTACGTGCTTGAGGCGCAAGCGATGGCCCCCAGCGCGGGGCTGCGAGTCGCGCAGATACCAGTTCAGGAACGTCAGCGTGCGGGTCCACGCCTCGCGTGCCGGTAGGCGGGCCTGAAATCCTCGTCGAACGCGTGGGGCGCGCCCGCGTAGCGGAGCAGTTCGGAGGTGCGTCCATGCGCGTCGAGGGCGCTCTCGAGCGCGTCGACGTCGGCGGGCGGAACGAATCAGTCGACCGAGCCGTAATGTGAGAGCTCCAGCGGCTCGATCGGCTTGCGGCTCGAGAGGGTGCGATAGCGCAGCCCGTCCCACCTGGCAGCCAGCCAGTAGCGCTTAACTGCCGCCGATGCAGAAGCCCAGCGCGCCGACGCTGACCGCGTTCTGGTTCTGCAGCTTCCGCACGACCGCTTGAACCTGCTGCAGGACTCGACCGTCTTCGACCTGATCGACTGCGGCCAGGATCTTCTGCGGGGAAGAAAGATCCGGCGCCGCGCCGCCTTCGAAGTCGTTCACGGTTTCGGTCGGCCATCCGGCCCCGCCCAAGCGCCGTGCCAGAAGGCTGACCCGCCGTTGGACCGAGGGAAGACCCTATGGTCAGATCCAGCGACGCAAGATACAAACCGGTGGGTCGGTATTTAAAAACCGACGGGTCGGCAACTAACCGGGCGCTGAAGGGGCCCGTGAACCAAGGTCATGAATTCTTCCTCTGCCACATCTGTTCTGCCCTGCATTCGCGACCTCGACGAACTCATCGAGACCATCGACGCGAAAAACTGCACGCCTGGCTGGATAGACCGTGCCCATCCGCTGATGTGGCCGCGCCCGCAGTCCTCGTTCGTGCCGGTGCACTGGCGCTATGCCGAGATCCGGCCCGCGCTCGTCGCCGCCGGCAGGCTGATCGGGACGGATCTGGCAGATCGACGCAATTTCGTGTTGCGCAATCCAGTTGCAGGCAATGATTTCGCCACCACGCGAACCCTCGTCGGCGCGTACCAGTCGATCCTTCCTGGCGAGCGAGCACGCTCCCACCGTCATTCCGCGAACGCGCTGCGCATCATCATCGAGGCGCGCGGTTCGTACTCCGTCGTGAACGGCAAACGTCACTTGATGGAAAGCGGCGACATCGTGCTGACGCCGGGCGGTTGCTGGCACGGGCATGGCCACGACGGCTCCGAACAGGCCTTTTGGTTCGACTGCCTCGACCTGCCCCTGGTGCACCTGCTGGAACCCATGACGGCGGAGGAGCATCCGGATCAGTGGGAAGCCGACGCACAGGAGGAGTCCGCTTCGCCGATGCGCATCTCCCATCACAGTCTGCTGGCCCGTCTGGGGTCTGCCGAAGCCGCCGACCCGTACTTCGGGCGCACCGTCGAAGTCAGCTCTCCAGCGATGCGCACCGTCACGATCAAGGCGCACCAATGGCGAGCCGGGTGGAGCAACCGGCCCTACCGCCAGTACGCGAACCAGATCTATGTGGTGCTGGGCGGAGCAGGCACCAGCGAGGTAGGCGACAGGCGTTTCGATTGGTCCTTCGGCGACGTGTTCGTCGCTCCGCTGGCGACGCGCATCGCGCATCGCATTCGCGAGGACGCCCTGCTGGTGGCGCTCAGTGACGAAGCGCTGATGAAGTTCTGCGGCTTCCACCAGCTGCAAGCCGCTTGAGGGAAAAGCACATGGACAAGCGCATGGAAGAGCCGCCGATCATTGTCGTCGGCGGCGGGCTGGGCGGCGTCGCCAGCGCGCTGGCCCTTGGGCAGCAGGGCCGGGCGGTGCGTCTCCTGGAGCAGTCAGCCGAAATCGCGCCGATCGGTTACGGGGTCCAGATCGGGCCGAATGTGCTGCCTGTCCTGGCGCGGCTCGGCCTCGCAGAGGAAGTGCGGAGCGCGGCCTATCTGCCGGATGACCTGCTGCTGCTGGATGCCTACTCTGGCCAGACGCTGTTCCGAATCCCGTTGAAGGGCGCAGCCTTCGAACAGCGGTTTGCGACTCCATACATTGCGATCCACCGGGTGGATCTGCACGAGATCCTGCTGCGTGCGTGCCGCCGATTGCCGAATATCGACCTGAACCAGGCCACCACTGTCACGGGCTTCAGCCAGGACGGCAATTCCGTGCAGGTGCATGCTGCCGACGGCCGCACCATCACCGGATGCGCGCTCATCGCGGCGGACGGCCTGCGTTCCCGTTTGCGCGCGCAACTTCATCCGGCCGACACATGGCGGGATACAGGGTATGCCGCATACCGCACGATCATTTCCCGGGACGAGGCTCCCCAGAGCATGCGGAACCGGCGCGGCGTCACGATGCTGACGGCCGACGGGTTTCACGTCATCTATTACCCGCTGAGAGGCGGCAGCGAGATCAACATCGTCGGTGTATTCCAGGTGCCCGGCAGCAATGACGCGACTGAAGCTGCCCATCACGACCTGGTCAAGGCGGTCACGGCGCACGCGGTGCCGGAAGTCCATGACGTGGTGAGTGTGCTCAACCTGACCCGTCGCTGGTCGATCGCCGATCGCGAGCCTGTGCGGCGCTGGCACCAGGGACGCATGACGCTTCTGGGTGATGCCGCACATGCGACGCTGCAGTCGCTCGCCCAGGGAGCAGGCATGGCGCTGGAGGATGCCGTCACCCTCGGCGACCTGATGGCGGCCTACCCCGCCGACCCGGCGCGGGCCTTCGCGCAATTCGAGCGCGAGCGCTTTCTGCGCACCACCCGCGTGGTCCTGGAGTCACGCGCGCTGTGGACCATGTACCACTGCGGGGGCCTGGAGGCGGAAGTGCGCAATCAGCAACTGCAGGAACGCACGCCCGAAGACTACTACCGCTGCCTCGAATGGCTGTGGCAGCCGAGGAAGGAAGCTCAATGAAGTTGTGTCGATTCAACGGCGACCGCCTGGGACTCGTCGAGGGCGATCAGGTTCTCGACGTCACGGCCGCACTCGATGTGCTGCCGCCGGTGCGTTGGCCGGTTCCGCTCGGCGATCCGCTGGTGAAGCACCTTGATTCCCTCGTTGCCGCGGTCCAGCGCGTGCGAGGCACTGCCAAGCGGCTGCCGCTCTCTGCAGTGCTCCTGAACAGCCCCCTCACGAACCCCAGCAAAGTGATGGCCGCACCGGCCAACTATCGCCTGCACGTGGAACAGGACACGAAGGATGCCGGCGTCGACCAAGGCGTCCACCGCAAGGCCCTCGAGGGCGTGGAGCGGCCGACCGAGACATACGGCCTGTTCCTCAAGGCGACGTCCGCGATCGTGGGCCCTGCGGAGGGGGTGCAGGTGATCCTTCCGGAGCGTCGCACCGACCACGAGGTCGAGCTGGCCGTGGTGATCGGAAAGCCAGGCCATTCGATCTCCCGTGCCGAAGCGATGAATCACGTCGCGGGGTACTGCATCGGCATGGACATGACCGTGCGCGGAGCCGAAGACCGCAGCTTCCGCAAGTCCCCGGACAGCTACACCGTGCTCGGCCCCTGGCTCGTCACCGCGGACGAAGTTCCCGACCCGCACGCGCTGACCCTCTCGCTCTGGGTGAATGGGCAAAGGCGCCAGCACAGTTCCACGGGTGCGATGACGGTGGACATTCCTGACCTGATCGCGATCGCTTCGTCTATGTACACCCTGCACCCGGGCGATGTGATTCTGACCGGTACGCCCGAAGGCGTCGGCCCCGTCCTGCCTGGAGACGTGGTGCGGGTCGCGTGTGAACCGCTTGGAGAAATGACCTTCAACGTCTCTGCACATGGATAGATGACCATGAAAAAGCCACAACAGGCAGCCGAGAGGCCGCGGCGACACCGGACGCAGGCAGAGCGGACCCAGGAAACGCAGGAAAGTCTGATCTGCTCCGCGATCGAACTGCTGAAGAAGCGCCGGTACGCGGGCTTGCGCACCTCGGACGTCGCGGAGCACGCCGGGGTTTCCAAAGGGGCCGCGACGCACCACTTCCAAACAAAGGACTCACTGGTGCTGCGTGCCCTCGAGGAGATGTATCGCTACACGCAGCAGCGGGCACTCAACCGTCTCGCCAGCGCCGGCCTCGCCACGGACAAGCTGCTGGAAGCCATGGTGGAGGACAGCAAGGCCTTCTTTCTGAGCGACGATTTCCTGCTGTCGCTCGACCTCGTGATGGTCGCCCCCGATTCGGAGCTCGGCGCCGCAGTCAAGGAACTGGCCCGCGCCTACCGCATTCCTGTCGAGCAGGCCTGGATCGACGCCCTGCTGCGTGCCGGCCATCGCCGGCAAGACGCGGAGAACGTCGTCCGCCTCACGTTTGCGGTTGCACGTGGTTCCGGTATCCGCCAATTGATCGCAGGTCCCGAAGCGGCCGCCGACAGCCTGATGGACACCTGGCTCGAGATGGCCGGATCGATGCTGCGCACGACGCCGATCACTTCACCTCCACAAGGACTCGAGGAGACATGATGAGACATTCTTGCCACCCCACCCGCCGGAGCGCTCTGCTGCAACTCGCTGCCGGCGCAGCGGCCTTGTGCCCGTCACTCCAGACACTGGCGCAACCGGCAGGTACTTACCGGGTCGTAGTGGGCAGCCCTCCGGGCGCACTCGGGGATGTGCTGGCCCGACTGGTCGCACAAAAGCTCGGCGAGGCCACTGGACAGCCCGCGATCGCGGACAACAAACCCGGCGCAGCGGGCGCGATCGCCGCTGACACCGTCGCCAAATCGGCCGGTGACGGCCGCACGCTGCTGGTCTATCCCGACGCCGTGATGGTGGTGAACCCGTTCGTCTATCCGAAGCTTCCCTATGACCCGCTCAAGGATTTCCAACCGGTCGCGTTGCTCGGGAAAGCTTCTTTCGCACTGATCGTCAGCCCGAAGTTGAACGTGAAGACGATCGCGGAGTTCGTACAGTTGGCGAAATCACAACCGAAGGCCATCAACTTCGGCAGTGGGGGCGCGGGACACCCGACGCACATGGTGATGGAGTTGTTGAACCAGAGGCTCGGGATTCAGCTGACCCACGTCCCGTATAAAGGCACATCTCCGTCGATCCAGGCGCTGCTCGCCGGCGACGTGGGTGCCATGATTACCGGAGTGGTCGAAGCCATGCCGCACATCAAGGCCGGAACCGTTCTTCCGCTTGCTGCGAGCGGGCCTGCGGCCAAGGAGATCTTTCCCGCCTTGCCGCAGTTCAAGGACCTGCATGAGGATCTTGATGTCTCCGTGTGGTTCGGAGTGTCCGCTCCGGCCGCGACGCCGCGTGATGTGGTCTCCAGGCTCAATGCGCAGATCAACCGGGCGCTTGCCGAGCCAGACGTGCAGAAGCGCTTGAGCGAGTTCGGGATCACGCCAGCGCCGTCGGCACCCGCCGAACTCGAGAGGCTAGTGAAGCAGGATCTCGCACGCTTTGGGCCGCTGGTCAAGTCGCTCGGGCTCGTGGTGAACTGAGGCAGAGACGTCGAGCAAATCCGGCTGCGAGCTTCGGGGCTCTCGTCGTCTCGCTGCCGGAATTCAAAGCATCTTGAGCGCGAAGCCGGGCTCGCGCGCCTGAGCCGGCGAAACGCGGGTGTGCTTGGCCAGAAGCCTGCGCGCCAGCATATGATCTGCCGGCCGGTTCACCGATTCGACGGCGCACAGCACGCCGTCGGAAATGCAGAGGACGGATAGATTCCCGGCGGTCGGATCGCCAAGCACCACGCGTTCATCGGCGTCGCCGCGCAGCCGTGACTGGCAGCCTCCGTGGCCGCGAGCCGATCGCGATGACCAGATGGTCGTAGGGCAGGGACTCTCCATTCTGGAGTGTGACCCGATGGGCTTGCCGGTCGATGCTTTCTGCGAGCCCGCGCACGAGGGTGAGGCGCTGCTCTCTGAAGAAACTTTCCGCGCGAAAGGCCAGATCGGCCGCGGATGTCTGGCCGAGCAGGTAGCCTTTGGAAAGAGGCGGGCGCTGGTAGGGCAATCTGCCCTCATCGGAGACAAGCGACACGCCGCCGGTGAAGCCTTGCTGGCGCAAGGCGGCTGCGCATTGGAAGCCGGCGTGTCCGGCTCCGAGTATCACGATGCTCTGCATGGTCAGCTACTTCGGTGTGAGGTAGTCATGTTCCGCCGGGCTCACCCGCGCGTATGTCCCGCTGTGGGGGACGGCGGAGTCCCTCGTCAGGGGACATACGCCGGAGGGCGGGGTGCCTTTAGTGCTCATACCCTGATCTACGAAAAGCCGCTGAAATCCGGGGGCGCGATTGATACGCATCGCGCTTGTCGGCCGCACGGCCGCATCGGCAGCCGGATCGCACAGGAGGCGCTCGCCCGCGGCCACCACGTTGTCGAGGTGCTGCGCGCGGACGTCGATCTTTTCGATCCAATACGCATTGGCCCCGGCGCTGCGCGGGAACGACGTCCTGGTCAGCGCGTACGGCGGGTTGCTGGCGAACTGCATTTCGCCCCCGCAGCCGAGCCGCAGAAGCTTCCGCAGGCAATGCGTTCGATGCTGCAGGCGACGGCGTCGGCCTGACTGCGGCGCGTGCTGACCGTCGGCGGTTGTGGGGGCTGGCGGTTCCCGAAGGAGGGCGCCTAGCCGACACCGACGGGTGCTACAACCGCCAGTTCGATCCGCTGCCGAACAGCCTCGCGATCTGCTCGCGCAGCCAGCGGCTGCGCGGATCCTGGTCGTAGCGCCGGTGCCAGTGCTGCTGGATGGGGAACTTCGGGATGTCGTAGGGTGGCTCGACCAGCACGATCTGCCCCAGGTCTGCGAAGAAGCGGCCGACGGCGGACGGCACCGTCGCCACGAGATCGGTGGATGCGACCAGCACGGGCAGCGTGAGGTAATGCATGGTGCGTAGCCGCACCTTGCGGAAGATGTGGCGCCGGTCCAGATAGTTGTCGACCAGTTCCAGGCTGCGCGTCGGCGCTTCCACCAGCACATGCTCCAGCTCCGAGAACATGGCTTTCGTCAGCCGCCGGGCGGCCGGATGGCCGGCGCGCAGCATGCACGAGAAGCCGTGCATCATCAGCCGCTGCTTGAAGAAGGCGCTGCCCTTGAGGTCGGGAAAGTAACCGAACGCGATGTCGACCTGTCCGGATTCCATAGCCAGCTCCAGGTCCCTCGGCGCATAGGACGCGGTGTGGAGCGTGGCCCTGGGCGCCGCGGTGCGGAACGCCTCGATCAGCGTGGGCATGAAAGTCATCTCGGCCACATCCGGCATCGCGAACCGGAACTCGGTGGTCGTCTCCTCGGGCACGAAGTGCGGGCCATTCAGCACCTTCTCGTTGACCCGCTGCAGCACGGCACGCGCTTCATCGGCCACGGCCGTCCCGCGGGGTGTCGGCCGCATGCCTTCGGAGGTGCGCACGAACATCGGATCGCCAAAGTGCTTGCGCAGACGCGCCAGCGCGGTGCTCAGTCCCGGCTGGCTCATCCCGAGCTCCTGTGCTGCGCGCGTGACGCTGCGCGTGGCATCGAGCGCAACGACGACCTGCAGCAGGTTGAGATCGAATGTCGCCGGCTTCATCTGTGAAAACAATATTGGAAATCAACCTCATTTTATTGAGAAATTCAAGAGCGAAACCTAGACTGCACCGAACTTGACACAAGCGCAGGAGACAGTCAGTGAGTTCAGCAACGATGGCCCGCGGCCCCGAAGCCGCTGCGAACGGGTTCGATCTGTTCAACCTTCCCGATGCGTACTACCGCGACCCGGTGCCGTTCTACAAGGCCCTGCGCGACCACGAACCGCTGCACTGGAACTCGGATGGCTCGGTGCTGCTCTCGCGGTACGACGACATCAAGACAATCTGGCGAGATCTCACCGGCAAGGTCAACCGCGCCGAAGCCTATGCGAAGAAGTTCGGCGAGGGCCCGCTGCTGGAGCACCACACCAGCACCATGCTGTTCCGTGATCCGCCGGACCACGACCGCCTGCGCGACATCGTGAACCCGTTCTTCACCCAGGCCTCCATGGAGCGGCTGCGCGTCGGCCTGCGCGAGATCGTGGCGGAACTGCTAGCCGAGGTCGAGGAGAAGCGGGAGATCGAGTTCGTTTCCGAGTTCTCCTCGCGCATTCCGATCCAGGTGATCTGCGACATCTTCGGCGTGCCGCGCAGCGACGGTCCGATCATCCGCGACCTTGGCGCGCAAGTGCTGCTGCCGCTGAACCCTGCCGTGAGCCAGGAGGTCATCGCCGCCGGCCACGAGGCCACCCGAAAGTTCAAGGAGTACCTGCTCGTCCACATCAACGAATGGCGCCGTCGTCCAGTTGAGGACGTTCCGTCCAACATCATCAGCGCGCTGGTCGCCGCCGAGAAGCGCGGCAGCCCGCCGATCAGCGAGGACGAAATGGCGCACATGTGCATCCTCGTGCTCAATGGCGGGCACGAGACCACCACCAACCTGATCGGTCTGTCGACCCTGGCGCTGATGAACCATCCCGAGGAACTGGCGCTGATGGCCGACGATCCCGGGGCGGTGGGGCCGGGCATCGAAGAGTGCCTGCGCTATGCGACGCCGCTGCAGCTGCAGGGCCGGCGCACCACCCGCGAAGTGCAGGTGCCCTCGGGGACGATCCCGCCGGACACCGAGGTCATCATCGCGCAAGTCTCCGCCAACCGGGACGAGCGCATGTTCGCCGACCCCGACACCTTCCGTCTGAAGCGCGCGCCCAATCCGCACCTGGCGTTCGGCGCTGGCATCCACGTCTGCCTGGGCCGGCCGCTTGCGCGGCTCGAGGCGGGCGAGGCACTGCCCGCGCTGGCACGCCGCTTCCCGAACATGCAGCTCGCAGCCGAGCCGGTGTTCAACCGCAACGCGCGCTTCCGCGGCATCCAGCAGATGCGCGTGCGGCTGTATTGATCCGATGGCCACGCTGACCGCCATGGAAGCCGGAGTCGTCGTCATCGGCGCGGGCCACGCTGCGTGCCAGTTCGCCGCGTCGTTGCGTCAGCTGGGGTGGAACGGTGCACTGACGCTGGTAAGTGCCGAGCCGCACCTGCCCTACCAGCGGCCGCCCTTGAGCAAAGCCTGCCTGCAGGGCGGCGTCGCCCAGTCGGACATCCTGCTGCGTCCGGCGGCGTTCTACGAGTCGATCGCCTGCCGGCTGCTCGCCGGCCGCGCGGTGGTCGCGATCGATACGCGTCGCAAGCTTGTTCGCCTTGACGGCGGCTCGGAGCTGCCGTACGCGCAACTGGTGCTGGCAACCGGTGCCGCAGCGCGGACCTGGCCGAGGCTGCCCGCCGGCGAATCGGTGCATGTGCTGAGAACCTGGGACGACGCACAGGCACTGGGCGCCGCACTCGGACGCATCCGCCGCCTAGCCGTCCTCGGCGCCGGCTACATCGGCCTGGAGGTGGCCGCGGCCGCGCGCAAGCGCGGCGTGGCCGTGGACGTCTTCGAGGCGGCGCCGCGTGTGCTGCAGCGCTCGGTGGGCATGGCCACCTCGGCACACGTCGAGAACCTGCATCGCGCGCAAGGCGTGGCGCTGCATCTCGGCACCGCCATCACCTCAGTACGCGCCGAGGACCACGCTATCGCGCTCGAGACTTCACACGGCCTCTTCACCGCCGACGCGCTCGTGATCGGCATTGGGGCCCAGCCGCGTGTCGAGCTGGCGCGCGAGGCTGGCCTGCAGTGCGGGCACGCGATCCGCGTCGACGCGCAATGCAGGACCAGTGCGGACGAAGTGTTCGCCATCGGCGACTGCACCGAGCAGGTCCTGCATCCCGGCGCCGAGCCGGTGCGGCTGGAGTCCGTGCAGAACGCGACGGACCAGGCCAAGTGCGTGGCTGCCGTGATCGCGGGCCGGCCGGTTCCGCCCATGCCGGTGCCCTGGTTCTGGTCCGACCAGTTCGACCATCGTATCCAGGTGGCCGGCCGCGCCGGCGCCGGCGACGCGACCGTGCTGCGTCCCCAGCCTGGCAAGCCGCAGGCGCACGCCGCCTGGTACCTGCGCGAGGGGCGAGTGACGGCGGTCGAGGCTGTCGATGCGCCCGAGGACTTCATGGCCGCGCGCCAACTGATCAAGACCGGCCAGCGTGTGGACATGGCACGCCTGGCCGACCCGGAGGTGGCGCTGCGCTGCCTCGCCGCCCCTGCCGCGTAAACAAGGAGAGAGCATGCCAACCCTTCATTTCCAGACCCCAGCCGGGGAGCACATCGCGCTGGACGCGCAAGAAGGCCTGTCCGTGATGGAGGCCGCGGTCGCGGCCAACGTGCCGGGCATCGATGCGGATTGCGGCGGCGCGTGCGCGTGCGCCACCTGTCACGTCTACGTCGACGAAAGCTGGGCCGCCCGCCTGCCGGGGCGCACCGACATCGAAGTGAAGATGCTCGAGTTCGCTGTGGCGGTGCAACCGAACAGCCGCCTGAGCTGCCGCCTCGTGGTCGGTCCCGACACAGAGGGACTGACGATGCGCATCCCCGACTCGCAACATTGAGGGGCACGGAGAACCCATGAAGATCTGCCGTTTCGACGACAACCGCCTCGGCCTGGTCGAGGGCGACGAGGTGCGCGACGTGACCGCCGCGCTCGAAGTGCTGCCCTCCCAGCGCTACCCATTGCCCACCGTCGATCCGCTGGTGGCGAACCTGCCGCGCGTGATGGACGAGATTCGCCGGATTGCGCCCTCGGCGCAGACGCTGCCGCTCGCGGGACGGCGCCTGCTCGCGCCGGTGGCGAATCCCGGCAAGGTCATCGCTGCGCCCGTGAACTACCGCAAGCACCTGGAGGAAGCGCGCGGCGACGCGTCCATCCACTTCGAGAATCAGGTGCACGAAATCCAGCAGATCGGCCTGTTCCTCAAGGCGACCAGCTCGATCGTAGGCCCGAGCCAGGGCGTGGAGATCCAGCACCCGGACCGCCGCAACGACCACGAGGCCGAGGTGGTGCTGGTGATCGGCAAGGCCGGCCGCAACATCCCGCGCGAGCGCGCCTGGGACCACATCGCCGCGTACACCGGCGGCCTGGACATGACGGTGCGCGGGCCGCAGGAGCGCAGCATGCGCAAGTCGATCGACAGCTACACGGTGGTCGGCCCCTGGATGGTCACGGCCGACGAACTGCGCAATGCACAGGAGCTGGACTTCTGGCTGACGGTGAACGGCCACCCGCGCCAGCGCGCGAACACGCGCGACCTGGTGCTGGACATCCCCACCCTGATCGCCACCGCATCCTCCTACTACACGCTGCACCCGGGTGACCTGCTGTTCACCGGGACGCCGGAGGGCGTCGGGCCGGTCGTGGACGGCGACGTGATCGAGGTTGAGTTCGGCGGCATCGGCCGGATGCTGGTCGATGTGCGCAACGCGCAAGGGAGATATGCATGAACGCCATGCTCGCGACGGGCGGCAGCCCGGATGACCTGGCGCAGCAGCGCCGCGCCTTCTACGACCGCATCGGCCAGGCGCACTGCACGCCGCTGTGGGAGGTGCTGCACAGCCTGGTGACGAAGGAGCCGAACACGCCCTGCCTGCCGAACCTCTGGCGATGGGACCAGGTCTGGCCCTGGCTGCAGGAGAGCGGCACGCTGATTTCCGCGATGGAAGCCGAGCGCCGCGTGCTCGTGTTGGAGAACCCGGGCCTGCGCGGGCGGACCCGGATCACCCACAGCATGTACGCGGGTCTGCAGCTGATCCTGCCGGGGGAGCTCGCACCCTCCCACCGGCACTCGCAATCGGCGCTGCGCTTCATCATGCACGGTGCGGGCGCCTACACCACGGTCGACGGCGAGCGGGTCACCATGCAGGTGGGCGACTTCGTCATCACGCCTTCTTGGACCTTCCACGAGCACGGCAACGAGTCGAGCGAGCCCATGGTGTGGTTAGACGGCCTGGATCTGCCCGTGGTGGAACTGCTGGATGCCCAGTTCCGCGAAGACGGTTCGCGCACGGCGACCGAGGCAGATCGCGGGGCCAATGCAAACCTGGCGCGCTTCGGCAACACCATGAAGCCGGTGGGTTTCCGCAGCCGCAGTCGGACTTCGCCGCTGTTCTGGTATCCGTACGAACGCACCCGCGAGGCGCTCCAGACGCTGCGTCGCAGCGAGGATCCGCACGCGTGCTGGGGCCACAAGCTGCAGTACACGAATCCGGTCACCGGAGATTGGGCCATTCCCACCATCGGCACCTTCATGCAGTTGCTGCCGGCGGATTTCCGCGGCACGAGCTATCGCTCCACCGACTCTACTGTCTACGTGGTGGTGGAGGGTGAAGGCCGCTGCGTGATCGGCGAACAGGTGCTGGCGTTCGGGCCGAAGGACGTGTTCGTCTGCCCGTCCTGGATGCCCTACCGGCTCGAGACTAGCTCCGACACCGTGCTTTTCAGCTATTCGGACCGGCCCGTGCAGGAGGCGCTCGACCTCTGGCGCGAGCAGTACTGAAACTACACCAGACCCACAGGAGACAAAGATGAAATTCACGCGCGCAATGCTGTTGGCCGCGACGCTCGCCGCCGGCGCGACCGTGCAGGCCCAGGAACCGGTCCGGATCGGCTTCATGGCCGAACTCTCGGGCCCGCAGGGTGTGCTGGGCCAGGAGCAGTACGACGGCTTCATGCTGGCCGTGGAGCGCAACGGCGGCAAGCTTGGTGGAGTGCCGGTGCAGGTGTTCCGCGAGGACTCGCAGCTCAAGCCGGAGGTGGCCGTGCAGCTCGCGCAGAAGCTGATCGAGAAGGAGAAGGTCTCCATCATCACGGGCATCACCTTCTCCAACATCATGATGGCCGTGCACAAGCCGATCACGGACAAGCAGGTGTTCCTGATCGGCTCCAACGCGGGCCCCGGCCCGATCGCCGGCGCCCAATGCTCCCCCTACGGTTTCGTTGTTTCGTGGCAGAACGACGTGCAGTCGGAGGTGGTCGGCAAGTACGCCGCGGACAAGGGGTTCAAGAAGGTGTTCGCTCTGGCCCCGAATTACCAGGCCGGCAAGGACTACATCGCGGGCTTCAAGCGCTACTACAAGAGCGAACTGGCCGGCGAAACCTACACGCCGCTGAACCAGCAGGACTTCTCGGCCGAGATCTCCCAGATCGCTGCCGCGAAGCCCGATGCGGTGTTCGTCTTCTATCCGGGCGGCCTGGGCATCAACTTCGTGCGCCAGTACCAGCAGGCCGGCCTCATGGGCAAGATCCCGCTGTTGTCCACCGGCACCACGGACGGCTCCACACTGCCGGCGCTACGAGAAGCTGCCCTGGGCGCGATCACCGGATCGTTCTGGGGGCCCGAGTTCGACAACCCGCAGAGCAAGCGCTTCGTCGAGGAGTTCGAGACGAAGCACAAGCGCATTCCCTCGCAGTACGCTGCCCAGGGTTACGACTCGGCGATGCTGCTGGATTCGGCCATCGCCAAGGTGCGCGGCAACGTCGGCGACAAGCCGGCCTTCACGGCGGCGATCAAGGCGGCGGATTTCAAGTCCGTGCGCGGCCCCTTCAAGTTCAACCACAACAACTTCCCCGTCATGGACATGCCGGTGCTGCAGGTCGCCAAGGACGCGCGGGGCCGGATGAGCCTCAAGACGGTGGATTTTCCCCTGCGCAATCACGAGGACGCATACCACCGGCAGTGTCCGCTGAAGTAAACGTGACGGGCTGGACACGATGACTCTCGAGCTTTTCCTGACGCAGCTGCTCAACGGCGTGCAATTGGGCATGCTGCTGTTCCTGCTGTCCGCCGGTCTCACGCTGGTGTTCGGCATCATGGGCTTCCTGAACCTCGCTCACGGCTCTTTCTACATGTTGGGCGCCTACCTGGGGGTGGCCGCCTGGCAGGCCAGCGACTCCTTCGCCGTGGCGCTCGCCGCTGGTGTGGGCGCCTCGCTCCTCTTGGGCGTGGTCATCGAGCGGCTGGTGCTGTTGCGGCTGTACGAGCGGGACCACCTGTACCAGGTGCTCGCGACGCTCGGCCTGATCCTTTTCTTCAACGAGCTGGTGCGCATCGTCTGGGGCCCGTCCTCGCTGTTCATGGCGGCGCCGCAATGGCTGGCGGGCGCCGTCGACCTGTTCGGCCTCAGCTACCCGGCCTACCGCCTTGCGATCGTTGTCGTCGGCGGGGCCGTCGCGGTGGCCACCTGGTGGCTGATGCACCATACGCGGGTGGGCATGTTGATCCGGGCTGGCGCGACCGATGCCGCAATGGTCTCTGCGCTGGGCGTCAACATTCGTCGCCTGAACACGCTGGTGTTCGGACTGGGCGCTGCGCTGGCGGGACTGGCGGGCATCATGGCCAGCCCGATCCTGTCGGTGCAGTCGGGGATGGGCGAGCCGGTCCTGATCCTCACGCTGGTCGTGATCGTCACCGGCGGCATCGGCTCCGTGCGCGGCGCCTTCCTCGGCGCCCTCATCGTGGGCATGGTCGACACCATCGGCCGCGCCTTCCTGCCGGTGCTGCTGCCTCACGTGCTCCCGGGCGCAGCGGCCAAGACTGCGGGCCCGACGATCGCTTCCATCCTCATCTACCTGTTCATGGCGGTCGTGCTGGCGATCCGCCCGCGCGGGCTGTTCCCTGTCAAGCATGGCTGAATCCAGAAAATCGACTGTTGCGGCCTTCGTGGTGCTGATCGCCCTGGCTGCCGTTCCCTGGCTGGCGCAGGCGCTGGGGCAGGACTACTACGTGACCTTCCTTTCGCGCGTGCTGATCCTGGCGCTCGCGGCGATCGGCCTGAACCTGGTGCTCGGGTTCGGCGGGCTGGTCAGCATGGGCCACGCGCTGTACCTGGGCGTTGGCGTGTACGCGGTCGGCATCCTCGCCAACAACGGCGTGACCAGCGGCTGGGTCCACCTGGCGACGGCGCTGCTGGCCGCAGCAGTTCTGGCGGTGCCGCTGGGCCTGCTCTGCCTGCGCACCAGCGGCATGGCGTTCATCATGATCACGCTCGCCTTCGGCCAGATGGCGTACTACGTGGCCGTGACCCTGCGCGACTACGGTGGCGACGACGGCATGGCGATCCCGGCACGCAGCGATTTCGGGCCGTTCTCGCTCGACGACAACGCCGTGCTGTATTGGGTGGTGTTCCTGCTGCTGCTGCTGGCTCTGTACGCCAAGCAGCGCCTGGTACGTTCACCCTTCGGCATGGTGCTGCGGGCGATCCGGATCAACCCACGGCGAATGGCCGCGCTGGGCTACCCGACGCTGCGCTACCAGCTGGCCGCATACCTGCTGTCGGCGCTGGTCTGCGCGCTCGCGGGCGTGCTGCTCGCCAATCTCGCGCGCTACATGTCGCCTTCTTACCTGCAGTGGCAGGTTTCGGGCGAACTGGTGATGATGATCGTGCTGGGCGGCATGGGAGCGGTGATTGGGCCTCTGTACGGGGCACTGGCGCTCCTGGTGCTGGAGGAGTTGCTGGTCTCGCTCCCGTTGCCGCTGCCGTGGGGCCTCGATGCGATCGTGGCGAAGCATCCGATGGCGGTGGTCGGCCTGTTCATCGTGGCGGTCGCGATCGGGATGAAGGGCGGGCTGCACGGGCTGCTGGCGCGCGGCCGGCCGGATCGGGCGCCGGTTGGCGCCGGCGCCGAAGCGGGCAAGCCCGGGCCGGTGCCTGCGAAGGAGCCGGCATGCTGACCGTCGAGAACCTGCAGAAGCGCTTCGGTGGCCTGACCGTCACCGACCGCGTGAACCTGTCGCTGGTGCCCGGCGAGCTGCATGCGCTGATCGGGCCCAACGGCGCGGGCAAGACCACGCTGGTCAACCAGCTCGCGGGCGAGATCGCGCCCAGCGGCGGCCGGATCCTGTTCGACGGCGTCGACATCACCGCGCTGCCCACCTGGCGGCGCTCGCTGCTGGGCATCGGCCGCTCGTTCCAGATCTCATCGGTGTTCGGTGAGTTCACCGCGCTGCAGAACCTGCTGCTGGCCGTGCGGCCACGGCGCGGCCACAGCTTTCGCTTCTGGCGCGCTGCCGAGAGCGACCAGGCGCTGGTCGCCCGGGCGCGGCAGGCCTTGCGCGACGCCGGCCTTGCGGCGCGCGCCGATCAGCCGGTCGCGCGGCTCTCCCACGGAGAAATGCGCCAGCTGGAGCTCGCGATGACCCTGGCCACCGAACCGCGCCTGCTGCTGCTGGACGAGCCGATGGCCGGCATGAGTCCGAGCGACGCCGAAGCGGTGATCGGCGTACTGCGTGGGCTGAAGGGCCGCTACACGACCGTGCTGATCGAGCACGACATGGATGCGGTGTTCGCGCTGGCGGACCGCATCAGCGTGCTGTTTTATGGCCGGATCCTGGTGACGGGCACGGTGGACGAGATACGCAGCAACCCGGTGGTGCGCGATGCCTATCTCGGGCATGACGAAAGGAACGCGTGATGTCCACTCTGCTCCAGGTGCGTGACCTCGAGGTGTTCTATGGCACAAGTCAGGCATTGTTCGGCGTGTCGCTCGAGGTTTGCGAGGGTGAGTGCGTCACGCTGATCGGGCGCAACGGCATGGGCCGCTCGACGCTCGTCCACACCGTGATGGGCATGCTCCGGCCGCGCCGGGGCGCGATCACGCTGCGCGGCCGGCCGGTGCACGAGCTGCCCAGCTTCCGTGTGGCCCAGGCCGGCATCGGCCTGGTCCCGGAGGGCCGCCGCATCTTCCCGACCCTCACCGTACGCGAAAACCTCGTGGCCACCGCGCGGACCAGGCCTGATGCGCGCGCGGGATGGACGCTGGAACGTGTCTACGCCATGTTCCCGCGGCTGCGCGAACGCGAGCGCAACCTGGGCGCCAACCTGTCCGGCGGAGAACAGCAGATGCTGGCGATCGGCCGGGCGCTGCTCACGAATCCCGACCTGCTGATCCTGGACGAAGCGACCGAAGGCCTGTCGCCCCTGGTGCGGCAGGAGATCTGGCGCAGCCTGGCGGCGCTCAAGGCGGAAGGGCTGTCGCTGCTTGTCGTCGACAAGGACCTGGAGGCGCTGATGCGGCTGGGCGACCGGCACATCGTGTTCGGCAAGGGTCGGGTGGCCTGGACCGGCAACTCGCAGCAACTGCGCGCAGCGCGGGAAGTGCAGGATGCGTACATCGGGGTCTGAGCCGCCACGCCAGCAACAAGCTCTTAAACACTCACACGGCGGCGAGCACGGTCTTTACCGACGCCAGAAACGCTTGCGCAACGGCTTGGTCGACCCGATCTCGCGCATGAAGTGAGTAACACTCCATGATCACGGCCGGCTCGCTATCGATTGGCGCCCGCGGCCCTGGTGCGCGATGCCGCCGGCCGCAGCGCGATTTCCTACGAGGACTTCGCCTGCGTGGTCATCGACGAACTGGAGGCGGTCCAGCACCTGCGCCAGTTGGCGGGCACAGGGCATTGAGCCTCAGGCACCTTCCCCATAGGCCGCCATGAACACCCTCACGGCCTCGCGCAGGAGGGCCCTGTCCTCGCGCGTGTCCGGCAGCTCTAGCATCAGCAGCCCACGGACGTGGCCATCGCCCATGAACATCGACAGGAACAGGTTCGCTGCCTGCCGCGGGTGCCGCACCTTCAGCGTGCCCGCCGCATGGGCGCGACGCAGGTAGGCGGCCAGTTCCTCCATCAGCCGCTCGGGCCCCTGACGGTAGAACGCGCGGCAAGCCTCTGGCTGCGCCCCAGCGGCGCCGTAGACCGAGCGGAACTTGCCCAGCGCCTCGTCCTCGCGCGTGAGCGCGAGGAACTGTTCGCCGATCTCCAGCAGCGCCTTTTGGGGCTGCTGCGGGTCCAGCGACTCGACCCCGGCGACGCCGCCGATGACACGTTCCGTGCGTTCCCGCACGACCGCCTCGAACAGCCCTTCCTTGGAGCCGAAGTTGCTGTACACGGTCATCTTCGAGACGCCTGCCTCGGCCGCGATGGCCTCCACGCTGGCGCGTTGCAGGCCGTGCGCATAGAAGTGGCTCTTCGCCGCCTCCAGGATGCGCCTGCAGCGCTCGGGGTCGCGCGGCCTGCCGCGTTGCGGCTTCGGTGCGGATTCGTCCTTCTGGGGCATGGTCAACTTTAATGTACTTGACAGTTCAGTATATATCATCCACACTTACTGTACTCACTAGTACAGTTTATGAAGCCACTCGCCCAACTTCCCCTTCGCCGGGCCGCCCCGCCCCTGGCACTGGCGGCATTCACTCTCCTGTCGGCATGCTCGGTCGCCCCCGTGCAGGCCCCATCACCGTCCGTGCCTCTGGCGGCCGCCTTCGGTCAGGCAGGTCCGGCGACGGGCGCCCGTCACGACCTGGACAGCACCTGGTGGCCCGGCTACGCCGATCCGACGCTGACTGCATTGATTGATGAAGCGCTGGCCGCCAACCAAGACGTCGCCATCGCGCTGCAACGCGTCATCCAGGCCCGCGCAGGCAGTGATGCCCAGAGCTCTCGGCTCTGGCCCACGGTCGGTCTGCAGGCGTCGGTCTCGCGCAGCGACAGCGGCCTGCCCGCCCCGGTCAAGCAAGGCCTGCCGGACACGCGCGCGCTGCGCGCCGGTATCGAACTGGCCTGGGAGATCGACCTGGCCGGTGGCGTGCGCGCCGCACGCGATGCGGCACGGGCCGACACCGCCGCGGCCGAGGCCGGCGTGCAAGGAGCCCGGCTGCTGGTGGCGAGCGAGGTGGCGCGCCAGTACTTCGTGCTGCGCGGCACCGAGGAACGGCTGCGCATCGTCCAGGCCCTGGCAGCAGCCCAGCGCGAGACGTCCGCCCGCGTGGCCAGCCGCCTGCGTGAAGGTGAGGCCAGTGCCTTCGACCTCGATCGTGCGCGCGCCGAGGCCGACGCGCTCGATGCGCAGGTGCCCGCTCTGCGCACGCTGGCCGGCATCTCGCAGACGCGGCTCGCCGTGCTGCTGGGCCGCAACCCGTCGTTGCGCGTGATCGACCCCACGGTGGCGTTCGCATGGCCCGCGGCGCGGGAGATCGGCACCGGCCAGCCCAGCGAACTTCTGCGGCGCCGGCCTGACCTGATCGCCGCCGAGGCGCGCTTCGGGGCCGAGACGCTGCGCGGCAGCGAGGCGCGCGCCCAGTGGTGGCCCAAGCTCTTCCTGAGCGCCCTGCTCGGACGCCAGGACCTGCGGCTGAACGCGCTGGATCTCGCGCCGGTGCCCTTCTCGAACGTGGCGCTCGCCTTTGCAGCGCCGATCTTCAACGCGGGGCGGATCGACGCCGGCATCCGCGCCCAGTCCGCGCGTGCCGAGGAGGCGTTGCTGGCCTGGCAGAAAGCGGTGCTGGTGGCGGTCCAGGAAGTCGAAGACAGCCTCCTTGCACGCAGAGAAGAGGCCAAGCGTGGCGCCGCGCTGGCCACGGCCGTGGAACACCGCCGCCGCTCATTGCAGCGCGCCCAATCGCTGCAACGCGAAGGCCAGATCGATCTGCTGGTGCTGCTGGACGTGCAGCGCTCGGTGTTGGCCAGTGAGCTGGCCCTGTCGGACAGCCGCCTTCAGCAGGCGCTGGCCGACGTGCAACTCTACAAGGCACTGGGCGGCGGCTTCGCGCCAGCCCGACCCGCCTCCGCCATCACTTCCCAAGCCGAGAGAACGAGCCCATGAACCGCATCTCCCCTGCACTGTCCCGCGCAGCCGTTGCCACCGCCTGCGCGCTGCTGGCCGCCTGCAGCGACCCGCCCGCCCCTGTCGCGGTGACCAGGCCGGTCTTCGTGACCACCGTGACCCCCTCCGCATCGCTCCAGACACGCACGTTCACATCGATCGTCCGTGCCCGTGTCGAGACGGACCTGGGTTTCCGCACCGGCGGCAAGATCGTGGAGCGGCTGGTCGATGTCGGCGACACCGTGAACGCCGGCCAGGCGCTCGCCCGGTTGGACCCGGCCGACTATCAGCTGGCCGCGCGTGCCGCCGCCGACCAGGTGCAGGCTGCATCGGTCGACGCGCAGCAGGCCGCGTCTGACGAAGCGCGGTTCCGGCGGCTGCTGGCGGACGGTTCCGTCGGCGCCGCCGACCATGAGCGTCAGAAGGCGCGCGCCGACGCGGCCGCGGCCCGTCTGGACCAGGCGCGCCGCCAACTCGAGCTGGCCCGCAATCGCGAAGGCTACGCGACGCTGACGGCGCCCTATGCTGGGGTGGTCACCGGACTGCGCTTCGAGCGCGGCCAGGTGGTGGCCGAGGGCCAACCCGTGCTGTCGCTGGCGCGGGACGGCGAGCGCGAGATCGTCGCGGACCTGCCCGAAGAATGGGTGGGCCGGGCACGGACGCTCAGCGCCACGGCCACGCCCTGGCATGACGCGAAATCGCCGCTTTCGCTGGCGCTGCGCGAAGTCTCGCCGCTGGCCAACGCGCAAGGCCGGACCTTCCGCGTGCGCTACGCCGCGGCTCCGCAGTCGCGCGCGCAGATCGCCGCCCTGCCTCTCGGCAGCACCGTGCAGTTGCACCTGTCCGCAGCAGCGGCCGGTCCGGTGGCCAGCGTCCTGCCCGTCACCGCGCTGGTGAAGGCCAGCCAGTCCGCGGGAGTGTGGATCCTGGACGCCAAGGGCTCCGGCCTGGTGTGGACCCCTGTGCAGGTTGTTGCCATCGACGACGCTTCCGTTCACGTCATCGGCCTGGCTGCTGGCAGCCGCGTCGTCACCGTCGGCGCGCAGAAGCTGGACGCCGGCATGGCCGTGCGCGCCGTCGAGCGTTCCCCCGAAACCGGTCCGGCCCTGGCCGCCAAGAGCACCTCATGAAACGCTTCAACCTGTCCGAATGGGCGGTCACGCATCGCGCGATGGTGCTGTTCCTGATCATCGCGACCCTCATCGTCGGCGGCTTCTCCTTCAGCCGGCTGGGCCGCCTGGAGGACCCGAACTTCGACGTGCCCCAGATGACGGCCATCGTCGTGTGGCCGGGCGCCAGCGCGCAGGAGGTGCAGGACCAGGTCCTCAACCGCATCGAGCGCCGGCTGCAGGAGCTGGACCACTTCGACTACGTGCGCAGCTTCGCGCGCCAGGGCTACGGCGGCATCACGCTGTGGATGAAGGGCGGCAGCAGCAAGGCGGAGCTGGACAACGCCTGGTACCAGGTGCGCAAGAAGATCGGCGACGTGCGCCAGGAGTTCCCCGAGGGCGTGCGCGGGCCATTCTTCAACGACGAGTACAACGACCGCTACAGCGTGCTCTACGCGGTGAGCGCGCCCGGCCTGTCGATGGCCGAGCTGCTGGCCGTCACCGAGGACGTGAAGCGGCGCATCCAGGGCGTGCCCGGTGCCGGCAAGGTGGACGTGCTGGGCAAGCAGGCCGAACGCGTCTTCGTGGAAATCTCCACGCGGCGGCTGGCGGCGCTCGGCGTTCCGCCCACGACGGTGTTCGATGCCCTGGCGCGCCAGAACCTGGTGACGCCGGCCGGCTCGGCCGACACCACGCACGACCGCGTGCAAGTGCGCGTGGACGGCGGGGTGCGCAGTGCCGCGGATGTGGCGAACGTGACGCTGGAGGTGGGCGGCCAGCTGCTGCGGCTGGCGGACATCGCCACCGTGCGCAGCGGCTACGAAGACCCGCCGAGCTTCAGCATCCGCCACAACGGCGTGCCGGTGCTCGCCATCGGCGTGACCATGCAGCCCAAGGGCAACGTGCTGGATTTCGGGCGCGCGCTGGAACAGCGAATGGCGCAGGTGCGGCAGGAACTGCCCGTGGGCGTGGAGATCCAGCAGTACGCCGACCAGCCGCGCGTGGTGGCCGAGTCGGTCTGGGAGTTCGAGCGCTCGTTCCTGGAGGCGCTGGCGATCGTGCTGGCCGTGTCCTTCCTGTTCCTGGGCTGGCGCACCGGCATCGTGGTGGCCGCGTCGGTGCCGCTGGTGCTCGGGCTGGTGGCGGCCGTGATGTATGCCGCCGGCTGGAACCTGGACCGCATCTCGCTGGGCGCGCTGATCATCGCGTTGGGCTTGCTGGTAGACGACGCCATCATCGCCGTGGAGATGATGGTGGTGAAGCTGGAGGAAGGCTGGGACCGTGTGCGCGCTGCCACTTACGCCTACACCTCCACGGCGTTTCCGATGCTGACCGGCACACTGGTCACGGCCGCCGGCTTCATGCCGGTGGGCTTCGCGAAGTCGATCGCCGGCCAGTACGCGGGCGGCATCTTCTGGGTCGTCGGGGTGGCGCTGATCCTGTCCTGGGTGGTGGCCGTGGTCTTCACGCCCTACCTGGGCGTAGTGCTGCTGCCAAAGAAACTGGCTACCGGTACGCACCACGACGTCTACGACCGGCCCGTGTACCACCGGCTGCGGCGCGTGGTCGACTGGGCGGTGCAGCATCGCGCGTGGGTCCTGGCCATCACGGTGCTGGCCTTCGGCATCGCCGGCGCCGGCATGCTGAAGGTGCAGCAGCAGTTCTTCCCCACCGCCTCGCGGCCCGAGCTGCTGGTGGAGTTGCGCCTGCGCGAGGGCGCGTCGTTCGCCGCCACCGAGCGGCAAGTCAAGCTGCTCGAAGCGCGGCTGGCCAAGGACCCCGACGTGGAATTCTTCACCGCCTACACCGGTGCCGGCACGCCACGCTTCTACCTGTCGATCCAGCCGGAACTGCCCAACCCCGGCTTCGCGCAGTTCGTGGTCAAGACCGCCGGCATCGAACAGCGCGAGCGCGTGCGCGCGCGCCTCATGGAGCTGTTCGCCAAGGACGAGGCCCTGCCCGACGTGAAAGCGCGCGTCACGCGCCTGGAATTCGGCCCGCCGGTGGGCTTCCCGGTCCAGTTCCGCGTCATCGGCCCTGACAAGGCCCAGGTGCGGGAGATCGCCTACCGGGTGCGCGACACGGTGCGCCAGAGCCCGCTGGTGCGCGACACGCAACTGGACTGGAACGAGCAGGTCCGCTCGGTGCAGGTCCGCGTCGATCAGGACAAGGCACGGCTGCTGGGCCTGTCCAGCGCCGACGTCCAGGGCTTGGTGCAGACCGTGCTGGACGGTGCCCCGGTGACGCAGATCCGCCGCGGCGAGGAACTGGTGGATGTGGTCGTACGGGCCACGCCGGAAGAACGCAAGCGCATCGGCCAGCTGGGTGACCTGCAGGTGTTCACGCGCAGCGGCGTCACCGTGCCGCTGTCGCAGCTGGCGCGCGTGGAGCCGGGCTTCGAGGAACCGGTGCTGTGGCGACGCAACCGCGACATGGCACTGACCGTGCGCAGCGACGTCGTCGACGGCGTGCAAGGCCCTTACGCCACGGCGCAGATCCGGCCGTCGCTGCAGACTATCATCGACAGCCTGCCCCCCGGCTACCGCATCGAGGAAGGCGGCGCGATCGAGGAGAGTGACAAGGCCAACGAGGCGCTGTTCGCGGTGTTCCCGGCGATGTTCGCGGTGATGCTGACGCTGCTGATGATCCAGCTGCAGAGCTTCTCTCGCCTGTTCATGGTCTTCATGACGGCGCCGCTGGCGCTGATCGGCGTGGTGCCGGCGCTCTTGCTGTTCCAGGCGCCGTTCGGCTTCGTGGCGCTGCTCGGGGTGATTGCCCTGGGCGGGATGATCATGCGCAACTCGATCATCCTGGTCGACCAGATCGACCAGGACATCGCGCGCGGCACGGCGCCGTGGGCTGCGATCGTCGACGCTACCGTGCGGCGCTCGCGCCCCGTGGTGCTGACGGCCGCCGCCGCGGTGCTGGCCATGATCCCGCTCACGCGCAGCGTCTTCTGGGGACCGATGGCCATCGCTATCATGGGCGGCCTGGTGGTGGCCACGGCGCTGACGCTCGTCTTCGTGCCGGCGCTGTACGCTGCCTGGTTCCGCGTGCGGCGCGATTCCCCCGCTCAGGCGCCAGCCGCAGGGCCGGCCACCCTGGCCGTGCAAAGCGCGAGCGAAGCATCCCATGCTTGAGCTCGCCGACACCGGGGGCCGCAGGCGCAAGCAGGCGCGGCCCCGAGAGCTGCTCGATGCCGCACTGGCGGTCTTTGTCGAAAAAGGGTTCGCGGCCGCCCGGGCGGATGAGATCGCCGCGCGGGCTGGCGTTTCCAAGGGAACGCTGTACCTCTACTTCGACAGCAAGGAAGACCTGCTTAGGACGCTGATCGCCGAGGGCTTCTCGTCCCGGATCGAGCTGCGGGCGCATCAAGTGACGGCAAGCTCCGGAGCAAGCGGTGAGCTGCTACTACAGGCCTTGACGGCGTGGTGGTTTTCGCTGGCGGAAGGCCAGGCTGGAGGCATCTTCAAGCTGATGCTCACGGAGGTGCGCAACTTCCCGGGACTGGCGGATTGTTGGAACCGCGAGGTGATGGATCCGGTGCGCGGCCTGGTTTCGCGCATCGTCCTGCGCGGCATCGATCGCGGCGAGTTCCGTCCTGTAGACCCCGACCTGGTGGCGCACGCGCTGATGCTGCCCATCGTGATGGCCTGCTTGCACCGGCACACGATCGGCCCACGCGTGCCGGACGACTTTCTGATGCACGCCCCCGATCTCCTCGGCCGCCATATCGAACTCGTTCTGGAAGGCTTGAATTGGCATCCGGACCGCGGCCAGGAAGGCGGCGCTGCGAGCGCGGGCGCCTAGATTTCTTCACACAGGAGCAACCAATGTCCAACGGACAAGAGCAGCAGCAAAGCCCCGTAGCGATCGTCACGGGAGCATCGGGCGGTATCGGAGAGGCGACCACGCGGGCGCTGGCAAAGGCTGGGTACCGAGTCTTCGGAACCTCTCGCAAGACTCCGCCGCGGCAATCCACAGGAGTGGAGCATGTGGCTTGCGACGTGACCCGCGATGATTCCGTCGAGACTGCGATCGGACAGATCCTCGCGAAAACCGGCCGCATCGACTTGCTGGTCAACAATGCCGGAATCGGCCTGGTTGGAGGGGCGGAGGAGTCTTCGCTCGAACAGGCGAAGTCGCTCTTCGACGTCAACCTGTTCGGCGTGATCCGGACCACCAAGGCCGTCCTTCCGGTGATGCGTAGTCAGCGCTCCGGCCGCATCGTGAACATCAGCTCCGTGATGGGATTGATCCCAGCGCCCTACTTCGCGCTGTATGCGTCGAGCAAGCACGCGCTGGAAGGCTACTCCGAGTCACTGGACCACGAGGTGCGCGACGTCGGCGTCAGGGTGATCCTCGTGGAACCGGCCTACACGCGCACGTCGTTCGAGAGCAATCTGCTCCAGGCCGACCAGCCGCTCGATGAGTACAAGTCGGCGAGCGCGAACGCGCAGGCCGTGATGCGCGAGGTGATGATGAGTGCCGACTCGCCGGAACTGGTCGCTGACGCCGTGCTGAATGCCGCGACGGCGGCAAAGCCGCGCGCCAGGTACACCGCGGGCGGATTCGCGCGGCAAGTGAGCCTGCTGCGCCGTTTCGTTCCGCAGTCCGCGTTCGACAAGAGCCTGCGCAAGCAACTGCGTTTGCCAACATAGGCACGTGCGCTATGGAAGGTCGTGACGGTTCTACTCGAAGGAGCCAAGAACCTGGGCAGCTTCTGGACGAGCTACGCCAACGGCCCGATCATGATCGGTGGCGGTTACGAGCAGAACCGTCGTGACGACGACATCGCCGTGATCCTCGGCACCTGCAACTTCGACGTGGTCAAGCTCGGCGCTGGCTACAGCCAGGTCGACACCGTGGCCATCGCTGGTCCGAAGCGCAAGAACCGGAACCTGATGGCCACCGCACCTGTCGGTGTCGTCACGCTGAAGGCCGGCTACAGCCAGAGCAAGGCCGAAGGCACCGAGCTGAAGACCAAGAAGATCGGTCTTGGCGGCGAGTACGTCCTGTCCAAGTGCACCCACGCCTGCGCCAAGGCCCTGGTGCGCGAGGGCGCGCAGGTGGTCATCGTGGCACGCACCGAGGGCCCGCTGCGCGAGGCCGCGGCCGAGTTCGCGGCCCTGGGCCCGGGCCCCGTGGCCTGGGTCGCGGCCGACCTGGCGAGCGCGGATGGGCGCGCGCGCATCTTCGCGGCCCATCCCGAGTTCGACATCCTGGTCACCAACGCCGGCGGCCCGCCGCCGGGCGACTTCCGCCATTGGGACCGCGAGGCCTGGCTGCGCGCGATCGACGCCAACATGCTGGCGCCGATCGAGCTGATCAAGGCCACGGTCACCCGAGGAGCTGCGCGCCGCGCGCCTGGCCAGGCACCCGGCCCACCGCTTCGGCCAGCCCGAAGAGCTCGGCAACACCTGCGCCTACCTGTGCAGCGTCATGCGGGCTACATCAACGGCCAGAACCTGCTGATGGACGGGGGCTCGTTTCCGGGGGTGTTCTGACGGTTGCGTCCACGACGCATCGCCGGGCCTTCGACCGGCACGCCTTGTAAAATTCAAGGACTGTTGAACCAGCCGCCGAAGGCGAAGAAGGTGGACCCCATGCGCTGCACCAGCTGTGGGTTCGAGAATCCGGCAGGCGCCAAGTTCTGCGAGGAATGCGGTGCCAGACTGGTGCGTGTCTGCCCGGCCTGCGGACACGAGGCTGGTGCGAGCGCCAAGTTCTGCAGCGAATGCGGCGCACCATTGGGCGGGCCGCCCTCGAGCGCGCCCGCGACCGGCGCACCCATCGACTACACCCCCGCCCATCTGGCCGAGCGCATCCGCGCCGCCCAGGCCGCGATGGCCGCGCGCGGCGCGGGGGGTGGCGAGCGCAAGACCATCACCGCGCTGTTCGCCGACATGGCCGGCTCGACCGCGCTGATCCAGGACCTCGACCCGGAAGACGCGCGCCGCCTGCTCGACCCCGTGCTGGCGCTGATGATGGACGCCGTGCACCACTATGAAGGCTATGTGGCCAAGTCCATGGGCGACGGCATCCTGGCCTTGTTCGGCGCGCCGATCGCGCACGAGGACCATGCGCAGCGCGCCCTGCTGGCGGCGCTGCGCATGCAGGAGGAGATGCGCCGCTACGCCGACGGCGTGCGGCAGGCCCAGGGCATTGCGCTGCAGATCCGCGTCGGCGTCAATTCCGGCGAGGTCCTGGTGCGCGCGATACGCACCGACGACCTGCACATCGACTACGACCCGGTGGGAAACTCGATCCACATCGCTTCGCGCATGGAAGGCATCGCGGTGCCCGGCTCCATCGTCGCGAGCGAAGACACGCACAAGCTGAGCGAGGGCTATTTCGCGTTCAAGCCGCTCGGCGCGACGTCGATCAAGGGGCTCACCGAACCGCTGCCCATCTTCGAAGTGCAGGGCCTGGGCCCGCTGCGCACCCGGCTGCAGGTGGCAGGCAGCCGCGGGCTGGCGCATTTCGTCGGCCGTGTCCGCGAGCTCGAGCAGCTGCGCGAGGCGCGGGCGCGCGCACATGCCGGGCATGGCCAGATCGTCGGCGTGGTCGGCGAACCTGGGGTCGGCAAGTCGCGCCTGTGCCACGAGTTCAGGCTGCTCGCGCCGCGCGAAGCCCTGGTGCTCGAGACCTTCTCGGTTTCGCACGGCAAGGCCTATCCCTATCTGCCGCTGATCGAGCTGCTGAAGAACTACTGCCAGATCACCGCGCAGGACGACGAGCGCCGGCGGCGCGAGAAGCTCACCGGCAAGCTGCTGACCCTGGACCGCGCGCTGGAAGACAGCCTGCCTTACCTGTCCCTGCTGCTGGGGATCGCCGAGCCCGGCTCGGCCCTGGCGCAGATGAACCCGCAGATCCGCCGCCAGCGCAGCTTCGAGGCGGTCAAGCGGCTGCTGGTGCGCGAGAGCCTGGCCCAGCCGCTGGAGCTGATCGTCGAGGACCTGCAGTGGCTGGACAGCGAGACCGAGGCCTTCCTCGGCTTTCTCGGCGAGAGCGTGGCCAACGCCCGCATCCTGCTGCTGGTCAACTACCGGCCCGAGTACCGCCACGATTGGGGGAACAAGAGCTACTACACCCAGCTTCGACTCGATCCCTTGGGCGAAGCCGAGGCCCGCGAGCTTCTGCACGAGCTGCTGGGCGCGGACACGGGGCTGGCCCCGCTCGAGCAGCGGATCCTGCAGCAGACCGAAGGCAACCCCTTCTTCATCGAGGAGCTGGTACAGACACTGGTCGAGGAGGGGGCGCTGCGCGGCGAGCGCGGGCATTACCGTCTCGAGAAGATACCGACCGCTCTGCACATCCCGACCACGGTGCAAGGCGTTCTCGCCGCCCGCATCGACCGGTTGGAGCCGGCCGAAAAGGCGCTGCTGCAGACCCTGGCCGTGATCGGCAAGGCCTTCCCCTGGAGCCTGGTCGCGCGCGTGGTCGACCTGCCCGAGGCCAGGCTCAAGAGCCTGCTCGCGCGGCTGCAGGCCGGGGAGTTCATCTACGAGCAACCGGCGTTTCCGGAAGTGGAGTACTGCTTCAAGCATGGGCTGACCCAGGAGGTGAGCTACGGCTCGCTGCTGATCGAGCGGCGCCGCGCGCTGCACGAGCGCACGGGCCAGGCCATCGAAGCCCTGCACAAAGACCAGCTCGAAGAGCACTGCAGCGAGCTGGCCCATCATTTCAGCCGCAGCGGCAACGCGGCCAAGGCGGTGGAATACCTGCATTGCGCCGGGCGCCAGGCGGTGCAGCGCTCGGCCGAAGCCGAAGCGGTCGCCCACCTCACCAGGGCCCTGGCCTTGCTCGAGACCCAGCCCGATGGTCCCGAGCGCACCAGGCAGGAACTCGCGCTGCAGCTCACCCTCGGCCCGGCCTGGATGGCCGCCAAGGGGTTCGCTGCCCCGGAGGTGGAGGCGACCTACGAGCGGGCGCTGGCGCTGTGCCGCCAGCTCGGGGAAACGGTCCAGCTTTTTCCCGCCCTGCTGGGGCTGCGCACGTTTTACATGGTCCGTGCGGAACTCCCGACCGCACGCAAGCTGGGCGAGCAGCTGCTTGCGCTGGCTCAAAAGGAGCAAGACCCAGCCTTGCTCGTGCAAGCCCATCGGGCCTTGGGCAGCAGCTTGTTCGATCTCGGCGAGCTGGACGCTGCTCGGGCGCATCTGGAGCAGGCCTTGGCCCTCTACCAGCCTCGGCAGCACGACTCGCCCGCCATCTTCCACGGACTGGATCCCGGCGTGTTGGGGCTGGGCTTCTTCGCCATGGACCTGTGGCTGGCGGGCTACCCGGATCAGGGCCTGGCGCGCAGCCAGGCAGCGCTCGATCTGGCTCAGACCCTCTCACATCCTGCTGCCTCGGCCGATGCCCTGGTCTTCGCCGCCGAGCTTCATCTGTACCGCCGCGAGGCCCAGCCGTCGCGTGAGCTTGCAGAGGCACTCATCGCGCTCGCGACCGAGCACGGCCTCCCCTTCTGGTTGGCCTACGGAATCATCCTCTCGGGCTGGGCGCTGGTCGAGCAGGGACGAGCAGCAGAGGGCATAGAACAGATGCAGCAGGGCTTGAGCGCCTACCGGGCCACCGGCGCGGAGTTTCATCGGACGCATTTCCTGGCGCTGCTGGCCGAAGCCTACGCCAGAGCGGGGCAGGTCGAGGCAGGCCTCCAGACGCTGACCGAGGCGCTGGCCACGGTGGAGCGCACGCAGGAGCGCGTGTACGAGGCGGAGCTGTACCGGCTCAAGGGAGAACTGACGCTGCTGCAGCCAAACCGCGAGGGCGAGGAGCCCGGTGGCAGGGGCGAAGCCGAAGCCTGCTTCCAGCAAGCCATCGCGATCGCGAGGCGCCAGGGCGCCCGGTCCCTGGAACTGCGCGCGCTGATCGCCTTGAGCCGGCTGCGGCGGCAGCAGGGCCAGCCGGGAGACGCACGCCGGATGCTGGCCGAGGCCTACGACTGGTTCACCGAAGGCTTCGACACCGCGGACCTGCGGGAGGCGAAGGTGCTGCTTGACGAGCTGACTTGAAGCAGCCGTCGTGGCAAGGCAATACGCTGTGCATGATCGGCGTCTTGGATGAGGCACTGGCCGGATTCTTGCGCGTGCATTGTTCGGGCAGAGCGAGGAACTGGGCCGCCAGCATGTTGGCGCGCGGCGTGACCATCACAACCTGCTGCCCGGCACCTTCGACATCGCGCGCCTGGCCAAGCACCCGGCCCACCGCTTTGGCCAGCCTGATGAGCTCGGCGACACCTGCGCCTACCTTTGCAGCGCGCACGCCGGCTACATCAACGGGCATGCTGATGGACTGGGGCGTTTCCGGGCGTGTTCTGAGGCATTGCTGCGCGCGAAGGATGCACGCCTCCACCTTCCGCCGGGCCGACGCGTGTTGCACGCGTTCTGTGGTCCGCGCTCGTGGGCGGGCCCATGGGCCGGCTGGCTTGGGGGCGTCAGCACCGCGTGCCTCATAGCAGGCGAACCCGTCACGGTGCTAATGCCGGAGCGTTGCGGTATTGGGCGGTTGACGGTGCGGCATAGCCAGTTTCCGCAAGCCGGCGGGCAGCCGTTTGGGCATCATTGGGTTTCCCCGTCCGCGTCCATCGGAAAGAAAACACCATGCTCGACGCCCCGCCGCTCGGTCACTACTTCAGTTCCGAACACGAACTGTTTCGTGCCGCGCTACGGGATTTCGTCACGCGCGAGATCACGCCGCACGTCAACGACTGGGACGAGGCCGGCAGCTTCCCTCGAGATCTGTACCGCCGAGCGGCTGAGCTCGGCCTGCAGGGCATTGGCGTGCCCGAAGCCTATGGCGGTACGCCGGGCGACATCTTCTTCAAGATCGTCATTGCCGAGGAGCTGGCGCGCTGCGGCAGCGGCGGGCTGCAGGCCTCGCTGGGTTCGCACACCATTGGCCTGCCACCGGTGGTCGCCGCAGGTACCGAAGCACTCAAGGAGCGCGTGGTACCTGCCGTCGTCTCGGGCGAGGCCATCATTGCGCTGGCCATCACCGAGCCTGGCGGAGGATCCGACGTTGCCAGCTTGAAGACCACCGCCGCGCGTGACGGCGATCACTACATCGTCAACGGAGAAAAGACCTTCATCACCTCGGGGATGCGCGCCGATTTCATCACCACCGCAGTGCGAACCGATCCAACCAACAAGGGGGCCGGCGGCGTCTCCATGCTGCTGATCGATGGCGACACGCCGGGTCTGACGCGTACCGAGCTCAAGAAGATGGGCTGGTGGGCCTCGGACACGGCGCATCTGCATTTCGACAATGTCCGTGTCCCGGTGGGCAACCTGCTGGGTGCGGAGGGGAAGGGCTTCCCGATCATCATGAACAACTTCAATAGCGAGCGCCTGTTCATGTCGGCCCTGGCCTGCGGCTTTGCCGAGGTTTGCTTGACGGAAGCGCTCGAATGGGCGCGACAGCGCAAGACCTTCGGCGCGCCGCTGTCGGAGCGCCAGGTCATTCGCCACAAGCTGGTCGACATGATGGCGCGCATCGATGCGGCGCGCAGCCTGCTGTACGAGCTGGCCTACCGCATCGAGCACAGGGCTGCCGACCCGGCGCAGCTGGTGGCGCGTATCTGCATGCTGAAAGTCGTGGCGACGCAGGCGATGCAGTACTGCGCCGACCAGGCGGTGCAGATTCTCGGGGGCATGGGATTCATGCGCGGCACGCAGAGCGAACGTATTTACCGCGAGGTCAAGGTCATGATGATCGGCGGCGGTGCCGAGGAGATCATGAAAGATCTGGCTGCACGCCAACTGGGCATCTAGGGAGTGCAAGGCAATGAAAGACGCCTGCGCCGACCTGTTGGCCGAATACCGCGACCTGGCCGAACTGGCCCAGGCGCTGACGCCCGCGCAGTGGCAGGCGAACACGGCCTTCCATGGCTGGACGCCCTGGGACCAGGTCGCGCACCTGTGCTACTTTGACGAGACCGCGCTGCAATCGGCCACCGACCCCGATGCCTTCGCGCGAGACGCGATGGCGCTGGGGGCCCGCTTGGCGCGCGGCGAGGCCATCGGCGCCGTGGCACGCGCAAGATATGCCAATCTGGACGGCCCGGCACTGGCGGCGCGCTGGCGCGATACGTTCGAGGATCTGGTAGCCGTGTTGTCGCGGCTGGATCCAAAGGCGCGTCTGCCGTGGTATGGGCCGCCGATGAGTGCACGATCCTTTGCCAGCGCGCGCCTGATGGAAACCTGGGCTCACGGCCAGGATGTCTGGGACCTGCTGCGCCGCAAGCGCGCAGCCACGGCGCGCCTGAAACACATTGCCCACATCGGCGTCACCACCTTCGGCTGGACTTTCGCCAACCGGAAGCTGCCGGTGCCGGCGGTACAAGCATTTGTCGAGCTGGCAGCGCCCGGCGGTGGCGTATGGACCTGGGGCGACCCTGATAGCCCAGACTTCGTGCGCGGCCCAGCCGAGGACTTCTGCCTGCTGGTCACGCAGCGTCGTCACCTCGACGACACCGGCCTGGAGTACAGCGCGGGCGCTGTACAGCAATGGCTGTCGATGGCCCAATGTTTTGCCGGGCCACCGGCCGACGGACCTCCGCCCGGGGGGCGCGTGGTGCAAAGCTGATTTCACGGCATGGATGCAGCGCGGCCACTGGATCCGGACCTGCCGCCGGAGATTGACAAGGCGCTGCGCCGCCTGCGCGAGGGCATGGCTGAAGCCTGTTTGTCAGAGTTCTCGTTCACCAACCTGTATCTGTTTCGACGCGAGCACGATTACCGCTACCTGGCCGGAGAGCACCCGTGCGTCTCAGGACGCACCTACGACGGCGCTAGGCACCTGCTGCCGCTGTTCCCTCTGCATGAGGCTCCGCCAGCGACGCTCTGCCGCCTGCTGGCCGAGCATGATTGCTTCTATCCGCTGGCGCATTCGCAGGTAGCGCGGCTCGATCCGCAGTGTTTCGCAGCCAGCGCATCACGGGACGACGCCGATTACCTGTACCGCGCCGACAGCTTCCGCCACTACCGCGGCAGCGTGCTGGCCAAGAAGCGCAACCTGATGAAGCAGTTGCTGGCCAGCGGCAGCGTGCGCGCGAGCCGCTATTCGCAGGCCTGGCACGCCGACGCATTGGCCGTTCTCGAGGGGTGGATGGCCGACAAAGGCAAGCAGCCAGGCGAAGCGGACCAACTGGCCGGCATCGAAGCTCTGGCGCGGGCCGATCAGCTTGGCCTGGAAGGCTTCGTCTATCACCTCGATGGACAGCCGGCCGGCTTCCTGCTTGCCGAGGAAGTGCAGGCCGGCGTCTTCGTCATGCGCTTTGCGAAGGGACTGGATGCCTTCAAGGGCATCTACCAGTACATGTTTCAGCACTTTTGCGCCAGCTTCGACAGGCCCGTGCATTGGCTCAATTTCGAGCAGGACCTTGGCATGGCCAATTTCCGTCATACCAAGCTCTCTTACCAGCCGGCCGCGCTGCTGAGCAAGTTCCGGGTGCGGCCCGCGCGCTGAGCGTCTAGCCAGAACACGCAAGACGGCGGGGCGCTGTCCCGGTACGCTGGAGTCACTATGGCACTGATCGAATCCACCATCTCACCCAGCGCTGAGGCTTTTCAGTCCAATCGCAGCGGCATGCTGGCGCTCCTCGATCGCCTCCGTTCCATCGAGGCGCGCACGGTCAAGGCTTCCGAGGCCTCGCGCGAGCGCTTCGAAAAGCGCGGGCAGCTGCTGCCGCGCGAGCGGCTGGCGCTGCTGCTCGACCCGGGAGCGCCCTTCCTCGAGCTGTCGACCCTGGCGGGCTTCGGGTGCGACAGCCCCGATCCCGAGAAGAGCGTCGCCGGCGGCGGGGTCATTTCGGGCATCGGGTATGTCTCTGGTATCCGCTGCATGGTCACGGCGTCCGATGCCGGTATCGATGCGGGTGCGCTGCAACCAATGGGCCTGGACAAGCAGCTGCGCGTTCAGGAACTGGCGCTGGAGAATCGCCTGCCCTATGTGCAATTGGTCGAAAGCGCAGGCGCCAACCTGATGGCCTACCGTGTCGAGGAGTTCGTCCGCGGCGGCAACCTGTTCCGGAACCTGGCGCGCCTGTCGGCCGCTGGCCTGCCGGTCGTGACCGTGACGCACGGCTCGTCGACGGCGGGCGGCGCCTATCAGACCGGCCTGTCGGACTACATCGTGATGGTGCGCGATCGCTCGCGGGCCTTCCTGGCCGGCCCCCCGCTGCTGAAGGCAGCCACCGGCGAGGTCGCCACGGAAGAAGACCTCGGCGGCGCCGTGATGCACACCTCCATCTCCGGCCTGGGCGACTACTTGGCCGAGGATGACCGCGATGCCCTGCGCATCGCCCGCGAAATCATGGCCACGATCGACTGGAACCGCGAACTGCCGCACGAGCGGCGCAGCTTCAAGCCGCCGCGCTACGACGCCGAGGAGCTGCTCGGCATCATGCCGATGGACCACAAGCGTCCGGTCGACATGAAGCAGGTGATCGCGCGCATCGCCGACGACTCCGAGTTCCTCGAGTTCGGCGAGAACTATGGTTCCGCCACCGTCTGCGGAACGATCAAGATCGAAGGCTGGCCGCTTGGCGTTGTCACCAACAACGGGCCGATCGACGTGGCCGGCGCCAACAAGGCTACGCACTTCATCCAGGCCTGCTGCCAGGCGCGCACACCCATCGTGTACCTCAACAACACGACCGGCTTCATGGTAGGCCGCGCCACCGAACAGGCCGGCATGATCAAGCATGGCTCCAAGATGATCCAGGCGGTGGCCAGCGCCACGGTGCCGCAGTTCACCATCTACTGCGGCGCCTCCTTCGGTGCGGGTAACTACGGCATGTGCGGCCGCGGCTTCCATCCGCGCTTTTGCTTCTCGTGGCCGAACGCCAAAACGGCGGTGATGGGCGGCGAGCAGGCGGCCAGGACCATGGCCATCGTCACCGAGGCGGCGATGAAGCGCAAGGGCGCGGTCGACCAGGCCAAGCTCGACGAGTTGCAGCGCAAGATCATCGACCGCTTCGACCGTCAGATGAGCGTGTTCACCACCAGCGCGCTGCTGCTCGACGACGGCGTAATCGACCCACGCGACACCCGCGCCGTGCTGGCCAAGGTGATGTCGATCTGCCGCGACGCAGAGGCCAAGACGCCGCAACCCATGCAGTTTTCCGTCGCGAGGCCCTGAGATGCAGCTGACTCCCGAACACGAGGCGCTGCGCGACACCGCGCGCCGCTTCATCGACGAACAGATCAGCCCCCATGTCGATGCGTGGGAGGACGCCGAAATCTTCCCGGCACACGAGCTGTTCCGCAAGATGGGTGCGCTCGGCCTGCTTGGTGTGACCAAGCCGGTCGACAACGGCGGCATGGGCTTGAGCGCCTCGTTCGGCGCGGTGCTGGTCGAGGCCCTGGGCGACATCCATTGTGGCGGCGTGCCCATGGCCATCGGCGTGCAGACCGACATGGCCACGCCGGCGCTGGCGCACCGGGGCAGCGATTGGCTGCGCGAGCAATTCCTGGAGCCGGCCATCCGCGGAGAGTACGTGGCCTGCCTGGGCGTATCGGAGGCCGGCAGCGGTTCCGACGTGGCCTCGATCAAGACCACGGCACGCAAGGACGGCGACGACTATGTCATCAGCGGCGGCAAGATGTGGACCACCAACGGCACACAGGCCGACTTCTGTGTGGTGCTTGCCAATACCTCCGACGGACCGGTACACAAGAACAAATCGCTGATCGTCGTGCCGATAAAGACGCCTGGCGTCGAGGTCGCGAAGAAGATCCGCAAGATCGGCATGCACTCATCGGATACGGCGCAGCTGTACTTCGACGAGGTGCGCGTGCCGCAGCGGCACCGCATCGGCGAAGAAGGCATGGGCTTCATCTACCAGATGGAACAGTTCCAGCACGAGCGGCTCTGGGGCGCGCTGCACAACTGCGCCGTGCTGCGCAGGGCGATCGCCGTCACCATAGCCTACACGCGCGACCGCAAGGCCTTCGGCCGTGCCATCCTCGACAACCAGTGGGTGCACTACAAGCTGGCCGAGCTGCAGACCGAGGTCGAGGCCCTGCATGCGCTGTGCTGGAAGGTGGTCGAGACCATGGAACATGGGGGTGACGCCACCTACCTCGCGACAGCTGCCAAGCTGAAGGCGGGGCGGCTCGCACGCGAGGTCTCCGATAGCTGCCTGCAGTTCTGGGGCGGCATGGGCTATGCGCACGAGAGCGCCATCTCACGCATCTACCGCGACACCCGCCTGACCTCGATCGGCGGAGGGGCCGACGAAGTGATGCTGCAAATTCTCTGCAAATTCATGGGCACCTTTCCGGCCGGCAACTGATATGACGCACCCCACAAGCTTCCACAAGATCCTCATTGCCAACCGCGGCGAGATCGCCTTGCGCGTGATCCGCAGCGCGCGCGCGCTGGGCTACCGCACTGTGGCCGTGTACTCCAGCGCAGACGCCAAGTCGCTGCATGTCGCAAAGGCCGATCAAGCCGTTTGCATCGGCGAGCCCTTGCCCGCCCAGTCCTACCTGCGCATCGGCGCGATCATTGATGCTGCCAGGCAAAGCGGCGCCGACGCGGTGCATCCCGGCTACGGCTTCCTGGCCGAGAACGAGGAATTCGCGCAGGCTTGCCGAGACGCCGGGCTGGTGTTCATTGGACCGTCGCCCGAGGCGATCGTCGCGATGGGCGACAAGGCCGGCGCCAAGCGCCTGATGATCGAGGCCGGCGTGCCCTGCGTTCCCGGCTACCAAGGCGACGACCAGAGCGAGCTGCGCTTGAGCCAGGAGGCCGAGCGCATCGGCTTTCCGGTCATGATCAAGGCCACCGCGGGCGGCGGCGGGCGCGGCATGCGCCTGGTGTCTTCGGCCAGGGAGTTCCCCGAACTGCTCAAGAGCGCCAAGTCCGAGGCGAAGGGAGCATTCGGCGACGATACGGTGATCCTCGAGCGCGCCATCGTCGAGCCGCGCCATATCGAGATCCAGATCTTTGCCGACCGCCAAGGCAACGCCATTCACCTGGGCGAGCGCGACTGCTCGGTGCAGCGCCGCCACCAGAAGCTGATCGAGGAAGCGCCGTCGCCGGCGGTCACGCCCGAGCTGCGCGAACGCATGGGTGCCACCGCGGTGGCGGCCGTCAAGGCCATCCGCTATGAAGGCGCGGGTACGCTGGAGTTCCTGCTCGACCGCGAGGGCAACTACTACTTCATGGAAATGAACACGCGGCTGCAGGTGGAGCACCCGGTCACCGAAGCTGTCACCGGCCTCGACCTGGTGGAGCTCCAGCTGCGCGTTGCCGCCGGCGAGCCTCTGCCCTTGGCGCAGCGGGATGTGAAGTTCTCAGGTCATGCCATCGAGGTGCGGTTATGTGCCGAAGACGCCGACAAGGGCTTCATGCCCCAAAGCGGCACGATGGCGCTCTGGCAACCGAGTGCCGCCCTGCGCGTCGAGCATGCGTTGCGTCCCGGCTCGGACATCCCGCCTTACTACGACTCGATGGTCGCCAAGCTCATCAGCCATGGCCGCACGCGCGACGAGGCGCGCCGCAAGCTGGCGCGCGGCCTCGAAGACACGGTGGCACTGGGCGTCACGACGAACCAGGTCTTTCTCGGCCGCTGCCTTGCGCACCCGGTGTTCGCCGAAGGCGGGGCGACCACCGCGTTCATCGGCCAGAATGTCGACGCACTGCTGGCGCCGGACGACGGACTGCGTCTGCGCGCGGCCGCGGTGGCGGCGGTGCTGCTGCATGAAACCTCCGGCGATCGCACGCGGCTGCTGCGTGAATCGGGTCGGGCGCTGACCCACTCGCTGGTCATTCCGCTGCGTTTCGACGTCGACGGACGCAGGCAGGAAGGGGCGCTGAGCCTGAAGAGCCGTCAATGCTTCGCCGTGGCCCTGGAGGGCCACGATGTCGCGATCGAGCTGGTGGAACTGGCACGCGACCATGCGCGCATCGTCTGCGACGGCGTGATGGACAGCGCCGTGTTCCACCGCGACGGAACTCGTCTGCTGCTGCATTTCCGCGGCTGCCCCTTCGTGGTCGACGACCACTCGCGTGCCGCGGCGACGCGGCAGGGCGAGGGCGGCGGCGATGGCAAGCTGCGTGCGTCGATGAACGGCCGTGTGGTTGCCGTGCTGGTTGCGCCGGGCGATCAGGTCGAAGCGGGTCAGCCGATGGTCACGCTCGAAGCCATGAAGATGGAGCATATCCATGCGGCGCCGGTGGCCGGCAAGGTCACGGCGCTGCATGTTGCGACCGGCGACCAGGTCGCGGCCAGCCGCGTCGTCGCCGAAATCGAGCCGCTCACTCCTCAGAACCAAGACTCATGAACGACACTTCTGCAGTCCTGCGCGAAAAGCGCGGCCAAGCCTACTGGATCACCATCAACCGAGCGGACAAGCGCAATGCCATCAACGCCGAGGTGGTCGAAGGCATCCGCGCCGGTTACGCCGAGGCTCATGCCGATCCCGAGGTGCGCGTCATCGTGCTCACCGGCGCGGGCGACAAAGCCTTCTGTGCCGGCGGCGATCTGCAGCCGGGCAAGGGCTTTGCGTTCGACTTGGCCAGGCCCAACCTGGCCTATGCCGACATGATGCGCGAGGCGCAGAACGCCACGCTGCCTTGCATCGCGCGCGTCAACGGTGTGTGCATGGCCGGCGGCATGGGTCTTGTGGCGATGGTCGACCTGGCGGTCGCTGCCGACAACGTGCTGTTTGGCTTGCCTGAGGTGAAGGTTGGCGTGTTCCCGATGCAGGTGCTGAGCCTGCTGCAGAACCTCGTCCCGCGCCGCCTGGTGCAAGAGTGGTGCCTCAGCGGCGAGCCGTTCAGCGCCAGCGAGGCGCGTGAGGCCGGGCTGGTCAATCATCTCGTTCCTTTGAGCGAGCTCGATGCCAAGACCGACTGGCTGATCCAGCGCATCGCCGACAAGTCGCCCACGGCCATTCGTCGCGGCAAATACGCCATGCGCGCCATCGCGGCGATGTCCTTCGATGAAGCCATTGCCTACACGGAAAGTCAGATCGCGCTGCTGGCGATGACCGAGGATGCGAAGGAAGGCCTGGCAGCATTCAACGAGAAGCGCAAGCCGATGTGGACAGGACGCTGAAGCACAAGGAGCCGAGATGATCAAGACCAGCACGCATGACGGCATCACCACCATCGCATTCGACCGGCCCGAAACCTTGAACGCGCTGACCCGCGAGCTTGGAGAGCAGGCGCTGTGCGCGCTGCGCGATGCCGCGGCCAGCGGTGCGAAAGCGGTCGTTCTGACCGGCACCGGGCGTGCGTTCTCGGCCGGGGCCGATCTCGTGGGCTTTTCCGCTGTTGGCGCGCAGGGCGGTGAAGCGCTCGCACAAAGCGTTGGGCGCGACATGCGGGAGGCCATGAATCCGCTGAGCGAGGCGATCGCCGACTCGCCGATCCCGGTCATCAGCGCGGTCAATGGGCCTTGTGTCGGCGGCGGCGTCGGCATCGCGCTGGCGGCCGACGTCGCCATCGCTGCGCGGTCGGCCTACTTTCTCCTGCCACAGGTTACCCAGCTGGGCATCGTTCCCGATCTCGGGGCGACCTGGGCGCTGCCGCGCAAGCTGGGTCGCGCCCGCGCGCTCGGCGCTTCGCTGCTTGGCGAGCGCATTGATGCCGAACGCGCTGAAGCCTGGGGACTGATCTGGAAATGCGTCGACGATGCAGCGCTGATGGACGAAGCGATGGCCATCGCGCGGCAGCTCGCGCGCTCGCCTTCAGCTGCGGTACGCGCGACGCGGGCGCTGATCGACGCTGCGCCGAGCGCCACCTTACACACGCAGCTCGAGCAGGAACGCCTCTGCCAGGTCGAGTTCGTCGGGTCGGCGTTCTTCCGCGAAGCCGTTGCACGCTTCGTCACAGTGTCGTCAAATCTGGGGAGGTAGCCTCCACGCTGACCGCCAAACCACAGGCAACAGAAGCCGTCCGAAACAGCGCAACGCCAACGAGAAACACCCTCTTGCGCCCATGCTTGTCTGCCAACCCGCCGGATGGGATCAGCATCGCGGCATAGACCACGGTGTAGGCATTGAGAACCCACGAAAGGTCTGCCGCAGTGGCCTGCGGAAAACCTGCCCGCAAGGTGGAGATGGACGGGTCGGTCGATCACGTGGCCTGCTGCCTGCTCGCGTTGGGGCTGCAGCGGGGCGACCGCATCGGCGTGCTGGGTCTGATTGCGTTGATCGGCTGCCCCACGTCCTGGCTGGTTCACGCCTTCTTCAATCTCCTGCTCGCTTTCTCGTCAACCGCGCCACAGCGCAATCAAACGCCATGTCCATTGATCCCACCATCGGTCGCCCTCTTCAATCCGTGCTGAAGCCGCAGCGAATTCGCGCCGCACTGGTCCGCCAGGTCGGAGGTCCCTTCATCGTCGAAGACCTGTCGCTGTCGCCGCCAGGCCGCGGCGAAATCATGGTGCGCCTGCATGGCACGGGAATCTGCCATACCGACCTGGTTTGCCGAGACGGCTTTCCGGTGCCGCTACCCATCGTGCTGGGACACGAAGGCGCAGGCACTGTGGTGGCGCTGGGGGACGGGGTCGAGTCGCTGCAGGTCGGCGACCCGGTGGTGATGTCCTTCGGCAGCTGCGGCCAGTGCCCCAACTGCGCACGCCACCAGCCAGCGTACTGCCACAGCATGGTGCCAATCAACTTCGGCGGCCAGCGTTGGCCCGACGGCGGTACGGCGCTGCAGCAAGGCGACCGCCCGGTGCATGGCCATTTCTTCGACCAGTCTTCGTTCGCCACCTATGCGATCGGCCAAGCCCGAAGCGCGGTCAAAGTGGATCCCGACCTGCCGCTGCACCTGCTCGGGCCTCTGGCATGCAGCATGCAAACCGGCGCCGGTGCCGTGATGCGTTCGCTGCGACTGCAGCGCGACGAGAGCTTCGCGGTGTTCGGCGGCGGTGCCGTCGGGCTCAGCGCGGTGATGATGGCGCGGCATCTCGAGGCCAGCCATATTGTGGTCGTCGAGCCCGTGGCGGCAAGGCGAGCCCTGGCGCTGGAACTCGGCGCGACTGCGGCGATCGATCCGCGCAGCACCGGCGATGTCGTGACGGCGCTGCGCGAGGCCACCGGAGGAGGGGTGTACCGTGCTCTGGACACCACCGGCTTGCCGCAGGTCATCGAGCAGGCCTTCCAGGCGCTCGCGCCGAACGGCCTGCTGGGCTTGCTTGGCGTCTCGGCGCCGGATGCACAGCTGCCCGTGCGCATCATGGACCTGGTGCTCCGGGGAGCTGGCGTAAAGGCGATCCTCGAGGGGGACAGCGACCCGCAGACCTTCATTCCGCAGTTGCTGGCGCTGTATCGCTCCGGTCGTTTTCCCTTTGATCGGCTGGTGCGCACATACCCGTTCGAGGCCATCAACGAGGCCGCTCGCGCTGCGGCCAGCGGCGAGGTGATCAAGCCCGTGCTGCTGTTCGGCGCGTGAGGGTAAACACCGAGTCTTGCTCAGCGACCGTCCGGGTCGCTTAGCAAGCTGGCACAAGACTCAGGCGCATGCGCCGCCTAACATGTGTACAGCGTCATATCAAGGGCACGCCCAACATTCGGAGCGGCCCGTACAGGAGACAAACGCATGCGCTCTACGCCCGCACACCGCGCGTCCGATCGCTTGATGTGGATCACACCCGACCGGGTGTTCTACGTGGGGCTCCTCGGAGCGCCGTCGGTACGAACGATGGGCGCGGTAATCGCCTACGTGGCCGCGGAAGGGGCGATTCGCGTGAGCATTGACGGCGGTGAATGGCAGACCACCCAGCTGGCCGTGGTGCCGCCTTACGTTCCGCACCGTGTGATGTCCGAGGCTCGACTCATCCACATGGTCAAGCTGGAGGCGGAGACGGTGGACATGGCCCATCTGCCGGCGCCGATGGGGGCGTGTGGCGCCGTCGATGCGCCGTGGTTCGTCGAACGCGTTCGCCACCTCCATCGCGAGTTGAGCACGCAAGGGTGTGACATCGATCTGATGGCGCTCGATTTCGACAGAGTGTTCTTCGGCCAGGCGATTCCTTCGCAGCCTCTCGACCGCCGCATCCGCGCCGTGATCGATCGCATCAAGGCTGACCCCTCCGCGCCGTCGTGCGCCGAGACATGCGCCGAGCAGGTCCATCTGTCCTTCTCGCGCTTCCTGCATCTGTTCAAGCAGGAGGTGGGCATGCCCTTCCGCAGCTTCCGCACGTGGAAGCGGGCTCGAAGCCTCCTGCACCACGTCAACCGTGACTCCAACCTGGCGCATGTGGCCCTGGACACAGGTTACCCAGACTCCACTCACTTCAGCCACTCGATCCGCCAAGTCTACGGGCTGAAGCCGAAGGACATTTTTGCCGGTTCCCGTCGATTGGCGATCTACGCGCAGACCGCGCCTGCGTCATGCAGGACCGCTTTTTCTGCGGCCTGACTCCGTTCGATCGGACTCTTTTATTGACCACTTTTCGCAAGATGGTCCCCGAGCCACACGGTAGTCTGCCAAGGCTGCCTGCAATGCAGGGCACCGAAAAGGAATGAACGATGAAGGATTGTGTAGTGCAGACCGCCTCCTTGGGCGAATCGTTGAGGGAAGCTGCCAAGCGCTGGCCAGCGGCTCCCGCCTTCGTGGATGGAACGAGGAGTTGGTCGTTCTCGCAGATGGACGAGTCGGTCGATCGCGTGGCCTGCGGCCTGCTCGCGCTGGGGCTGCAGCGGGGCGACCGCATCGGCGTGCTGGGTCTGAACCAGATTGGTTGGCTGCAGTTGTTTCTCGCCGCAGCGCGCATCGGCGTATGCGTGGTCGCGCTGAGCGTACGCTATCGTGATCACGAGCTGCTGGGCATGCTCGGCGACAGCGGCGCGAAGGCGCTCTTCACGGTGCGCAACGCGGACGGCGTCGACTTCGTGGAAATGGTGCGAGGGGTGCGCGATCGGTTGGATCAGCTGGTCCATGTCGGCACGTTCGAGGCCGATTCGGAAGGCGCGCTGACGCTGGCGGCACTGGAGCGCACGCCCGTCGATGTACGACGCCTGGCGCAGGCGAGCGCCGCGGTGGGTGCGGACGATGCCGCGATGGTGATTTTCACGTCGGGTACAACCGGCCGCCCGAAGGGTGCCTTGCTCACGCATGGTTCGATGCTGGCTGCAGCGCGTGCCGAGGCCGAGCATCTGAACGTCGTGCCTGGCGATCATGTGAAAGTTGCAATGCCGCTGAACCATGTCGGGGGTATCACCTGCTGCATCCTGACGATGCTGCTGGGCGGGGCATCGAGCGAGCTGGTGCCTGCCTTCAAGGCGGAGGCGGTGTTGCAGATGATGGCGGCACGCCCGCCGACCGTGATCGTCGGCGTGCCAACGATGCTGACGCTGCTGTTGATGCACCGGGAGAAGGTGTCGGTGGACCTGTCGGGCGTGCGCCTGGTGATCACAGGGGGATCGAACGCCGACGGCGAGCTGCTCAGCCGGTTGATGGCGGCGATGCCCCGCGCCGCAGTGATGAATTTGTACGGCTTGTCCGAGTCGTCCGGCGCGCTCGTCATGACCCCGTGGAATGCCGATCGCGCTGCCGTGCTGTCCTCGATCGGCCGGCCATTGCCGGGCGTGGAAACGCGTGTCGTCGATTCGTCAGGGGTCGAGGTGCCGGGCGGCGAAGTCGGCGAACTGTGGTTCCGAGGCCTTGGCGTGGTCAAGGGCTATCTTGGCGGGGAGGCGACGGAGGGGTCGTTCGGGCCCGATGGTTGGCTGCGCACCGGCGACATGGGCTGCATCGACGAGAGCGGCTACATCCATCTGCGCGGCCGCAAGAAGGACATGTTCATCCAGGGCGGTTTCAACGTGTACCCGGCCGAGGTGGAGAACTTCATCGCCAGCCACCCCGCGGTGCTGATGGTGGCGGGGATTGGCGTGCCCGATCCAGTGATGGGCGAGATAGGGCGCTATCACGTGGTGCTGCGGCCCGGCGCAGCCCTGACAGCGGAGGAACTGTGCGCGTATTGCGCCCAGCATCTGGCCGACTACAAGGTGCCACGGCAGGTCGTGTTCCTCGACCAGTTGCCGCTCACTCCGACTGGCAAGGTGCACAAGGCTGCGTTGCGCGATGCAACTGGCAATCAATGAACCTCTCTGTGCAATAGCTCGCCACGGTATCACCCCTCGAAACACCCACCGTCCGATATGTCCTCCTCCACACTACCCGACACCTTCCTTCTTTCCATCGACGGCCAGGGAGTTGCCGGTCTTGACGAATTCGATGTGATCGACCCGGCCACGGAGGAGCTGGTCGCTCGATGTCCGGCAGCCGATGCCAGCATGCTGACAGCGGCGGTGGCCTCAGCGAGCCGCGCCTTCCCGGCCTGGCGATCCACTCCATGGAGCGAACGCAGCGCGGCCTTGAAGGCCCTGGGGCAGTTGCTGCAAACGCACCGCGAAACGCTGGTGACCTTGCTGGTGCGCGAACAGGGCAAACCGCGTGCGGCGGCCGAGTGGGAAATTGACGGGTCTGCGGCGTGGTTCGCGGGAATTGCCGAGCAGGCGCTCGAGGACGAGGAGCGCCCGATGCTGCCCGGCGTGAAGAGCATCCTCAGGCACATGCCGGTGGGCGTGGTCGCCGCGATCGTGCCGTGGAACTTCCCGATCCTGCTGGCCGTGTGGAAGATCGCGCCGGCCCTGCTCACGGGCAACACCATGGTGCTGAAGCCGTCGCCCTACACACCGCTGACCACTCTGCACTTCGGCCTGCTGGCGCAGAGCGTCCTGCCGCCGGGCGTGTTGAATGTGCTGGCCCTGCCGGACAGTCTCGCTCCGCGGCTGACCGAGCATCCCGATGTCGGGATGATTGCCTTCACCGGGTCGACCGAAACCGGCAAGAAGATCATGCGATCAGCCTCCGCGTCCATCAAGCGGGTGACGCTCGAGCTGGGCGGCAACGATCCGGCGATCGTCCTGCCGGACGCCGACGTCGAGGCGGCCGCGCCGGCCCTGTTCTGGGCGGCCTTCCAGAACAGCGCCCAATTCTGCGTGGCAAGCAAGCGGCTGTATGTGCACGAGTCGATCTACGACCGCTTCTGTGAAGCCCTGGTGGCGTATGCACGCACCGTGCAGGTGGGCAGCGGCTTGGACCCAGCTGCGGGCCTCGGACCGATTCAAAACCGCGTCCAGTTCAACAAGGTGCGCGACCTCATCGATGACAGCCGCCGAGCGGGCCACCGCTTCCTGCTGGGCGGTGAGGTGCAGGACGGGCCGGGGTATTTCGTCCCGGTCACGCTCATCGACAACCCGCCCGATCACGCGCGCTGCGTGGTCGAGGAGGCATTCGGACCCGTTCTGCCCATTCTGAAATACCGCGATATCGACGAAGTGATCGCGCGCGCAAACGCATCGCACTACGGTTTGGCCTCATCGGTGTGGGGGCGCGACGAGCAGGCTGCTGCGGACGTGGGTCGGCGCCTAGAGGCCGGCGTCGTGTGGATCAACTGCATTCACCAAATGAGCCCCGCCATTCCCATGGGGGGCGTCAAGCAATCGGGGTTCGGCGTGGAGAACGGTCCGGAAGGGCTGGCGCACTACTGCAACCTGCAAACCATCGTGCAAAAGGCTGGCTGATCCGAGCTCAAGGCCACCCATCAAAACAATAGGAGACAAACATGCCACATCATCCGCAAGTGTCTGCGCGTCCAACTACGCACCTTCCCGCCAAACGGCGCGTCGGCCCTTCCTCGGCCAGCCTCATTGCCGCAGCCATCCTGCTGCAGTACGGCGCTTCGGCCGGCGCTGGAACCATTGACCTGGGCGACGGCCTGGAGGCCGACTGGTCCCTCAACGCATCGTTCGCCAACGCCTGGCGCACAAGGAACCCTGACCCGGAGTTGATCGGCATCGGCGATGGCGGCAGCGCCTCGGCCTACACCGGCTCGGCAACCAAGAACTTCGACAAGGGCGACAACTTCACGCAGTTGCTGCGCATCGTGGGTGATGTCAATGTCCGCAAGGGCGACGACGGCCTGGTGCTGCGCGCCAAGGCATGGGACAACGTCCGACTCAGCAACCAGTCGGTCCCCTTCGGCGCACCGTCCAACGGCTTCGCCCCTAACACGCGCCTGAATGACGACGGCTTCGACACCCGGCTGTCGAAGTTCCGGGGCGCGGAGCTGCTCGATGCGTACGTCTACGGTGGATTCGACATCGCCGAGGGCTATGCGGCAAAGGTCAAGCTTGGCAGCCATGTCGTGAACTTTGGCGAGAGCCTGTTCGTGCCGGGCATCAACCAGTATTCGGTGCTGGACGTCAATGCCCTGCGCCAACCCGGTACACTGCTGAAGGAAGCGATCCTGCCGGCGCCGCAGCTGTCCTTCAATCTCGGCCTGCCCAATGGCGGCTCCGTCGAGGCGTTCTACAAATTGCGATGGGAGCGCACCAGCATCGACGGATGCGGCACCTACTGGTCGCCCTCCACTGCACTGAACTGCACGCAGGGCCAGGCCCTGGTCGCATCTGACGCCTTTGGCTCCTTTACCTCGGCTCAGTACGCCAATGGCGTGCCAGCGCTCGGCGGTCTCAACTTCAACTTCTCTCGCCTGCCCGATCGCACGCCAGGCCACAAGGGACAGTTCGGACTGGCTTACAAGCAGACGGTCGAAGCGATCGATACCGAGCTGGGTGCGTACTTCGTCAACTACAGCGCCCACCTGCCGAACCTCTCCGCTATCCGCGACCTGACCACCGTCCCTGGCTCGGCCTACTACTCGGCGGCGCCGCTAGGCTCTGCCTTCTGGGACTATTCGGCTCGCGACATCAAGGTCTTCGGCCTCAGCGGCTCGACGGTGGTGGGCGGTTGGGCCGTCGCCGGCGAGGCGTCCTACACCAAGGACTATCCGGTGCAGGTCAGTCCGGTCGACCTGTTCTTCGCTTTGGCCGTCCCGAACGGTGCCGGCGGTGTCGGCATCGGCCCCTTGGCGACACGTTATGGATCCGGTGCGGCGCCACTGGGCTCCAACGCCTACCTGCGCGGCTACGACCTGAAGAACCGAACGCAGCTGCAGGTCAACACGCTGAAGGTCGTGCCCAATGTGCTCGGCGCCACGGGCATGACGCTGCTGGCCGAGGCGGTGTACCAGCACTGGAGCGGCATCGGTAATCCGTTCACCGATGTGCGCTACGGCCGTGGCTTCGAGTACGGCGCGGCACAGGCGGCGTCGTTCGGCGGTGCCTGCCCCGCCGGCAACCCCGGCAACTGCACGACCGACGGTTACTTCACGTCGAACGCATTCGGCGTGCGAATGCTCGCCGAATTCGAGTATCCCAATGCAATCGGTGACATCACCCTGAAGCCGCGGGTGTACCTCGCCCAGGACATCTCTGGCTGGTCAGCCGACGGGATGTTCGTCAAAGACCGGCGCACCCTCAGCCTGGGGCTGCGCGCGGAGTACGCCAAGCGCTACTACGCGGACTTCAGCTACACCAGCTTCAACCGCAAAGCACGTTTCGACAGTTTCCATGACCGCGATTTCATTGGCCTGGTCATCGGCGCCGCGTTCTAACCCTTGACGGAGAATTTTTCGATGTACGGTATTCAGACCCCTCATACGCTTGTCGCCGTTGCGCTGCTCGCCGCAGCGCTGCAGGCCCATGCCAAGCTCTCCGCAGCCGAAGTGGAACGGCTGGGCAAGGACCTCACGTCCGTCGGCGCCGAAAAGGCCGGCAACAAGGACGGCAGCATCCCTGCCTGGGACGGCGGCCTGACGAAGGCCCCCGAGGGCTTCGATCCGAACAAGGGTTGGGCCAATCCGTACAAGGCCGACAAGCCGCTGTTCACGATCACCGGCGCCAATGCCGACCAGTACAAGGATCGCCTGGCAGCCGGGCAACTAGCGCTGCTCAAACGCTACCCGTCGTACAAGATGGTGGTCTATCCGACCCGCCGGAGTGCGGCGTCGCCGGCCTCCGTCTACGAAAACGTGAAGAAGGAGGCGGCCGCCGCGGACACCATCAACGATGGCAACTCGGTGGTCAACGTGGCCAGGAGCACGGTGCCGTTCCCGATTCCGAAAAGCGGCACCGAGGCCATCTGGAACCACATCTTCCGCTACCGGGGGATGACGATCAGCCGCACGGTGAGCGAGTTCCCCGTGAAGACGGATGGTGGCTTCACGCCGGTGAAGCGGTCGGAGGAAATCATCTTTCCCATAGGCATGGAACCACCGGTGCCCGACAAGCTGTTCCTGTACCAGACCCGCTTCACCGCACCGTCCAGCATCGCTGGTGAAATGATCCTGGCGCACGACTTCATCGACCAGTACAAGACGCCGCGGGCTGCGTGGGTCTACAACTCCGGCACCCGGCGCGTGCTGCGGGCCCCGGAGATCTCGTACGACTCGCCGCGCCAGGGTCTAGACGGGCTCAGCACCATCGACGACTACGATGGCTACAACGGGTCGCCGGATCGCTACGAGTGGAAGCTGCTGGGCAAGCGCGAGATGTTCATCTCGTACAACAACTACGCGCTGACCGACAAGGGCCTGAAGTACGCCGACCTGGTCAAGCCCGGCGTGATGAACCAGGACTACGTTCGCTATGAACTCCATCGGGTCTGGGCGGTGGAAGCCACGCTGCGCTCGGGCAAGAGCCACATCTACGCCAAACGCGTGTACTTCCTCGACGAGGACTCCTGGCAAGTAGCCCATGGCGATCTGTACGACGGCCGGGGCGAACTTTGGCGGGTGCTGGAGCAGTACGGCGTGCAGTACTACAACGCACCGGCCTTCTGGCTCGCTGGCTCGGCGCAGTACGACCTTCAGTCGCGCCGCTATGTCTCCAGCGGCCTGGCGAACGAGGAAAAGCCGATGCTGTTCGCGCCGAACATGAAACCGGACGCGTTCTCCCCCAGTGCGCTGCGCCGCGCGGGCAACTGAGCTCGAAGCACTCATGGAAAAGCAGACGAGAAGAGCGGTTCTCGGCACGATGGGGGCCGCCCTGGCAGGGTGGGCCGCCACCGGCCGATGCGTGCCGGCAGGACCGGTGGACCTGCTGGGGCTGCCGGCACCCGCCACTGCGCGAGGTGCGCGGCGACGGCTGCTGAGCGTGGTGTCGGTGGGAACGAGGCTGGTGGCAGTGGGCGACTTCGGCTTGATCCTCAGCTCCGACGACGGAGGTGCGCGTTGGGAGCAGCAGCCGTCACCCGTCGCAGTGATGCTCACGGCCGCATGGTTCAACGACACACTGCATGGCTGGGCAGTCGGCCATGACGGAATCATCCTGGCCACCGAAGACGGCGGACGCCACTGGCAGCGCCAGCTGGACGGGCGGTCCATCAACCAGCAGATGCTGGAAGCCGCCAATGCGCAGCTCGAGAGGGCGCGGACCAAGCCGCCGGGCAAGGTGCCGCAGGAATTGCTCGACAACCTCGAAGACCGGGTCGCCGACGCGGAAGCGGCGGTACAGGCCGGCCCGTCCCGACCGCTGCTGGGCCTGCGCTTCGTCGACGCCCACACCGGTTTCGTTGTCGGATCGTACGGACAACTGCTGCACACCACGGATGCCGGCCGGACCTGGAAGTACATCGGCGACCGGCTCAACAATGACACCGGCCTTCACCTCAACCAGATCACGCTGGCACCATCGGGCGCGCTGTACATCGCGGCCGAGGGCGGGACGGTGTTCCGTTCGGACGATCAGGGGCAGCACTGGACGCGCATCCGGGTGGGCTACAACGGGCAGCTGTACGGCTTCGTTGCGTTGAACGACGGCTTGCTGGCCTATGGCTTCAATGGCCACCTGTTCCGCTCCGACGCGCAAGGCCAGCGTTGGACCGCACTGCCTTCGCCCACTGGCAAGAGCCTCGTGCAGGGCATGCGATTGCCCGATGGCCGGGTGCTGCTGGCGTCGCAGTCGGGTGAATTGCTGCTCGGTGATGCCCGTGCCGAGACATTCCGACGCCAAGCGTCGGGCAACGCGGAACTCAGCGGCATGACCGTGATGCCGGGATCCAACCACGTCGTCACCGTGGGCGCTCTCGGCGCCCGGGCCACGACCCTCAACCTCTCTCCGACATGAGTTCCAAGGCCCTGGGCACCTCGTCTTCAACGCTGGTGTCACGCATAGAGACAGCCTTCGAGCAAGGCCTGTTCGCGCACCGCATCCTCTGGCTGGTGCTGCTTGCACTCGCGTCGGTGCTGCTCGCCTGGCAGGCTTTGCAGCTGCGCCCAGAGGCAAGCCAGCGCAAGCTGCTGCCTGTCCATCACCCGTTCATCGAGAACTACTTGAAGTTCGAGAACGAACTGCGCCCATTGGGCAACTCGGTGCGCATCGCGATCGAGAACACCCAGGGCGACATCTACGATCGGGCGTTCCTCGACACGGTGCGCAAGGTCACCGACGAGGTGTTCTACATCCCCGGCGTGGACCGGGGCAACCTGCGTTCGCTGTGGACCCCGAACGCGCTCTGGGTCGAAGCCACCGAAGACGGCCTGCGCTCCGGCAAGGTGGTGCCGCCCGACTTTGCCCGTCTGTCCGACGGCATCGAGCAGGTCCGCAGCAACATCGTCAAAGCGGGCTTCATCGGCAGCATCGTCGCCAACGACCACCGCTCCACGGTGATCGTTGCGCCGCTGCTCGAGACCGACCCCGACACGGGCCAGCCCCTGGACTACGGCGCGTTCACGCAGAACCTCGAGGATCGCATCCGCGCGAAGTACCAGAACGAACACGTGCGTGTTCATATCGTCGGCTTCGCCAAGCTCGTGGGCGACCTGATCCACGGCAGCCGTGACATCGCGCTGTTCTTCCTGCTGACCGTGGTGCTCACGGCGGCGCTGCTCCTGGTGTATTCACGCTGTTGGCGCAGCACCCTCGCCACCATCGGCTGTTGCCTGCTGGCGGTGGTGTGGCACCTGGGAATCATCCGCCTCCTGGGTTTTCGCCTCGATCCGTATTCCATCCTGGTGCCGTTCCTGACATTCGCCATCGGTGTGTCCCACGCGGTGCAGAACATCAACACCTTCGCAGGAGCGGTACGGGAAGGCAAGAGCAGGACCGACGCAGCCCGCGCGACCTTTCTGCTGCTGTTCGTGCCCGGCACGGTGGCACTGCTGTGTGACGTCGTCGGCTTTTCCACGCTGCTGGTGATCGACATCGGCGTCATCCGCGAACTGGCGCTGAGCGCGAGCGTCGGCATCGCGGTGATCATCTTCACGAAGATGTTCCTGCTGCCGATCCTCATGTCCTATGCCGGCATGTCCGAGGCAGGCCGCATCCTGGCCGAGCGGCGGCACCACGGGCGGCACAGGCTGGCGCGCGTCATCGCATCACTTGCCGACCGGCGCTGGGCCGTGATTGCGCTGGTGGCCAGCGCGCTGCTTGCCGCCTGGGGCGTGCTGACCAGCCGGCATCTTCAGATCGGAGACATCGATCCAGGAGCGCCCGAGCTGCGCACCACTTCCATCTACAACCGCGACACGGCGTTCTTCGGTGAGCACTACTCGACCAGCAGCGATGTGTTCGTGGTGATCGTCAAGACGCCACCGGACAAGTGCGGCGCCTATCCCACCGCATCGTTGGTCTCGCGCCTGCAGTGGGCACTGGAAGAAACGCCCGGGGTGGAGAGCACGCTGTCCCTTTTCGACTGGATGAGGCAGATCGTCGCCGCCAATTACGGCGGAACGGTCCAGTGGGCCTCGATCACGCGGAACCATTACGTGTCCAATGCGGCCCATAAGGCGATCCCGCAGTCCTTCTACAACAACGATTGTTCGATGCTGCCCGTGATCGCGTATCTGGCAGACCACAAGGCCGCCACGCTGGAACGGGTGGTCGACACCGTCCAGGCCTATCAGACGAGCAATCCGAATCCGGAGGTGGAGATTCTGCTTGGCGCCGGCAACGCCGGCATCGAAGCAGCAACGAATTCGGTGGTGCATGCGGCCTGGCTGCCGATGCTCGCGCTCGTGTACGCCATCGTCGCCTGCCTGCTGCTGCTGGAGTTTCGCTCGCTGAAGGCGATGATCTGCATGCTTGTACCGCTGATCATCACGTCCACTCTGTGCGAAGCCGTCATGGTGAAGCTGGGGCTCGGGGTCAAGGTCGCAACGCTGCCCGTCATGGTGAAGCTGGGGCTCGGGGTCAAGGTCGCAACGCTGCCCGTCATCGCGCTGGGCGTCGGCATCGGCGTGGACTACGGGATCTATCTCTACAACCGGCTGGAGACCTACCTGGAGCAGGGCCTGCCTTTGCGGGAGGCTTACTTCGAGACCATGAAGACCACCGGCCTGGCGGTCGCGTTCACCGGCATCACGCTTGCCGCCGGGGTGTTGACTTGGGCCTTCTCCGAGATCAAATTCCAGAGCGACATGGGGATACTGCTGACGTTCATGTTTCTTTGGAACATGGTCGGCGCCGTGGCGCTGATCCCGGCGATTGCAGCGATCCTGAACGTCGGCGGCCGCCGCACCTCCCAGGACACACTTGAAGTGAGCTGACGCCCCTGCCACTGCGACCAGTTCGCGCAAGACCCGTGGCACGGCGCGCTGCAAGCTACACGATCCCGAGCAACGGAAGACAGGTAATGACGACTCTGCGCGACAAGACTCTTTTCATCACGGGCGCGAGCCGCGGCATCGGCAAGGCCATTGCGCTGCGGGCTGCGCGCGATGGCGCACGAATCATCGTGGCAGCCAAGACTGCCGAGCCTGATCCGCGCCTTCCCGGCACCATCCACACTGCGGCATCCGAGATCGAGGCGGCCGGCGGTGTGGCGCTCCCTTTGGTCGTCGACGTGCGCGACGACGCGAGGGTACATGACGCGGTGGCGCGTGCGGTCGAACGGTTCGGCGGCATCGACATACTCGTGAACAATGCCAGCGCGATCCATCCCCACGGCATCCTCGACACGCCGGCCAAGCGCTATGACCTGATGATGGACATCAACGTGCGCGGAAGCTTCCTGTGTGCCCAGGCCTGTTTGCCGCATCTGCTCAACGCAGCCAATCCGCATGTTTTGACGCTGTCCCCGCCGATCGACATGAACCCGCGCTGGTTCAGCAAGCATGCGGCGTACACGACGTCCAAGTACGCCATGAGCCTGATCGCACTTGGAATCGCCGAGGAATTTCGGGCAAAGCGCGTCGCTTCGAACTCGCTGTGGCCGCGCACCTTGATCGCAACGTCGGCGCTGAAGCTGGCCGCACCGGGACTGGCAGAGAAGGCCCGCACGCCCGACATCATGGCCGACGCCGCGCATTGGATTCTCACGCAGGACAGCCGGGAGGTCACTGGCAGATCGTTCCTCGATGAGGAGGTGCTGCGTGCTGCGGGCGTCGTGGACTTCGACCGCTACCAGTTCACCCCGGGCGCCGAGCTGGAGCTGGATTACTTCGTCGAGCGCTGAGCGCGCGATGAACTCGGTTTTCGATGCCGCCTCCAGGCGCCGCGTGACCGGTGGCGAGGTCATCGGCACGCGCGAGCCGGGTGACATCCACGCTTGGCGCGGTATTCCCTATGCCAGGGCGCCCATCGGAGACTTGCGCTGGCGTGCGCCGCGTCCTGCCATGCCGTGGAGCGGTGTGTTCGAGGCCCGCACCCATGGGTCGATGGCACCCCAATATGCCGATCTGCTCGCTGGTGCGTCGGCGCGGGAACGAGGCCGGATCGTGGGTGACGAGAACTGCCTCACTCTCAACATCTTCGCGCCTGCGTCCGAGTCTCGCGCCGTGCCGGCTGCCGGCCAGCGCCGCCCGGTCATGGTGTGGATCCACGGTGGCGGCAACAGCGTGGGCACGTCGGCCACCTACGATGCGGCGCGCAGCTACGCGAGCCACGATGGCCTGATCGTGGTCACAGTCAACTACCGGCTCGGCGTGCTGGGTTGGTTCACCCACCCGGCCTTGCTCGAGGCCGACGATGCTACATCCGAGGAACGCTCGGGCAACTTCGGCACCCTCGACCTGATTGCCGCATTGCGCTGGGTGCGAGACAACATCGCTGCCTTTGGCGGTGAGCCCGACTGCGTGACGATCTTCGGAGAATCCGCTGGCGGGCAGAATGTGTTGACCCTGTTGGCGAGCCCGTTGGCTCAAGGGCTGTTCCATCGTGCGATTGCGCAGTCACCGGTGACCGGGACCTTCAGCGTCGAGGAGGCGGTGAATTGGCGCGACGACCCGCAACCCGGCCACCGCGACAGTGCCCTCGAAGTCACGGCGCGGCTGTGCGTCGCAGAGGGCCTGGCCAGCGACCGCGAAGCGGCGAAGAAGAATCTCGCGACTCTGCCCGCTGCAGAAGTAGCGGCCTTTCTGCGCTCGCTCAGTCCGGCCCGGCTGCTGAGCGGCTTCACCCCCGGTAGTGTGGGTCTCTACTGGGCACCGCGCCCAGTGCGTGACGGCGTGGTACTGCCGCGCAAGCCGCTGACCGAGGTCTTCGCCTGCGGCCACTGGAACCGCGTGCCGGTCATCCTGGGCAGCAACCGCGATGAGTACAAAGCTTTCATAGCCGACAAGCCTGAGCACTCGCGCATGCTGCTCGGCAAGCTGCCGATGCTGCGGGACCGGCGCGCCTACCTTGTCGAGGCGCAGTACATGTCGAATGCGTGGAGAGCGCTGCATGTCGACGCCCCGGCCGACGCGATGCTGGCAGGCGGACACGCCGACGTATGGACCTACCGCTTCGACTGGGACGAGGCCCCCGCCATCCCCCTGGTCCGTCCTGACCTGCTGCTCGGCGCTGCGCACGGCATGGAGATGGCCTTCGTCTTCCGCGACACGGTGGGCGAGCTCGACGTCTTCGGCGTCAATACGCCATTCAACCGGTCCGGCCGAGCCGCGTTGGCCCAGGCAATGGGAGATGCCTGGACATCCTTCGCACGCGACGGCGTACCGACGCTACCAACTCACGAGTGGTTGCGTCGCAGTCTCGAGGCAGAACAATCCGACTGCCTGCTTTTCGACACCGCGCGCGATGGCGGCATCCGCATGATGCGCATACGCACGGACATGGCAGCCGTCAAGCAGGCGCTCAAGAGCGACGCAGCGGCCGAGCCCGCTACGCTGCGATGCCGCATCTACGCTCGCCTTTTCATATTGAGTCCGCTGTTCGCAGGCCACGGCGATGCATCCGAGTACGAGCGATGGTGTCGCGAGTTCGGATGTACCGTCCCGGCCGTTGAATTCCGACCACGGGTCGAAATCTGATCAAGCGCTGGCAGGCTGCTCATCAGCCACTTTCCGCAAGACCACCGGGCCTCTCGTCTGGGACCTTTACACCTTGTTCTGACGAATGGAATCCGCGATGAACGACATGAAACCGACGGCACGCGTGGTGCGCATCGGCGGGGCCTCGGGCTTCTGGGGCGACAGCATGGTTGGCGCACCCCAGCTCGTGAATTCGGGCCTCCTCGACTACCTGGTGTTCGACTACCTGTGCGCCAGCCCTCACGGCTCGGGCTTCAGCCCTTCTCGTGATTGTCAGGATTCGCGCATCGCAGCTCGAATGTCCGGATCGTTCCGGTCGGCTGGTCTCAACACCCCGCCCGCGCCTACCCCCCGTCAACGCTTCATCCATACCCTCGGGTACGTGTACGCAAGTCCAGCGGACACCGTAGCCGGCCAAGCCATCGACCTCTGACCTATTCATTCACAACACCTTGCCGGTTTTGACCGGCGCACGGAGACGACATGATGCAACCCAAATCCCCAGCGCTGAGCGACGGGTTCGGAGGCATGCCCGCCCCCCAACCCAGGATCGGCATGGGCCAGTGGTTCACCGAGCGCGCGCGGCGCGACGGTGGCCGCCTGGCCCTCACTTTTGAGGGCCAGACCTGGACCTACGCCGAGATGCTCGAACGCATCGACCACATGGCCGGCGCGCTTCAGGCCGGTGGCGTGGAGCTTGGCATCCGCGTGGGCTACCTCGGCTTCAACCACCCGATGTTCTTTGTCACGCTGTTCGCGTGCTCCAAGATCGGCGCCATCTTCGTGCCGCTGAACTTCCGCCTGGCCGGGCCGGAGTTCGAATACATCATCAACGACGCCGGCGTGCACACCTTGCTGGTGGATGCCGACCACATCCCCGTCATCGACGGCGTGCGTGGCTCGCTCAAGTGCAGCCGCTACCTGTGCGCCCACGGCACGCCCGCCGACGCCACCCGCTGGCCCGACGCCGCGCTGGCCATGGACGCGGCCGTACCCCTGGGCGAGGCGCGCCAGCCTTGCCAGGACGAGGTGGCGGTCATCATGTACACCTCGGGCACCACCGGCCGGCCCAAGGGGGCCATGCTCACCGTGGGCAACTTCTGGTGGAGCCACGTCAACGAGCTGGTCATGCTCGACATCCGCGCCGACGACGTGCTGCTGACCTTCGCGCCCATCTTCCACATCGGCGCGCTCAACGTGCTGACACTGAGCAGCTTCCTCAAGGGTGCGCACATCGTCTTGCACCGCAACTTCGATCCGGCCCTGGCCCTGCGCGACATCGCGCGCTACCGGGTTACCACCATCTTCGCGGTGCCGGCCATGCTGCTGTTCATCAGCCAACACCCCGATTTCGCCCAGTCCGATATCTCGTCGGTGCGGTCGGTGATGTGCGGCGGCGCGCCTTGCCCTGAGCCGCTGCTGCACGCGCTGCACCAGCGCGGCATCCTGGTACAGCAGGGCTACGGCCTGACCGAGACCTCCGCCATGGCCACCGCGCTGTCGGCGCAATGGGCTGTGGCCAGGATTGGTTCGGTGGGAGTATCGCCGCTGCTCACCGAGGTCCGCATCGTCGCCAGCGATGGACGCGTGGTCACCCAGCCGCACGAGCGTGGCGAGGTCTGCGTGCGCGGCATGAACGTCACCCGCGGCTACTGGAACCAGCCAGAGGCCACCCGCAACGCCATCAGCGACGACCATTGGTTCCGCACCGGTGACGTGGGCTACTTCGACGAACACGGCTTCTATTACATCTGCGACCGGGTGAAGGACATGGTCATCACCGGTGGCGAGAACGTCTATCCGGCCGAGGTCGAGAGCGTGCTCCACGCCCACCCTTCGGTGGCCGAGGTCGCCGTCATCGGCGCCCCCGACCCGCAATGGGGAGAAGCCGTGGTGGCGGTCGTCGCCCTCAGGCCCGGCACCAGCCTCGCCCTCGACGAAATGCGCGAGTTCGCCAGCGAACGCCTGGCCCGCTACAAAGTGCCCAAGCAATTGCGCATCGTCGACGCCCTGCCGCGCAACCCCACCGGCAAAATCCTCAAGTACAAGCTGCGCGAAGCGGCGAACTGAGCGTAAGCTTTCCCAACAAGAAGCCTGGGCATGTCCGGGCTTTTGCGTTTCAGGAAACCCGGCGCGGCCTGCGCCGGGCCAGGGCGATCAGGCCACCTCGAACAGGCCCGCCGCGCCCATGCCGCCGCCCACGCACATGGTCACAACCACGTACTTGGCGCCGCGGCGCTTGCCTTCGATGAGGGCGTGGCCCACGAGGCGGGCGCCGGTCATGCCATAGGGGTGGCCGATGGAGACGCCACCGCCGTCGACGTTGTAGGTGGCCGGATCGATGCCCAGGTGGTCGCGACAGTACAGGGCTTGGCAGGCGAAGGCCTCGTTGAGCTCCCACAGGCCGATGTCGCCGACCTTCAGGCCGTGCTGCTTGAGCAGCTTGGGGATGGCGTAGATGGGACCGATGCCCATTTCCTCGGGCGCGCAGCCGGCCACGGCCATGCCGCGGTAGACGCCGAGCACGGACAGGCCGCGTTTCTCGGCCAGGGCGCGCTCCATGAGCACGCTTGCGGAGGCGCCGTCGGAGAGCTGGCTGGCGTTGCCGGCGGTGATGACGCCGCCTTCGATCACGGGCTTGAGGCCGCGCAGGCCCTCGATGGTGGTGTCGGGGCGGTTGCCTTCGTCGTGCGCGAGGGTCACTTCCTTGCAGTTCACCTCGCCGGTGACCTTGTCAGTCACGGCCATCTGGGTGGTGATGGGCACGATCTCGGCGTCGAAGCGGCCGGCCTGCTGGGCGGCGGCGGTGCGCTGCTGCGATTGCAGCGAGTACTGGTCTTGCGCCTCGCGGCTGATGTTGTATTTCTTCGCCACGAATTCGGCCGTCTGCAGCATGGACATGTAGGCGTGCGTGGCGTTGGCGATGACGGCCGGGTCGGCTTCGGCGGCGGCCCACTTCATGTAGGCGTTCTGCACCGCGGTGATGTTTTCCTGGCCGCCGGCCACGACAACGTCCATGCCGTCGACCACCACCTGCTTGGCGGCGGTGGCGATGGCCATCAGGCCGGAGGCGCACTGGCGGTCCATGGTCTGGCCCGCGACCTCCAGCGGCAGGCCGGCGGCAATGGCCGCGTTGCGCGCCAGGTTCATGCCGGCAGTGCCGGCCGTGAGCACGGAGCCGATGACCACGTCCTGGATCTCGGCCGGATCGACGCGCGATCGCTCGACCGCGTGGTGGATGACGTGGCCCAGCATGGTGGGCGACTTGATGTTGTTCAGGGCGCCCTTGAAGGCCCGCCCGATGGGGGTGCGGGCGGTGGACACGATGACGGCTTCTCTCATGGGATCTCCGGTGGTTGGTGTGTGGGGGGATCAGCCCGCGTATTGCGAGAGGCGGAGGCCTTCGCTGGCCAGGCGGCGCAGCAGGGGGCTGACCGTCCAGTAGCCGAAGCGGTTGCCGCGCGTGGCGGCGTAGTGGTCCAGGCGCTCCACCACGTGCTTCAGGCCGCGCTCGTCGGCCATGAACATCGGTCCGCCCTGGTGGTCTGGGAAGCCGTAGCCGGCGGTCCACACCACGTCGATGTCGCTGCCCCGATAGGCGATGCCTTCTTCGAGGATGCGCGCGCCCTCGTTGACCATGCTGTAGAGCAGGCGCTCGATGATCTCGGTGTCGGTGATGTCGCTGCGCCGAGCGATGCCGTACTGCTTCGCCAGCGCCTCGCAGATGGCTTGCGTGTCGGGGTTGGGGGCCGGGGTGCGCCCCTCGTAGCGGTAGTAGCCGGCACCGGTTTTTTGGCCAAGCTGGCCCAGTTCGAACAGCTTGCGCACCATCACGCGGTAGGTAGGGTCGGTCGGCAGACCGCCGGCCTTCTCGCGCTCGATGATGGTCTTGGCACCCACGTCGATGCCGGCCATGTCCAGCATGCGGCATGGCCCCATGGCCAGGCCCACGCTCTCGATGGCCTTGTCGATCTGACCGGGCGTGGCGCCTTCGAGCATCAGGAACTCGGCCTCGCGCATGTAGACCTCGGCCATGCGGTTGCCGATGAAGCCGTAGCACACGCCGGAGACCACGGCCACCTTGGCGATGCTGCGCGCGAGCTTCATCACGGTGGCCAGTACGCCCGGGTCGGTCTTGGCGCCGCGCACGACCTCGAGCAGGCGCATCACATTGGCCGGGCTGAAGAAGTGCATGCCCAGCACGTTGGCGGGCCGCCCCGAGGCGTCGGCGATCGCGTTCACGTCCAGCGTTGAAGTGTTGGTGGCGATGATGGCGCCGGGCTTGCAGATCTGACCCAGGCGCTGCGCGATCTGCTGCTTGAGCGCCAGGTTCTCGAACGCGGCCTCGATCACGATGTCGCAGTCGCCCAGGTCGGTGTCCTCGAGGGACGGCGTCAGGCGGGCCAGGCGGCGGTCGCGCTCCTCGGCGCTGAGCTTGCCCTTGCTCACGCTTGCATCGTAGTTCCTGCGCACCGTGCTCAGGCCGCGTTCCAGTGCATCTGCCGAGGCTTCCACCAACACCGTTTCGAAGCCGGCGTTGATGAAGCTCATGGCGATGCCGCCGCCCATGGTGCCGGCGCCCAGCACCCCCACCTTGCGAATCGGGCGCAGGGCCAGGTCCCTGGGCAGGCCGGGAATCTTCTCGGCCGCGCGTTCGGCGAAGAACAGGTGACGCATGGCCTTGGAAGTGTCCGAGCTCAGCACGCGCGCGAACCACCGGGCTTCGACAGCCTCGCCCTGTGCGAAGGGCAGTGTGCTGGCGGCGCGCACACATTCCACGATGGCCTCGTGAGCGGGATACCGCGGCTTGGCCCTGGCCTGCGCGAGCGCTTGGTCCAGCAGGCCTGCGGGGAGGCTGGCCGGGGCCGCGGTGAGCTCGCTGGTGCGTCGCGGCGCCCAGTCCTGCTTCAGCAGCGCCTGAGCCCTTGCCAGCGCAGCCTGCAGCGGCGGCTGCTCGCTGATTTCGTCCACGACGCCGAGGGCCTGGGCCTGCTTCGCATCGACCATGCGGCCCGAGAGCATCAGGTCGAGTGCGCGCTCGGCGCCGACCAGGCGCGGCAGCCGCTGCGTGCCCAGCGACCCCGGGATCAGGCCAAGCTTGACCTCGGGCAGTCCCACGCGTGTGCCGGGCGCGGCCACGCGCCAGTGGCAGGCCATCGCCAGCTCCAGGCCGCCGCCGAGCGCGGTGCCGTGCAGCGCGGCCACCACCGGGCGTGCGCTGGCTTCCAGCCGGCCCAGGAACTGGTTGTACGGCGTGGCACTGAAGGCGGGGTCTTCGAACGAGGCGATGTCGCCGCCGGCCACGAAGCTGCGGCCTTCGCAGTGCACCACCAGTGCCTTGAGCGCGGGGTTGGCCTCAAACACGGCCAGGCCTTCGATGAGGCCTTGCACCGCCGCGGGCGACAGCGCGTTGACAGGCGGGTTGTTGATGGTCAGGATGCCAATGGCGCCTTCGGCGCGGAGGGTCACGACAGCTTGGGACATGGTGAGATTCCGATCAGGGCAGGACCCGGCAAGCGTAGGTGGCCGCGCGCGCGCTGTCTTGCGCCAAGTGGTCGATCCGGCACGCCGCGCCGTAGCCGATCAGTGAGCGCCAGATATCCCGAGGGTGTCCGGCCCTCCGGACTCCTGACCAGGACGTCGAATCATTGAAAACCTACTCTATCTTTGTTCATCTAAAGCACTGCTGCGACCGACATTGGCACCCGGACCGGCAGATCCAGCAACATTTGCGCCATGCCCTTGCCAAGCGGGTCCATGCGCATCGAAGTGGGCCCGCCGCCATCCAGTGCGTCTTCCAGCAGTAGGTTCATGGCAGCGATGCCGGGCAGGTAGTGGCGCCGCACCGAGCCCTTGACGAGATGGGCGAAGTAGGCCTTGACGGTTTCGGGTGTCACCTCACGCCACAGCAGCGGCAGCCACTCCGGTCGCCGCGCGATGAGTCCGATGTTCGACAGGTTGCCCTTGTCGCCGCTGCGCGCCCAGGCCAGTTTGACGAGCGGCACCGCCACGCCCGCATCGTCGCTGGCCGGCCAGGGAGCGGGCTCGAGAGCTTCGCTTGCCGGTACCGCGCCGCCTGGCATCGGCAGCTCGACCGCCTTGCGCTCGCCGTCGAGCAGGTAGGCGGGCCTGAGCCGGCGCTTGTCGATCAGGAAGGCAATCTGCTTGACGAGCGGTGACACCGACGGCCGCCCGCCGCCCGGGCTGGTCGTGCCGGGCGACCATGAGGTGCCGGACGGCGCGATCTCGCGCGCAAAAATCTCCAGTGCCTCCTTGCTCGCATGGTTGACCACGACGCGCATCATCACTTCGCGCGCCGCTGCGGTGCGCGCGTGCGGGCCGTACATTGTCTCGGCGCCTATGACCTCGATGTGGGTGGCACTGTAGTCGGGTAGCCCCCGCTCGCGGAAGATGGCGCGCGTGCGGGTCAAAATGGCCTCGCCGGTGCGCCGGGCCTTGGCGGCTGCATCCATGCCGATGATGACCATGGTGCCGGCGCAGCGGAAGCCGTCGAGCACCGTCGTGCTGACCTTGCATTGGTCGGTTGGCGCCAGGCCCCGGGCTCCGCTGACGCGCACATGCTCGGCACCGACCTGCTCGATGCTCACCTGGCGGAAATCACAGATCACGTCCGGCAGCAGGTAAGCGCCGGGGTCGCCGATTTCATAAAGCAACTGCTCGGCGACGGCGGCGCGGGTGATCAGGCCCCCGGTGTTGGGGGCCTTGGTCACCGTAAAGCTGCCGTCGGCTTCGCATTCGACGATTGGATAGCCTATGCCGGCCCAGTCGGGCACCTGCTCCCAGTCGGTGAAGAGGCCGCCGCTGCCCTGGCAGCCGCACTCGATGATGTGGCCGGCGAGGCTGCCGCCGGCCAGTTTGTCGTATTCGTCGAAACCCCAGCCGAATTCGTGCACCAAGGGGCCCAGCGTGACAGCGCTGTCGACGCAGCGGCCGGTGATCACGATGTCGGCACCGGCGTCGAGCGCCCGGGCGATCGGCAGGGCACCCAGGTACGCGTTGGCGCTCAGCACGCGCTCGGGCAGTGGCTCTCCGGAGAACATGTCGCGCTGCCCGGCTGCGCGCAGCTCGGGCAGCAGCGGGCTCACATCGTCGCCTTCGACCACGGCGATGCGCGGCGACAGGCCATGGGCTTGCGCGACGCGGCGCAGCGCGTCGGCGCAGCCCTGGGGATTGATGCCGCCAGCATTGGCAACAACCTTGATGCCTTGCCGCATCACGTCGGGCAGCACGGCCTTCATCGCGACGTCGACGAAGTCGGTCGCGTAGCCTGCCTCAGCGTTCTTGCGCCGCGCGGCGGCGAGGATGGCCATCGTCGTCTCGGCGAGGTAATCGAACACCAGGTAGTCGATCCGCCCCGAGCGCACGAGCTGCGGTGCGCCTACCATGCTGTCGCCCCAGAACCCGGATGCGCCTCCGATACGGACCCGTTTGGAGTCCACCATTGTGCTCGTTGCCATCTTCATCTCCAGTTGGAGGTTGCAGCGTAGCGTCGAGGTGGTCCGGTGTGCTTGTGCAAACTGGCTGCTGGCGCTGGCTGGCTAGGGTTTTCCCTTGAATAGCCAGCTGACACAAGACCTGAGCGTTTCGCGCGGCTACCTTGCTCACACGCGACACAAGGAGACTGGGACCATGCAAGCGGAACAGGCAAGGAGATCCGATCGGCTCATGTGGCTGAGCGCCGACCGGGTGCTGTACGCAGGCCTGCTCGGGAAGACCTCGTCGCGCACGCTGGGCGGGTGGGCCATGTATGTGTCGCTGGACGAGCCGCACAGCGTCAGCATCGACGGCGGCCCCTGGGAATGCGGCGAGCTGATCGTGGTCCCTCCTTTCGTACCCCATCGCCTCTTGGCCGGCAGCCGACTGGTCTGCAATGTGACCGTGGAGGCCGAGTCGGTCGATACGGCGGCGTTGCCCGCCTTCTTGACGGCGCGCGCAGGGGTGGTCGAGGCGCCATTGGCGGCTCGGCGCGTGCGCGAGATCTATGCCCATCTGCTTCAGGCCGGTCGCGACGTCGACCTCGCCGCGCTCGACTTCGACCAGGCGCTGTTTGGACAGGCACTGGTGCCGCGCAGCATCGATCCTCGCATCGCGGCCGTGCTGGCGCAGATCAAGCGCGATCCTGCCGGCCAGCTCACGGCGGAGGAAGCGGCCGCCTCGGTTGACTTGTCGTTCTCGCGCTTCCTGCACCTGTTCAAGCAGGAAACAGGGAGCTCGTTCCGCGCCCTGCGCACCTGGAAGCGCGCGCGCAGCCTGCTTCAGTACGTGACGCGGCAATCCAGCCTGACCGACGTTGCCCTGGACGCGGGCTATCCCGACTCCACCCATTTCAGCCACTCGATTCGCCAGTTCTACGGGCTCAAGCCGCGTGACATCTTCGCTGGCTCGCGCCGTCTGGCCCTCTACAACTACCAGGAGCGTTTGTGTTAGTCGATATCGATTTCAAAGACCGCCATGTGTTCGTGTTCGGCGGCACCACCGGCATCAACCTCGGCATTGCCGATGCCTTTGCGCGGCGTGGCGCGCGCATCACAGTCGCCAGCCGCAAGGCCGAGAACGTCGAGGCGGCGCAGGTCCGGCTTGGCGCCCATGGCGGTGAGGTGTTCGGTGTTTGCGCCGATGTGCGCGACTTCGACGCCGTGGGGCGGGCTTTCGCGGCATCGGTCGAGCGCTTCGGCCCCATCGACGTGCTGGTGTCCGGCGCGGCCGGCAACTTTCTGTGTGAAGCCAAGGACATGTCGGCCAACGGCTTCAAGGTGGTGGTCGACATCGACCTGATCGGCAGCTTCCACGTGATGCGACAGGCCTATGCGCACCTGCGCCGGCCGGGCGCGGCGGTGATCAACATCACGGCGCCCCAGTCTTACATTCCGATGCGCTACCAGGCCCATGCCTGCGCGGCCAAGGCCGGCGTCGATCAGCTCACGCGCGTGCTCGCGCTGGAGTGGGGAGGCGAGGGCATCCGCATCAACTCCATTTCACCGGGGCCGATCGAAGGCACCGAGGGCGCGAAGCGCCTGATGGCGCCGACCGAGGCGGACCAAGTCCGGGCAGCTGCCAGGGTGCCGCTGCAGCGCTTCGGCGTTCCGGAGGACATCGCGAACCTGGCGCTGTTCCTGGCTTCGCCCTACGCGAGCTACATCTCGGGCGCCCTGATCCCCTGTGATGGCGGAGGCGCGCTCGAAAGCGTGAAGTCCACGCTCGAGCTGGCCGGTCAGGCGGGGGCCTCCTGATGAGCGATCTGATGAACGGGGGAGCCGGAACGAATGCACCTCCCGTTCCTGCGTTCGAGACTCTCAGGCTTTCGCTCGAGGCCGGTGTTGCCCGCATCGAGCTCAGTCGCCCGCACAAGGCCAATGCCATCAATGCTGTCATGTGGCGTGAGCTGCGCGAGGCGATGCAGTGGCTGGACACCACGACGCCAGCGCGGGTGGGCATCTTGTGTGCGGCCGGAGCGCATTTCTCGGCGGGCATCGCCCTTGCCATGCTGTCCGGACTGAAGGCTGCGAACGCAGATGCCTGCGACGCGCGGGCGCGAGAGAAAACGCGGCGGTCTATCCTGGATCTGCAGGACACCGTCAGCTCGATAGAGCGTTGCCGAAAACCCCTCATTGCCGAGGTGCATGCGGCCTGCGTGGGCGGCGGCGTCGACATCATCACGGCCTGCGACCTGCGTTACTGCAGCGCCGAGGCTTGGTTCTCGGTCAAGGAAATCGACGTGGGCTTGGTCGCCGACCTCGGCACCCTGCAGCGGCTGCCCAGGCTGATCGGCGAGGGGATGGCGCGCGAGCTTGCCTACACGGCGCGGCGCGTCGGCGGCGAGGAGGCGGCGCAGATGCGGCTGGTCAATCGCTGCTATGCGTCGCGTGAAGCGCTGGCTGCCGGCGTGGCCGAGCTGGCCCGCACGCTTGCCACCAAATCGCCGCTGTGCCTGCGCGGCACCAAGGAGATGATCAGCTACGTGCGCGACCGCCCTGTGGCCGAAAGCCTGAACTACGTTGCCACCTGGAACGCGGCCATGCTCTATTCCGACGATCTGGCCGAGGCGGCACTGGCCGCCAGGGCATCGCGCGCACCGGCATTCAGGGACTGAACAGCCCATCCTGTGCGCGAACTCTGACGGCCAGCGCCAGCTACTTTGCGCAAGACAGCAGCCTGCGTCGTCCCTAACCTATCGGCACACAGAGCGGCTGTTTGGCCCACGACAATGAGGAGACTGGTTTGGATGTTTTGCAAATCCTGATCGGCGGTGCGGCGCAGGGTTGTATCTACGGCCTGATCGCGCTCGGCTTCGTCCTGATCTACAAGGCAACCGAGACCGTCAGCTTTGCCCAAGGCGAGCTGATGATGCTGGGCGCCTTTGCCGGGCTCGTGCTGATGACGGTGCTCGGCTTTCCGTTCTGGCTGGCGGTAGTGGCGGCCATTGCCGCGATGGGCCTGCTGGGCATGGGCCTGGAGCGCCTGGCCATCCGCCCGGTGCTGGGTCAGCCGGCTTTTTCGATCGTGATGCTGACCATCGGCATCGGCTATATCGCCCGTGGCGCGATCACCATGATTCCGGCCGTCGGCACCGAGACGCACACGCTGCCGGTGCCCTACGCCGTGGGCGCCATACAAGTGGGCGGCCTCGTGCTGGGGCTGGCGCAATTGATGGTGATCGGCGTGACTGCCGTGCTCTGCGTGCTGCTGTACCTCATGTTCCGCTTCAGCCGCATCGGCATCGCGATGCAGGCCGCATCGCAGAACCAGCTGGCCGCCTATTACATGGGCATCCCGGTGCAGCGCCTGAACGGCCTGGTCTGGGGGCTCGCCGCGGCAGTGGCCGCCGTCGCGGGCCTGCTGCTCGCGCCCATCACCTTCGTGCACGCCAACATGGGCTTCATCGGCTTGAAAGCGTTTCCGGCGGCGGTGGTGGGGGGCTTTGGCAGCCTGCCCGGGGCCATCGTCGGCGGCGTCCTGGTTGGCGCCGTGGAGGCGTTGGCGGGCTTCTACCTGCCCGAAGGTTTCAAGGATGTCGCGGCGTATGTCGTCGTGCTCGTCATGTTGATGCTCAAGCCGAACGGTCTGTTCGGCGAAAAACTGCACAAGAAGGTCTAAGCCGTGCGATACGTCTTCAAAACGGACTATGGCCAGGACATCGACCTGGCCAAACACGGCGGCCACCGCTTCTGGTACGGGCTGCTGCTTTCGGTTCTCCTGCTTGCCCCGTGGTGGCTGGGTGACTACGGTCTCGCCCAGCTGAGCTTCATCCTGATCTATGCGATTGCGGGGCTGGGGCTGATGCTGCTGGCCGGCTTTACCGGACAGATCTCCATCGGCCACGCCGCTTTCCTGGGCGTGGGCGCCTACACGCAGGCGGTGCTGACGGCGCAGGGCTGGCCGCTGCCTGCGTCGATGGCCGTGGCTGCGGCGCTGTCGGCCGCGGTCGGCGTGCTCGTCGGCTTGCCGGCGCTGCGCATCAAGGGCGTGTACCTGGGCATCGCGACGCTGGCCTTTGGCTTCATCGTCGAGGAGGTTCTTGCGCGCTGGGAATCGGTCACCGGCGGTAACGCCGGCATGTCGGTGGGAAGCGCCAATGCGTTCGGCTGGAAGGCCGACACCGACATGTCGTTCTACTTTGTCTGCCTGGCCTGTACCGTGTTGGCCACCCTGGGCGTGCTCAACCTCTTGCGTTCGCCGATCGGCCGAGCCTTCGTTGCGATCCGCGACTCGGAGATCTCGGCGCAGAGCATGGGAATTCGCCTGGCTTACTACAAGACGTTGGCCTTTGCCCTGTCGGCGGCGCTGGCCGGCGTGGCCGGCGCCCTGTATGCGCACAAGATCCGCTTCCTGTCGCCCGACCAGTTCGGCATCGCGCAGTCGGTGGACCTGCTGCTGCTGGTGGTGATCGGCGGGCTCGGTTCCGTGCATGGGGCCTTCCTCGGCGCCGTGTTCCTGATCGCGATGCCGCAACTCATCGCCGCAGGCAAGGATCTGCTGCCTGCGGCGGTGGGGCAGGCGCCCGGCCTGCAGGCCATGGTGTACGGTCTGGTGCTGGTCGCGTTCGTGCTGCTGGAGCCGATGGGCCTGTACGGCCGCTGGCTCAAGCTGCGCACCTGGTTCGAGCTGTTCCCGTTCTACCGGCGCGGGATGTTCAAGCGTCAGCGTTCCTTCCAGAAATCGGAGCGGCTCAAGTGACCAAGCACACGACCTGCCTCAACAATGCGCTGCTCGCCGCGCGCGACCTGCAGGTCCGCTTTGGCGGCGTTCTGGCCGTCAACGGCGTGAGCTTCGACGTGCAGCGCGGCGAGGTGTTTACCTTGATCGGCCCCAACGGTGCCGGCAAGACGACGGTGTTCAACCTGATCAGCCGCATTTACGCGCCCACGGGGGGAAGCCTTGTCTTCGACGGCCAAGCGCTCGACCGTGTGGCGCCGCATGCGGTGGCCGGGATGGGCATCGCGCGCACCTTCCAGAACATCGAGTTGTTCGAGCACGCCACCGTGCTGCAGAACCTGCTGATCGGGCGCCACGTACACAGCAGCGGAGGCTTCTGGAGCCAGCTGATGTTCCTGCCTTCCGTGCGCAGCGCCGAACGCGAGACGCGGCGCAAGGTGGAGGAGGTGATCGAGTTCCTCGACCTGCAGCATTACCGCGACTCGGTGGTGGCCGGACTTCCCTACGGGGTACGCAAGGTGGTGGAGCTGGCGCGCGCGCTAGCCACCGAACCTAGGCTGCTGTTGCTGGACGAGCCCTCATCGGGACTCAACGTCGAGGAGACGGCCGACATGGCCTTCTGGATCGAGGACATCAAGAGCGATCTGGGCATCACCGTGCTGATGGTCGAGCACGACATGAGCCTGGTGTCCAAGGTGTCCGACCGTGTCCTGGCGATGAGCCAGGGCCAGGTGCTGGCACTGGGCACACCCGCCGAGGTGCAGTCGAACCCGGCCGTGATCGAGGCCTACCTGGGAACGGCTGACGATGCAGCGTCGCTGCGCCGACCGGCCGCGCCTGTTGCACAGGTTCCGATGAAGGAGGTCGCATGAGCGCCGATATCCTCAAGCTCTCCAACGTCGAGAGCGCCTATGGACCGGTCAAGGCCATCCGCGGGGTCAGCCTGACGGTGCGCAAGGGCGAGGTCGTCACGGTGCTCGGCTCCAACGGCGCCGGCAAGACGACCATCCTGAAGACGGTCTCCGGGATCCTCGCACCGCGCAAAGGCGGCATCGAGTTCAACGGCCACGACATCGTCGCCAAGGACCCCGCCCATATCGTGCAGCTTGGACTGAGCCATGCGCCTGAGGGGCGCGAGGTGTTTCCCCTGCTCTCGGTGAGGGACAACCTGCTCATGGGAGGCTACACGCGGCGCGATCGCGATGGCGTCGCGCGAGACATGGAAACGGTGTTCGGGTATTTCCCGGTCTTGCGCGAACGTGCGCACCAAAGCGCAGGCCTCCTGTCGGGCGGCCAGCAGCAGATGTTGGCCATCTCGCGCGCGCTCATGGCTGCGCCCGAACTGATCCTGCTGGACGAGCCCAGTCTGGGGCTCTCGCCCAAGCTGACCAAGGAAATTTTCGAGATCGTGGTGCGCATCAACCGCGAACGCGGCACCACCATCCTCGTGGTCGAGCAAAACGCCAACATGGCGCTCAACGCCGCCGACCGCGGCTATGTGTTGGAGAACGGACGCATCGTGATGGAAGACAGCTGTGAGCGCTTGCGCGAGAAGGACGACATCAAGGAGTTCTACCTCGGCATGAAGGAATCCGGCGCGCGCGGCGAGCGGCGCTGGAAGAAGAAAAAAACCTGGCGCTGACGGAAGGAGACTACAGATGCTCAATTTCTCGGGATCGGCAAGGCCTCAGATGCGTACCGATGGCGCCGTGGCTGGAGAGACGCTGTCCGAACTGTTCTGGAACGCGGTCGCGGCACGCGGCGACACCGTGTTCATGCGGCAGAAGGAGCTGGGCGTCTGGCGCAGCTGGACTTGGCGCGCCACGGCGCAGGCGGTGCGCGAGACGGCGATGGGGCTGGCCGCGATCGGCTTGGAACCTGGTGAATGCGTGTCCATCCTGTCGAACACGGTGGTCGAATGGGTGATCGCCGACCTGGCCGTCCTCAGCGCCGGCGGGGTGGCCAACGGGATCTACCCCACCGACGCGGCGAGCCAAGTGCAGTACCTGTGCGAGGACTCGCGCACCAGGGTGCTGTTTGTCGAAGACGAGGAGCAGCTCGACAAGGCGCTCGAGGCGCGCGCGTCGTTGCCGTTGTTGCGACGCATCGTCGTGTTCGACACCAAGGGCCTGCGGCAGTTCAGCGACCCCATGGTGCTGAGCCTGGCCGAACTGCGCGAGCAGGGGGTGGCGCACGACCTGGCCCATCCGGGCGAGTTCGACCGCAGGCGCGGCTGCCGCGCGCCCGGCGACTTGGCCATCCTGGTCTACACTTCGGGCACCACCGGAAAGCCCAAGGGCGCGATGCACAGCCATGCGGGCCTGCTGCACTCTCTGCGCGGCCTGCAGGAGTGCTTTCCGCACAGCGGGCGCGACCAGCGCATGTGCTTCCTCCCTTTGTGCCACGTCGCCGAGCGCGTGTTCGGCGAGTACCTGGGCGTCTACACGGGCGCGGTGCTCAACTTCGTCGAGAACCCCGACACCGTGCCCGAGAACGTGCGCGAGATCGCACCGACGGTATTCATGGCAGTGCCGCGCGTGTGGGAGAAGTTCTACTCGGCCGTGACCATGGCCGTGTCGGAGGCCGGGCGCGTGCAGCAGCTCGCCTACCGATGGGCGATAGGCGTCGGGCGCGACGTTGCCGACCGCGTGCTGGCGGGGCAGGGAGTGGGCGCGGTCCTGAAGGCGCGGTTTGCGCTGGCGCGCTGGCTGGTGCTTGGCAACGTGCGCAAGCTGATCGGCGTGCACCGCGCTCGCTTCGTGGTTACAGGCGCTGCGCCGATTTCTCCCGACCTCGTGCGCTGGTACCTGGCGCTGGGCATCCCGATGCTGGAGCTGTGGGGCCAGACGGAGTCGGGCGGCGCGTCGACTGCCATGCCGCTTGGTCGTATCAAGCCCGGCTCGATCGGCCCTGCTTGTCCGCACAACGAGGTGAAGCTCGATCCCGCCACTGGCGAGCTGCTGATTCGCGGCCCCAACGTGTTCATGGGCTACCTCAACCAGCCCGAGAAGACAGCCGAGACGATAGACGCGCAGGGTTGGCTTCACACCGGCGATGTCGGCACGGTGGACGCGGACGGCTACTTCCGCATCACGGACCGCATGAAGGACATCATCATCACGGCCGGAGGCAAGAACATCACTCCCAGCGAGATCGAGAACGAGCTGAAGTTCTCGCCCTATATCACCGACGCGGTGGTGATCGGCGACAAACGCCCTTACCTGACCGTGCTCGTGATGATCGACCAGGACAACGTCGAGAAGTTCGCCCAGGACAACGACGTTCCCTTCTCCAACTACGCCAGCCTGACGCGGGCCAAGGAAGTGCAGGACCTGATCCAGCGCGAGATCGACAAGGTCAACGCCAAGTTCGCGCGCGTCGAGCAGGTCAAGGCTTTCCGCCTGCTCGACACCCAGCTCGGCGCCGAGGACGAGGAACTGACGCCGACCATGAAGCTCAAGCGCAGCCTGGTTCAAAAGAAGTACGCCGCGTTGATCGACGGCATGTACACCGGCCGGTGACGACCGACCGAATCCCACCTTACCGAAGGAGACAAAGATGAAACGCAACATCCTCACCACGTTGTCGATCGCCCTGTCGCTCGCCGCGACCGGCACGACCTGGGCGCAGAGCCAGGGCGTCAGCAGGGACCGCATCGTCATCGGAACGATACAGGACCTGTCCGGTCCGATCGCCGCCTATGGCAAGCAGGCGCGACAGGGCATGCAACTGCGCATCGATGAATCGAACGAGCAGGGCGGCGTTCACGGCCGCAAGATCACGCTGCTGGTGGAGGACTCGGCCTATGACCCCAAGCGCGCCGTCCTCGCGGCGCAGAAACTGGTGAATCAGGACAAGATCTTCGCGATGCTGGGCCACCTGGGAAGCGCCCACAACATGGCGGCGATGCCGGTGCAGTTCGAGAGGAACGTTCCCAACGTCCTGCCGATGAACGCGGCGCGCGAGATGTACGAGCCGCACCACCGGCTCAAGTACGCGTTCTTCGCGCCATACTTCGACCAGGTCCGCGCCGTGCTGCCGCGCATGGCCAAGGAGAAGAGCCTGACGAAAATCTGCACCCTCTATCAGGACGACGAGTTCGGCCTGGAGGTCATGCGCGGCGCCGAGGCGGCAGTGAAGCAGATGAACCTCGTGCTTGTCGAGAAGACCAGCTTCAAGCGTGGGGCGACCGACTTCTCGTCCCAGGTCGCGCGCATGAAGTCGGCAGGCTGCGAATTGGTGGTGCTCGGCACCATCATCCGCGAGACCGTGGGCGCCATCAGCGAGGCGCGCAAGATCGGTTTCAACCCGGTTTTCCTGGGCACCTCTGCGGCCTACACCGAGTTGATCCCCAAGCTTGGCGGAAAGGTCATGGACGGCATGTACACCACGATGACGACACAGCTGCCTTACCCCGACGACACCTCGCCCGAGGTGGGCTTCTGGGCCAAGAAGTACAAGACCCGCTACGGCGACGACCCCTCCATGTTCTCCGCTTATGGCTATGTCATCGCCGACATCCTGATCAAGGGCTTGGCGAAGGCCGGCCCGAACCTGAATACCGAAAGCTTCGTGAAGGCCATGGACGGCCTGGCGATTCCTCCCGATATCTTCGGTACGCCCGAGATGAGCTTCTCCGCCACCAAGCGGCTCGGCAGCAACGCGTCCCGGCTGTCGCAGCTGCAGGACGGACGCTGGCAGATCGTCTCCAAGTACGTGAGGCCCGATTGAGGGCGAAACCGTCCGGCCGGTACTGCACACGGCCGGATGCGGGCAGCGGAAGGGTCTTGAACGGGCGATCGCAAGCTGGCCCCCTGGGCCGTTGCGACGCGCCGGGAAAGCGAGTTCATCCTGGCAGCCCGGTTTGCTGAAGGAGGCCTGACCATACCGGGCCCTGGGCTGGGACCGCAAGGATAGAATAGCCGGCATGGAAGCCGGGCGCGTCATGTGGATCGATCCGGACCGCGTGCTCTACGCTGGGCTGCTGGGCACACCTTCGCTGCGCTCGCTCGGGGCCTATGTGATCTACGTCGGGCTTGAGGCGCCGATCGATCTGTCGATCGCCGATCGCGAATGGCAGTGTTCACTCGTGGCGGTGGTGCCGCCTTATGTCCCGCACCGTGTGCGCTGCGAGGCGCGCGGCGTCGGCGTGATCCTGATCGAGCCCGAGACGGTCGAGGAAGCGCGTTTACCGCAATGGCTGCGCGGCCGCGGCGGCATTGACGAGCGGGCGTTTGTCGAACGCGTGCGCGCCGCCTGTGCGCGCCTGCGCATTGCCGGCGACGACGAAGCCGCGCTGGCCGATTTCGACACAACCGTGCTCGGCGAACGCCTGCCACCCCGCAAGGTGGATGCGCGCATCCGGGCCGTTCTCGATGCGATCAAGCGCGACCCCTGCGCCCGCAACACGGGTGAAGCGTTCGCTGCCGATACCCACCTGTCGCTGTCGCGTTTCGTGCACCTTTTCAAGGCCGAGGTGGGCGTGCCGTTCAGGCGTTTTCGCTCGTGGCGGCGTGCGCGCCACCTGTTGCACCGCGCGACCAGCGACGCACCCCTGGTGGAGATCGCGCTCGACGCCGGCTACCCAGATTCGACGCATTTCAGTCACTCGATCCGCCTAGCCTTTGGATTGACTCCCAAGGCCATCCTGGCAGGTTCGCGCAAGCTCGCCGTGCGTGGCCGGCACAGCGGCGCAGGCTAACCAGTCGACGCAAGACATGTGATGGCCCCGTGGGCAATATCGTGCCCATGGATGAGCTCGATCTGCTGTTCCGCAACAACCGTGCATGGTCGCGGCGCATGCGCGAGCAGGACGCGGGTTTCTTCCGCCGCCTTGCCGACCAGCAGTCACCGCGCTACCTGTGGATAGGCTGTGCTGACAGCCGCGTGCCGGCCAATGAAATTATCGGACTGCAGCCGGGCGAGGTGTTCGTGCATCGCAACGTTGCCAATCTGGTGATGCACAACGACCTGAACTGCCTGTCGGTCATCCAGTACGCGGTGGATGTGCTGAAGGTGGCGCACATCATGATCGTCGGGCATTATGGTTGCGGCGGCATTCAGGCCGTGCTCGAAGGCCGAATGCTCGGCTTGGTGGACAGCTGGCTGCACCAGGTCGAAGACCTGCGCTACATCCATGCAAGGCGCCTTGATGCCTTACCGGCGGGGCGGCAGCGGGCCGACAGGCTGTGCGAGATCAATGTCGTTGAGCAGGTCGGTCAGGTGGCTCGCCTGCCGAGTGTGCGCGAGGCTTGGCGGCGTGGCCAGCGGCTTTGCGTTCATGGCTTGATCTACGGTGTGCACGACGGGCTGCTGCGCAACCTCGGTGCCACTGTCTCGGCGCCGCTGGACCTCACAGTTTGGCGCAAGGCGGCGTTGCGCGCACTCTGGCAACGCCCGGTGGAGCGAGATTCACCAGCGCCATTGTTGCCGCCTGAACCCTGAGGAAGGACCTGGAATGACCACCGTTTCCACCATCGACGTCTCGAACCTGCGCCCGCGCACCCTGCCCAGCGCCCCGGCCGCCCAGCGCTGGAGCGTCGACCAGGTCGAAGCCCTGTTCGCCCTGCCCTTCATGGACCTGCTGCACCGCGCCCAGCAGGTGCACCGCGAACATTTCGACCCCAACGAGGTCCAGCTCTCGACCCTGCTGTCGATCAAGACCGGCGGCTGCAGCGAGGATTGCGGCTATTGCCCCCAGTCGGCCCACCACGAGGGCAGCGTCGAGGCCAGCAAGCTGATGGCGCTCCATGAAGTGCTGCAGGCGGCCAAGGCCGCCCAGGACCAGGGCGCCACGCGCTTTTGCATGGGCGCGGCCTGGCGCAGCCCGAAGGAGCGCGACATGGAGAAGGTGACCGAGATGGTGCGCGAGGTGCGCGCCCTGGGCCTGGAGACCTGCATGACCCTGGGCATGCTCGAAGCCGAGCAGGCCCAGGCCCTAAAGGACGCGGGCCTGGACTACTACAACCACAACCTGGACAGCGCGCCCGAGTTCTACGGCAAGATCATCAGCACGCGGACCTACCAGGACCGGCTGGACACCCTGTCCAACGTGCGCCAGGCCGGCATCAACGTCTGCTGCGGCGGCATCGTCGGCATGGGCGAGAGCCGCCTGGAGCGCGCCGGCCTGATCGCCCAGCTGGCCAACCTGGACCCCTACCCCGAGTCGGTGCCGATCAACAACCTGGTGGCCGTGCCGGGCACGCCGCTGGCCGACCAGGCGCCGCTCGACCCCTTCGAATTCGTGCGCACCATTGCGGTGGCGCGCATCACCATGCCGACCACCATGGTGCGGCTGTCGGCCGGGCGCGAGCAGATGGACGAGGCCCTGCAGGCCCTGTGCTTTGCCGCCGGCGCCAACTCGATCTTCTACGGCGACCGGCTGCTCACCACCAGCAACCCGCAGGCCGAGCGCGACCGCGCGCTGATGACCCGCCTGGGCCTGCGCGCCCAGGGCGAGCGCCCGGCCGCCAAGGACGAGCAGGCCGCATGAGCGCAGTGCTGAGCCGCCCGCAGGCGCTGGACGGCCCTTTGGTGGACGCGGCCTTCCTGGCCGACCCCTACCCGGCCTGGCGCGCGCTGCGCGAGGCCGGCCCCATCCACTGGAGCGAGGAATTCTTCGGCGGCGCCTGGTTGCTCACGCGCCATGCCGACGTGGAAGCCGTGCTGCGCGATGCGCGCTTTTCCGCGCAGCGCACCGGCGGCTGGGTGAACCAGGCGGCGGCCGAGCGCGGCGAGCTGGCGGGTTTTCAGAAGCTGTTCGCGCGCGCCCTGCTGTTCCTGGACGCGCCGGACCATGGGCGCCTGCGCGCCCTGCTGCAGCCGGCCTTCCGGCCCGAGGCGCTGGCGCGGCTCAAGCCCGAGATCGCGCGCATCGCCGACGAGCTGATCGACGGACTGGACGATGCCGATGAATTCGACTTCATCACCCAGGTGGCGCGTCCGCTGCCGGTGCGCGTGATCTCGACCATCCTGGGCATCCAGGGCGCGGACCGCGCCGAGGTCATGGCCTGGTCGGACGACCTGGCGGCCTTCATAGGCGCGCCCGAGCCCACGCATGAACAGGCGCGCCGCGCCCAGGCCAGCCTGCTGGCGATGACGCGCTACTTTCACGAGCAGCTGGCGGCCAAGCGCCAGGCACCGGGCGACGACCTGCTGAGCAGCCTGCTGCGGGCAAGCGAGCGCGGCGAGATCCGCGACGAGGCCGAGCTGCTGGCCCAATGCGCGATGCTGCTGTTCGCCGGCCACGAGACCACGCGCAACCTGCTGGGCAACGGCCTGCAGGCGCTGCTGAGCCAGCCCGGGCAGTGGGCGCTGCTGCAGCAGGACCCGGCGCTGGTGCCGGGCGCGGTGCGCGAGCTGCTGCGCTACGACAGCCCGGTGCAGTACACGGGAAGGCGCGTGACCACCGACCTGATGCTGCACGGCCAGCGGCTGCGCCGCGGCGATCTGGTGCTGGCGCTGATAGGCGCGGCCAACCGCGACCCGGCGCGCCACGAGCGGCCCGAAGAACTCGACATCACGCGGGCCGACCCGGGCGCGCTGTCCTTCGGCTCGGGCGTTCATGTCTGCCTGGGCGCGGCGCTGACGCGGCTGGAGGCCGAAGTCGTGTTCGGGCGCCTGCTGGCGCGCGGGCCGCACTGGCAGCTGGCCAGCGAGCAGCCGCAGTGGTGCGCCAACCCCGCCTACCGCGGCCTCGCGGCGCTGCCGCTGCGGCGCGCCTGAACTTCAGACCAGTTCGGCGTCGAGCCAGCCGCGCAGGCTGTTGAAGAAAGCCAGGCCGCTGGCGCGCCGCAGGTCCTCGACGCGGACAACAGCCTCGGCGATGCGGCCCTCGCGCAGCCAGCGCTGGCGGCCCAAGCCGTCGAGCAAGCCAGCCTCCAGCGCCAGCGTGAGCCAGCGCCCGTCTATGCACAGGGCGATGTTGCCGCGCGTGCATTCGGTGAGCTCGCCGCGCCGGTTCCAGAGCAGGGCGTCAAGGGGGAATAGCGTCTGCGTACCCAACCAGTGCGGGTGAGGTTCTTCGCCGGGCGGAAGCCTAGGGTCTGCAGGGAACACGTGAGCGTTGAGGAGCGTCACCGGGTGGTCTGAGAAGATGAACTTTGTTGGGCTCTGCGACGCGTTGACTATCTTGAGCGTGCTTTCGGCCGACACGATGCAGTGCATCCGTCGCAGCTGCTGCATCAGCATCAACACGGATAGCTGGTCGCGAGCTTTGCCAATTTGGCTTACGAAGCGGAGCCCCTTGGCGGGCCGCAAGCGCAGTGCGTCCATGAACTCACTGGGGCACGTAGTGGTTTTTGTGGCTGTGCTGCGGTTGGGTCATAGCGCCATCTTGGCTTTGCGCGCCTGCCACTGGGCGGCTGCTAGGGCCTGTTCACACTATTTTTGCATCTCGTAAAAATAGTGTGAACAGGCCCTAGTCCAGTTGATACGAACGGCAGCTTACCGGCGAGGCGCTACGCCAGGCGATGAAGGACCGCTCATGGCCGTTATGTCGAGCTCTCCATAACGGCCATTATGAGAAGGCCCCAGTTATGAGAAGTTGGGAGTTGGCGAGCGCGCAGACTGCCTCGTACACAGGCCGTCCGACGCGCTTGCTCCCTTCTCATAATCACAGTGTCT
>SCMQ01000020.1 GCA_005503335.1 Comamonadaceae bacterium 2FH
GCCCCGGACGTCCCGGCTGCTCGCCTCGCGCCTTCTTCACCATCTGCCACCTCGTGTCCGCATGCTTCGATCAGAGCATAACGCGCGAGATGTTGTTTTCGTCTACACCCTCTCAGGGGCGCCGGCCAGATTGGCGGCGCGGTGCGCGGTCTCCAGGGCCCGCTGGCGTGCGGCACCGGCCAGGGTCGTCGAGTCAGCTGTCATGTCTTCTCCTGGATAGGGCCCTGTTCTTTGACGTTCGCATCACACGGTGCGCGTCGCGCTGGAATGCCCTTGCGGTGATTCCGGCCCCAAGAACACTGCATCGCGTCGTGAGGACGGATTGAGGCACCGGGGCCATGGCCGCGCAACGCGTTTCTGAAGTCCGTTCCGTACATCGAGCGGGGTGGGCTGGTTCGGGGGCTACGCCGGCGGGCGGGCGGGCCGCCGCGAGGCAACGCATGCAAGGCGCTGCCAGGAGCGGTCGGCCGTTGAATCCGACGCGAGGGTGCGCCGAGCACGGTTCAGGATTTCATCGTCGATTGTTTGCCCCACTAATCTCACATGTGTTAGAGTGGCCCACATGAACCGACTCGCGCTGTCCCTACTTCTATCTGCCCACGGGCGGAGACGGTAGCGCACGCGCATTCCCGTATCACGGCCCGTTTGCACCAGCAGCGGGCCGTTTTCAATTGGGGCTGCTGGTTGATCCACCCACCGCGGATACCACCATGCCGATGTTGAAGAATCCTGCCAGCAAATACCGCCCCTTTGCCCCCGTGCGCCTCACGGACCGCACCTGGCCCGACGCGGTGCTGACCAGGCCGCCCGTGTGGTGCAGCGTGGACCTGCGGGACGGCAACCAGGCCCTGATCGAGCCCATGGACATCGCGCGCAAGCTGCGCATGTTCCACACCCTGGTGGCCATCGGATTCAAGGAGATCGAGGTGGGCTTTCCCTCGTCTTCCCAGATCGAGTTCGACTTCGTGCGCAAGCTGATCGACGAGGACCTGATCCCGAGCGATGTCACGATCCAGGTGCTGACCCAGGCGCGCGAGCCGCTGATCCGCCGCACCTTCGAGGCGCTGCAGGGCGCCCGCCGCGCCATCGTCCACCTGTACAACGCCACGGCGCCCGTGATGCGCAAGGTGGTTCTGGGCCTGGACGAGGACGGCATCGTCGAGCTCGCGACCTCGCAGGCCCGGCTGTTCACGGAACTGGCGGCCCAGCAGCCGGACACCGAGTGGGTGTTCCAGTATTCGCCGGAGATGTTCTCCGGCACCGAGCTCGCCTTCGCCAAGCGCGTGGTGGATGCCGTGACCGAGGTCTGGCAGCCCACGCCCGAGCGCAAGTGCATCGTCAACCTGCCGTCGACCGTCGAGCATTCCACGCCCAACATCTTCGCCGACATGATCGAGTGGATGCACCGCCATCTGGCCCGGCGCGACAGCATCGTGCTGTCCGTGCACCCGCACAACGACCGCGGCACCGGCACGGCCGCCGGTGAGTTCGCGGTGATGGCCGGCGCCGACCGGCTGGAGGGCTGTTTGTTCGGCAATGGCGAGCGCACCGGCAACCTCGACATCGTCAACGTGGCGCTCAACCTGTACAGCCAGGGCGTGGACCCCGGCCTGGACTTCTCCGACATCGACGAGGTCCGCCGCACGGTCGAGCATTGCAACCAGCTGCCGGTGCACCCGCGCCATCCCTATGTCGGCGACCTGGTTTACACCTCCTTCTCGGGCTCGCACCAGGACGCGATCAAGAAAGCGTTTTCCGCGCGCAGGGAAGATGACGTCTGGGACATGCCCTACCTGCCGCTCGACCCCAAGGACCTGGGGCGCAGCTACGAGGCGGTGATCCGCGTCAACAGCCAGTCGGGCAAGGGCGGCATCTCCTACCTGCTGGAGGCCGAGCATGGCCTCGAGCTGCCGCGCCGCCTGCAGATCGAGTTCAGCCGGGTGGTGCAGGGCGTGATGGACACCACGGGCAAGGAGTTGAGCGCGCGGGACCTGTGGTCGCTGTTCCAGAACGAATACCGGCTGGATCAGGCCACGGTGACGCACCAGGTGATCGAGTCCGGCCCCGACGACCGGGTCACGCTGGCCGCCGATATCCGCCAGGGCGAGCAGGTGCTGGCGGTGCGCGGCAGCGGCAATGGCCCGATCGACGCCTTCGTGACGGGCCTCGGCGAGGCCCTGGGGGAGACGGTGCGCGTGCTGGACTACCACGAGCACGCCATCGCTTCCGGCGCGGATGCCCGGGCGGTGGCCTACCTGGAGCTGCGCATCGGCGAGCACACCCTGTTCGGCGTGGGCATGGACGCCAACATCGTCTCGGCCTCGCTGAAAGCGATCGTCTCCGGCCTGCTGCGCTCGGGGGTGCAGGCTGGCGCATCGGCGCAGGCGGCCTGATCGGCGTAGGGGGCAGAAGCAAGAGCCGTCTGGCTCCGCGACAAGCTACTGGCTGTCGCTCGGCGCGGTGCTCTCATGTAGGTTTCACCCGTTGTCGAGCACGGGCTGTTCACCCAAGGTCCACGCTTCTGGCCAGGATGCCGCAGTGTGATCGGAGCCCGCCTGCTCCAATTTTGCTCCACTGAACCAAAGGTAGAGGCGGGACTTGTCGGAAAAAATCAGGAAGAGCGCGTCGAGGTGCAACTCTTGAAAGCTGCGTGGCCTCGGCGAGCGGGTGCCGCCGCGAATGGCCCGGCCTCTGCCGTGGGCAGCGTCACCAGGCCGGCAGGCATGCGTCACAATGCCCACATGTCTCTCGTCACCTACCTCCCCGGCACCACGCCGCTGGTGCTGGACTCGCCGCACAGCGGCACCGACTACCCGGCCGACTTCGGCTACGCCTGCGACCCGGCGGCGCTGCGCCGCGCCGAAGACACGCATGTGGAAAAGCTCTACGGCTTTGCGCCCGATCTGGGCGTGGCTTGGATCGAGGCCCATTTTCCGCGCAGCTACCTCGACGCCAATCGCGACACGACCGAGCTCGACGTGGGCCTGCTCGATGCGCCCTGGCCGCACCCCGTGGCCACCGATCCGGTGGTGCTGTCCAAGGTGCGGCTGGGCAAGGGCCTGATCTGGCGCTGCACCGACGAAGGCCTGTCGCTGTACGCGCGCAAGCTTTCGGTGGCCGAGGTGGAGCGGCGCATTGCCCAATGCTGGCAGCCCTACCACGCGGCGGTGGCGCAGGCCATAGACGCGGCGCACGCGCGCCACGGCTACAGCATCCACATCAACTGCCATTCCATGCCTGCCGTGGCGTCCAGCCACGCGACCGACTTCCCGGGCCTGGTGCATGCCGACTTCGTGGTCGGCAACCGCGACCACAGCACGGCCAGCGCCGCGCTGCTGCGGCTGGTCGGCGAGCAGTTGCAGGCCCAGGGCTACAGCGTCTCGTACAACCATCCCTACAAAGGCGTGGAGCTGGTGCGCCGCTATGGCCAGCCGGACGCCGACCGGCACAGCATCCAGCTCGAGATCAACCGCAAGCTCTACATGGACGAGCAGACCCTGGCGCCGCATGCCGGCTTCGCGCCGCTGCAGGCCCAGTTGCGCGCGCTGGTCCAGCGGCTGCTGGTCGCCGACCCGCGCCGCCTCTGAGCCGCGCAGCGCCGCATGATCACCTTCTTCAGCGATCAGCATGGCCTGCATGCGCCTGCCGACGAGATCTTCCGCGGCGAGCGCGTGCCCTGCTTCGAGACGCCCAGCCGTGCCGAGTTCGTGCGCGAGCGGCTGCAGGCACGCGGCCACTTGCTGCGCCAGCCCGACCAGGACAGCCGGGCGGTGCTCTCCCAGGTGCACAGCCCGCGCTACCTGGGCTTTCTGGCCTCGGCCTGGGACCAGTGGCTGGCGCTCGACCCGGCCAACGGTGATCGCCAGCCCTTTCCCTCGGTCTGGCCGGTGCGCACCCTGCGCAGCGACATCGAGCCGCAGAACTTCGTCGCCCGCCTGGGCCTGTATTCGATGGACAACGGCAGTCCCCTCGTGGCCGGCACCTGGGCCGCGGCCAAGGCCGGCGCCGACGCTGCCGCCTGCGCGGCCGCCCTGCTCGCCGCGGGCGAGCGCGGCGTGTTCTGCGCCACCCGCCCGCCCGGCCACCATGCCGGGGCCGACTTCATGGGCGGCTACTGCTTCCTCAACAACGCGGCCGTGGCCGCGCAGGCGCTGCGCAACCAGGGCGCTGCGCGCGTGGCCGTGCTCGACGTGGACTACCACCACGGCAACGGCACGCAAAGCATCTTCTACGAGCGCGCCGACGTGCTGTTCGTCAGCCTGCATGGCGATCCGCGCACCGAATACCCGTTCTACCTGGGCCATGCCGACGAGACCGGGGAGGGGGCCGGCGCGGGCTTCAACCTCAACCTGCCGCTGCCGGCCGGCAGCGGCGTGGCGGCCTGGTTCGAGGCGCTGAAGGCGGCCTGCCGGCGCATCGCGCGGCACGAGGCCCAGGCCCTGGTGGTGTCGCTGGGCCTGGACGCCTACGCGGGCGATCCGATCTCCCGCTTCGCGCTGCAGGCGGGCGACTTCTCTCGCCTGGGCCAGCGCCTGGCGCGGCTGGGTCTGCCCACGGTCTTCGTGCTGGAGGGCGGCTATGCGGCGGCCGAGCTGGGCGTGAACGCGGTGAACGTGATCGAGGCTTTTGAACAGGACTGAGCAAGGCATGGAGCAGGTCGACGTGGTGGTGGTGGGCGCTGGCGTGGTGGGCCTGGCCGTGGCGCGGGCGCTGGCCCTGCAGGGGCGCGAAGTCATGGTGCTGGAGGCGGCCGACGCGATCGGCACCGGCACCAGCTCGCGCAACAGCGAGGTCATCCACGCCGGCATCTACTACCCGCAGGGCTCGCTGAAAGCGCAGCTCTGCGTGCGCGGCAAGGAGCTGCTCTACGCCTATTGCGCCGAGCGCGCCATCGCGCACCGCCGCTGCGGCAAGCTCATCGTCGCCACTAGCGAGGCCCAGCGCCCGCAGTTGGCCGAGATACGCGCCAAGGCGGCGGCCAACGGCGTGCCGGACCTGGCGCCGCTCACGCGCGAGGCGGCGCTGGCCCTGGAGCCGCAGCTCGAATGCGTGGCGGCGCTGCATTCGCCCAGCACCGGCATCGTGGACAGCCACGCGCTCATGCTCTCGCTGCTCGGCGACCTCGAACATGCGGGCGGCCTGCTGGCCCTGAACTCGCCGCTGCGCTCGGCCCGCGTGGAAGGCGCCGCGATCGTGCTGACGGCCGAGGACGGCACCGAGCTGGCCGCCCGCAGCCTGGTCAACGCCGCCGGCCTGCGTGCAACGGACCTGGCGCGGCGCTTTGCCGGCCTGGACCCGCGCCATGTGCCCAGGGCCCACTACGCCAAAGGCAATTACTTCAGCCTGTCGGGACGCTCGCCGTTCCAGCGCCTGATCTACCCCGTGCCCGAGGCGGCCGGGCTGGGCGTGCACCTGACGCTGGACCTGGGCGGCCAGGCCAAGTTCGGCCCCGACGTGCAGTGGGTGGACAGGCCCGACGACCTGGTGGTCGATCCGGCGCGCGGCCAGGCCTTCTACGCCGAGGTGCGCCGCTATTGGCCGGGCCTGCCCGACGGTGCCCTGCTGCCGGGCTATGCGGGCATCAGGCCCAAGATCAGCGGGCCGGGCCAGCCCGCCGCCGATTTCCTGATCCAGGGGCCGCGCGAGCATGGCGTGCCGGGCCTGGTCAACCTGTTCGGCATCGAGTCGCCTGGGCTGACCAGTTGCCTGGCCATCGGCGAGTATGTCGGCGAACTGCTCTCGCCGCGGTAGACAGCGCTCAGGCCGCGTCGACCTTGAGGTTCTGCGCGGCCACCACGCGCTGCCAGCCGCGGAAGTCCTGCTCGATGAAGCGCGCCAGCTGCGCTGCGGGGCCGGCGGCGGGCTCGATGGCGTCCCTGGCGAAGCGCTCGCGCACATCGGGCAGGGCAACGGCCTTGGCGACGGCGGCGTTCAGGCGCTCGAGCACCGGTGCGGGCGTGCCGCGCGGCGCCACCAGGCCGAAGTAGTTGAGCACGTTGAAGTCGGCAAAACCGGCCTCGGCCATGCCGGGCACCTCGGGCAGGGCGGGCGAGCGGCGCTCGCTGGTCACGGCCAGGGCGCGCACGCGGCCGTCGCGGACGAAGGTCGCCAGCGCCGGCACGGTGCCGGTCACCAGGTGGATCTGGCCGGCGATCATGTCCATGGTGGCCGGCGCGATGCCGCGATAGGGGATGTGGGTGATGTAGCTCTGGCTGCGGCTCTTGAGCATCTCCAGCACCAGGTGGTTGATGCCGCCCGCGCCGGCCGAGCCGTAGTTGAGGTAGCCCGGCTTCCGCCTGGCCAGCGCCACCAGCTCGCGCAGGCTGTGGACTGGCAGGTCCTTGTTGACGGCCCAGAGCAGGGGGCCGCTGGCGATCATGCCGACCGGGGCGAAATGGCGCACCGGGTCGTAGCCCGCGCCGGGCAGGGCGGCCGGCACCGTGGTGAAGGGGGCGGCGACCAGCAGCAGGGTGTGGCCGTCGGCCGGGCTTTGCGCGACGTGCTGCGTGCCGATCGCGCCCGAGGCGCCGGCGCGGTTGTCGACCACGACCGGGTTGTCCAGCAGCTCGGCCAGCTTCTGCGCCATCAGGCGGCCCACGGCGTCGGTGCCCGCGCCGGGTGCGAAGGGCACGACGATGCGTATGGGCTTGTCGGGCCAGCCCTGGGCCCGCAGGGGCGCGCTGGACAGGGCGGCGAGGCTGGCAGCGGTGGCCAGCAGGGCCTGGCGACGGTTCGGGTGATGGTGCATGGCGGCTCTCGGACGGTGGGTTGCGGCCAGCAGCTTAGCCTGCAGTTGTGTCAGCCGGGTTGCATTCGCGTGACGGCGGGATGTCAGCGCAGCCGCTTCAGGGCCAGCGCCGCCTGGCGGACCAGCTCCGGGCCCTTGTAAATCAGGCCGGTGTAGATCTGCACCAGGTCGGCGCCGGCTTCGATCTTGCTCACCGCGTCCTCGGCGCTCAGGATGCCGCCGACGCCGATGATGGGGAAGCCTGGGCCGAGCGCGGCGCGCAGCTGGCGGATCACGCGGTTGCTGGCTTCCAGCACCGGGGCGCCGCTCAGGCCCCCGGCCTCGCCGGCATGCGCCAGGCCCTGCACCGCCTCGCGCGAGAGCGTGGTGTTGGTGGCGATGACGCCGTCCATGCCATGGCGCTGGAGCGTGGCGGCGATCACGCCGACCTGGGCCTCGTCGAGGTCCGGTGCGATCTTCACGAAGATCGGCACCTTGCGGCCATGCTGGACGGCCAGTGCGGCGCGGCGCTCGGCGATGGCGCCGAGCAGGCCGTCCAGCGCCGCGTCGCTCTGCAGGCTGCGCAGGTTCTGGGTGTTGGGGCTGGAGATGTTGACCGTCACGTAGTCGGCGTGCGGGTAGACGCCTTCCAGGGCGCACAGGTAGTCGCTGGTCGCCTCTTCGATCGCCGTGGCCGCGTTCTTGCCGATGTTCAGGCCCAGGATGCGTCCCTTCTGCCGGAAGCTCGATCGCTTGACATTGGCGACGAAGGCGTCCAGCCCGTCGTTGTTGAAGCCCAGGCGGTTGATCAGGGCCTGGGCCTCGGGCAGGCGGAACATGCGCGGCTTGGGGTTGCCGGGCTGGGGCTTGGGCGTGACGGTGCCGACCTCGACGAAGCCGAAGCCCATGGCGCCCAGGCCATCGATGCAGCGCGCGTTCTTGTCCAGGCCGGCGGCCAGGCCCACGCGGTTGGGAAAACGCAGGCCGGCCAGGGTGACGGGGTCGTCGACCAAGCCGCTGCACCAGGCCCAGGCCAGCGGCGTGCCCTGGGCCCGCGCCAGCGCGTTCATGGTCAGTTCGTGGGCGGTTTCGGGATCCAGGCCGAACAGAAAGGGGCGGGCGAGGGCGTAGGGCAGGAGGGACATTGGATAATTCTTGGAAACTTCCCTGGATTGTCTCAAATGACCCAAGACGAACTCAAAGCCCTGGTCGGCCAGGCCGCCCTCCAATACGTCGTGCCCGGCGAAATCGTGGGGGTGGGCACCGGCTCCACCGTCAACTTCTTTCTCGACGCCCTGGCCACGGTGCGCGACACCATCAAGGGCGCGGTCTCGAGCTCCGAGGCCTCGACCGCGCGCCTGAAGGCGATCGGCATCCCGGTGTTCGACTGCAACGAGGTGGGCGAGCTGGCGGTCTACATTGACGGCGCCGACGAGATCGACTCTCGCGGCTACATGGTCAAGGGCGGCGGCGCGGCGCTCACGCGCGAGAAGATCGTGGCTGCGCAGTCGCGCCTCTTCGTCTGCATCGCCGACGCCTCCAAGCTGGTCGAGACCCTGGGCGCCTTTCCGCTGCCGGTGGAAGTCATTCCCATGGCGGCGCAGCGCGTGGCGCGCCAGTTCGCGGCCCTGGGCGGCCAGGCCCGGCTGCGCCTGAAGGACGGCCAGCCGCTGGTGACCGACAACGGCCAGCAGATCCTGGACGTGACCGGGCTGGCCATCACCGACCCGCTGGCCTTCGAGTCCGAGGTCAACCAGTGGCCCGGCGTGGTCACGGTGGGCGTGTTCGCGCACCAGAAGGCCGGCGTCTGCCTGCTGGGCACCGACAGCGGCGTGCGGACGCTGGAGTTTCGCTGAAGGGCCGGCGTCCGGCCCGGCTTCAGAAGCGGATGCCGGCCGGGTTGGCGGGGGCCTGCGTGGCAGGCGCCGCCCGGGCCGGCGCGGATGCCGCGGCCTCGGGCGCCGCGGCCGCTTCGGCCGGACGCTGCAGCGTCACGAGGGGCGTGGCGGCCGGTGCACGGTAGCCGCGCGGCAGCTGCGATGTCTTCGGGTAGCCGGCCGCGTCGAGGAACTGCCCCCATTCGGCGTCCGAAAAGCCCTTGAGCTGCTGCGCCCCTATGGTCAGCAGCGGCAGGCCGTTGCCGCCGCTCAGGCGCTGCAAGGCTTCCTGGTCATCGGGCGTGGTCACGGTCTTCTCGCTGAACGGGACGCCCCGGCCAGTCAGATAGGCACGGCCGCTGCCGCAGGGAGTGCAGTTGTCGCCGGTGTAGAGCGTGACCGGGTAGCGGCTCGCGACCTGGCGCAATTCGTAGGGCAGGGCGGCCGTGCCGCCGCCCTCGGCGGCGGGGGCCGGGGCCACGGCCTTGGCTGCCGGCGGGGGCTTGTCGGAGAAGGTCACGCGGCCGTCCGGGCCGACGCTGCGGTAGACCGGCTGGGCCTGCAAGCCGCTCAGCGCCAGACCCAGGAAGGTGGCGGCGAGGCTGGCGATCAGGCGTGGGACATGGCGCTGCTTCATTCTGTGCTCCCCTTTCTTGTGCTCCGTGCGGGTGGTCCGGTGGTTCAGGCCATGCCCTGGTGGCGCAGCAGCGCGTCCAGGCTGGGCTCGCGGCCGCGGAAGGCCTTGAACGACGCCATGGCGGGGCGGCTGCCGCCGGCCTCGAGGATTTCCTTGCGGTAGCGGCGGCCGGTGGCCACGCTGGGCAGGCCGCCCTGGCCGGCGCTTTCCTCGAAGGCCGCGTAGGCATCGGCGCTCAGTACCTCGGCCCATTTGTAGCTGTAGTAGCCGGCCGCGTAGCCGCCGGCGAAGATGTGGCTGAAGGTGTGGGCCGTGCGGCTCCAGGCCGGCGGCTGCAGCACGGCCACCTCGGCGCGTACCAGGTCCAAGAGCGGCATGAAGTCCTGCGCCGGGTCGTGCTCGGTGTGCAGCAGCATGTCGAACAGCGCGAACTCGATCTGCCTGAGCGTCTGCAGGCCGCTCTGGAAGTTCTTGGCGGCGACCATCTTGTCGAACAGCGCGCGCGGCAGGGGCTCGCCGGTGTCGACATGGGCGGTCATGTGCCTGAGCACCTCCCATTCCCAGCAGAAGTTCTCCATGAACTGGCTGGGCAGCTCGACCGCGTCCCATTCCACGCCGCTGATGCCCGAGACGTCGCGCTCGTTGACCTGGGTCAGCAGGTGGTGCAGGCCGTGGCCGCATTCGTGGAACAGGGTGATGACGTCGTCGTGCGTGAGCAGGGCGGGCTTGCCGTCCACGCCCTCGGCGAAGTTGCAGACCAGGTGCGCCACCGGGGTCTGCAGCTGGCCGGTGTCGGGCCTCAGCCAGCGTGCGCGCACATCGTCCATCCAGGCGCCGCCGCGCTTGCCGGTGCGCGCGGGCTGGTCGAGGTAGAACTGGCCCACCAACTGGCCCTGACGCTCGATGCGGTAGAACTCGACGGCCGGGTGCCAGGCCGGCGCGCTGTCGCGCCGGATGCCGACCTCGAACAGGGTTTCGATGATGAGGAACAGGCCGGCCAGCACCTTGGGCGCGGTGAAGTAGGGCTTGACCTCCTGCTCGCTGAAGCTGTAGCGCGCCTCCTTGAGCTTTTCGCCGAGGTAGGGCCAGTCCCAGGGCTGCGGGTCGGCCAGGCCGAACTGCTGCGCGGCGAAGGCGCGCAGGTCGGCCACGTCCTTCTCGGCGTGGGGACGGGCGCGCGCGGCGAGGTCGCGCAGGAAGGCGATGACCTGCTGCGGCGACTCGGCCATCTTGGGCACGACCGAGACCTCGCCGAAGTTGACGTAGCCCAGCAGTTGCGCCTCCTCCTGGCGCAGGGCCAGGATCTCGCGGATCAGGGCGCTGTTGTCGAAGCGGGCCACCTCACCCTCGGCCTGGTCGGAGGCGCGGGTGACATAGGCGCGGTAGAGTTTCTCGCGCAGGGCGCTGCTGCGCGCGAACTGCATCACCGGCAGGTAGCAGGGCATCTTGAGCGTCAGCTTGTGGCCCTCTTTCCCCTCGGCTTGGGCGGCCGCCCGCGCGGCCTGCTGCACGTCCTCGGGCACGCCCTCGAGCTCCTCGGCCGTGGCGTAGTAAGCGAAGGCATCGGTGGCGTCGAGCGCGTTCTCGCTGAACTTCTGGCTCAGCTCGGCCTGGCGTTCCTGGATCTGCGCGAAGCGCGCCTTGCCCTCGCCCTGCAGCTCGGCGCCGCCGAGCACGAAGTTGCGCACCGCGTTCTTGTGCGCCTGGCGCTGCTCCTCGTTCAGCGTGGCGGCGTCGATGGCCTTGTACTTGGCGTACAGGCGCTCGTCCGCGCCCAGGCGGGTCCAGAACTCGGTGACCTTGGGCAGGGCGGCGTTGAAGGCGGCGCGCAGCTCGGGAGTGTCGGCCACGCTGTTGAGGTGGCTGACCACGCCCCAGGCCCGGCCCAGCCTCTCGGTGGCCACGTCGAGCCGCTGCGCGATCGCGCTCCAGCTGGCCGGGAACTGGGGCGCCGTCACGGCCTCGAGCGCGGCATCGGCCTCGGCCAGCAACTGCTCGACCGCGGGGGCCACATGCTCGGGCCGCACGCGGTCGAAGGGCGGCAGGCCGGAAAATTCGAGGAGAGGATTGCTCATGGTGGCTCAGCGAGCGGCCCGCTCGGCCGCCTCCAGGGTGTTGACCAGCAGCATGGTAATGGTCATCGGGCCGACCCCGCCCGGCACGGGGGTGATCCAGCCGGCGACTGCCTTGACGGCGTCGAAGTCCACGTCGCCGCAGAGCTTGCCGTGGTCGTCGCGGTTCATGCCCACGTCCAGCACCACGGCGCCGGGCTTGACCATGTCGGCGGTCAGCACCTTGCGCTTGCCGACGGCGGCCACGATCACGTCGGCCTGCAGGGTCTGGGCCTTGAGGTCGCGCGTGGCGCTGTGGCAGATGGTCACGGTGGCGTTCTGCTGCAGCAGCATCAGCGCCATGGGCTTGCCGACGATGTTGCTGCGGCCGATCACCACGGCGTGCTTGCCCTTGAGCTCGTAGCCTATGGACTCCAGCATCTTCATGCAGCCGTAGGGCGTGCAAGGCCAGAAGCCGGGCAGGCCGGTCATCAGCGCGCCGGCGCTGGCGATGTGGAAGCCGTCCACGTCCTTGGCCGGGGCGATGGCCTCGATGACCTTCTGCCCGTCCATGTGCTTGGGCAGGGGCAGCTGCACCAGGATGCCGTGGATAGCCGGGTCGTGGTTCAGCGCCGCCACGCGCGCCAGCAGCTCGGCCTCGGTCAGGTTCTCGGGGTATTGCTCGAGCACCGAGTGCAGGCCGGCGTCATGGCAGGCCTTGACCTTGTTGCGCACGTAGACCTGGGAGGCCGGGTTGTCGCCGACCAGGATCACGGCCAGGCCGGGCGTGGTGCCGCGCGCCTTGAGCGCGGCCGCGCGCTCGGCGACTTCGGTGCGCAGGTGGCGGGAGAGAGCGTTGCCGTCTATGAGTTGGGCGGTCATTGTCGATTTGATTCTGTGCAGGCTGTTGAATTGAAAACGCCCGCTAGTTCTTGAACTACGGGCGTATGTCGCGCTTGAAATGCAGGCGTCAGCTTTTCGGTGCGTTCTGCCCCAGGGCGATCTTGAGCAGGTCGGCGACCGTGTTGGCGTTGAGCTTTTCCATGATGTTGGCGCGGTGCGCCTCCACCGTCTTGATGCTGATGCCCAGGTCGTCGGCAATCTGCTTGTTCAGGCGGCCGGCGACGATGCGTTCGAGCACCTGGGCCTCGCGCCCGGTCAGCTTGGACAGCAGGGCGTCCCGGCTGGCGGCCTGCTGGTATTCGGCGAAGGACTCGCGCGCGTGCTCGAGCATGCGCTCGACCAGGCCGACCAGCTCGTCTTCCTTGAAGGGCTTCTGGATGAAGTCCATGGCGCCCTTCTTCATGGTGTTGACGGCCATGGGCACGTCGCCATGGCCGGTGATGAAGACGATGGGCAGCGGGGACTTGCGCTCGAGCAGGCGGTCCTGCAGCTCCAGGCCGGTCATGCCGCCCATGCGGATGTCGACGATCAGGCAGGCCACCTCGCGCACGTCGTAGCGGCTGAGGAAAGACTCGGCCGAGTCGAAGCAGCGCACGCGGTAATCCTTGCCTTCGAGCAGCCACTGCAGGGAGTCGCGGACGGCCTCGTCGTCGTCCACCACGTAGACGGTGCCCTTTTTAGGAATCAAGCTCATGCAGTCACCCCGGAATCCTTGCGTACTTCAGAGGGGGCCGTGTCGGACAAGGGTATCCAGAAAGAGAAACGGCAGCCCATCACCTCGGGGCCATTGTAGAGGTTCTCCGCCGTGATCCGCCCCTGGTGGGACTCGACGATGCTGCGGCACAGGTTCAGGCCTATGCCCATGCCCTCGGCCTTGGTCGAGAAAAAGGCTTCGTACAGCCGCTCCATGACCTCGGGCGCCAGGCCCTTGCCGGTGTCGGTCACGGTGAACAGCACCGCGGGCTGGCCATCGACCTGCTTGGGCACCACGCGCAGCTCGACATTGCGCCGCGCTGGCGGGCGCTGCGCCGCGTCGATCGATTCGGCGGCGTTCTTCATCAGGTTGACCAGCACCTGCTCGATCAGGATGGGGTCGACGCGCAGCGTGGGCAGGCGCGCGGCCACGTAGTGCGTGAGGCGCACCTGGCGCCGGCGCAGCTCGATCTCGGCCAGTTCCACCGCCTCGGCCACCATGGTGGCGACGTCCGAGGGCGTGCGATTGGGCTCGCTGCGCTTCACGAAGGAGCGTATGCGCTGGATGATCTGGCCGGCGCGCTGGGCCTGGCGGGCGGTCTTCTCGAGCGCGCCCAGCAGGTCCTCCTCGGTGATCTGCTGGTTGCGGATGCGCGAGACCATGCCGTTGCAGTAGTTGCTGATCGCGGTCAGCGGCTGGTTCAGCTCGTGGGCCACGCTGGAGGCCATCTCGCCCATGGTGATCAGCCGGCTGGCCGACTGCGCGCGCTCGGCCTGGGCCGCCGCCAATTCCTCGGCATGCCGGCGCGACGTGATGTCGGTGGCGATCACCATCTGCGCCAGGCGCCCGTCGACCCAGTTCAGGTAGCGCGAACGCACCTCCAGCCACTTGCCCAGCGCGGGCACGAAGATCTCGGCATGCTCTGATTGGGCCGTGGTCAGGGCGCCCGTGGGCAGGCCGGCATAGCCGTCCACGTCGTCCAGTCCCTCGTGCGGCATGCGTGCCTCGGGCACGCCGGCCTGCTGCACCATCTGCAGGTGGCCGACGGCCTGCACGCCGAACCACAGGCGGTAGAGCTTGTTGGCAAACAGCAGCTCCTCGCTGCCCAGGGGCGCCACCGAGACCGAGGCGTCCAGCGCCTCCAGCACCGTGGTGAAGCGCTCGTGCGAGGCCTGCAACTGCTCGCGGATGCGATTCGGCTCGGTGATGTCGGTCATCGAGGTCACCCAACCGGTCTGCTTGCCCACCGCGTCGATCAGCGGCGAGACATAGAGCCGCGCGTCGAACAAGGTGCCGTCCTTGCGCTTGACGCGCACCTGGAAGCCCCCGGGCGTGGTGCGGCCGCCGATCTCGTCCTCCAGCCTTGCGGTCAGCAGGTCGCGGTCCTCGTCGGGCCAGTAGGGGAAGGGGGCCGTGCGGCCCACCAGCTCGCTCTCGCTCCAGCTGGTCATCTGGCAGAAGGCGGCGTTGACGTAGGTGATGCGCCCCTGCAGGTCGAGCGCGCGCATGCCGGTCAGCATGGAGTTCTCCATGGCGCGGCGGAAGTTGGTCTCGGCCACCAGGGCCTGCTGCGCCTGCATGCGCCGGCGCGTGTGGCGCCAGTTGGCGATCAGCATCCAGGCGGTCATGACGCTGAGCGTGCTGACCAGCCAGAACAGGCCGCTGCCGATCACGCCCAGCGAGGTGCGCCAGGCCTGGGCGCGCAGGATCAGGCTGTTGCCCACCGGCGAAACCGGCACCTCGTACTCGTTGGCCGTGAAGGTCCAGGGCAGCAGATCCAGCGCCTTGGCGCGCTTGGGGATGGACTGGCCGGCCAGCAGGCTGGCCTTGTCGTCGACCAGGGCCACCGCGTACTTGGCCAGCACCTCGGTCGGCACGCCGTAGCGCAGCAGGCCGTCGATCGAGTATTCGCCCAGGATCACGCCCGAAAAGCGCCCCTGCTCGGACAGCGGGCTGTGCAGCTGCAGCAGGGGCAGGGTGCCGGCCGGGGCCGCGGGCAGGGCGTAGACCGGTTGCAGCAGGTCGCGCGCCAGGCCGTAGCTGGCCTCGGTCTCGCCGATGCGCAGCACGTCGCCGGCCACCCATTGCTGGGAGGCGATCACGCTGGGGGCGGCCTGGCTGGCAATGATCTTGCGGCGCTCGTCGATCCAGGTGATGGCCTGCAGCTCGGGGTATTGCGCGACCAGGGACTCGGCGCGGCCCATGAACTGCTCGGGATCGACCTCCTTGTTGGAAATGTCGCGCGCCAGGCGCATCAGCTGCTCCTGGCGCTCGAGCAAGCGCAGGCGCAGGCGCTGCTGCGCGTACTCGACGTCGCGCTTGACGGCCTCCTGCTCGCGTTCGATCTCCTCGGCGCGCAGGTACCAGAAGGCCGTGGCGATGGCGGCCATGAACAGCACCACGGCGGCCAGCGGGGCCAGCATGGCGAAGCGGTCCTGGCGGGTGGGTGTCTGGCGGCGCCACCAGCGGCGCCACCATCCCAGCGGTTCGACGCCGGTACTGCGGGCGTCCGTCGTTGCGGGGCGTACTTCCATGCCTGCAAGTGTAGGTGAGCGCCCGCAGGCGGGCCCTGCTTGCAACGGAACCCGGACAGTTTTTACGCGCTTAAAAAATCCATAATATGAAAATGACTGGCACTATTTGAAATACGCGAGGAATTATGAGAAACTCCGCGCACCGCTTAAATTACGCCACAAACCCTCAGGAGACGCCATGTCAGCCTTACCCAGTCAGCCCTTCGGTGCCGCAGCCAACGACGCGGACAGCCAGGAAACCCGCGAATGGAAAGACGCCCTGTCTGCCGTGATCGAACAGGAGGGCGGCGAGCGCGCGCATTTCCTGCTCGAGCAACTGCTCGAACACGCGCGTGAGAACAGCATCGACATGCCGTTCTCGGCCAACACCGGCTACGTGAACACCATCGAGCCGGACCAGGAAGAGCGCTGCCCGGGCAACATCGAGATCGAGGAGCGCCTGCGCGCCTACATGCGCTGGAACGCCATGGCCATGGTGGTCAAGGCCAACCGCCACAACCCGGCCGACGGCGGCGACCTCGGCGGCCACATCGGCTCCTTCGCTTCGCTGGCCCACATGTTCGGCGCCGGCTTCAACCATTTCTGGCACGCCGAGAGCGAGAACCACGGCGGCGACTGCCTCTACATCCAGGGCCACGTGTCGCCCGGCGTCTACGCGCGCGCCTACCTCGAAGGCCGCCTGAGCGAGGAGCAGCTGCTCAACTTCCGCCAGGAGGTCGATGGCAAGGGCCTGTCGAGCTACCCGCACCCCAAGCTGATGCCCGAGTTCTGGCAGTTCCCCACGGTGTCCATGGGACTGGGCCCGCTGATGGCCATCTACCAGGCGCGCTTCCTGAAGTACCTGCACGCGCGCGGCATCGCCAACACCGAGAACCGCAAGGTCTGGGTGTTCTGCGGCGACGGCGAGATGGACGAGGTGGAAAGCCTGGGCGCGATCGGCCTGGCCGCGCGCGAGAACCTGGACAACCTGATCTTCGTGATCAACTGCAACCTGCAGCGCCTGGACGGCCCGGTGCGCGGCAACGGCAAGATCATCCAGGAGCTCGAGGGCGAGTTCCGCGGCGCGGGCTGGAACGTGATCAAGCTGCTGTGGGGCAGCGAATGGGATCCGCTGCTGGCGCGCGACAAGGACGGCGCGCTGCGCAAGATCATGATGGACACCCTGGACGGCGACTACCAGGCTTTCAAGGCCAACGACGGCGCCTACGTGCGCAAGCATTTCTTCGGCCGCGACCCGCGCACGCTGGAGATGGTTGCCAAGATGAGCGACGAGGACATCTGGAAGCTGCGCCGCGGCGGCCACGACCCGCAGAAGGTCTATGCGGCCTACCACCAGGCGGTCAACCACAAGGGCCAGCCCACGGTGCTGCTGATCAAGACCGTCAAGGGCTACGGCATGGGCAAGGCCGGCGAGGGCAAGAACACCGTGCACCAGACCAAGAAGCTGACCGACGAGGACATCAAGATCTTCCGCGACCGCTTCAATATCCCTATCCCCGACAGCGAGCTGGCCAAGATCCCGTTCTACAAGCCGGCCGACGACACGCCGGAGATGAAGTACCTGCACGAGCGCCGCAAGGCCCTGGGCGGCTACCTGCCGCACCGCCGCACCAAGGCCGAGGAAAACTTCACCGTGCCCGCGCTCGAGACCTTCAAGGCGGTGCTGGAGCCCACGGCCGAGGGCCGCGAGATCTCGACCACCCAGGCCTATGTGCGCTTCCTCACGCAGCTGCTGCGCGACCAGGCCCTGGGCCCGCGCGTGGTGCCCATCCTGGTCGACGAGGCGCGCACCTTCGGCATGGAAGGCCTGTTCCGCCAGGTCGGCATCTACAACCCGGCGGGCCAGCAGTACACCCCGGTCGACAAGGACCAGGTGATGTACTACAAGGAGGACAAGGCCGGCCAGATCCTGCAGGAAGGCATCAACGAAGCCGGCGGCATGAGCAGCTGGATCGCGGCCGCGACGAGCTACAGCACCAGCAACCGCATCATGGTGCCGTTCTACGTCTACTATTCGATGTTCGGCTTCCAGCGCATCGGCGACCTGGCCTGGGCCGCCGGCGACATGCAGGCGCGCGGCTTCCTGCTGGGCGGCACCTCGGGGCGCACCACGCTCAACGGCGAGGGCCTGCAGCACGAGGACGGCCACAGCCACATCCTGGCCGGCACCATCCCCAACTGCGTCAGCTACGACCCGACCTTTGCGCACGAGGTCGGCGTGATCCTGCACCATGGCTTGAAGCGCATGGTCGAGAAGCAGGACAACGTCTTCTACTACCTGACCCTGCTCAACGAGAACTACGCCATGCCGGGCCTCACGGCCGGCACCGAGGAGCAGATCATCAAGGGCATGTACCTGTGCAAGCCCGCGGTGCTCAAGGCCAAGGCCAAGACCCCGCAGGTCCAGCTGCTGGGCTCGGGCACCATCCTGCGCGAGTCCATCGCTGCCCAGGAGCTGCTGGAGCAGGACTGGGGCGTGGCCGCCAGCGTCTGGAGCTGCCCGAGCTTCAACGAGCTCACGCGTGACGGCCAGGATGCCGAGCGCTGGAACCTGCTGCACCCGCTGGAGACGCAGCGCGTGCCCTTCGTGGCGCAGCAGCTGGAAAAGCACGAGGGCCCGGTGGTCGCCTCGACCGACTACATGAAGGCCTATGCCGAGCAGATCCGCCCCTTCATGCCCAAGGGCCGCAACTACAAGGTGCTGGGCACCGACGGCTTCGGCCGCAGCGATTTCCGCGGCAAGCTGCGCGAGCATTTCGAGGTGAACCGCCACTACATCGTGGTCGCCGCCCTGCGCGCCCTGGCCGAAGAGGGCAGCGTGCCCATGGCCAAGGTCGCCGAGGCGATCAAGAAGTACGACATCAAGGCCGACAAGGTCAACCCGCTGTACGCCTGACAAGAACGACGGAGAACAAACATGGCATTGGTAGAAGTGAAGGTCCCCGACATCGGGGACTTCGATGAAGTCGCGGTCATCGAATTGCTGGTCAAGCCCGGCGACAGCGTGAAGGCCGAGCAGTCGCTGATCACGGTGGAGTCCGACAAGGCCTCGATGGAGATTCCCTCGTCCACCGCCGGCGTGGTCAAGGAGCTCAAGCTCAAGCTGGGCGACAAGGTCAAGCAGGGCTCGGTGGTGCTGGTGCTGGAGGCCGAAGGTGCCGCCGCGCCGGCCGCCGCAGCGGCCCCGGCGCCTGCCGCCGCTGCGGCAGCGCCTGCGCCTGCGCCGGCCCCCGTGGCCGCTGCCGCCGCCACCGGCCCGGTCGAGGTGCGCGTGCCCGACATCGGCGACTTCAAGGACGTCGCCGTGATCGAGGTCTTCGTCAAGCCCGGCGACGCCATCAAGCTCGAGCAGAGCCTGATCACTGTCGAATCCGACAAGGCCTCGATGGAGATCCCCTCGTCGGCCGCTGGCGTGCTCAAGGAGCTCAAGGTCAAGATCGGCGACAAGATCAACATCGGTGACCTGCTGGCCGTGCTCGAGGGCAGCGCCGCCCCGGCCGCGCCCGCGGTGGCCGCCGCTGCGGCGCCTGCTCCGGCGGCCGCCAGCGTGCCCGCCAGCCCGGCGCCTGTGGCGGCCCCCGCCGCCGCCCTGCCGGCCCACCAGCCCACCGGCGCGCCGGTCGGCCTGCCGCACGCCTCGCCCTCGGTGCGCAAGTTCGCGCGCGAGCTCGGTGTGCCGCTGGAGGAGGTCAAGGGCAGCGGCCTCAAGGGCCGCATCACCCAGGACGACGTGCAGGGCTTTACCCGCGCCGTGATGGCCGGCGCCCAGCAGACCAAGGCCCAGGCCGCCAAGGCCCCGGCCGGCGGCGGCGACGGTGCCGGCCTGGGCCTGATCCCCTGGCCCAAGGTCGACTTCGCCAAGTTCGGCCCCATAGAGCGCAAGGAGCTGGGCCGCATCAAGAAGATCAGCGGCGCCAACCTGCTGCGCAACGCCGTGATGATCCCGGCCGTCACCAACCACGACGACGCCGACATCACCGAGCTCGAGGCCTTCCGTGTCTCGACCAACAAGGAGAACGAGAAGTCCGGCGTCAAGGTCACCATGCTGGCCTTCCTGATCAAGGCCTGCGTGGCCGCGCTCAAGAAGTTCCCCGAGTTCAACAGCTCGCTGGACGGCGACGCCCTGGTCTACAAGCAGTACTGGCACATCGGCTTTGCCGCCGACACGCCCAACGGCCTGGTCGTTCCCGTGATCAAGGACGCCGACAAGAAGGGCATCCTCGCGATCAGCCAGGAGATGTCCGAGCTGGCCAAGAAGGCGCGCGACGGCAAGCTGGGGCCGGCCGACATGAGCGGCGCCACCTTCACCATCTCCAGCCTGGGCGGCATCGGCGGGCGTTACTTCACGCCCATCATCAACGCGCCCGAGGTCGCCATCCTGGGGGTCTGCAAGTCCACCATGGAGCCGGTCTGGGACGGCAAGCAGTTCCAGCCGCGCCTGATGCTGCCGCTGTCGCTGACCTGGGATCACCGCGTGATCGACGGCGCCGCCGCCGCGCGCTTCAACGCCTACCTGGGCCAGATCCTTGGCGACTTCCGCCGTGTGCTGCTGTAAAGGGACCGCAACATGGCACTGATTGACATCAAGGTTCCCGACATCGGCGATTTCTCCGAAGTTGCCGTCATCGAGTTGCTGGTCAAGCCCGGCGACACCATCAAGGCCGAGCAGAGCCTGGTCACCGTCGAGTCCGACAAGGCCTCGATGGAGATCCCCTCCAGCCATGCCGGCGTGGTCAAGGAGCTCAGGATCAAGCTGGGCGACAAGGTCAGCGAAGGCTCGGTGCTGCTGACGCTGGAGGCGGCCGAAGGCGGCGCTGCGGCGCCTGCACCGGCGCCGGCCGCTGCACCCGCGGCGGCTGCTCCGGCCCCCGCCGCGGCGGCCCCGGCCCCCGTCGCCGCCAGCTTCGGCGGCCAGGCCGACCTCGAGTGCGACGTGCTCGTGCTCGGTGCCGGCCCCGGCGGCTACTCGGCCGCCTTCCGCGCCGCCGACTTGGGTCTGAAGGTGGTGCTGGTCGAGCGCTACGCCACCCTGGGCGGCGTGTGCCTGAACGTGGGCTGTATCCCTTCCAAGGCCCTGCTGCACGTGGCCGCCGTGATGGACGAGGTCGGCCACATGGCCGACCTCGGCGTCGACTTCGGCGCGCCCAAGCTCGACGTCGACAAGCTGCGCGGCCACAAGGAAAAGGTCATCTCCAAGCTGACCGGCGGCCTGGCCGCCATGGCCAAGATGCGCAAGGTGACGGTGGTGCGCGGCTACGGCGCCTTCGCCGGTGCCAACCATGTCGAGGTCGAGGAGACCGGCGGCACGGCGCAGGAGAAGACCGGCAAGAAGCAGGTCATCGCGTTCAAGCGCTGCATCATCGCCGCCGGCTCGCAGGCCGTGCGCCTGCCCTTCATGCCGCAGGACCCGCGCGTGGTGGACTCCACCGGCGCGCTGGCCCTGCAGGGCGTGCCCAAGAAGATGCTCATCGTCGGCGGCGGCATCATCGGCCTGGAGATGGGCACGGTCTACAGCACGCTGGGCGCGCGCCTGGACGTGGTCGAGATGCTGGACGGGCTGATGCAGGGCGCCGACCGGGATCTGGTCAAGGTCTGGCAGAAGATGAACCAGCACCGCTTCGACAACATCATGCTCAAGACCAAGACCGTGGGCGCGCAGGCCACGCCCGAGGGCATCAAGGTGCAGTTCGAAGGCCTGGACGGCAGCAAGAGCGAGGGCACCTACGACTTGGTGCTGCAGGCCGTGGGCCGCACGCCCAACGGCAAGAAGATCGCCGCCGACAAGGCCGGCGTGGCCGTCACCGACCGTGGTTTCATCGACGTCGACATCCAGATGCGCACCAACGTGCCGCACATCTTCGCCATCGGCGACATCGTGGGCCAGCCCATGCTGGCGCACAAGGCGGTGCACGAGGCGCATGTGGCGGCGGAGGTGATCGCCGGCGAACTGCAGGGCAACCAGGAGCTGGCCTCGGCCGCCTTCAACGCCCGCGTGATCCCCAGCGTGGCCTACACCGACCCCGAGGTGGCCTGGGTGGGCCTGACCGAGGACCAGGCCAAGGCGCAGGGCATCAAGGTCAAGAAGGGCCTGTTCCCCTGGACGGCCTCGGGCCGCGCCATCGCCAACGGGCGCGACGAGGGCTACACCAAGCTGCTGTTCGACGACAGCCCCGAGGCCCATGGCCACGGCAAGATCCTGGGTGGCGGCATCGTGGGCACCCATGCCGGCGACATGATCGGTGAGATCGCGCTGGCCATCGAGATGGGCGCCGACGCGGTGGACATCGGCAAGACCATCCACCCGCACCCCACGCTGGGCGAGAGCATAGGCATGGCGGCCGAGGTGGCCCACGGCAGCTGCACGGACCTGCCGCCGGCGCGCAAGTAAGCCGCGTCCTCAGCCGGCTCGCAAAGCCCGGACCTTCGCAGGTCCGGGCTTTTTTGTCGCCTGCGCCGAGCGGGCGCAGCACCCGCCATGCCGCATCATCGGGGTCACAGGCCTCAGCGATCGGGACTTGCAGCCGGCTCCGCGGGCGTGGGGAACTGCAGGTAGAGCGATGTCGCTTCGGAGGGCGGCTGCAGGTTGTTGATCGTCAGCCGATAGAGGGCGGGACGCAGCTGTGCCGGCAGTTTCGCGGTCACCTGCGTTGGCGTGGATTCGCTGACCTCGAGCCGGTGCGCGCCGAGCACGAGCAGCGGCGCGCTGCTGCCAAAGTGCCTGCCCGAGAGGTTGAGTCGATTCCCCGCGGGATCGATCTCGACGCTTTCCACTACGGGCGGGGGCGTGGTCCCGCGGCCGCCGGCGGCGGCAGGGGCGACCCAGGCCGCCAGTGCGAGGGTGGTTGCGAAAAGACGAGCGTTTGACTGCTTCATGGCCGTGTTCCTCTCTGAGTCGAAGGGCTACCTTGGTTGGACATCGGCGCGGCAGAGGGACTCTCGCCGCGGCGATGGCCTGGAAACCACTTTAGGCCCGGCCAGCAGAGGGAGCCATCGGGGCGGGTCCCCGATGGCGCTTGGGGAAACTCCGATTTCTGGCTAAGGGCTTCCCCTAGGAGGACAGCCGCCGGTTCAACGGTCTTCCAGCCAGTGAACCGCAAACCGGACCAGGTCCCCGCCATTGCTCAGTTGCAGCTTCTCCTTGAGGCTGGCGCGGTGGGCTTCGATGGTCTTGATGCTGCGGTGGAGCTTGTCGGCGATCTGACGGGTACCGAAGCCCAGGCCCAGCAGGTGCAGGACTTCGAATTCGCGTTCGCTCAGCCCGGCGATGGGGCTGGGGACGCCGCCGTGTGGCGCCACCAGCCGTTGCGACAGCCGGTTGTGCATCGCGGCGCTGAGGTAGATCTCGCCGACCAGGACCTGGCGCACCGCGCGCAGGATGTCGCTGGTGGCCGCCTGCTTCATGAGGTAGCCGTTAGCGCCGGCCCGCAAGGCGCGTTCCGCGAAGATGAACTCGTCGTGCATGCTGATGGCCAGCAGCGCCAGTCCGGGGTGACGGTGCCGCAAGGTCTTGATCAACTCCAGTCCCGAATCGCCGTTGAGCGAGATGTCGACGATGGCCAGCTCGAAGTCGGCAGCCGCCATGGCAGCCAGGGCCTCTTCGGCCGTGCCGGCCTCGCGGCAAAGGTCGAGGTCCTCCTGGAGGTTGAGAAACTGGGCCATGCCCTCGCGCACGATGGGGTGGTCGTCGACCATCAGGATGCGGGTCTTCACCCGCTCAGGACAGGGCGGGCTGCTCACGCGGCTCTCCTGGGTAGATGATGGCGATGGTCGTGCCGCCTTGGGCATTGCGCTCGACGGCAAAGCGGCCCCCGAGCAGGCTGGCGCGGTAGCGCATGCTGTGCATGCCCAGGCCCTGTCCACGCCAGACGCGCTCCGGGTCCAGTCCAATGCCGTCGTCGCTGATGGCCAGCCTGTGCTGGCCCTCGACCTGGGCCAGGTCGATGCGCAGCTGGCTGGCCTGGCTGTGCTTCACCGCGTTGTTGATGGCCTCCTGCGCGACCCGGTACAGGTTGATCGCGACCAGCGGGTCGCGCACCCGGAGATGGGGGTCCGCGCGGAACACACAGGCCACGCCCTGCAGCGAACGGGTGTGCTCCGCCAGCTGCTCGAGCGCCGCCGCCAGGCCATCGGACTCCAGGGCCGCCGGGTAGAGCCCCCTGGCCACCGAGCGGGTCATGGCGATCGCCTGCTCGATCAGTTCCCGTATCCGTCTGGCCAGGCTGACCTCCGGGCGTGCCCGCTCGGCAAGCGTCTGCTGCAGGCTTGCGCTGAACAGCGCCAGGCTGGTCAGGTGTTGGCCCAGACCGTCGTGCAGTTCCCGGCCTATGGCTTTTTGCTGTTCTTCGCTGGCCCGGATCAACTCGCTCTCCAGGCGCCTGCGTTCGGCCATCTCGCGCTGCAGGCCGGCATTGCTGTCCGCCAGATCCCGGGTGCGCTCGTCGACCCGACGCTCCAGTTCGTCGTGCGAGCGCTTGAGGTCCGCCTGCGCGCGCTGCTGCTCGGCGACCGAGGCGGCGAGCAGCAGTCCGCTGACCGCGACCACATTGGCGAACGTGCACCAGCGCATCAGGCTGTCCACGGGGTCGTCGACCACGAAGGGCCCGGTTCCCCGGCTCGTGCCCACGATGGCCAGCAGCGAGACGGCCAGCGTGACCAGGCTGGCGCCCCATTGACCGAAGCGCAGTGCCGCCCAGATGACGAAGGGAAACACGGCCAGCGAGGCCGGGTAGTAGCCATGGCCCGCCAGTTCCGGTGCGCCGAAGATCTTGTGGCTGACCAGCAGGAGCATGGCGCCCAGGCCCAGGGCCTCGAGCAACCTGGGCGGCGACAGCGCACGGCGCGGATGGCTGAGCCAGACCAGCAGCGGCGGCGCCACCACGAGCACGCCCATCATGTCGCCCAGCCACCATTTCAGCCAGACCGAGGCGTAGTCGCCCATGGTGACGATGCCGCCCAGGGCCAGCACGGCCACGCCCACGGAGGCGCTGGCCATGGTGCCGAGCATGGCGGCCAGGACGACCAGGGCGAGCACGTCCCGACGCCGGTCCAGGGCATTGCGAAAACCGGCCAGGCGCTGCAGGAGATAGGCGCCGACCAGGGCTTCCAGGGTGTTGCCCAGCGCGATGCCGGCGGCGACCAGCAGTGCGATGCCGGTCCATGCATTGGCCAGGAAGGCGCCCAGGGCAATACCGACAGACAATCGGTAGCCATAGCCCAGCAGCGCGGCCAGCGCGATCCCGCTCGGCGCCCAGAGCAGGGTGACCGTGTTGCCGACCACGGCATACATCAAGCCGCCTATGGCGGCGGCGGTGTACAACAAGGCCACGCCCGTTAACTGGGCGCAGAAGCGGATGCCTGTTCCATTGTTGTGCATGAACCACCCACGGATCGACCATGTGGCCGACTTGATCGGTGCGCTGCAGGATTCATGCCGGGGCTTGGCAGGTGCAATCCTTTGCGGGGGCCGCTTCGTGCTTCGTGCTTCGTGCTTCGTGGACGCGGGACGCCTGCGGCGTCACAATGGATCCGCTGCGCGTCGTGGCGGGGGCCGCAAGGCGCGCGGCTGCAGGCTTCGACCTCATCCGAAGGGCTGACCCCAAGGAGCATGACCATGACGCGCAAATCACCAGCGACCCGTGCGGGCAGTCCCCCCGCGGCGGAGGACAGCGAGTCGGCCGAGGACCCGCGCCTTCGGCAGATCCTGGTGCGACCGGATGGCTATTACTGGCAAGCCCTGGATGGCCGGCAGGAGTTCGGGCCCTTCGATACGCTGGAGGACGCCCTGGCCGACATGGAGGTGGCCGACGAGGATGAGCCCGAGCCGGGCGAGAGCCTGCAGGAGGCCGAGGACGAGATCGGCATCTCCGACTGGATAGACCCCGAGACGGGCGAGCCGGCGGAGGGGCATTCGCCGCCCCGGCTGGACGAGGAGTGAGGGCGGCCCCTGGCCCGGGTCAGGCCTGGGCCACTGCCACCCGGTTGCGCCCCTCGGTCTTGGCCTGGTAGAGGGCGGCGTCGGCCCGGGCCAGCAGGCGCGTGATGCTGAGCTCGCTGGGGTCGAACTGCGCGACGCCGAAGCTGGCGCTGTAGCTCAGCTGGCGCCCCTCGACATGGAGCTTGCTCTGCTCGATGGCGAGCCGCATGCGCTCGGCGGCCAGGGCCGCCTGCTCGGCTGCGCAGTTCGGCAGAAGGACCACGAACTCCTCGCCGCCCAGGCGGGCCACCAGGTCCACCTCGCGCGCCTCGCGGGCCACGGTCTGGGCAATGCTGACCAGCACTGCGTCCCCGGTCACATGGCCGTGGGTGTCGTTGACCGCCTTGAAGTGGTCCAGGTCGATGATCACCAGCGACAGCGGCGAACGGTAGCGCAGGGCGCGCTGGATCTCCACCTCCGCCACCTCGGTGAAGGCCCGGCGGCTGGCCACGCCGGTCAGCGGGTCGATGCGCGCCGCCTGCTCGGCGGCCTCTTTCTGGCGCCGCAGTTCGTCCGTGGCAGCCGCGATCTGCTGCCGCAGCTCCTCCTGCGTCATGGCCACCCGCGCGGCCATGGTATTGATGCCCGCCGCCAGGGCGCGCAGCACCCCGCTGGCCGCCGGGTCGGCACGTGCTTCCAGCTCGCCTTCGCGCATGCGCTCGACCACGCGGCTGATATGGCCTATGGGCCGGGTCACGCTGGAGGCAATCCAGGTCGAGAACAGGCCCGCCAGCAGCAGACCGCCCGCGGCCGTGATCAGGGCCCAGAGCAGCAGGTCGCGTTGCTGCCCGGCCATGGCATCCAGCGAGAACTCGAGCACCACATGGCCCAGCCCCTGTCGGCGCTCGCCCGCGGCGGCGGTGCCTGCGCCCAGCGGGGCATACAGCTCGTCAGCGGGCAGTGCGGAAGGGTAGATGGGCGCCACCACGGTCAGCGCCTTGCCCACCCGCACCTGGACCTGGTCGTCGAAGGCGGGCAGCGGCGTCGACAGCCGTCCTGCGGCGGCCTGCAGCCTTCCGTCCAGGGCATAGATGGCGACGCCGCGCATGTTCGGGTCGACCGCCATGGCCGACTCGACCAGGCGGGCCAGGCCGTCCCGGTTGTCGGCAAACAGCAGGAACTCGGCGGCACTGCCCAGCTGTCGCGCCGAGGCATGGGCCCGGTCGCGCAAGGCGTCCTCCAGGGCCGATCCCTGCCGTCCGTGAAACAGCAGCAACAGCAGCAGGACGGTCAGCATGGCTGGCAGTGCCGCTGCCAGCCACAGTCGCGTGCGAATGCCTGGAATGGGTTTCATCGTGCAACTTCCTGACGACGCACGGCCGCTGCCAATGTGTTGGCATCGTCCAGTGCCAGCCCGAGCGAACGGCCGACCTGGGCATTGACGGCCACGGAAAACGATTCGGCCAGACGCACCGGCGGCAGGCCGCGCCCGGCCAGGAAGGCCTGCATCGCCGCCGAGGTCTGACGTGCAGCCTGCGCCGGCGACGTGAACAGCGCCAGCGTGGCGCCGGCCTTCACCTGGGCGGCCGAGTAGGTGGCTACCGGCACGCGCTGCCGGTAGGCCGCGATCAACAGGTTCTGCAGCGCGCCGGGCTGCAGCAGCAGGCTGTCGGGCAGGGTCAGCAGCACCTCCGAGTCGTCCAGCACCTCGCGCAGGGCAGGGTAGAGGTCTTGCGAGGCCGAGGGCAGGGCGAGCGCGTTCAGTTGCATGCCACGCGCCGCGGCCGCCGCGAGCAGCGCCGGCCTGAGCGGGACCGTGTCGGGGCCCAGCAGCATGCCGACCTTCCTGCGCGTGGGCAGGGCCTGGCGCAGCAGTTCGAAGTGGCGATCCAGCGGCTGGTCGAGCAGCACCGCCGAGGCGCTGGCGGGCATGCGGTGGCCGACGACGGCCTCGTAGCTCGCGCGGGGCAGCAGCGACGCCAGCAGCGGCACCCTGGCCAGGGCGGCATCGTTCTGCATCCTGTCGACCACCGCGCGCAAGGCGCCAGCGCCCAGGCTCACGACCAGCCTGGGCGGCGCTGACGCCAAGGCCAGCAGTTCTCGCGCCGGCGCGATCAGCAGCTCGGCGCGGCGCGGCGCCGCGGCCCAGTCCTCGCGCAGGGCGGCGGCGGCTTCGGCATAGGCGCCGCCCGGCTCGGTGAGCGCCAGCCACAGGGTCGGGTCCGCGCCCCAGGCGCGTCCCTGGGGCAGCAGGGTTGCCGCCAGGGACCCGGCCAGCATCAGGCGGCGCTGCGCGTCCAGTTCAGAACTCCAGGCGCAATGTGCCGAACGCGCGGCGCTGGAAGCGGAAGCTCGACGAGGGCAGGAACTCGGACTGATCGCCGCCCAGGGCCTGCACGGTCAGCGCTGCCTCGGCGCGCGTGGAGCCCAGTCGGAACGGGTAGTCCAGCCTCAGGTCCAGGCGCTGGGTGGGGGGCAGCTGGTCCTTTCTGCCGCGCCAGGTCATGCGTCCCAGGGCATGGACCATCACGGTCAGGTTCATGCCGGCCGGCAGCTTCTGGAACAGGGCCAGGGTGGAAGCGTGGCGCGGCGGCTCGCGTTCGTAAAGCGCCGCGTTCTCGCGTTTGAGGTCGATCAGGTTCTGGTTGAACCACAGCACCGTGCCCTCGCGCGGGGACCAGCGCAGCTGGTACTCGACGCCCGTGGTGCTCAGCCCCGGCTTGTTGACATAGTCGTCCACCAGGCTGCCCGTGCCCGGCAGAGAGACCGGCAGGCGGTAAGGGGCCGTACCGATCAGCCCCTTCAGCTCTTCACGGTACAGGCGCACGTCCAGGGTCAGGCGCAGATCGCGGAACTGGCCCAGGTAGCTGATCTCGCGGCTCGCCAGCCGCTCGGGCTGGACCTGGCCGGTGGCCGCCACGGTCCGGCCCAGCAGGACGTCGTTGAGAACGTAGCGCACATCACCCGCCAGTTCGAACTGGGTCGGCGCCCGCACGGAGCGGGTTGCGCCGAAGCGCAGGGTGTGGTCGGGCGTGAGCAGGTAGTTGGCCATCAGGCGTGGCGCGGCATAGGTGCCGGTCCAGCTGTGGCGCCCGACGAACAGGCCGGCGTTGATCAGCCAGCGCGGCTGGGCCTGCCACTCCAGGTTGCCGAACACGCGCTGCTCCCGCATGGTCACGCGGTCGCGGTGGTACAGGGGCCGGGACAGCGCGTCCTCCTGCTTGGCACCCAGCCCCCAGACCGCGCGCAGCCCTTCGGCGAGACGGCGCTGGTGTTGCAGCTCCAGGTTCAGGCGCCGCCCCTTGCCGCTGAAGTCCAGGTTCAGCCCCGGCACGGCCCGATAAGGCGCGACATCGTGGATCTCTTCCTCGGTGTAGTCGGCCGACAGCTTGAGCTGCTCCGACTCCGTCAGCTGACGCCGCCACTGGCCGAGCAGGTAGTGGTCGCGCGATGTCACCGTCCGGATCGGGTTGCCGATGCTGCTGGGGAAGCCTTCGCCGGCAACCAGCTCGCTGGTGCCGGCCTCGAGCAGCACATCGTCCTGTGCGCTGGGCCTGAGGTCGCTGCGCCAATGCAGCTGGCGCAGCCGCCGGTCGTCGTAGGCATTGCGCAAGCCGCTGTCGGCGCGCTGGCCGGCAGACAGGCGGAAGGCCGCGTGTTCGTTTCCCCATCCCAGGCGGGCGCGCCGGTCCTGGATATGGGCGCCGCCGGCGCTGGCCGAGAGCTCGCCGCCCAAGGTGTCGGCCGCGTGCCGCGTGATGATGCTGATCACGCCGAACATGGCGTTGGCGCCATAGGCCGCCGAGTTGGAGCCGCGCAGCACCTCTAGGCGCTCGATATCCTCCAGCATCACCCCCATCATGCCGCGGTGGGTGTCGCCCAGGTGAAGCGGCGAGTAGACCGAGCGCCCGTCGATCATGACCAGGTTGCGCGTGCCGAAGTCGTCCAGTGGCACATGGTAGGCGGCGTTGGGCTGGGCGCCGTTCCAGCCCGAGACCAGGTAGCCCGGAACCAGGCGCAGCAGGTCGGTCACGTCGCGCGCGCCCGAGCGCCGAATCGTTTCGCGGTCGATCACCGTGACGGCGCCGGGCGCGTCGTTCAGCGCCTGCTCCAGGCGGTTGACGGTCAGGACCACGGGCAGCTGCTCGAAGTAGTCGTGTTCGGTGGGCTGGCGCTCGGCCTTGGCCGAGCCCGCCGTCCAGGCCAGCATGAGCAGCAGGCCCAGGCGGGCCCAGCGCCGTGCCACGGGACGGCGCTCCCGATCGAACGGTGGGTCAGGGGTGCGCATGGGAACTCGTGCGGGGGACATCGGTGGCTGGCGGATGGGATCCAAAGGGCGGCGGCTGCGCACGGGGTCGTCGCGTCGCAGGGCTTGCATCGCCAAGCCAGTCCCATGCCGGCGCCTTCCCACCTGGATGAAGAAGCCCGGCCGCCGCGAAGCTCGACGGCTTCGTGGCCATACCCTGCGCGCGCCGACACACCAGCGCCAGCCGCGATGTGTTCAACTGTAACTCATGCAACATGGGGCAGCGGGGCGGCTGCCGCTGCGCGGTGCGGCGGCTCAAGCTCTGGGCCGAGTGGCTCGCACTGGAGGCCGAGGCGTGCCGCTGAGGCCCTGGCCCGGTCGGCGCACCATCCGTCAGTTCGGGGTCTCGCCCGCGGCAGCGCCCACGCGGCGCGCACCGTTGAAGCGGGTCTGCCAGTAGGCCTGGCGCATGTCCTCCACGCGCACCTGCGAGCCCGAGCGCGGCGAATGGATGAACTTGCCGTCGCCGACGTAGATGCCCACATGGCTGAAGGCGCGGCGCATGGTGTTGAAGAACACCAGGTCGCCGGGGCGCAGCTCGCTGCGGTCGATTTCCTGGGTGGCTGCGGCCTGTTCCTCGGCGCGGCGCGGCAGGATCAGGCCCACGGTCTGCTCGTACATGGCGCGCACGAAGCCGCTGCAGTCGAAGCCGGATTCGGCCGAATTTCCGCCGCGCTTGTAGGGAACGCCCAGGAAGCCCATGGCGTTCACGACCAGCTCCGAAGCTTTCTCGCCGACCGATTGGCGCACCTGCTGCAGCTGGTTGCCAAGGCGGGCGACCAGGCCCTTGTCGGCCAGCAGGCGCTCCATGTCGTCGTCGGCCGGCGCCGCATGCGCGGCTGCGCTGAAGAACAACAAAAATACCAAGGCTCGGAACATCCCTGGCAGGGTAAGGGTCATGGCCTGAGAAGTCAAGTTAAGAAATATGCTTAACCGATTGATTTTCAATCGCTTAGTGGAATTACTGATGGCGGCTGTTGGCCATGGTTGCGGCCCAGCTTGGGCAAAGTCCAGGCTTGGTGCTGGAATCTGCGCCGGGCGCGAGCCTTCGGGAGGTGCAAGGTGGGTGATTCCCTGATTCGACGTGCCGGCCATGCGCTGGCGATGGCCGGCCTGCTGCTGGCCGGGCTGGCGTGCGCCCAGGCGCCGCGGGTTGAGACCGTGGCCACGGGATTGCAGCATCCCTGGGCCCTGGCCTTCCTGCCCGAGGGGCGCTTCCTGGTGACCGAGCGGCCCGGACGTCTGCGCGTGATCGAGGCGGACGGCAGGCTCGGGCCGGCGGTGCAAGGATTGCCCGAGCCGGATGCGGGCGGCCAGGGCGGGCTGCTGGACCTGTTGCTCGATGCCGACTTCGAGCGCAACCGCCTGCTGTATTTCTGTTTTTCCGAGCCGGCGCCGGACGGCCGCGGCAACGGCACAGCGCTGGCGCGCGCCACCCTGTCGGCCGACCGGTCCCGGCTCGAAGGTCTGCGCATCCTCTTCAGCCAGCAACCCAAGGTGGCCAGCCGCCTGCATTTCGGCTGCCGCATCGTGCAGGGGCAGGGCGGCCACCTGTTTCTGACGCTGGGCGAGCGTTTCCGCCGCGCCGAGGACGCGCAGCGCCTGGACAACCACCTGGGCAAGATCGTGCGCATCCACAAGGACGGCAGCGTGCCGCGCGACAACCCCTTCGTGAACCGGCCGGGGGCCCTGCCCGAGATCTGGAGCTACGGCCACCGCAATCCGCAGGGCGCCACGCTGGCGCCCGATGGCCGGCTGTGGGTGCACGAGCATGGCCCCCAGGGCGGCGACGAAATCAACCTGCCGCAGGCCGGCCGCAACTATGGCTGGCCCGTCATCACCTACGGCGAGCAGTACGGCGGCGGCAAGATCGGCGAAGGCCTGAGCGCCAAGCCCGGCATGGAGCAGCCCCTGCATCACTGGACGCCCTCCATCGCGCCCTCGGGCATGGCCTTCCTGACCAGCGAGCGCTATGGGCCCGGCTGGCGCGGCAACCTGTTCTTGGGCGCGCTGCGCGCCGAGCTGCTGGTCCGCCTCGAACTCGAGGGGGAGCGCGTACGGCACGAGCACCGGCTGCTCACCGATCTGGGCGAGCGCATACGCGACGTGCGCCAGGGCCCCGACGGCCTGCTGTACCTGCTGACCGACAGCCCGCGCGGCCGGCTGTTGCGGCTGCAGCCGCCCTGAGGTTGGCGCGGACAAGCCGATCGGGTGTAGGCTTGATGATCATGAGCCCTGTCACCGTGGTCGAGCCGGCGCTGTCTGCACCGCCGAACGAGAACCGCACCGCCGCGTCCCGGCTGGCCGTGCGGCGTGTCGCCATCGACACCTACCGCGAGAACGTGGCCTACCTGAACCGCGACTGCGCGGTCTATCGCGCCGAGGGCTTTCAGGCCCTGTCCAAGGTCGAGGTCTGCGCCAACGGCCGCTGCATCCTGGCGACGTTGAACGTGGTCGACGATCCGGCCATCGTCGACTGCCCGGAACTGGGCCTGTCCGAGGACGCCTTTGCCCAGCTCGGCGTGGCCGACGGCGACTTGGCCGCCGTGTCGCACGCCGAGCCGCCCGCGTCCATGGGGGCGCTGTTTCGCAAGCTCGCCGGCGAGCGCCTGGAGCGCGCGGATTTCCACGCCATCGTGCGCGACATCGCCGACCACCGCTACTCCAAGATCGAGCTGACGGCCTTCGTCGTCGCCACCAACCGCGGCGAGCTCGATCGCGAGGAGGTCTACCACCTGACCGAGGCCATGGTGGCCAGCGGCCGGCGGCTGGACTGGCACGAGCCCCTGGTGGTCGACAAGCACTGCATAGGCGGCATCCCGGGCAACCGCACCTCGATGCTGGTGGTGCCCATCGTGGCCGCGCACGGCATGCTGTGCCCCAAGACCTCTTCCCGCGCCATCACCTCGCCGGCCGGCACGGCCGACACCATGGAGGTGCTGGCCGACGTGGCGCTGCCCTTCGGCCGCCTGGTCGAGATCGTGCGCGAGCACCGCGGCTGCCTGGCCTGGGGCGGCACGGCCGATCTCTCGCCGGCCGACGACGTGCTGATCTCGGTCGAGCGCCCGCTGGCCATCGACTCGCCGGGCCAGCTGGTCGCCTCCATCCTGTCCAAGAAGATCGCCGCCGGCTCCAGCCACCTGGTGCTGGACATCCCCATCGGGCCCACGGCCAAGGTGCGCTCCATGCCCGAAGCCCAGCACCTGCGCCGCCTGTTCGAATACGTGGCCTCGCGCATGCGGCTGTCGCTGGACGTCGTGATCACCGACGGCCGCCAGCCGGTGGGCAACGGCATCGGCCCGGTGTTGGAGGCGCGCGACGTGATGCGCGTGCTCGAGAACGACCCGCGCGCGCCCAACGACCTGCGCCAGAAGGCGCTGCGCCTGGCCGGGCGCCTGATCGAATGCAACCCCGACATCCGCGGCGGCGACGGCTATGCGATCGCGCGCGACATCCTGGACTCGGGCCGTGCGCTGGCGCGCATGAATGCCATCATCGAGGCGCAAGGCGGCAAGGGCTTCGACCACAACCACCCGCAGCTCGGGGCGCTGAGCTTCGAGGTACGCGCGCCTGCCGCGGGCGTGGTGGCGGGCATAGACAACTTCCAGATCGCGCGCGTGGCCCGCCTGGCCGGCGCGCCCAAGGTCCAGGGCGCCGGGGTGGACCTGCTGCGCAAGCTCGGCGACAGCGTGGCCCAGGGCGAGCTGCTGTACCGGGTGCACGCGGCCTTTCCCACCGACCTGACTTTCGCCCGTGGGGCTTGCGACAAGTCCAGCGGCTACGCCATAGGCGGCGCCGACGAGGTGCCCCATGTGTTCGTGGAATTCTGATGCCTGAAGCGGCCAGCCTGCTGCATTTCGACGATGAGCGCGAGCCCGCGCGGCGCCTGGCCTCGGCGGCGGGCCTGCAGCCCGCCTGCATCGCGCGCCACCGCTTCCCGGACGGCGAGCTGCGGCTGCGCCTGCCGGCGCGCCTGGCCGGGCATGTGGTGCTCTGGCGCACCCTCGCCCAGCCGAACGAGAAGCTGGTCGAGCTGCTGCTGGCGGCGCGCACCGCGCGCGAGCTCGGGGTGCGGCGACTCACTCTGGTCGCGCCCTACCTGGCCTATATGCGGCAGGACATGGCGTTCACGCCCGGCGAGGCCGTGAGTCAGCGCATCGTGGGCGGCTTCCTGGCCGGACTGTTCGACGCCCTCGTCACGGTCGATCCGCACCTGCACCGCATCGCCTCGCTGGGCGAGGCGGTGCCGCTGCCGCAGGCCATCGCGCTCAGCGGCGCGCCGCTGCTGGGCGAGCTGATCGCCGCGCGCCGGCCCGGGGCGCTGCTGCTGGGGCCGGACAGCGAGTCCGCCCAATGGGTGGGGCAGGCGGCCGCGCGCCAAGGCCTGGAACATGCGGTGTGCCAGAAGCTCAGGCATGGCGACACCGAGGTGGACATCGCCCTGCCGCCGCTCGCGTGGCGCGGTCGCGCCGTGGTGTTGCTGGACGACGTGGCCAGCAGCGGCTGCACCCTGGCGCAGGCGGCCCGGCGGCTGCGCGAAGCCGGCGCGGCCTCGGTCGACGTGGCTGTCACCCATGCGCTGTTCGCCGGCGATGCGCTGCAGGCGATCCGCGAGGCCGGCGTGGACCAGGTCTGGAGCACCGACTGCATTGCCCACCCCAGCAACGCCGTCAGCATGATCCCGGCCATCGCGCAGGCCCTGCGGGGCCTGCCGGCCTGAGGCGGCGTCGGGCGGGCCGGAAGCCGGCGAGGTGCTGCGGCCATGCTCTACCGATTCGCCGCCGACGCGGTCCTGCTGCTGCACCTGGGCTTCATCCTGTTCGTGCTGTTCGGTGCGCTGCTCGGCGCCCGCTGGCCGCTGGCCTGGCTGCTTCACCTGCCGGCCGCGTTCTGGGGCGCCTGGGTCGAGCTCACGGGCGGGGCCTGTCCGCTCACCGCCTGGGAGAACGCACTGCGGGCCCGCGCCGGCATGACCGGCTACGGCGACAGCTTCGTGGCCCATTACCTGCTGGCCCTGATCTATCCCGAGGGCCTGACGCGGCCCGTGCAGTACCTGCTGGCGGCGCTGGTCGTCCTCGTCAATGGGGCACTCTATGGCTGGCTGCTGCTGCGGCGCCGCCGGCGCGGCCGCTGAGCTTGGAGACTGCGACAATCCGGCCCATCCTGTCCTGATCACCCCCTTGCCACCAGAACACCATGCTGCTCGACGCCTCCGAATCCCAACTGGTCCTGATCGATTACCAGGCCCGCCTGATGCCCGCCATGTTCGAGGGCGAGGCCGTGCTGGCCAATGCCCTGAGGCTGGGCAGGATCGCGCGCCTGATGCGCGTGCCGGCCTGGGGCACCGAGCAGAACCCCTCCCGGCTCGGCGAGAACCCGCCCGAGCTGCGCGGCCTGTGCCACAAGACCCTGGCCAAGCTGCAGTTCAGCGCCGTGGAGGAGGGGCTGGGCGAATGGCTGCGTCCGCCGGCCAAGGCGCAGCAGGGCAATGCGCGCAGCCTGCCCCGGCATCTGCAGAAGAGCGCGCCGTCCGCGCCCGAGCGCAACAGCATCGTGCTGGCCGGCTGCGAGGCCCATGTCTGCCTGCTGCAGACCGCGCTGGACCTGCTGGAGGACGAGTTCGAGGTCTGGGTGGTCACCGATGCTTGCGCCTCGCGCAGCGAGCGCAACCGTGACGCGGCCTTCGACCGCCTGGCCGGTGCCGGGGCCGAGCTCGTCACCACCGAGATGGTGGCTTTCGAATGGCTGCGCACGGCCGAGCATCCCGAGTTCAAGGCCGTCCAGGCCCTGATCAAGTAGGGAGCGGGCGCCGGGTCGGCACTGGCTGTCGGGCAAGCCTGCGCGTCAGGCCTGTCAGTTTGCCGCAAGACCGTCATGAATAATTATGAATTCAGAAGATGGATTGCGGCTGCCGCTCTGGCCGGGCCAGGACATCCATTCGACGGCAGGGCAGCGAGGAGACCTTGATGACGCGCTACGCAGACTTTCACCGACGTTCGATAGCGGACCGGGATGCCTTCTGGGCCGAGCAGGCGCAGCTGGTGGACTGGCGCCAGCCCCCGCAGCAGATCTGCGACTACAGCCAGCCGCCTTTCGCCAAATGGTTCGTGGGCGGCAGCACCAACCTGTGCCACAACGCGGTCGACCGCCACCTGGCGCAGCGCGCCGACCAGGCTGCGCTGATCTGCGTGTCCACCGAGACCCGGCAGGAGAAGGTCTACAACTTCCGCGAACTGCATGCCGAGGTGCAGCGCATGGCGGCCGCGCTGCTGGCGCTGGGCGTGCAAAAGGGCGACCGCGTGCTGATCTACATGCCCATGATCGCCGAGGCTGCCTTTGCCATGCTGGCCTGCGTGCGCATCGGCGCCATCCATTCGGTGGTGTTCGGCGGCTTCGCCTCGGGTTCGCTGGCCTCACGCATCGAGGACGCGCAGCCGCGCGTGGTGGTCAGCGCCGACGCGGGCTCGCGCGGCGGCAAGGTCGTGGCCTACAAGCCCCTGCTCGACGAGGCCATCCGCCTGTCCTCGCACCGGCCCGAGTCGGTGCTGCTGGTGGACCGCGGCCTCGCGCCCCTGGAGCGGGTGGCCGGGCGCGACCATCTGTGGTCCGAGCTGCGCGAGCGGCATCTGCACAGCGCCGTGCCTTGCGAGTGGGTGGACGCCACCCATCCCAGCTACACGCTCTACACCTCGGGCACCACCGGCCGGCCCAAGGGCGTGCAGCGCGACACCGGCGGCTACGCCGTGGCGCTGGCCGCCAGCATGAAGCACATCTATTGCGGCCAAGCCGGCGAGACCTTCTTCTCCACCAGCGACATCGGCTGGGTGGTGGGGCACAGCTACATCATCTACGGCCCGCTGATCGCCGGCATGGCCACCCTGATGTACGAGGGCCTGCCGACCCAGCCCGACGGCGGCATCTGGTGGCGCCTGGTCGAGAAGTACAAGGTCACGGTCATGTTCAGCGCGCCGACGGCAGTGCGCGTGCTGAAAAAACAGGATCCGGCCTTGCTCGCGAAATACGACCTGTCCAGCCTGCGCGCCCTGTTCCTGGCCGGCGAGCCGCTGGACGAGCCGACCGCGCAGTGGATAGCCCAGGGCCTGGGCAAGCCCATCATCGACAACTACTGGCAGACCGAGACCGGCTGGCCGATTCTCACCATCTGCAACGGGGTCGAAGCCGCGGCCGGCAAGCTCGGCTCGCCGGGCAAGGCGGTCTACGGCTACGACGTCAAACTGCTCGACGACCAGACCGGCGAGGAGCTCACCGGCGCGAACCAGAAGGGCGTGCTGGCGATCGAGGGGCCGCTGCCGCCGGGCTGCCTGCAGACCGTGTGGCGCGACGACGAGCGCTTCGTCAAGACCTACTGGTCCAGCGTGCCCGGGCGCATGGTCTACAGCACTTTCGATTGGGGCATGCGCGACGAGGACGGCTACTTCTTCATCCTCGGCCGTACCGACGACGTGATCAACGTGGCTGGCCACCGCCTGGGCACGCGCGAGATCGAGGAGAGCATCGCCGGCCACCCCAACATCGCCGAGGTGGCGGTGGTCGGCGTGGCCGACCCGCTCAAGGGCCAGGTGGCCATGGCGTTCGCGGTCGCGCGGGACGCGAGCGCGCTGGTCGACGAGGCGGCGCGCCTGCGGCTGGAGGGCGAGGTGATGAAGGTGGTGGACCGCTCGCTCGGCGCTGTGGCGCGCCCGGCGCGCGTGCGCTTCGTGACCGTGCTGCCCAAGACCCGCAGCGGCAAGCTGCTGCGCCGCGCCATCCAGGCGGTCTGCGAGGGACGCGACCCGGGCGACCTGACCACCCTGGAGGACCCGGCCGCGCTGCAGCAGATCCGGGACCTGGTGGCCGGCTGAGCCCCCGCCCAGGCGCCCTCGTTCCAGATGATGGAACGAGGGCGAAAAAAACAGGCGGCGGGCGATTCAGTGGCACAATCGACGGTTTACCTAGGCCCTTCCCGAGCCACAGTCGCATCCGCCATCCGGTTCAGCCGTGTCGCGGAAGGTATTTCAACCAGCTAATGTTCCCCTGAGGGGAGCGGAGGTCAGCGAAACATGAGCGAGACCAAGTCCGTCTACGCCGCCTATCAAGGCAATACCTATCTCTTCGGGGGCAACGCGCCCTATGTCGAAGAGCTCTACGAGAATTACCTCGCCAATCCTGGCAGCGTGCCCGACAACTGGCGCGACTACTTCGACGCCCTGCAGAACGTGCCGGCGGTCGACGGTGGCAACGGCAAGGACGTGCCACACCTGCCCGTGATCAACGCCTTCGCCGAGCGCGCCAAGGCCGGCGGCACCAAGGTCGTGCTGGCCAGCACCGACGCCGAGATGGGCCGCAAGCGCACCGCGGTGCAGCAGCTGATCGCCGCCTACCGCAACGTGGGCCAGCGCTGGGCCGACCTCGATCCGCTCAAGCGCGCCGAGCGCCAGGCCATCCCCGAGCTCGAGCCCTCGTTCTACGGCTTCGGCGACGCCGACCAGGAAACGGTGTTCGACACCAGCAACACCTTCTTCGGCAAGGACAGCATGTCGCTGCGCGACCTGCTCAACGCGCTGCGCGAGACCTACTGCGGCACCATAGGTGCCGAGTACATGTACGCCACCGACCAGAACCAGAAGCGCTGGTGGCAGCAGAAGCTCGAGAGCCTGCGCAGCAAGCCCAGCTTCGGTCCCGAGAAGAAGAAGCATATCCTGGACCGCCTCACGGCCGCCGAAGGCCTCGAGCGCTTCCTGCACACCAAGTACGTGGGCCAGAAGCGCTTCTCGCTCGAGGGCGGCGAGAGCTTCATCGCCGCCATGGACGAGCTGATCCAGTCGGCCGGCGCCCAGGGCGTGCAGGAGATCGTGATCGGCATGGCCCACCGCGGCCGCCTCAACGTGCTCGTCAACACTCTGGGCAAGATGCCGGCCGACCTGTTCGCCGAGTTCGAGCACACGGCGCCGGAAGACCTGCCCAGCGGCGACGTCAAGTACCACCAGGGCTTCAGCTCGGACGTGACCACGCCCGGCGGCCCGGTGCACCTGTCCCTGGCCTTCAACCCCTCGCACCTGGAAATCGTCAACCCCGTGGTCGTGGGCTCGGTGCGCGCCCGCATGGACCGCCGTGCCGACCCCGAGGGCAAGCAGGTGCTGCCGGTGCTGGTGCACGGCGACGCGGCCTTCGCCGGCCAGGGCGTGATCATGGAGACCCTGGCGCTGGCCGAGACCCGTGGCTACCACACGGGCGGCACGGTGCACATCGTGATCAACAACCAGATCGGCTTCACCACCTCCGACCCGCGCGACAGCCGCTCCACGCTGTACTGCACCGACGTGGTCAAGATGACCGAGTCGCCCGTGCTGCACGTGAACGGCGACGACCCCGAGGCCGTGGTGCTGGCCACCCAGATCGCCCTGGAGTTCCGTATGGAGTTCCGCAAGGACGTGGTGGTCGACATCATCTGCTTCCGCAAGCTCGGCCACAACGAGCAGGACACGCCGGCCCTGACCCAGCCGCTGATGTACAAGAAGATCGCGCAGCACCCGGGCACGCGCAGGCTCTACGCCGACAAGCTGGCCGCCCAGGGCCTGGGCGCCACGCTGGGCGACGACATGGCCCGGGCCTACCGCGCCGCCATGGACGCGGGCAAGCACACGGTCGACCCGGTGCTGTCCAACTTCAAGAGCAAGTACGCGGTCGACTGGGCGCCCTTCCTCGGCAAGAAGTGGACCGACGCCGGCGACACCGCGATTCCGCTGGCCGAGTGGAAGCGCCTGGCCGAGCGCATCACCACCATCCCCGCGAGCGTGAGCCCGCACCAGCTGGTCAAGAAGGTCTACGACGATCGCGCCGCCATGGGCCGCGGCGACACCCCCGTGGACTGGGGCATGGGCGAGCACATGGCCTTCGCCTCGCTGGTGGCCAGCGGCTACGCGGTGCGCCTGTCGGGCGAGGACTGCGGCCGCGGCACCTTCACGCACCGCCACTCCGTGATCCACGACCAGGCCCGCGAGAAGTGGGACACCGGCACCTACGTGCCGCTGCAGAACGTGGCCGAGAACCAGGCCCCGTTCGTCGTCATCGACTCCATCCTCTCGGAAGAGGCGGTGCTGGGCTTCGAATACGGCTACGCCGGCTCCGAACCCAACACCCTGGTGATCTGGGAGGCCCAGTTCGGTGACTTCGCCAACGGCGCCCAGGTGGTGATCGACCAGTTCATCGCCTCCGGCGAGGTGAAGTGGGGCCGCGCCAACGGCCTGACCCTGATGCTGCCGCACGGCTACGAAGGCCAGGGCCCCGAGCACAGCTCGGCGCGCCTGGAGCGCTTCATGCAGCTGGCCGCCGACACCAACATGCAGATCGTGCAGCCCACCACGGCCAGCCAGATCTTCCATGTGCTGCGCCGCCAGATGGTGCGGGATCTGCGCAAGCCGCTGATCATCTTCACGCCCAAGTCGCTGCTGCGCAACAAGGACGCGACCTCGCCGCTGTCCGAGTTCACCAAGGGCGGTTTCCAAACCGTGATCCCGGAGAACCGCGAAGAGGTGGTCAAGAAGGCCGACAAGGTCAAGCGCCTGCTGATCTGCTCGGGCAAGGTCTACTACGACCTGGTCAAGAAGCGCGCCGAGAAGGGCGCCGACGACGTGGCCATCCTGCGTGTGGAGCAGCTCTACCCGTTCCCGCACAAGGCCTTTGCCGCCGAGCTCAAGAAATACCCGAACGTGACCGATCTGGTGTGGTGCCAGGACGAGCCGCAGAACCAGGGCGCCTGGTTCTTCGTGCAGCACTACATCCACGAGAACATGCACGAAGGGCAGAAGCTCGGCTACGCCGGCCGCGCCGCCTCGGCTTCGCCGGCCGTGGGCTATTCGCACCTGCACCAGGAGCAGCAGAAGGCCCTGGTCGATGCCGCCTTCGCCAAGCTCAAGGGCTTCGTGCTGACCAAGTAAGTCTTCAGAACAACGCGTCAATCGATACGGAAAGAATTGAAATGGCTATCGTAGAAGTCAAAGTTCCGCAGCTGTCCGAGTCCGTGGCCGAAGCCACCATGCTGCAGTGGAAGAAGAAAGCCGGCGAGGCCGTCGCCGCCGACGAGATCCTGATCGAGATCGAGACCGACAAGGTGGTGCTGGAAGTGCCGGCGCCGGCCGCCGGCGTGCTGGCCGAGCTCGTGGTCGGTGATGGCGGCACGGTGGTGGCCGAGCAGCTGATCGCCAAGATCGACACCGAAGGCAAGGCCGGCGCCGCCGTGGCGGCAGCCGCTGCGCCCGCCGCCGCGGCCCCTGCCGCCGCTCCCTTGGCGGCAGCCGCCGCCGTCGGTGGCAGCATGGCCAGCGTGGCCATGCCCGCCGCCGCCAAGCTGATGGCCGACAACCAGCTGGCCGCCGGCGCCGTGCCGGGTACCGGCAAGGACGGCCGCGTGACCAAGGGCGACGTGCTCGAGGTGATCGCCAAGGCCGCCGCCAAGCCCGCCGCTGCCCCGGTGGCCATCCCGACCGGCGTGCCGACCACGGCGCTGCCGCAGGTCGCGGCCCCGGCCGTCAAGCTGGGCGACCGCCCCGAGCAGCGCGTGGCGATGACCCGCCTGCGCGCCCGCGTGGCCGAACGCCTGCTGCAGTCGCAGGCGACCAACGCCATCCTGACCACCTTCAACGAGGTCAACATGGCCCCGGTCATGGAAATGCGCAAGCGCTTCCAGGACAAGTTCGAGAAGGAGCATGGCGTCAAGATCGGCTTCATGAGCTTCTTCGTGAAGGCCGCGGTGCACGCCCTCAAGAAGTACCCGGTGCTCAACGCCTCGGTCGACGGCAACGACATCGTCTACCACGGCTACTTCGACATCGGCATCGCCGTGGGCTCGCCGCGCGGCCTGGTCGTGCCCATCCTGCGCAACGCCGACCAGATGAGCTTCGCCGACATCGAGAAGAAGATCGCCGAGTTCGGCGCCAAGGCGCGCGACGGCAAGCTGAGCATCGAGGAGATGACCGGCGGCACCTTCTCGATCTCCAACGGCGGCGTGTTCGGCTCCATGCTGTCCACCCCCATCATCAACCCGCCGCAGTCGGCCATCCTGGGCGTGCACGCGACCAAGGACCGCGCCGTGGTCGAGAACGGCCAGGTGGTGGTGCGCCCGATCAACTACCTCGCCATGTCCTACGACCACCGCATCATCGACGGCCGCGAGGCCGTGCTGGGCCTGGTCGCGATGAAGGAAGCGCTGGAAGACCCGGCCCGCCTGCTGTTCGACATCTGAGGAGCACCAGATGTCCAAACAGTTTGACGTCATCGTCATCGGCGGCGGCCCCGGCGGCTACATCGCCGCCATCCGCGCGGCCCAGCTGGGCTTCGGCGTGGCCTGCATCGACGAGTGGAAGAACGACAAGGGCGGCCCGGCCCCGGGCGGCACCTGCACCAACGTGGGCTGCATCCCGTCCAAGGCGCTGCTGCAGTCGTCCGAGCATTTCGAGCACGCCAACCACCACTTCGCCGACCACGGCATCAGCGCCCGGGACGTGAAGATGGACGTGGCCAAGATGGTCGGCCGCAAGGACGCCGTCGTGAAGCAGAACAACGACGGCATCCTCTACCTGTTCAAGAAGAACAAGGTCAGCTTCTTCCACGGCCGCGGCTCCTTCGTGAAGGCCGTGGACGGCGGCTACGAGATCAAGGTCTCCGGCGCGGCCGAGGAAATCCTGACGGCCAAGCAGGTCATCGTCGCCACCGGCTCCAACGCGCGGGCCCTGCCGGGCGTGCCGTTCGACGAGGAGAACATCCTGTCCAACGACGGCGCGCTGCGCATCGGCGCCGTGCCCAAGAAACTGGGCCTGATCGGCTCGGGCGTGATCGGCCTGGAAATGGGCTCGGTCTGGCGCCGCCTGGGCGCCGAGGTCACGGTCCTCGAGGGCCTGCCGACCTTCCTCGGCGCGGTCGACGAGCAGATCGCCAAGGAGGCCAAGAAGGCCTTCGACAAGCAGGGCCTGAAGATCGAGCTCGGCGCCAAGGTCGGCGAGATCAAGACCGGCAAGGCCGGCGTGAGCGTCGCCTGGACCAACGCCAAGGGCGAGGCCCAGACGCTGGCAGTCGACAAGCTGATCGTCTCGATCGGCCGAGTGCCCAACACCACCGGCCTGAACGCCGAGGGCGTGGGCCTCAAGCTCGACGAGCGCGGCGCCATCGTGGTCGACGACGAGTGCCGCACCAGCCTGCCCGGCGTCTGGGCCGTGGGCGACGTGGTGCGCGGCCCCATGCTCGCGCACAAGGCCGAGGAGGAGGGCGTGGCCGTGGCCGAGCGCATCGCCGGCCAGCACGGGCATGTGAACTTCAACACCGTCCCCTGGGTGATCTACACCAGCCCCGAGATCGCCTGGGTCGGCCAGACCGAGCAGCAGCTCAAGAGCGCCGGCCGCGCCTACAAGGCGGGGACTTTCCCCTTCCTGGCCAACGGCCGCGCCCGTGCCCTGGGCGACACCACCGGCATGGTCAAGTTCCTGGCCGACGCTGCCACGGACGAGATCCTCGGCGTGCACATCGTCGGCCCCATGGCCAGCGAGCTGATCTCCGAGGCCGTGGTGGCCATGGAGTTCCGTGCCAGCGCGGAAGACATCGCCCGCATCTGCCACGCTCATCCCTCGCTCAGCGAGGCCACCAAGGAAGCGGCGCTCGCGGTCGACAAGCGCACGCTGAACTTCTGACCCGACGCGGTTGTGCCGGCGCCCGCGCCGGCCGCCGCGCATTCCGGCGCGTCTGCGCGCCACGAGCATGTCAGGCATTACCGTACGACAGGCCTACGAGGCCGAACTGAAGGCGCGCGGCTACAGCAGCGACCCTGCGCAGCTGCGCGCGGTCGAGCTGCTCGACCGCTGCGCGCGCGAATGGGCCGAGTTCAAGGCCCGGCGCTCCAATCCGCTCAAGAAGCTGATCAACCGGCCCGAGATCCCGCGCGGGGTCTACATGTACGGCGGGGTGGGGCGCGGCAAGAGCTTCCTGATGGACTGCTTCTTCCAGGCGGTGCCGCTGCGCCGCAAGACGCGCCTGCATTTTCACGAGTTCATGCGCGAGGTGCACCGCGAGCTGGCGGGCCTGCAGGGCACGGTGAACCCGCTCGACGAGCTCGGACGCCGCATCGCGCGGCGCTACCGCCTGATCTGCTTCGACGAGTTCCACGTCGCCGACATCACCGACGCGATGATCCTGCACCGCCTGCTGGTGGCGCTGTTCGAGAACGGCGTGGGCTTCGTGACGACCTCGAATTTCCGGCCCGACCAGCTCTACCCCGACGGCCTGCACCGCGACCGCATCCTGCCGGCCATCGCGCTGCTGAACCAGCGCATGGACGTGGTCAACGTCGACAACGGCACCGACTACCGCGGCCGCACGCTCGAGCAGCTCAGGCTCTATCACCAGCCGCTGGGCGAGCAGGCCGAGGCCGAGATGGCCCAGGCCTTCGAGCGTCTGGCCGCCAGCCACGACGAGGAGCCGGTGCTGCACATCGAGGCACGCGAGATCCGCGCGCGGCGCCGCGCCGGCGGCGTGGTCTGGTTCGACTTCAAGACCCTGTGCGGCGGGCCGCGCTCGCAGAACGACTACCTGGAGATCGCCTCGCAGTTCCACACGGTGCTGCTGAGCAACGTGCCCCACATGCCGGTGCGCATGGCGTCCGAGGCGCGGCGCTTCACCTGGCTGATTGACGTACTCTACGACCGTCGTGTCAAATTGATCATGTCGGCCGAGGTCCCGCCCGAGGCGCTCTATACCGAGGGGCCGCTGGCGCACGAATTCCCGCGCACGGTCTCGCGCCTCACCGAGATGCAGTCGGCCGAGTTCCTGGCGCTGGAACACCGAACCGTGGACACCCATCTGACATGAGACAAGCCTTCGTTTGCCTGCTGCTGCTCGGCGCCACCTGCCTGGCGCAGGCCCAGACCGAACCGCGCGGGGCCGAGGCCGTGCGCCAGACGCGCGAGCGCATCGCCGCCGATCGCACCCGCATTGCCGAAGTTTTGGCCGAGCAGGAGCGTGGCTGCTACCAGCGCTTCGCGGTCAACGACTGCCTGCGCGAGGCGCGCCGCCAGCAGCGCGATGCGCTGGCGGTGTTGCGACGCGAGGAAATCGCCCTCAACGCCGAGGAGCGCAGGCGCAGGGAGGCCGAGCGCGTCAAGCGCCTGCAGGCGCGCCAGGCCGAGGCGGCCGCCGCCCCGGCTTCGGCAGCCAAGCCCTGAACCGGCTAGCGCCGGCTCAGCCGGGCGCGCGCGGAGGTGGGCAGCAAACCCTCGGGCTCCAGGGCCTCGATCTTGACGATCGCCAGTGACAGGTTGTCGCCGCCGCCGCGGGCGCGCGTGCGGGCCTTGTCGATCAGGAACTCGCAGGCCTCGCGCGGCGACAGCGAGTCCAGCACCGAACCCAGCTCGTCGGGCGAGAAGTAATGCCACACGCCGTCGCTGCAGGCCAGCACGCAGTCGCCGGGCTGCAGCTCGGCGATCTGGTGGGTCGCGAACTCGGGCTCCTCCTCGGTGCCCAGACAGGCGGTCAGCACGTTGGACTCCGGGTGGTCGTGCGCCTCATCCTCGCTGATCTCTCCTTCGTCGACCAGGGACTGCACGTAGGAATGATCCAGCGTGCGCTTGACCAGGCGGTTGCCGCTGAAATGGTAGATGCGCGAGTCGCCGCAGTGCAGCCAGTGGCAGTCGCCCGTGGGGTTGACCAGGAACATCGCAATGGTGCTGTGCGGCTCCTGCTCGGCCGACACCGCGGTCAGCTTGATCACGAAATGCGCTTCCTCGGCGATCTGGCGCAGCAGCGCGGCCGCATCGTCGGTCTCCGGCGCGTAGCGCTCGAACAGCTGGCGGGCCGTGAGCATGACCTGGTCCGAGGCCTTGCGGCCGCCGCTGCGCCCGCCCATGCCGTCGGCCACGACGCCCAGCACGCAACCGTTGGCCCGGGGGTGGCTGAACAGGCCGACCTGGTCCTGCTGGTATTCGCGGTCGCCCTTGTGGAGGCCGGTCGATGCGATGAGTCGGAAGGCTGTGACCATGTTGCTGGGATCGATGCCGGAGACGGTCATCGAGGAATTGTGTGCCAGCGCGTATTATTGAACGAAGCCGCAAGGCGACAAGCCGGTGGCCCGCCACCGACCCTTTGCCCTCACCTGAGCTCCGTGTTGGACGCCAATCTCCACTCTCCCGGACGACAGTTGATCGAGTTGCGCATGGCGCATGCCGAGCTCGACGCCGCGATCGACCGGCTGGCCGATACCTCGCCCGTCGACGAGCTCATGCTGCGGCGGCTCAAGAAACGCCGTCTGGTCCTGCGCGACCAGGTGGCGCGCCTGGAACTGGCGCTCGATCCCAAAGAGCCCGCCTGATGGGGCTGGAGCAGGCGGTTCGCGACGCGTTCGCCGAGCAGGGCCTGCTCGCGCGGGCTGTCCAGCAGTTTCGCCCCCGGGCCGGCCAGACCGAGATGGCCCTGGCCGTAGGGCGCGTGGTCGAGCAGGGCGGCACGCTGGTCGTGGAGGCCGGCACCGGGGTCGGCAAGACTTTTGCCTACCTGGTGCCGGCGCTGCTGAGCGGCGAGCGCGTGCTGCTGTCGACCGCCACCAAGACGCTGCAGGACCAGCTCTACGGGCGCGACCTGCCGCGCCTGGCTCAGGCCCTGGGCCTGCCGGTGCGCACGGCCTTGCTCAAGGGCCGCGCCAGCTACCTGTGCCTGCACCGCCTCGAGCAGGCGCAGCAGGACGCCAGCCAGGGCCAGCGCGGCCTGCTGCGCGAGCTGGCACTGGTGGCGTCCTGGGCGCAGCACACGCGCAGCGGCGACCTGGCCGAGCTGGCCCATCTGGACGAACGCTCGCCGGTGATCCCGCTCGTGACCTCGACCCGCGACAACTGCCTGGGCGCCCAATGCCCCAGATTCCGCGCCTGCCACGTGAATCTGGCGCGGCGCGAGGCGCTGGCCACCGATGTGGTGGTGGTCAACCACCATCTGTTCTTTGCCGATCTCGCGGTGCGCGAGTCGGGCATGGCCGAGCTGCTGCCCACGGTGCGCGTCGCGATCTTCGACGAAGCCCACCAGCTCAACGAGACCGGGGTGCAGTTCCTCGGCCAGCAGCTGGGCACCGCGCAATTGCTCGATCTGGCGCGCGACCTGCTCGCGGCCGGCCTGCAACTCGCGCGCGGCCTGGCGGACTGGCAGGCGCTGGCCGAGGCGCTAGAGCAGGCGGCGCGCGAGCTGCGCCTGTGCGTGGGCCGGCAGGCGCCGGGCGCCAGGCTGCGCTGGCTGGAAGAGGCGCCCGAGGGCGTGCCCGGGCCCGGCTGGCAGCAGGCCCTGCTGGCCGTGGAGCTGGCCTGCGCCCGGGCCATGGCGGCCCTGGAGATGGTCAGCGAGATGGCACCCGACTTCGTGCGCCTGCACGAGCGCGCCAGCCGCCTGGCCGAGCGCTGCGCGAGCTTTGCCCGGCCCTGCGCGGAAGGCGCGGTGCGCTGGCTGGAGGCCGGCGGCCAGCTGCGCCTGGTGGAGTCGCCGCTGGACATCGCCGAGACGGTGCGAACTCGGCTGCTGCAGGCCGACGAAGGCGCGGGGGAGGACGAGGGCGGGCGAGGGCGCGCCTGGGTGTTCACCTCGGCCACGCTGGGCGACGACGAGGGCCTGCGCTGGTTCACCGAGCCCTGCGGCCTGCTGCAGGCACAGCGCCTGAGGGTGGACAGTCCGTTCGACTACGCCCGGCAGTCGGCGCTCTACGTGCCGCGCCTGGTCGCGCCGGCCGACCCCGCGCACAGCGCCCAGGTCGCGGCGCTGGCGGCCCGGGCCGCGGCCCGGCTGGGCGGACGCACCCTGGTGCTGACGACCACGCTGCGTGCGCTGCGTGCGATCGGTGAAGCGCTGGCCGCGCATTTCGCCCACTCGCAGGCGGTCGCCGTGTTGGTGCAGGGCCAGGCCCCGAAGCGTCAGCTGATGGAGCGCTTCCGCGAGGGCGGGGAAGGCACACAGGGCGTGGGCTGCATCCTGGTGGCCTCGGCCTCGTTCTGGGAGGGACTGGACGTGCCCGGCGATGCGTTGCAGCTGGTGGTCATCGACAAGCTGCCGTTTCCGCCGCCGGGCGATCCGCTGGTGCAGGCGCGGGCGCGGCAACTGGCGCTGGCCGGGCGCAGTGCCTTCGCCGACCATGCCTTGCCCGAGGCGGCGGTGGCGCTCAAGCAGGGGGCCGGTCGGCTGATCCGCAGCGAGTCCGACCGCGGCATCCTGGTGGTCTGCGACACGCGCCTGGCCACCATGGGCTACGGCCGGCGCCTGCTGGCGGCGCTGCCGCCCATGCGGAGGCTCGCCAGCGACGAAGAGTTTCAGGCGGCGCTGGAGGCGCTCACCACAGCTTCCACCACGGGCTTGAATCCGGCTTGAAGCCGCGCGTGAGGTATTCGCTGTTCGGGTAGTTCTTTTCCAGCACGCGACGCGTGTCGTCGCGCAGCTGTTCCAGGCCCAGGGCGTCGTAGCTGCGCACCATGATGAACAAGGCTTCCTCGAGGGCTGGCACGTTACGGTAGTCGGCCACCGCCATCTGCGCGCGGTTCACGGCCGCGACGTAGGCGCCGCGGTGGTAGTAGTAGCGCGCCACGTGGACTTCGTACTCGGCCAGCGCGTTCACGATGTAGGTCATGCGCTGGCGCGCGTCGGGCGCGTACTTGGACTCCGGGAAGCGCGCGACCAGATCGCGGAAGGCCTCGAACGACTCCTTGGCGGCCTTCTGGTCGCGCTCGGACAGGTCCTGGCGGGTCAGGAAGCCGAACATGCCAAGGTTGTCGTTGAAGTTGACGATGCCCTTGAGGTAGAGCGCGTAGTCCACCGCCGGGCTGGACGGGTGCACCTTGACGAAGCGGTCCAGCGTCGCGATGGCCTGGGCCTTCTCGCCGAGCTTGTAATGGGCGTAGGCCTTCTCCAACTGGGCCTGCTGCGCCAGCGGGGTGCCGGCGGCGCGGCCTTCGAGCTTCTCGAACAGGGGCACGGCCTTGTCGTAGGCGCCCGCCGCCGCTTCGTCGCGCGCCTCGGTGTAGAGACGATTCGGGCTCCAGCCGGCCGTGGGGTCTACCGGGGTCGAGGAGCAGGCTGCCAGCAGCCCCGCCGCGCAGAGCAGGACCCAGCGCGGGACCACCGATAATTTGGCACGAAACATCACTGGCAACCTTGTTGAAACAGACCGAATTGATTATATCGACCGACCCCGCGCAGACCGTCCCGGCGGGGGGCTCGGACGACCTGGGCGAACTCGGCCCCGAGGCCGAGCTGCGCTCCCTCGAAGTGCCTGCCGCACTGCATGGCGAGCGGCTGGACCGCGTGCTCGCGGCCCTGGTGCCCGAGTTCTCGCGCAGCTACCTGCAGCAGCTGGTCGAGCTCGGCGCCGTGCGGGTGCAGGGCGCGCCGGCGCTCAAGTCCTCGCAGCGGCTCAAGGCCGGCGATGGGCTGCAGGTCGAGTTGCGGCCGACGCCGCAGACCCAGGCCTTCCGGCCCGAGCCCATGGCGCTCGACGTGGTGTTCGAGGATGCGCACCTGCGCGTGATCAACAAGCCGGCCGGCCTGGTGGTGCATCCGGCCCCGGGCAACTGGAGCGGCACCCTGCTGAACGGCCTGCTGGCGCGCGATGTGCAGGCCGGCCAGCTGCCGCGCGCCGGTATCGTGCACCGCCTGGACAAGGACACCAGCGGCCTGATGGTGGTGGCGCGCACGCGCCAGGCCATGGACGCGCTGGTGCAGCGTATCGCGGCGCGCGAGGTCAGCCGCCAGTACCTGGCGCTGGGGCACCGGCCCTGGGCCGGCGCGCCCGAACGCCTGGTGCAGGGCGCGATCGGCCGCGACCCGCGCAACCGCCTGCGCATGGCGGTGGTGGACCTCGCCCAGCACCCCGGCAAGCCTGCCGCCACCGGCATCGAGCTGCTGCAGAACTGCGAGCAGGGCTGCTGGGTGCGCTGCACGCTGCAGACCGGCCGCACCCACCAGATCCGCGTGCACATGGCCAGCCTGGGCCATCCCCTGGTGGCCGACGAGCTCTATGGCGGCAAGCCCGCGGCCGGCCTGCAGCGCCAGGCCCTGCATGCCTTCCGGCTGGCTTTCGAGCACCCGGTCACGGGGCAGGCATTGGAGTTTCGCGCGCCGCTGCCCGAGGACCTGCGCCAGGCGCTTGTGGACTGGGGCCTCAGTTACAATGAATCCTGATGCCCCGGGGCGCCCTTTGCGGCATGACCTGCGGGTTTGCGGCGCCGAGCCTCGCCCAGCCTGCGCGGTGCCCCGATTGAATCGGCCCTGACGGAGCGCCGCTGGCGCCATTTCCCGGAACCTCGACACATGAATACGACGGATGCCAAGCGTGTCCTCGAAACCGCCTTGATTTGCGCGCAGCAGCCCCTGCCGGTCCGCGAGCTGCGCGTGCTGTTCAACGACGAGCTTGGCGCGGACACCGTCAAGCAACTGCTGCTGGAGCTGCAGCAGGAATGGTCGCTGCGCGGCGTCGAATTGATCCAGGTGGCCAGCGGCTGGCGCTTCCAGAGCCGGCCGGAGATGCGGCCCTACCTGGACCGCCTGCATCCCGAGAAGCCGCCCAAGTACACGCGCGCCGCGCTGGAGACCCTGGCCATCATCGCCTACCGTCAGCCCGTGACGCGTGGCGACATGGAGGACATCCGCGGCGTGACCATCAACTCCATGATCCTCAAGCAGCTCGAGGACCGCGGCTGGGTCGAGGTGATCGGCCACCGCGAGGCCGCGGGTCGTCCCGCGCTCTACGCGACGACGCGCCAGTTCCTCGACGACCTGGGCCTGTCCTCGCTGGAGCAGCTGCCGCTGCTGGACACGCCGGCCCAGCAGGCCATCGCCCTGGAGGCGCTGCAGCCCGAGGGCGACGCCATGCCGCCCGTGCTGTCGCTGGAGGAGGCGCTGCGCGAAGAGCAGGCATCGGCCTTGCCGACCGAGGACGCCGCCGGCCCGGAGGCCGTGGCCGAACCCCCCGAGGCTCTGGCGGCCATGCCCGAGCCCGATGACTCAACGCCCCCTCAGGGGATCACGCCATGAACCAAGCCACGCCCGCCATCCCGGCCGCACCCCTCGCCGAGGACCCAGAAGCCCAGCCGCAGGCCGAGGTCGCCACCGAACCGGTGGCTGCGCCGGCTCGTGGGCCGCGGCCCGCGCGTGCCGAGGCGCCGCAGGCGATCGCCTTCGCCGACGTGGTCTCCGGCCAGTACGACGCGGACGAATCGGATGCCGAGGTGCAGGCGCCCAAGCGCGTGCTGGCGCCCCAGGCCGAGACGCCCAAGCTGCACAAGGTGCTGGCCCAGGCGGGCCTGGGCTCGCGGCTGGAGATGGAGCAGCTGATCATGGAGGGTCGGATCTCGGTCAACAACGAGCCCGCCCACATCGGCCAGCGCATCCAGTTCGGCGACCAGGTCAAGGTCAATGGCAAGCCGATCAAGCTGCGCATCGCGCCGCCGCCGGCGCGCGTGATCGCCTACCACAAGCCGGTCGGTGAGGTCGTGACCCACGACGACCCGCAGAACCGCCCGACCGTGTTCCGCAAGCTGCCCAAGCTCTACCAGGGCAAGTGGCAGTCGGTCGGCCGGCTGGACCTCAACACCGAGGGCCTGCTGCTGTTCACCAACTCGGGCGAGATGGCCAACAAACTCATGCACCCGCGCTTCGGGCTGGAGCGCGAGTACGCGGTGCGCGTGCTCGGCGCGCTGAGCAACGAGGAGAAGCAGCGCCTGCTCGACGGGGTGCAGCTCGAGGACGGCAAGGCCCAGTTCGGCTCCATCGAGGACGGCGGCGGCGAGGGGTCCAACTGCTGGTACCGCGTGACCATCTCCGAGGGGCGCAACCGCGAGGTGCGCCGCATGCTGGAGGCCGTGGGCCACGCGGTCAGCCGGCTGATCCGCATCCGCTACGGCGCCATGGTGCTGCCGCGCGGCCTCAAGCGCGGCGCCTGGATGGAGCTCGACGAGCAGGACATCCGTGCCCTGGTGCGCGCGGCGGGCGGCAGCGAGCGGTCCGCGGGGCCTGCCGAAGGCGAGGCGCGCGCACCGCGCGACCGCCGTGGCGGTGGCGGTGGCGGTGGCCGCGGGCCGGGTGCGGCACCCCGCAAGGGCGGCGGGGGCGGGCAGGCGCCGCATGCGGGCGGCGGCCAGCGGCGCCAGGAGCGCGGCGAGCGCCGCGACGAGGCGTCCCAGCCCGACCCCATGAAGACCTCGCTGGGCTACATAGGCGCCGACAGCTTCTCGCGCCAGCGCCAGGGGCAGGGCCCTCGGCGTGGCGCTGGCGGCGGGGGCGGCCCGCGCCGCTCCGGCGGCCGCGGCCGCTGAGTCGCGGCTCATGCCCGGGGTGCCCTTGGGGCGCCCACGTGCCCCTGCCGACGCAAGGAGTTCCTGCGCGCAGGTTAAAATCAAATGCTTTGCCCTAGAGGCGAAAAAACGCTAATTAAAACCCCTGGAAAGACCCAAATGGCTATCGAACGCACCCTCTCCATCATCAAGCCCGACGCCGTGGCCAAGAACGTGATCGGCCAGATCTACGCCCGCTTCGAGGCCGCCGGCCTCAAGATCGTCGCCGCCAAGATGGCCCACCTGTCCCGCGGCGAGGCCGAGGCCTTCTACGCCGTGCACAAGGAGCGCCCCTTCTTCAAGGACCTGGTCGACTTCATGATCTCCGGCCCGGTGATGATCCAGGCCCTGGAAGGCGAGAACGCCATCCTGAAGAACCGCGAGCTGATGGGCGCCACCGACCCCAAGAAGGCCGCCGCCGGCACCATCCGCGCCGACTTTGCCGACAGCATCGACGCCAACGCCGTGCACGGCTCCGACGCGCCTGAAACCGCTGCCGTGGAAGTGTCTTTCTTCTTTCCCGGCATGAACGTCTACTCGCGCTGAGCGACAGCGCCGACCATGCCATGACGGCCAAGCTGCTCGACTTCGACCTGGAGGGCCTGGCCGCCTTTTGCGAAAGGCTGGGGGAAAAGCGTTTCCGCGCCACCCAGCTGTTTCGCTGGATTCACCAGAAAGGCGCCTCGGATTTCGACCAGATGAGTGATCTGGCGAAGTCGTTGCGCGACAAGCTCAAGACCAGCGCCTGCGTCCAGGGCCTGCCGGTCCTCTCCCAGCACGAGTCCGCCGACGGCACGATCAAGTGGCTGTTCGACGTGGGCGACGGCAACGCGGTCGAGACCGTGTTCATCCCCGAGGACGACCGCGGCACCCTGTGCATCTCCTCGCAGGCCGGCTGCGCGGTCGGCTGCCGCTTCTGCTCGACCGGCCACCAGGGCTTCAGCCGCAACCTCGGCACCGGCGAGATCATCGCCCAGCTCTGGTTCGCCGAGCATTTCCTGCGCCGCCACCTCCACACCAGCGAGCGCGTGATCTCCAACGTGGTGATGATGGGAATGGGCGAGCCGCTGCAGAACTACGGCGCTCTGGTGCCGGCCCTGCGCGTGATGCTGGACGACCATGGCTACGGCCTGTCGCGCCGCCGCGTCACCGTCTCGACCTCGGGCGTGGTGCCCATGATCGACCGCCTGGCCCAGGACTGCCCGGTGGCGCTGGCGGTGTCGCTGCACGCCCCCAACGACGCGCTGCGCGACAACCTGGTGCCGCTGAACCGCAAGTACGCTATCGCCGAGCTGCTCGACGCCTGCCAGCGCTACCTCGCGCACGCGCCGCGCGACTTCATCACCTTCGAATACTGCATGCTCGACGGCGTCAACGACCAGCCCGAGCATGCCCGTCAGCTGATCGAGCTGGTGCGCCGCCATGGCGGCCAGGGGCTGCGCTGCAAGTTCAACCTGATTCCCTTCAACCCTTTCCCGGCCTCGGGCCTGACGCGCTCGCCCGCGGCCCAGGTGACGGCTTTCGCCAGCCTGCTCAGCGAGGCCGGCATCGTCACGACCGTGCGCAAGACGCGCGGCGACGACATCGACGCGGCCTGCGGCCAGCTGGCCGGCGACGTGAGGGACCGCACGCGCGTCGACGAGCGCATCGCCCAGCAGCGCACGGTGGTGCTGCGGCCCATGCCTGTCGTCCCGACCGGCCCGGGGCAGGCCTGAGGCAGGCTGACGACAGAACAACCATCAGGAGGCAGGATGCAGTTTGAACAAGGAAGCCCCCGCTGGGTGCTGGTGCTGGCGCTGGCCCTGCTGGCCGGCCTGGCGGCTTGTGCCGGCGGCCCGGGCCGCGGCGCGGCCGATGCCGGCGCCGACATGCTCACCGCCTCGGACGAACCCGAGGCCCGGCGGCGCGCCCGCCTGCGCATGGAGCTGGCCGTGGGCTACTTCGAGGAGGGCAAGACCGCGGTGGCCCTGGACGAGCTCAAGCAGGTGCTGACGCTGGACCCCGGCTTCTCCGACGCGCACAACCTGCGCGGCCTGATCTACATGCGCTTGAACGACCCACGCTTGGCCGAGGAGAGTTTCCGCCGCGCCGTGGCGCTGAATCCGCGCGACGCGAACACCCAGCACAACTACGGCTGGCTGCTGTGCCAGCAGGGCCGCTACCCGGAGTCCTTGCAGGCCTTCGGCAAGGCGTTGGCCAACCCGCAGTACGGCGAGCGCGCCAAGACCTGGATGACCCAGGGCCTGTGCCAGGCGCGAGCCGGCCAGCCCGCCGAGGCCGAGCGCAGCCTGGAGCGCGCCTACGAGCTCGACGCGGGCAACCCCATCACCGGCTACAACCTGGCGGCGCTGCTGTACCGGCGCAGCGAGTTCCCGCGCGCCCAGTTCTACATCCGCCGCATCAACAACAGCGAGCTCGCGAACGCCGAGTCGCTGTGGCTGGGCATACGCGTGGAACGCAAGCTGAACAATCGCGAGGCCATGCGCCAGCTGGCCGAGCAGCTCAAGCGGCGGTTCCCGCAGACACAAGAGTTTTCAGCATTCGAACGGGGAGCATTTGATGAGTGAAGGGTCCGAGGGGAGCGCAAGCGCGGACGGCGTCTTGGCGGGGCCTACCGCCGGCGCACTGGTGCGGCAGGCGCGCGAGGCTGCCGGACTGCAGGTGGACGCGCTGGCCGCCGCGCTCAAGGTGACGGTCAAGCAGGTCGAGGCGCTCGAGGCCGATCGCTGGGACCTGTTGCCCGACGCCGTGTTTGCGCGCGCCCTGGCCGCCACTGTCTGCCGCAACCTCAAGATCGACGCGGCCCCGGTGCTCGCGCGCCTGCCGCAGACCGCGCCGCGGCTGTCGCCGCGCGGCCAACTGAACGAGCCTTTCAAGGCGCCGCAGCACCGCGCCTCGCCCGACGTCGGCGCCTACCTCTCGCGCCCGTTGGTGCTGGGCGTGCTGGCGCTGCTGCTGGGGGCGCTGGTGCTGGTGCTGATGCCCGTGCCCAAGGACGAGGCGCCGCCCGCGTCGACGGCGGCGCCGTCCGAGCAGGCCCAGGCCGCGCCCCAGGGCGCTGCGCCGGCTGCGGGGGGCGGAATGGTCACCGAGCTGCTGCTCCCGCCGGCCGCCACCGCCGCCTCTGCGGCGGCGCCGATCCCTGCGCCGACGGCCTTGCCGGCCGCAGCGCCGGCCTCGACTTCGGCCATGACCACCCCAATGGCGCCCGCCGTGGTAGCGCCGTCGCCGGTCGTCACCACGCCCGTGGTGGCCACGCCTCAGGCGCCGGCCTCTGCCGCGGCGGCACCTGCTGGCCTGCTGCAATTCGGCGCCTCGGCCGACTCCTGGATCAAGGTCACCGACGCGCGCGGCACCGTGGTGCTGAGCCGGCTGCTCAAGGCCGGCGAGAGCGCAGGCGCCAGCGGCCAGCTGCCGCTGTCGGTGGTGGTGGGGCGCGCCGACGCGACGCGCGTGCAGCTGCGCGGCCAGCCCATGGACTTGGCGCCGATCACGCGCGACAACGTGGCCCGTTTCGAGGTGAAATAGTGTCTGGCTCCCATCCCATCGAAGTGGCGGCACCGCGCGCGCGCCGTTCGCGCCAGGCCCGTGTGGCCTGGGGCCAGAACCTGGTGACCGTGGGCGGCGACGCGCCGGTGCGCGTGCAGTCCATGACCAACACCGACACCGTGGACGTGATAGGCACGGCCATCCAGGTCAAGGAACTCGCGCTGGCCGGCTCCGAGCTGGTGCGCCTGACCGTGAACACGCCCGAGGCCGCGGCCGCCGTGCCGCATGTTCGCGAGCAGCTCGACCGCATGGGGGTGGACGTGCCGCTGGTGGGCGACTTCCACTACAACGGCCACCGCCTGCTGACCGAGCATCCGGCCTGTGCCGAGGCCCTGTCCAAGTACCGCATCAACCCCGGCAACGTCGGCAAGGGCGACAAGCGCGACAAGCAGTTCGGCCAGATGATCGAGGCCGCGATGCGCTGGAACAAGCCGGTGCGCATCGGCGTGAACTGGGGCAGCCTGGACCAGGAACTGCTGGCCCAGCTGATGGACGAGAACAGCCGCCGCGCCGTCCCCTGGGATGCGAAGCAGGTGATGTACGAGGCGCTGATCAGCTCGGCCATCGACTCCGCCCGGCTGGCCGAGTCCATGGGCATGGACGGCGACCAGATCATCCTGTCCTGCAAGGTCAGCGGGGTGCAGGACCTGATCTCGGTCTACCGCGAGCTGGCGCGGCGCTGCGACTACGCCCTGCACCTGGGCCTGACCGAGGCCGGCATGGCCACCAAGGGCACGGTGGCCTCGGCCGCCGCCCTGTCCATCCTGCTGCAGGAGGGCATAGGCGACACGATACGCGTCTCGCTCACGCCCCAGCCCGGCGAGGCGCGCAGCCAGGAGGTGGTGATCGCTTCCGAGATCCTGCAGGCGCTGGGCCTGCGCGTGTTCGTGCCCAGCGTCACGGCCTGCCCGGGCTGCGGCCGCACGACCAGCACCACCTTCCAGGAGCTGGCCAAGCAGATCGACGACTTCCTGCGCCTGCAGATGCCGGTCTGGCGCAGCCGCTACCCGGGCGTGGAAGCGCTCAAGGTCGCCGTGATGGGCTGCATCGTCAACGGCCCGGGCGAGAGCAAGCATGCCGACATCGGCATCAGCCTGCCCGGCACCGGCGAAGCGCCCGCGGCGCCGGTCTTCATCGACGGCGAGAAGCGCCTGACCCTGCGCGGCGAAGGCATCGCGCGGGAATTCCAGGCCATCGTCGAAAACTACATCGAACAGCGCTTCGGCCCGGGCCGGGCGCACTGACAGATCCATGGCAGAAGCAAAGAACCTGGCGGCGGCCAAGCCCGCCCGCCTGACCGGCGTCAAGGGCATGAACGACGTGCTGCCGCCCGACTCGGCGCGCTGGGAATGGCTGGAGGCCAAGGTGCGCGATCTGATGGCGCGCTACGCCTACCGCAACATCCGCACCCCCATCGTCGAGCCGACCGCGCTGTTCGTGCGCGGCCTGGGCGAGGTCACCGACATCGTCGAGAAGGAGATGTACTCCTTCGAGGACCGGCTCAATGGCGAGCAGCTCACGCTGCGTCCGGAGTGCACGGCCGGCGTGGTGCGCGCCGTGGCCGAGCACAACCTGCTCTACGAAGGCGGCAAGCGCCTCTACTACATGGGCCCCATGTTCCGCCACGAGCGGCCGCAGCGCGGGCGCTACCGGCAGTTCCACCAGATCGGCGCCGAGGTGCTGGGTTTTGCCGGCGCCGAGGTCGACGCCGAGCTGATCCTGCTGGCCGACGCGTTGTGGCGCGAGCTGGGCCTCTCCGACGTGCGCCTGGAGCTCAACAGCCTGGGCCAGCCGCCCGAGCGCCAGGCGCACCGTGCGGCCCTGATCACGCATTTCGAGCGCCATGCCGACCAGCTCGACGAGGACGCGCGCCGCCGCCTGCACAGCAACCCGCTGCGTATCCTGGACACCAAGAACCCGGCCATGAAGGAGATCGTCGAGTCCGCGCCCCGGCTGCTGGACTTCCTGGGCGAGGCCTCGCTGGCGCATTTCAACGCGGTCAAGGCCATCCTCGAGGCCAACGGCGTGGCCTACCGCATCAACCCGCGCCTGGTGCGCGGCATGGACTACTACAACCTCACGGTGTTCGAGTTCGTCACCGAGAGCCTGGGGGCCCAGGGCACGATCTGCGGCGGCGGCCGCTACGACTACCTGATCGAGCAGGTCGGCGGCAAGCCGGCCCCGGCCGTGGGCTGGGCGCTCGGTGTCGAGCGCGTGCTCGAGCTGGTCAAGGAGCAGGGCGAGGCCGTGGCCGAGCCGGTGCCCGACGCCTACGCGGTGATCCCCGACGCCAGCGCTCTGCCCCTCGCCATGCAGTTGCTGCAGCAGCTGCGCGCGGCCGGCGTCAGCGTGCAGATGCACGCCGGCTCCGGCGAAGGCATGGGCAGCATGAAGTCGCAGTTCAAGAAGGCCGACGCCAGCGGCGCGCGCCATGCCCTGGTGTTCGGCGCCGACGAGCTGGCCAGCCAGTGCGTCACGGTCAAGGCGCTGCGCGACGGCAGCGGCGCGCAGCAGACACGCCCGCTGGCCGGGGTGTCCGAATGGGCGCACAGCCTACAATCGAAAGCTTGACTCCAGCGCGACATGGCAACACACCTCGACCTCGAAGAACAAGAGCAGCTTGACCAGCTCAAGCATTTCTGGAAAAGCTACGGCAACCTCATCACCTGGGTGCTGATCGTCGTGTTCGGCGCCATCGCGGCCTGGAACGGCTACCAGTACTGGCAGCGGCGCCAGGCGGTACAGGCCGCGGCCCTGTACGACGAGGTCGAGCGCGCGGCCCAGGCGCCCGACCTGGCGCGCCTGGAGCGCTCGCTGTCCGACATGAAGGAACGCTTCGGCGGCACCACCTATGCGCAGCAGGCCGGCCTGATGGCCGCCCGGACCTTCCACGACAAGGCCCAGCCTGCGCCCGCCAAAGCCGCCCTGGCCTGGGTGGCCGAAGCCTCGGCCGACGAGGGCCTGCGCGCCGTGGCCAGGTTGCGCCTGGTGTCGCTGCTGGTCGACGAGAAGTCCTACGACGAGGCGATCAAGCAGCTCTCCGGCGAGTTCCCCAAGGATTTCGCGGCCCTGGTGGCCGACCGGCGGGCCGACGTGCTGCTGCTGCAGGGCAAGAAGGCCGAGGCCGCGGCCGAATATGGCAAGGCCTACAAGCTGCTCGACGCCCAGGCCGATTACCGGCAGCTGGTCGCCGTGAAGCTCACGTCCCTGGGCGTGGACCCCGAGGCCAAGGCGTCGGCCGCTGCGCAGGAGGCCAAGTGAAGATCCGCCTCGACCTGCTTTCCCCGCGCCGGCTCGGGCTCTGCCTGGGTCTGGCCTTGGCGCTCGTGGGCTGCTCCAGCACCCGCCAGGCCCCCAAGCCCGCCGAGCTGGCGCCGATCTCCGCCCTGCAGGGCGTGCGCCTGGCCTGGCAGGCGCGCCTGCCGGCCGTTGCCTTCCCGCTCGAGGTCAGCGTGCAGGGCCAGCAGTTGGTCGTGGCCGGCTCCGATGGCACCGTGCTGGGGCTGGACGCCGTCTCGGGCCGCGAGCTCTGGCGCGCGGCGCTGGCCGAGCCCCTGGCGGCCGGTGTGGGCAGCGACGGGCGGCTGGCCGCCGTCGTGACGCGCAGCAACGAAGTGCTGGTGCTCGAAGGCGGCCGCACGCTGTGGCGCCAGAAGCTGCCGGCCCAGTCCTACACCGCGCCCCTGGTGGCCGGCGGCCGCGTGTTCGTGCTGGCGGCCGACCGCTCGGTGACTGGCTTCGACGCGCGCACGGGCCGCAAGCTCTGGACCCAGCAGCGGCCGGGCGAGGCCCTGGTGCTGCAACAGGCCGGCGTGCTGCTGCCGGTGGGCGACACCCTGGTGGCCGGGTTGTCCGGGCGCCTGGTCGGGCTCGACCCGCTGCGCGGCAGCGTGCGCTGGGAAGCGGCGCTGGCCGCGCCGCGCGGCACCAACGACGTCGAGCGCCTGGTCGACCTGGTCGGCCGCGTGAGCCGGCAGGGCGAGGTGGTCTGCGCGCGCGCCTTCCAGGCCGCCGTCGGCTGCGTCGACGCGGTGCGCGGCAACCTGCTCTGGTCCAAGCCCGCCAACGGCGCCCAGGGCCTGCATGGCGACGAGCGCTTCGTGTTCGGCAGCGAGTCGGACGGCAAGCTGGTGGCCTGGCGCCGCGCCGACGGCGAGCGCGCCTGGACCTCGGACCAACTGCAGTTCCGCAGCCTGACGGCGCCGCTGGCGCTGGGGCGCTCGGTGGTCGTGGGCGACAGCCAGGGCCTGGTGCACCTGCTGTCGCGCGAGGACGGCTCGCCGCTCAACCGCCTGGCCACCGACGGCTCGGGCGTAGCGGCCGCGCCCGCGCTGGCCGGTGGCACGCTGGTCGTGGTGACCCGCGCGGGCGGAATTTTCGGCTTCCGGCCGGAGTGAACGGACAAAAAGAAGTGAAACCCGTCCTGGCCATCGTCGGCCGGCCCAATGTGGGCAAATCCACGCTGTTCAACCGGCTCACCAAGAGCCGTGACGCCATCGTTGCCGATTTCGCCGGCCTCACACGCGATCGGCACTACGGCCAGGGCCGCCTGGGCAAGCACGAATTCATCGTCATCGACACCGGCGGCTTCGAGCCCGATGCCGAAAGCGGCATCTACAAGGAGATGGCCAAGCAGACCCAGCAGGCGGTGGCCGAAGCCGATGTCGTGATCTTCGTCGTCGACGCCCGCGCCGGCCTCTCGGCGCAGGACCACGACATCGCCAACTACCTGCGCCGGCTGGGCAAGCCCTGCCTGCTGGTGGCCAACAAGGCCGAAGGCATGCGCGAGGGCGCGCAGCTGGCCGAGTTCTTCGAGCTGGGCCTGGGCCAGGTGATCCCGGTCTCGGCCGCCCACGGCCAGGGCGTGCGCAGCCTGGTCGAGCTGGCGCTGGAGCCGCTGGACCTGCCCGAGGTGGATGGCGAGGAGGCGGTCGACAGCGGCGTGATCAAGCTGGCCGTGGCCGGACGGCCCAACGTCGGCAAGTCCACCCTGATCAACACCTGGCTGGGCGAGGAGCGCCTGGTCGCCTTCGACATGCCGGGTACCACGCGCGACGCGATTTCCGTGCCCTTCGAGCGCGGCGGCCAGCGCTTCGAGCTGATCGATACGGCCGGCCTGCGCCGCAAGGGCCGGGTGTTCGAGGCGATCGAGAAGTTCTCCGTGGTCAAGACCCTGCAGGCCATCGAGTCGGCCAACGTGGTGCTGCTGCTGCTCGACGCGACGCAGGGGGTGACCGACCAGGACGCCCACATCGCAGGCTTCGTCCTGGAAAGCGGCCGCGCCGTGGTGCTGGCGGTCAACAAATGGGATGCGGTCGACGAGTACCAGCGCCAACTGGTGCAGCGCTCGATCGAGAGCCGCCTGGCCTTCCTGAAGTTCGCCACGCTGCACTGCATCTCGGCCAAGAAGCGCCAGGGCCTGGCGCCGCTGTGGGCCTCGATCGCGCAGGCGCACAAGGCAGCCATGTGCAAGATGTCGACGCCGGTGCTCACGCGCCTGCTGCTCGAGGCGGTGCAGTTCCAGGCGCCCAAGCGCGCCGGCATGTTCCGGCCCAAGCTGCGCTACGCCCACCAGGGCGGCATGAACCCGCCGGTGATCGTGGTCCACGGCAACTCGCTCGAGCATGTCACCGAGGCCTACAAGCGCTTCCTCGAAGGGCGCTTTCGCAAGGAGTTCGACCTGGTCGGAACCCCCCTGCGCATCGAGATGAAAACCTCGAAAAACCCCTTCGCCAACAAGGACGGCGCCTGAGCGCCTGCACAGTTCCGGATTTTTGTGAGGGCATTGCGCGGCAGCGCTCTTGTGACCCCACACCGCTGTGGTAAGGTCACACCCCTACCAACAACTTTTGAACACGGAGAATATCGTGAGCAATAAAGGGCAACTCCTACAAGACCCCTTCCTCAACACCCTGCGTCGCGAGCATGTGCCGGTGTCGATCTACCTGGTCAACGGCATCAAGCTGCAGGGGCAGATCGAGTCCTTCGACCAGTACGTCGTTCTGCTGCGCAACACCGTGACCCAGATGGTCTACAAACACGCCATCTCGACCATCGTGCCGGGCCGGGCCGTCAACTTCCAGGCCGCCGAAAGCGCCGAGCCGGGCGCGGCCTGATCCGCCTGCCGAAGCCCACCCGGCTTCGGCGCGGTCCGGACCGGGTTCCGCTTTTCCCCAATTGAGCTTGCCTGATTCACCCGATTCCCCACGCGCGCCGGCCATCCTGGTCGGCGTTGACTTTGGTCTTCCCCATTTCGACGGCGAACTGGAGGAACTGGGCCTGCTGGCCCAGACCGCCGGCCTGGAGCCGGTCGTTCGCCTGACCTGCAAGCGCCGGGCGCCCGATGCCGCGCTGTTCGTCGGCAGCGGCAAGGCCGACGAGATCCGCTTTCTGGCCGAGCAGCACGGCGCCCAGGAGGTGCTGTTCGACCAGGCGCTGAGCCCTGCGCAGCAGCGCAACCTGGAGCGCCACATCGGCCTGCCGGTCAACGACCGCACGCTGCTGATCCTGGAGATCTTCGCCCAGCGCGCGCGCAGCCACGAAGGCAAGCTGCAGGTCGAGCTGGCGCGTCTGCAGTACCTGAGTACCCGCCTGGTGCGCCGCTGGTCGCACCTGGAGCGCCAGCGCGGCGGCATAGGCACGCGCGGCGGCCCGGGCGAGACCCAGATCGAGCTGGACCGCCGCATGATCGGCGAGGCCATCAAGCGCACCAAGGAGCGGCTGGAGAAGGTCAAGCGCCAGCGCCATACCCAGCGCCGCCAGCGCGACCGCCGCGACACCTTCAACATTTCCCTGGTCGGCTACACCAACGCCGGCAAGTCCACGCTGTTCAACGCCCTGGTCAAGGCGCGCGCATACGCCGCCGACCAGCTGTTCGCCACGCTGGACACCACCACGCGCCAGCTCTACCTGGGCGAGGCGGGGCGCTCGGTGTCCCTGTCCGACACCGTGGGTTTCATCCGTGACCTGCCGCACGGACTGATCGACGCCTTCCAGGCCACGCTGCAGGAGGCGGCCGATGCCGATCTGCTGCTGCACGTGGTCGACGCCGCCAACCCCGGCCATCCCGAGCAGATGGCCGAGGTGCGGCGCGTGCTCGGCGAGATCGGCGCCACCCATGTGCCGCAGATACTGGTGTTCAACAAGCTCGACGCCCTGGACAGCGAGCGGCGCCCGCGCCTGCTGCAAGACACGCTGGAGCTCGACGGCCAGCAGGTGCCGCGTCTGTTCGTCAGCGCCAGCAGCGGCGAGGGCCTGGCCGCGCTGCGCACGCAGCTGGCCGCCACGGCCAAGGCGGCGCTGCCGCCGGAGTCGGCAGCGGCGGCTTCGGCACCATTCGACGAAGCGGCTCCCTGATTGGGCACAATCGGAATCACCTAGACAAGAAAAGCATGCGAATGAACCTCCCTCTACGCGCCTTTCGATGGACCGTGCTGCCGCAGCGCATCCGGGGCATGTTCAACCTGAACGACCCGCGCTGGGGGCGCGGCGAGGACAAGTCCGACGAAGGGGACAGGCCCGAGGGGCAGCGGCCCGATAGCCCGCCGCCGCAGCGGCCCGGGCAGGACGGACGGGACCAGGGGCCGAACCAGGGCCCGCCGGACCTGGACGAGCTGTGGCGCGACTTCAATCGCAAGCTCGGCGGCCTGTTCGGTGGCGGCAAGGGCAATGGGCGCGGCCCCAACGGCGGCCGCTTCGGCGGCAGCGGCGGGGGCTTCCAGCCCGACATGAAGAGCGCGGGCCTGGGCGTGGGGCTGATCGCCGGCGTGGCGGTGCTGATCTGGTTGGGCACGGGCTTCTTCATCGTCCAGGAAGGCCAGCAGGCCGTGGTCACCCAATTCGGCCGCTACAAGGCCACGGTCGGCGCGGGCTTCAACTGGCGCCTGCCTTACCCAATACAGCGCCATGAGCCGGTGTTCGTGACCCAGATCCGCTCGGTCGACGTGGGGCGCGACAACGTGATCAAGTCCACCGGGCTGCGCGAGTCGGCCATGCTGACCGAGGACGAGAACATCGTCGAGATCAAGTTCGCCGTGCAGTACCGGCTCAGCGATGCGCGCGCCTACCTGTTCGAGAGCAAGAGCCCGGCCGAGGCCGTGGTGCAGGCGGCCGAAACCGCGGTGCGCGAGGTGGTCGGCAAGATGCGCATGGACTCGGCGCTGGCCGAGGAGCGCGACCAGATCGCGCCGCGCGTGCGCGCCCTGATGCAGACCATCCTGGACCGCTACAAGGTCGGCATCGAGGTGGTCGGCATCAACCTGCAGCAAGGCGGCGTGCGTCCGCCCGAACAGGTGCAGGCCGCCTTCGACGACGTGCTCAAGGCCGGCCAGGAGCGCGAGCGCGCCAAGAACGAGGCCCAGGCCTACGCCAACGACGTGATCCCGCGCGCGGTCGGCTCCGCCGCCCGCCTCAAGGAGGAGGCCGATGCCTACAAGGCGCGCATCGTCGCCCAGGCCCAGGGCGATGCCCAGCGCTTCCGCTCCGTGCTGGCCGAGTACCAGAAGGCGCCCCAGGTCACGCGCGAGCGCATGTACCTGGACGCCATGCAGCAGATCTACGGCAACGTGACCAAGGTCCTGGTCGAGAGCCGCCAGGGCTCCAACCTGCTGTACCTGCCGCTGGACAAGATCGTGCAGATGACCACCCAGGGTGGGGCGGCGGCCGAGGCGCAGTCTGCGCCGGCGGCCGGCAGCGGGTCCGCCGGCGGTGCGGCGTCGAGTGCCCCGGCCGGCGATGCGCGCTCGCGCGATGCGTCGCGGTCGCGCGAGCGCGAGACGAGATAAGGAGTCCGGAATGAACCGTGTTGGATTTATTGCTTCTTCGCTCCTGGTGCTGCTGGCGCTGCTGAGCTCCATGCTGTTCGTGGTCGACCAGCGCCAGTTCGGCGTGCTCTACGCGCTCGGCCAGATCAAGGAGGTCATAACCGAGCCCGGCCTGAATTTCAAGCTGCCGCCGCCGTTCCAGAACGTGTCCTACATCGACAAGCGCCTGCTCACGCTCGACAGCGTGGACACCGAGCCCATGCTCACCGCCGAGAAGCAGCGCGTGGTGATCGACTGGTACGTGCGCTGGCGCATCACCGACCCGCAGGCCTACATCCGCAACGTGGGCCTGGACGAGAACGCCGGCGCCAACCAGCTCAACCGCGTGGTGCGCAACGCCTTCCAGGAGGAGATCAACAAGCGTACCGTGAAGGACCTGCTGTCGCTCAAGCGCGAGGCGCTGATGGCCGACGTCAAGCGCGAGGTGCTGGAGGTGGTCAAGGGCGCAAAGCCCTGGGGCGTCGACGTGGTCGACGTGCGCATCACCCGGGCCGATTACGTGGACGCGATCACCGAGTCGGTCTACCGCCGCATGGAGGCCGAACGCAAGCGGGTGGCCAACGAGCTGCGCTCGACCGGCGGCGCCGAGGGCGAGAAGATCCGCGCCGACGCCGACCGCCAGCGTGAGGTGGCCGTCGCCAACGCCTACCGCGACGCCCAGAAGATCAAGGGCGAGGGCGACGCCGAGGCCGCGCGCATCTACGCCGAGGCCTTCGGCAGGGACCCGCAGTTCGCGCAGTTCTACCGCAGCCTGGAGGCCTACAAGGCCAGCTTCAACAAGAAGAGCGACGTGATGGTGGTGGACCCCTCGTCGGAGTTCTTCAAGGCCATGCGCGGCAGCGGCGCTGCCGCGGCCGCGCCCAAGAAATAAAGCCTGCAGGGGGAACGGATTCTTGGACGGCGGCAGCCTGTGGACAGCGCTGGCCCTGGTGCTGGTGATCGAGGGCCTGCTCCCCTTGGCTTCGCCCGGGGGCTGGCGGCGCGTGTTCGCGCAGCTGCTGCAGTGGCGCGACGGCCAGATCCGCTTCTTCGGCCTGTGCAGCGTGCTGCTGGGCCTGGTGCTGCTGTGGCTGGCGGCCTGAGCCGGCCGCAAGCCCGGTAGAATCACGTTTTTAACAGCGCCCCGAAACCACATGTCCGCCTGGGTCCTGCCGGATCACATCGCCGATGTCCTGCCGTCCGAGGCCCGGCACATCGAAGAACTCCGCCGCGAATTGCTAGACACTGCCCGCAGCTACGGCTACGAGCTGGTCATGCCGCCGCTGATCGAGCACCTGGAGTCGCTGCTGACCGGCACCGGCGAGGCGCTGGACCTGCAGACCTTCAAGCTGGTCGACCAGCTTTCCGGCCGCATGATGGGCCTGCGCGCCGATACCACGCCGCAGGTGGCGCGCATCGACGCCCATTTGCTGAACCGCGCCGGCGTGACCCGCCTGTGCTACTGCGGCCCGGTGCTGCACACCCGGCCCGACCGCCCCCACGCCACGCGCGAGCCGCTGCAACTGGGGGCCGAAATCTACGGACATGCCGGCCTGGAGGCCGACCTCGAGGTGCTGCAACTGGCGCTCGACTGCCTGCAGGCGGCCCAGGTCGAGGGCCTGAGCGTGGACATGGCCGACGCGCGCATCGTGCAGGCGCTGCTGGCCGGCGTGGCGCTGGAGCCCGACCGGCTGGCCCAGTTGCACGCGGCCCTGGCCGCCAAGGACGCGAGCGAGCTGGCCGCCCTGAGCCGGGATCTCCCGGCCGCGGTGCGCGAGGGGCTGCTGGCGCTGGTGCGCCTGTACGGCGACGCCCAGGTGCTGGCCGAGGCCGAAAAAGCCCTGCAGGCCTTTCCGGCCGTGGGCCAGGCCCTGTCCCAGCTGAAACGCCTGTCCAGCCAGCTCGGCGGGGCGGCGGTCAGCTTCGACCTGGCCGACCTGCGTGGCTACGCCTACTACAGCGGCGCGCGCTTTGCGGTCTATGCGCGCGGCGCCAGCGACGCCGTGGTTCGCGGCGGCCGCTACGACGGCGTGGGCGCGGTGTTTGGCCACAAGCTGGACCGCGACCGCCCGGCCGTGGGCTTCAGCCTGGACCTCAAGCAACTGGTAGGGGTGGCCGCGCCGCGTGCGCTGCGCGCGGCGATCCGCGCGCCCTGGCGCGATTCAGCCGAGCTGCGCGCAGCCGTCGCCGCGCTGCGCGGGCGCGGCGAGACCGTGGTCTGCGTGCTGCCGGGCCACGAGAGTGAAATCGACGAATTCCTGTGCGACCGCGAGCTGGTCGAATTGGCGGGACAGTGGGTCGTGCAGGCCCTTTGATCTGCTTTGATCTGAGAAGAGCGAAATGAACATTACCAAAGGACGTAACGTCGTCGTCGTCGGCACCCAGTGGGGCGACGAGGGCAAGGGCAAGCTGGTCGACTGGCTGACCGAGAGCGCGCAGGGCGTGGTGCGCTTCCAGGGCGGCCACAACGCGGGCCACACCCTGGTGATCAACGGCGTGAAGACCGCCTTGCACCTGATCCCCAGCGGCATCATGCGCCCCGGCGTGACCTGCTACATCGGCAATGGCGTGGTGGTGTCGGCGGCCAAGCTGCTCGAGGAGATCGAAGGCCTGGAGCGCGCCGGCGTCGAGGTGCGTACGCGCCTGCGCATCAGCGAGGCCTGCCCGCTGATCCTGCCCTTCCACGCCGCACTCGACGTGGCGCGCGAGGCCGCGCGCGAGCAGGGCGGTTCCGAGAAGATCGGCACCACCGGCCGCGGCATCGGCCCGGCCTACGAGGACAAGATTGCGCGCCGCGCGCTGCGCGTGCAGGACCTCAAGTACCCCGAGCGCTTCGCCGCCAGGCTGCGCGAGCTGCTGGGGCTGCACAACCACGTGCTGACCAGCTACCTGGGCTCGCGCGATTTCGCCTTCGGCGAGGCCCTGCAGCCCTATGTGCAGGGCGGCGAGGTCCAGTTCGAGCCGGTGTACGCCGAGGCCATGCACCATGCCGAGCTGCTGCGCCCCATGATGGCCGACGTCTCGCGCGAGCTCAACGAGGCGCACCGCAACGGCGACAACCTGCTGTTCGAGGGCGCGCAGGGCACGCTGCTCGACGTGGACCACGGCACCTACCCCTATGTCACCTCGAGCAACTGCGTCGCCGGCAACGCGGCGGCCGGCTCGGGCGTGGGCCCCGGCATGCTGCATTACGTGCTGGGCATCACCAAGGCCTATTGCACGCGCGTGGGCGGCGGGCCGTTCCCGACCGAGCTCGACTGGGAGCAGGAAGGCACGCCGGGCTGGCACATGAGCACCGTGGGCGCCGAGAGGGGCGTGACCACGGGGCGCAGCCGCCGCTGCGGCTGGTTCGACGCGGCGCTGCTCAAGCGTTCGGCCCAGGTCAACGGCCTGTCGGGCCTGTGCATCACCAAGCTCGACGTGCTGGACGGCCTGGAGGAGCTCAAGCTCTGCACCGGCTACGAGCTCGACGGCGAGACCATCGACATCCTGCCGCTGGGCGCGGACGAGATCGCGCGCTGCAAGCCGGTCTACGAGACCCTCGAGGGCTGGAGCGATTCGACCGTGGGCGTCACCCAGTACGACAAGCTGCCGGTCGCCGCCCGCCTGTACCTGCAGCGCATCGAGCAGGTCACCGGGGTGCCGATCCACATCGTGTCCACGAGTCCGGACCGCGACCACACGATCATGATGCACCACCCCTACCTGGCCGACTGAGGACGCCATCGAACCCGCCCGGCCGCGCATCGCCAGCGCCAAGGCGGCCGGGGCCGCCATCCCTACAGGAAACCCTCCCATGTTGACCGAAGACGGCAAGCACCTTTACGTGAGCTACGACGAGTACCACAACCTCATCGAGAAGCTCGCGTTGAAAATCCACCAGTCGGGCTGGCAGTTCGACACCATCCTGTGTCTGGCGCGCGGCGGCATGCGCCCCGGGGACATTCTTTCGCGCATCTTCGACAAGCCGCTGGCCATCATGTCCACCAGCTCGTACCGCGCCGAGGCCGGCACGGTGCAGGGCCACCTGGACATCGCGCGCTACATCACCACGCCCAAGGGCGAGATCGCCGGGCGGGTGCTGCTGGTCGACGACCTGGCCGACTCGGGCCATACGCTCAACGCCGTGATCCAGCAGCTCAAGAGCAGCTACGAGCCGATCTCCGAGCTGCGCAGCGCCGTGATCTGGACCAAGGGCTGCTCCAGCTTCACGCCCGACTACTCGGTCGAGGTCCTGCCGACCAATCCCTGGATCCACCAGCCGTTCGAAGGCTACGACAGCATGACGCCGGACAAGCTGATGGAGAAGTGGAAGCTCTGATCCGCCTGCGGGCGCAAAGGGCCATGCGCCTGCACGCCCGCGCCGCGGGCGGCGTTCCGTCCGCGACGGCGCTACCATGCTGCGCATGAACGAGACGCCGCCCGAACTGTCCACCCAGCTGATCCACCACCCCTACCAGCCGCCTGCGGGCTTTGCCGCGCCGCAGCCCGGCGTGTTCAAGGCCTCAACCGTCATCTTTGCCAGCGTCGCGGCCATGCGGCAGCGCGACTGGAAGGGCAAGGCTGGCTACACCTATGGCCTGCACGGCACGCCCACCACCTTCACGCTCGAGGAGCGGCTGTGCACGCTGGAGGGCGGCCTGCAGTGCCTGCTGCAGCCCAGCGGCCTGGCGGCGATCGCCAACGTGGCGCTGGCCCTGCTCAAAAGCGGCGACGAGGTGCTGATCCCCGACAACGCCTACGGGCCCAACAAGGCCCTGGCCGAGGGCGAGCTGCGCGCCTGGGGCATCAGCCACAGGCTCTACGACGCCATGGATCCGGCCGACCTGGCGGCCAAGATCGGCGAGCGCACGCGCTTGGTCTGGCTCGAGGCGCCGGGCTCGGTGACGCTGGAGTTCCCCGACCTGCCCGAGCAGGTGCGCATCTGTCGCGAGCGGGGCGTGCTGTGCGCGCTCGACAACACCTGGGGCGCCGGCCTGGCCTTCCGCCCCTTCGAGCTGGCCCCAGGCCTGGGCGTCGACATCTCGGTGCATGCGCTGACCAAGTACCCCAGCGGCGGCGGCGACCTGCTGATGGGCAGCGTGGTCACGCGCGACGAGGCCCTGCACCTCAAGCTCAAGCTGACCCACATGCGGCTGGGCCTGGGCGTGGGCCTCAACGACGTCGAGGCCGTGCTGCGTTCCCTGCCCAGCATGGCGCTGCGCTACCGCGCCCACGACGCGGCCACGCGCGAGCTCGCCGCCTGGTGCGCGCGCCAGCCGCAGTTCGCGCAGGTGCTGCACCCGGCGCTGGCGGATTCGCCCGGCCACGCCCACTGGCGCCGGCTCTGCGCGCCGCAGGGCGGGGAGGGCGCGGCAGCCGGCCTGTTCAGCGTGCTGGTCGACGCGCGCTACGGCCAGCAGCAGGTCGACGCCTTCTGCGACGCGCTGCGCCTGTTCAAGCTCGGCTACAGCTGGGGCGGCCCGGTCAGCCTGGTCATGCCCTACGATTTGCGCGCCATGCGGCCCGGCTGGCCGAAGCACCTGGCGCAAGGCACGCTGTTGCGCTTCTCGCCCGGTCTGGAGGCCGTGGCCGACCTGCGGCGCGACCTCGAGCAGGCCCTGGCTGCGGCGCTGCCGCCTCCGCCCTGACCGGGGGGCGGAGGAGTCTCGGTGTTTTCCTGACTGGCAGGGCCGGGCCCGGGCCGCTAGTCTGAGCTGGTTTCAAGACCCGAAGAAGTACCGCATGTCTCGTCCCATGCCCGACCCGGCTGCGCCGGCCGACCCCGAGGCCCGTCCGGCCAGCTCGTCTGCCGAGCTGCCGGTCATGGACCACCCCTATGTCCCACCGTCGCCCTCCGGCCCGCAGGCGCTGATGCGGCCGCTGGGGCCGGCCGATCCGCTGCGCTGGCTGGCGCGCGGCGCGCGCGACCTGGCGGCCAGTCCCGGGATCGCCCTGTTCTATGGGGCCTGCTTGTGGACCATGGCCCTGGTGCTGGGGCTGGTGTTCCGCAACCGGCCCGAGTACACCTTGTCGATCGCCTCGGGCTGCCTGCTGGTCGGGCCCTTCCTCGCCATGGGCCTGTACGAGGTCAGCCGAAGGCGCGAGCTGGGCCTGCGCCCTGAACTCGGCGCCTCGCTGACCTGCTGGGACGCGCACCTGCGCAGCATGGCCATGCTGGTGCTGGTGCTGATCGTGCTGGAACTGCTGTGGGGCCGGGCCTCGCTGGTGGTGTTCGCAGTCTTCTTCAACACCGGCATGCCCTCGACCACGGGGGTGCTGCAGGCGGTGTTCAATCCGCAGAACTGGGAGTTCGTGGCGGTCTACCTGGGCGTGGGCGCCTTGTTCGCGGCCCTGGTCTATGCCACCACCGTGGTGTCCATCCCCATGGTGCTGGACCGCGACACGGACGCCGTGTCGGCCGCCATCACCAGCCTGCGCGTGGTGTTCGCCAACCCCGGCGTGATGCTGCTGTGGGGCCTCGTGATCTCCGCCCTGGTCGTGCTGGCCCTGCTGCCCTGGGGCCTGGGCCTGTGGCTGGTCGGGCCCTGGCTGGGCCACGCGAGCTGGCACGCCTACCGCGGTGCGGTCGAATGGCGGGAGGCGCCACCGGCGGCGCCGGAGGCGGCGGCATGATCGACATGCTCCGTCGTCCCGCACGGCGCCCGGCAGGCCGACGGGCTGGCCCATGAAGGAGAAGGAACTCAGGCTCGCGGTGGTCTTCTTCGGCGGTGTCTCGCTGGCCATCTACCAGCACGGCATCAACCGCGAGATCCTGAACCTGGCCCGCGCCTCCCGCACCTACCACGCCGATCCGGAACATGGGGGGCAGCGCCCCGCCGGCGGCGCGCTGCAGGCCCAGTACCCGGACGAGCCTCAGGCGTCAACCGGGGACCTGTACCTCGAGTTCCTGCAGACCCTGGGCCGCCATCTGTCGCTGCGGGTCGTCGTCGACATCGTGGCCGGCGCGTCGGCGGGCGGCATCAACGGCGTCGCGCTGGCCACGGCGATCGCGCACGACCTGAGCCTGACGCCGATCACCAACCTGTGGCTCGCCGAGGCCGACATGCTGAACCTGCTGGCCCCGGAGGCCCGGGCGCGGCTGTGGAGCAAGTGGTATTTCTGGCCCTTCGAGCGCCCCTTGCTGACCCGGCTCAACCGCGAGGGGCTGTGCTGCCGGCCAAGGCCTGCATAGACGCCATACGCAGCCACGGCGCCTTCCGTGAGGTCGACCTCCGCCTGGTCTTCGTCGACCCGCGTCCGCGCAGCGGCGGCGCCGCGTCCACCGGCGTGCCGGGCTTCTTCGCGACCTTGCGTGGTGCCCTGGTGGACCTGCCGCGCCAGGCGCCGATCTACAACGAGCTGGCCGGCGTCGGCCACTACAACGTCCAGGCCAGGCGCCTGAAGGGCGCCATCCTCGACGCCCGCGCCCAGGTCGCGCGGCTGATCGAGGAGGCCACCGAGGGCCGGCTGGGCGGGCCGTTCACGGCCGACGAGCTGCGCCAATGGCGGCTGTCGTCCACCCATTTCCTGTCCCGCTCGCTGATCGTCTACGACGCCTGGATGCGCTCCCTGGTGTTCGAGGCGCTCGATTTCGTGGTTCGGCTGATCCTCGGCGCCTGCCGCTACCCGATTCGCAGGAGGCGCGCCGCATCCAGGCGGTCGTAGAGGCCTGGGCCCGGCAGCAAGGCGTGATTCGCGACAGCTATGTGATGCCCGAGCATGTCCGCGAGACCGCCGAGCTGCCGGCCTTCGGCAGGATGGTGCTCAACTTCGGCGTGGTCTACAAGAAGCGTCGCCTGAACTTCGTGCTGTACGAGGTCAACGACCTCTACCCGGGCGGCGACAGCGAGCCGTCCTGGGTGGTCGACTCCGAGTCGCTGGACCTGCTCAAGCTCAAGATCCACAAGTGCATCGACGAGCTGGCGGTGTACGAGGACATCCGCTTCCTGAGCATGCCCGCGGTGAGCGCCTGCCGCGCGCTGTTCATGCCCGAGGCGGGGGGGCGCCTGGCCCCGGGTCGCGCTCGGCCAGCTGGCGCAGCTCGAGGCGGCCGATTTCGACATTCGCGCCCTCAAGCGGCGCGCCTTCGGCCATGTGCTGGACGAGGAGGGCGCGCGGCTGAAGCTCAGTGCCGAGCTGATCGCCAGGCTTCGCCAGCGCGTGGAGCCGCTGTGAGGCGCGCAAAAAAATCGCCGGGCAGCTTGCGCGCCAATCCCAGCTGGTACAGTGAACGTCCCTGAAGGAGAGAACACACCTTGGCAACACCCAACTACGGATACGAGAAGCGCCAGAAAGAGCTGGCGAAAAAGCGCAAGAAGGAAGAGAAGCTCAAGGCGCGCGCCGAGCGCAAGCAGGGCACGGAGCCCGAGACGGAGTCCGATGCCGAGTCGGCCGAGGGTGGCGACGCGGCGGCTGGCGTCGAGTCCAAGCCCGAGTGACAGGCACAGGGCGCCGAGGCGGCGCGGGTGCCCGCCCTGCGCCGGCGCTCAGCCCGCCTGGGCGAGCAGCTGGCGCGCCAGCCGGTCCATCGCGGCCGCGGAGCGGTCGTCGGGCGCGATCTCCTGCGCCTGGGTGAACTGCGTGAAATTGCGCCGGGTCGACTCGGCGTAGCCGGGGTCGTAGTGCTTGAGCAGCAGCTCGCGCACCACAGGCTCCACCTGGCCCGCCCGCACCTGGGCCTTCCAGCCCTCGACCACGGCCTTGCCGCGCAGCATGGTCAGCGCATCGAGGCGCTGGCAGAAGAACTCGGCATCGCGGGCGAAGAAGGCGTAGTCCTCCAGCAGCAGGGCCACCCGCTCCTCGTCCGAGAGTTTCAGCAGCAGGCAGGGGCTGGCGCGCATGGCCTCCATCAGGCTGTCGGGCACGCCGAGGTTGCCGACCTTCTTGCTCTCGGCCTCGACGTAGACCGGGCGCGCCGCGTCGAAGCCGCGCAGCGCCTTCCAGACCAGGCTGTCGAAGCGCTTCTGCGACGGCTGGGTCTGCCCGGGGATCACGCCCAGCACCGAGCTGCGGTGGCAGGCCAGGGCTTCGAGGTCCAGCACCTGGGCGCCGGCGGCGGCCAGGGCCTGCAGCAGGCGAGTCTTGCCCGAGCCGGTCGGCCCGCAGACCACGCGGTACTGCAGGCGCAATGCCTGCGCCGGCAGGTCGGCCAGCACCGCGCTGCGGAAGGCCTTGTAGCCTCCTTCCACCAGGTGCACCCGAAAGCCGATCTGACCGAGGATATGGGCCAGCGAGTTGCTGCGCTTGCCGCCGCGCCAACAGTAGACCAGGGGCTGCCAGTTCTTGGGCTTGTCCAGCACCTCGCGCTGGATGTGGGCGGCGATGTTGTGCGCCACCAGGGCGGCGCCTATCTTCTGCGCCTCGAAGGGGCTGACCTGCTTGTACAGGGTGCCGACCCGGGCCCGCTCCTCGTTGTTGAGCGAGGGCCAGTTGACGGCGCCGGGCAGGTGGTCCTCGGCGTATTCGCCCTCGCTGCGCGCGTCGATGATGGCGCCGAAGGTGGCCAGCCGGGCCATGGCCTCGATGGCGCTGATGGGATGCACGCTCATGACAACAGTTTCTTCAGTTCGGGCCAGACATTGCCCAGCATGATCGGGTGCGCTTCTTCGCGCGGATGGATGCGGTCGGGCTGGAACAGCCGCGTCGGGTCGGGGCCGTCGGCCACGCCCTGGAGCAGGAACGGCACGACGGCCGCCTTTTGCGCCCGCGCCACCTGGACGAACAGGGCCGCGAAGCGGCGCGCATAGTCTGCGCCGTAGTTGGGCGGCACCTGCATGCCGACCAGCAGCACCTTGGCGCCGGCTTTCTGCGCGGCCTGTGTCATCCAGCTCAGGTTGTCCTGGGTCATGGTCAGCGGCAGGCCGCGCAGCGCGTCGTTGCCGCCGAGCTCGAGCACCAGGTGGCTGGGCCGGTGCTGGGACAGCAGGGCCGGCAGGCGCGAGCGGCCACCCGAGGTGGTCTCGCCGCTGATGCTGGCGTTGACCACGCGCGCGGCGATCTTCTCCCTGGCCAGGCGCTGCTCGAGCAACGCCACCCAGCCGCTGCCGCGCCGCAGGCCGTATTCGGCGCTCAGCGAGTCGCCCAGCACCAGGATGGTGGCGGGCTGCGCCGCGCCTGCTGCACAAGACCCCAGGACGCCGGTCCAGAAGGCGGCCACGCTAAAGTGGCGTCGGTTCAACAAAAACGGTGGTTGCATGAGCGAGGCGATTATTTCAGTGGAGCATGTGTTCAAGTCGGTCACCGACTCCACGGGCACGCTCGACATTTTGCGCGATATCGATTTCGCCCTGGCGCCGCGGGAAACGGTGGCCATCGTCGGCGCCTCCGGCTCGGGCAAGAGCACGCTGCTGTCCATCATCGCCGGCCTGGATACACCCACGCGCGGCACCGTGCGGCTGGCCGGGCAGGACCTGTTCGCACTCGACGAGGACGCGCGCGCCGTGCTGCGCGCGCAGAAGCTGGGCTTCGTGTTCCAGAGCTTCCAGCTGCTGGGCAACCTCACGGCGCTGGAGAACGTGATGCTGCCGCTGGAGCTGGCCGAGCGCCGCGACGCGCGCCGCGCCGCGACCGAGATGCTGGCGCACGTGGGCCTGGGCCAGCGCCTGGGCCACTACCCCAAGCTGCTGTCCGGCGGCGAGCAGCAGCGCGTGGCGCTGGCGCGCGCCTTCGTGGTCCAGCCCGCCGTGCTGCTGGCCGACGAGCCGACCGGCAGCCTGGACTTCGCCACCGGCGAGAAGATCATGGAGCTGATGTTCGAGCTCAACCGCGAGCAGGGCACGACCCTGGTGCTGGTCACGCACGACCGCGGCATCGCCGCGCGCTGCGACCGGCGCATCACCATCGAGGCGGGCAGGCTGCTGCCAGAGGCCGAGCCGGTTTCCTGAGCGCCGGGCGCCCCGTCGCTGGCCCGATAATGCGGGCCATGTCCTCTCCCAAAGTGCTGTTCGGCTTCCACGCCGTGGGCGTGCGCCTGAAGACCGCGCCGCAATCCGTCATCGAGATCTACTACGAGCCGACGCGGCGCGACGCGCGCATGCGCGCCTTTCTCGAGCGCGCCCGGGAAGTCGGCGCGCGCCTGATCGAGGCCGACGGCCTGCGCCTGGCCAAGCTCTGCGGCAGCCACGGCCACCAGGGCGTGGCGGCGCGGGTCGAGCCGCTGGCGCAGGCGAGCTCGCTGGACGACCTGCTGGACCAGCTGGGCGAGCCGCCGCTGCTGCTGGTGCTGGACGGCATCACCGACCCGCACAACCTCGGCGCCTGCCTGCGCGTGGCCGACGGCGCCGGCGCGCACGCGGTGATCGCGCCCAAGGACCACGCGGCCGGCATCAATGCCACCGTGGCCAAGGTGGCCAGCGGCGCGGCCGAGACCATGCCCTACTTCATGGTGACCAACCTGGCGCGCACCCTGGGCGAGCTCAAGGAGCGCAACATCTGGTGCATTGGCACCAGCGACGACGCGCCCAAGACCCTGTACCAGATCGATCTCCAGGGGCCCGTGGCACTGGTGCTGGGTGCCGAGGGCACCGGCATGCGCCAGCTCACGCGCAAGACCTGCGACGAGCTGATCAGCATTCCCATGCGCGGCGCGGTGGAGAGCCTGAACGTGTCGGTGGCCAGCGGCGTGTGCCTGTACGAGGCGCTGCGCCAGCGCACGGCCTGAGGAGGGTGACGATGAGAACGGCAGGAGCGATGGGACGGGGGATGCTGGCCATGGGCGTGGCGCTGCTGCTGGCGGCCTGCACCCAGGAGCAGCAGAACAAGCTGAGCCGCGAGATCCAGAACTGGACCGGCACCAACGGCGTGCTCGAGGTCTATGCCGGCGACAAGCTGGTGCGGCGCTTCCTCAAGATCGACAAGGTCAGCACCGCCCTGGGCACGGACGACGGCAAGCCGCGCGCCTACCGCTACGGCTACGGCGTGCTCGACGAGAACCTGAACATGCAGGTCGACCCCGGCGAGAAGAAGGTCTACTTCGAGATCAGCGACTACAGCAACGCGGTGTTCTTCGAGAACCCGCGCTGAAGCCGCGCCCCTACACGAGGCCGAGCGCGCCCAGCAGGGCGCCGGCGCCGATCAGCCACAGCAGGTGCAGCCGTGCCCGCCAGACGATCAGCGTGGTGGCCGCCGTCAGCAGCCACAGCGGCCAGTCGCGCGCGGGCTGGTCGTGCACCGCGCTCAGCAGCCAGCCGGTGGCCACCAGCAGCGCGACCACGATGGGCGCCATGCCGGTCTTGAAGGCCCGCACCGCGCGCAGCTCGCGGTTGCGGTGCGCCCAGCGCGTGGCGCTGTAGGTCAGGATGGAGGAGGGCAGCATGATGCCGGCCAGGGCGATCGCCACGCCCAGCAGCGCCAGCGTCCAGGCCGCGGGCCCGGCTGCCAGCCCTCCGCCCGCGTTCAGGCCCAGGTTCCAGCCCATCAGCGCCACGAACAGCACGTTCGGCCCCGGCGCGGCCTGGGCCAGCGCGATGCTCGAGCCGAACTGCGGCTCGCTGAGCCAATGCTGCTCGTGCACCAGATAGCGGTGCATGTCGGGGGCGGTGGTGATGGCGCCGCCCACGCCCAGCAGCGAGAGCGAGGCGAAATGGTTGAACAGGGCCATCCAGTCGGAAGGGGTCATGGTGATGCTCATGTCCGTCGCTCCTGGCTGGCGGCGTGAACGCCCAGCCGCAGGTAGGCCCAGACGCAGGCCGCTCCGCCCAGTCCCCCGAGCACCCAGGCCAGGGGCCAGCGCAGCAGGGCGATCGCGACGAAGGTGAAAGCCGCCAGGGCGACGCAGACCGGCAGGCCCATGGCGTTCTTGCCCAGGGCGCCGATCAGCTTGAGGCCGGTCGCGGTGATCAGCCCGGCGGCCACCGCACCCATGCCGCGCAGCGCGCCCTGGGCCACTGGCGTCTCGGCCACGCCGCCGTAGAGCACCGCCAGCAGCAGCACGATGACGCAGGGCAGTGTCAGCATGCCGGCCAAGGCAGCCAGCGCGCCGGGCAGGCCGAAGTAGCGCCCGCCTATCATCATCGAGAGGTTGACCACATTGGGGCCCGGCATGATCTGGGCCACGGCCCAGTCCTCGACGAACTGCTCGCGCGTCATCCAGCGCTTTCGGTCCACCAGCTCGCGCTGCACCACGGCCAGCACGCCGCCAAAGCCCTGCAGGGCCAGCACGGTGAAGGAAACGAACAGGTCGGTCTTGGAGCGCGGGCGGCGCAGCGCCGGTCCGGCGCCGTCGGATTGAGTGGGAATGGGTTCATCGCAGGCCATGCGCGGGATTATCCTTGGGTGCCGGCCCGCACCGTTGCATGGCTTCAACGGTCCCGGCGCCAAGGGTGGTTTGGGGTTGGATATATTTGGTTTCAATATTGGCGCTACGGTTACACTCGGCCAAGGCGACAACGGTTTTCACGCCGAAGAGGCGCGAACGCACGAACAGGGGTGCGCGAAACCGGTCAGCGGGTGTCAAACCCAGCCTGGAACAAGAAACAGGGGCCTATGTCGGAACGAGCGAGCAGCGATTCGTACGGATTGCCGGAGAATTGGGTGAGCGTGGCGGAAGCCATGGTGGACGCGTCCCCCGACGGTTTGCTGCTGGTCGACCAGGACGGCACCGTGCTCAGCGCCAACCGGGCCATGCACGAGCTCAGCGGCTATGCGCCGGACGAGCTGATCGGTCAGCCGGTGGAGCGGCTGCTTCCCGTCGAGGCGCGCCTGCCGCACCAGGAGCTGGTGCGCGACTACTTTTCCGAGCCGCAGGCCCGCCGCATGGGCCCGGTGCGCCAGTTCGAGCTGCTGCGCAAGGACCACAGCCTGGTCACGGTGGACATCGCCCTCGGCCAGGCCCAACTGATGGGGCGCGCCTGTGCCGTGGTGCTGGTGCGCGACATGACGGCCTACCGGCAACTGCAGGAGCAACTCGAGCACGAGGCCTCGCACGATGCGCTGACCGGGCTGGGCAACCGGCGCCTGTTCAGCCGGGTGCTGGCGCAGCGCTGCGCGTCGCTGGGGCGGGAACTGCATCCCATGGCCCTGCTGGTGCTCGACCTCGACGGTTTCAAACTGGTCAACGACAGCTTCGGCCACGTGGTCGGCGACGCCCTGCTGGTGGAGGTGGCGCGCTGCCTGCGCCGCACGCTGCGCGCCGACGACCAGCTCGCCCGCCTGGGCGGTGACGAATTCGCCGTGCTGCTGACCGATATCCACTCGCATGCGGATGCCGCGCGCGTGGCCGAGAAAATGCTGCTCGCCCTGTCGGCGGTACACCAGGTCGAGGGCTACGACGTGATGGTGGGGGCCAGCATAGGCATCGCCTTCTACCCCGACGACGCCAGGGACGCCGACAACCTGCTGCGCTACGCGGACTTCGCCGCCTACCAGGCCAAGGCTGCGGGCCGGGGCGGCTACGTCACCTATTCGAGCCAGGTCCACACCCAGGTCAGCGACAAGCTGCTGCTGCAGGGCAAGCTCAAGAAGGCGATGGAGCAGAACCTGCTGAGCCTGCATTACCAGCCGCAGGTCGATGTGCACACCGGCCAGGTCGTGGGTGTCGAGGCCCTGCTGCGCTGGGAGGACCCCGAGCTCGGCATGGTGGCGCCCGGCTACGTGATCGCCGTCGCCGAGTTGTCCGACCTGATCCTGCCGCTGGGCGAATGGATACTGGACACCGCCTGCCGCCAGATCGCGGCATGGGCGCGCTGCGGCCGGCCGGTGCGGGTGGCCATCAACCTGTCGGTGCATCAGCTGCGGCACAAGGATTTCCCGGACCGGGTCAGGCAGGTGCTGCAGCGCCATGGCGTGTCGGCCCAATGGCTGGAGTTCGAGATCACCGAGTCGCAGGCCATGCCCAACCACCGCTTCATCGAGCCGCAGCTGCACGCCCTGGCCGCCCTGGGCGCCTGCATCGTGCTGGACGGCTTCGGCACCGGCTACGCCTCGGTCGCCTACCTCAAGCAGCTGCCGCTGCACAAGCTCAAGATCCACCGGACCTTCGTCGAGAACCTGGTCACGGACGAGGTGTCGGCGATCCTGGTCAAGTTCATCCTGATGCTGGCCCAGGCCCTGCGGCTGGAACTGGTGGCCGGCGGCGTGGAGACCGACGCCCAGCTGAGCTTCCTGCGCGAGCACAAATGCGCCACCTGCCAGGGCTGGCTGTTCTCCAGCGCCGTGCCCGCGGCCCAGATCGACAGCATGCTGACCGAGGCTCACGCCTGGTAGCGGGGGCGACCTGGCCGGCGCCGCTATCATGTCCGCATGAGGCTTGTCACTTCGCTGCCGGGCGTGCTGCGCGAGCTGGGGCAGGGCGCCTGGCGCTGGCTGGGGGGGTGGTGGCGCATCGTCCGCTTCGCCGCCGAGGTCCTGGTGCTCGCGCTGTCTCCGAGCAGCTACCGGGCCGAGCACCGAGACGTGCTGGTGAGCCATCTCTACCTGGCGACCGCGCCCAGCCTGGCCTGGTTCAGCGTGTTGTCCGCCCTGGTCAGCCTGGTGCTGATCCGTATCGTGATCGTCACGGCGCAGAGCTACGACCTGTCGCATTACGCGCTGGAGATGGTGGTGCGCGTGCTGGTGCTGGAATTGCTGCCCTTGTTTGCCGCGCTGTTCGTCGCCTTGCGCTACAGCATCCCGCGCGGCTCCGAGCTCTACAAGCTGCGCACCCGCGGCGGATTTGACGCGCTGCGCGCCCGGGGCCAGGACCCGCTGCGCCAAGAGCTGGTGCCCAGCGTGGTGGCCGGCGTGTTCGCCGTGCTCGCGCTGGCCTCGGTGAGCGGCATGCTGGCGCTGGCACTGGCCTACCTCTCGGTCTACGGCTTCACGCCCTGGGGCTTCGCCGGCTACACGCGCACCGTGGGCCATGTGTTCAACGCCCCGGTGGCGCTGATCCTGGGCCTGAAGACCCTGTTCTTCGGCCTGGCGGTCTCGGTGATCCCGATCGCCACCTCGCAGCAGGACCTGCTGCGCTCGCGCACCAGCGTCGAGCTCCAGGGCCTGGTGCGCATGTTGTCGCTGGTGCTGCTGGTCGAGGTGGCCTCGCTGGTCGGCAACTATTATTGAGCCCCGATGAACCCGCCCGCCGAGTCCCCTTCGCCCATGCCGCCCGAGGCGCCGCCGCCGGTGCCGCACCTGGCGCTCAAGGCCACGCTGCTGCTGCTGTTCATGCTGCTGCTGCTGGCGGGCTCGACGCTGTACCTGCTGTACGCCCGCGGCGTGTTCGAGCGTACCCAGCGCCTGGTGCTGGTGGCCGACGACTCCGAAGGCGTGGTGGTCGGCATGGACATGAGCTTTTCCGGCTTCCCGATCGGCCGCGTGCGCCGCATCGAGCTGGCCGAGGACGGCAAGGCGCGCATCCTGATCGACGTGCCGCGCCAGGACGCGCGCTGGCTGCGCCAGTCCAGCGTGTTCACGCTGGAGCGCAGCCTGGTCGGCGGCACCCGCCTGCGCGCCTTCAGCGGCATGCTGCAGGACAAGCCGCTGGAGGACGGCGCGGAGCGCACCGTGCTGCGCGGCGACGCCTCGGAGGAGGTGCCGCGCCTGCTGGCCTCGGTGCGCGAGCTGGTGCAGAACCTGCAGGCCCTGACCGCGCCCGACGCGGCCCTGGCCGCCAGCCTGGGCCATCTGCAGTCCACGACGGCCCGCCTGGCCGGGCCGCAGGGCGCGCTGCAGGTACTGACCGGCAGCGAGGCCGAGGCGCGCAAGTTCATCGAGGCGCTGGACCGTGCCAACGCCTTGCTCACCCGTATGGACGGCCTGGCGGCCAAGGCCGATGCCCAGGTGTTCGGGCCCGAGGGCGCCATGAGGGATGCGCAGGCCACGCTGCGCCAGCTCAATGCCTTGCTGGCCGAGGCGCGCGGCAGCCTCAAGCGCTTCGACGCTCTGCTGCAGGAGGCCCAGGGGATTGCCGCCAACACGCGCGAGGCGACCACCGACCTCGGTGACTTGCGCGCCGATGTGGAGTCCAGCCTGCGCAAGCTGGAGCAATTGGTCAACGAGATCAACCGCAAATGGCCGTTTGCACGCGAGCGGGAGCTGAAGCTGCCATGAACAAGGCCTGCTGGATCCTGGTGCTGCTGCTGGCCGCCTGTGCCGGCGGCCCCCCACCGCCCGACTGGCATATGAGCGCGCATGCTGCGCTCGAGCGCGCGGTCGCCGCCTACCTGGAGGGGAACAACCGGGTGGCCGAGCGCGAGTTCGAGCGCGGCCGTGCCGAACTCGCGCGCACCGGCCGCATCGACCTGGTGGCGCGCGCCGAACTGATGCGCTGCGCGGCCCGGGTGGCCAGCCTGGTGCTCGAGCCCTGCACCGGCTTCGAGGCCCTGCGCGTCGATGCGGGCCCGGACGAGCGCGCCTACGCCGACTACCTGGCGGGTCGGGCCCTCACGGCCCAGGAGCTGGCACGCCTGCCCGCGCCGCAGCGCGCCGTGGCGGCCGGCGGCGCGGCACTGCCGCAAGCCGAACCGCTGGCCCGCCTGGTGGCGGCCGGCGTGCTGCTGCAGGCGGGACGGGCCAGTCCCGAGGTGCGGGGCCAGGCCGTGGAAACGGCCTCGACGCAAGGGTGGCGCCGCCCGCTGCTGGCCTGGCTGGGGGTGCAGCTGCGGCTGGCGGAACAGGGCGGCGATGCGGCCGAGGCCGAGCGCCTGCGCCGGCGCATGGCCCTGGTGCAGGGCCAGCGCTGATCGGTCGCTTAGGGCCTGTTCACACTATTTTTACGAGTGCGAATGAGGCTGAAAAAGCGCCAATCTAGGCGCGCGACGACGCCCAGGCTGGCCGCCTGGGCTAGGAGTGCAACGACGAGTGGCGCTTTTTCAGCCCCGTTCCCTTCGGGTTGCGGCCAAAAAGACCATGCGCCGCGTTGCGAAACATCGCCGGGGCCCGACCCCGGCTGCGTTTCGCGCCTTGCGCATGGCCTTTTTGATCCGCAACGCATCTCGCAAAAAATAGTGTGAACAGGCCCTAGGCGGCGACGCTGATCGCGGGCCGGCTCTGCAGGCCGCTGGCCTGGATCTCGCCGGCCAGCTGGCCACCTTCCTCGATCACCACGCGGCCGTAGCGGATCTTGCCGCTGACCTTGCCGGTGGCATAGATCACGAGCTTCTCGCGCACGGTCAGCTCGCCGTCGAAGGCGCCGTGGATCTCGGCGATGTCGATCTCGGCCGAGCCCTTGAAGGCCCCGTGCTCCGCGATCTGGATCACGCGCGAGTCCATGGTCGCCTCGACCAGGCCCTCGACCACCAGGGTGTCGCAGTCGGTGATCTCGACGCCCTTGAGCTTGATGTTGGGACCCACGGTGAGCTTGCTGCCGCTTTCCTTGGGCGGCGCGGTCGGCGTGGCCGGCGTGGACGGGCTGCTGGCCGCCGGAGCCGGTTTGGTGCTGGCGCCGGGCGCGCTGGTGGCCGCGCTGGAGGATGTCACCGTACCGGCGCCGGGGCTGCTCGGGTTGGGGTGTCGCGGATTGAAAACGTCGGTTTCCCGTTTGCCAAAAAACGGTGCTTGCAGGGCCATGCGATCTCCTTGTAAAGAAGTTGATCCTAGCCCTCGAATTGCTTACAAATGCCACCCATCACGCAAGATCGGTAAGCGAATTGCAGCAATTGTCAGCGTATGTGCCGGGCTTGCGGCGCACCGCAGGCTCAGAGGCTGTGAATGAATTCGGCGCGTCCGAGCGGGTCGTCCAAACGCGGCCAATCAAGGCGCAAAGCACAGCCATAGCTCGGGCTATGGCGAGCATTTGCAACGCAGAGTGGCCGTGTTTGGGCGGGCCGAGCGGGCGTGACGGATTTGTTCACAGCCTCTCAGAGGGTGTAGACGAAAACAACATCTCGCGCGTTATGCTCTGATCGAAGCATGCGGACACGAGGTGGCAGATGGTGAAGAAGGCGCGAGGCGAGCAGCCGGGACGTCCGGG
>SCMQ01000021.1 GCA_005503335.1 Comamonadaceae bacterium 2FH
CCCGCACCCCTGCGCCCCGCCATCGAGCGGGGCTTTTTTTTGCCTGCGCGCCCAGCGCCGGGCTGGCCCGTTTTAGCCGCTAAAAAAGTTCAGCTAAACACTTGCGCTATGTTGTATGTTGTAGTATGCTACACGCTACAACATACAACACCGGCCGAAAGGAGGCCCGATCATGGCAATCACGAAAGAGCAGATATTTGCGGTCGCCGACGAGCTGGACGCCGCCGGCCAGAACCCGACCCTGGCGAGCGTGCGCAAGCAGCTCGGCGGCGGGAGCTTCACGACCATTTCCGAGGCGATGAACGAATGGCGGGCACGCAAGGCCAGCCAGGCGGCCCCGATCCGCGAGCCGGCACCGGCGGCGATCACCGAGAAGCTGGCCGAGCTGGGCGGCGACTTGTGGGCCGTGGCCTTGGAAATGGCGAACAACCGGCTGGCCGCCGAGCGCGAGGCGCTGGAGGCCGTCCGGCAGGAAATGGAGGCAGCGCGCCAGGAGGCCGCAGAGCTGGCCGACCAGCTCACCGGCGAGCTGGACGAGGCCAAGGGCCGTATCGAGGCCCTGGAGGCCGCAGAGACCGACGCCAAGGGGGAAGCTGGGGCGCTACGCGAGAAGCTGGCAGCGGCCAGCGAGCGGTCGGCAACGGCCGAGGCCAGAGCCGGCGAGCTGCGCACGGAACTGGATCACGCCCACCAGGAGGCCCGCCAAGCCCGAGCGGAGCGCGACAAAGCCCAGGAGAAGGCCGCCGCGAGCGCCGACCAGGCGGAGGCCCTGCGGGCCGACCTGGCGGCCGCGAACAGCCGGGCAACGGAGATCGAGCGCCGGGCCGGCGAGCTGCGCGCCGACCTGGAGCGAGCCAACCAGGCCACCGACCAGGCGCGGGCGGCGCTGGCCGAGCAGCAGAAGGCCACCGAGGCGGCGGCCGGGCAGCTTGACCAGGTGCGGGGCGAGCTGGCAAAGGTGCAGGCCAAGGCCGAAGCCGAGCGCGAGGCGCACCAGGAGCAGCGCAAGGCAGCAGCGGCCGAAGCGCACCGCCAGGCCGAACGCTTGACGGCCACCCAGGCCGAGCGCGATGCCGCGCGCAAGGAGGCCAGCCAGGCCCGCGAGGACGCCGCGACCCTGCGCGGCCGGCTCGAAGCCCTGGAAACCGTCATGGCCCAGGAGAAGGGCAAGACGGGCGGCGCGAAAAAGACCTGATATTTCGGTCGGTTTTCAATAAAATCGAGGGTGTAACCTGGAACTACACATCCGGCCACGAGAGGAAAGCCGGCCTCGCGCATGCCGAGGTCGGCTTTTTTCTTGCTGGACTGGCAAGGAGGCCCATCTATTCCACATTTTGAAATGACCACACCGACGATAAGGAGCGCCCGATGAAACAGCGCCTCTTGGTCATGAACGGCCAACGCATCGTTCAGACCGAGCAAGAAGGGGCATGGGCCAACCAGAAGGTTGACAAGGCTGGCGCATTGAAGCCCGGCATCTACAACCTGTACATGGCCCAGCAGGCCGACAAGAAGCAGACCCATGACGGCGTGATCGTTCACGCCGACAACAACCAGGTGTACCAGCAGGTAGGCAAGAACTTTGTCATGCACGCCCGGTCAGATTTCGATAAAGTACCTGAAATCGGGAGCGCAAAGAGCATCAGCTACAGCGCGCAAGGCAAAGCAACCGTTGCCGCCGAGGCCCCGAAACTCACGCGAGGCCGGTCCCGATAGCTTTTAGCGGCTAAAAGGAGGGCCACGCCTTGAGACGACTCACACCCACCGCCGGCCGGGCAGACGCCCGCCGCATCCAGCCGGCATCCGCCGGCTTCGCAACAAGCACGACCAGCAGAACCGACGCCGCCGGCGACGGCCTGCTGGCCGCTGCCGAAGCCACAGAGGCCGAGCAGCAAGCGGCCCTGGAGGCCGCCCCGCTCGACCAGACCTACCAGGAAGCCCTTGCCCTGTACGTTCAGGCCAAGCACGACCAGGTGGAGCGCATCGAGGATCGGCTTGAAAACCTGATCGACCGTCAGCAGGCGCGCTTGCAGCAGACCCAGGCCAACCAGCCGGGCCTACTGTCCCGGCCTGGCGCGAAACGCGCTTGGCAGAACCAGCAGATGCAGCAGCAGGCGCGCTTGCAGTCCCTGCACGTGCGCCTGGAAGCCGTCCGCGAGATCAAGGAAGGCATGGGCCTGCACTCACCGAAGGTCGAAGAGCTGGCGACCCGCAAGATGCGCGCCGAGAAACCCGAGCTGGCGGCCGATTGGGATGCCATGCGCGAGGCGGCACGCCGGCACCAGGCGCTGCAACGCCGCGAAGAGCAGGAGCGAAAGCAGGCGCAGGCCCTGGAGCGACCAGGCCGGTCGCAGAGCTTGGGCCTCACGCGGCCCGTCTAAAACGAAAGCCCGGCACTGCCGGGCTTTTTCCTCGAGCCTCGCCGTTTCCGGCGATGCAGGCCCGCCGCTGGCGGCATCCTGCAGCACCGTCATTCCCGACGATGCAAGGGGCTGGCCAGCCTCGCCAGTTCCGGCGATGCCGCCGGCGCGGTCGACCATCGCCATTTCTGACGATGAGATCCCGCATCGCCATCTACAGCGATGCCCACAACGCGAGGGCGGCCGCGAAAACCGCCATGCCGGCCGCCACGATGTTCATGTACGACACGCGCCGCGCTTCGCGGATCGGCGCGGCGAGCTGCGCGGCGGCCGCTTCCAGCTCGCGCCGCACCGCCTCGGCGGCGGCCTTGCCGCCGTCCTGCATCCCCTTCGCCATCGCCTCTTTGGAGGCCGCCAGGGCCGCGTTGAGCGTCCTTTCGGCCTTCCCCTTGGCGTCATCCCCCCAACGGTGTGCGATGGCTTCCAGCTCTTCCTTGAAGCGATCCAGGATTTCTTGCTGCGCGGCCTGGCTGTCCTGCATCAGTCGGGTGTTGATCGTCTGGAGGATCAAGATCGGATCGTCGCGGCCAACGGCGATGCCGTGCTTGACCGCGATTTCCCGTATCAGCTCTTCGATCTTGTCATCGCTCGCCATCAGAGCACCGCCGCGTTGTCGAGCTGCTGGAAGAGTTGCGACTTCACGATCTTGAGCCGCTGCCGCGTCATGATCGTGAGCGCCGAGTCGGCCAGGGCCTCATCGAACGTCCGGCGCTCCTGGAGCATTTCCGAGAAGTCGCGGCCGTAGGTTTCTTCCTTGAGCGCCGGAATCTGGATGATGGCCGACACCCGCGCCTTGTTGTCGGTGTACGCCTTCATCTTCTCGAAGCCCTTGCCTTCGTGCTCGATTGGCCCCCAATACGGGTTCAGCCACACCACGAACACGCATTCGGCCGGGAATTGCCGGGCCAGCGTGCTAAAGCCGTTCAGGGTGTCCAGGAAGGCTTGCCCGCCGGTGACGACCGTATGCACCACCAGTTCGTGCCCCATGTCCTGGAGCAGCGCCGGAACCTGGTTGCCGATCAAGTAGCTGGACAGCGGCACGAACGAGCTGGCCCCGTTGTCGATGATGACGTCGCCCTTGGTCGAGGCGATTTGCTCCACCAGGGCATCGAAGTTCCGGGTGTTGATCTCGTCGCCGTCCATGATGTTCAGGCGCTGCACGTTCAGGGCCTTGTAACCCTCAAACGTGCTGTTGACCGGATCGGTGTCGATGCAAAGCGGCGTCTGCCCCTTGCTCGCTTTGTACTGCGCAATGGTGGCCGCGATCATCGACTTGCCGACGCCGCCCTTGCCCTGCAAGACCATGTGAATTTTCGCCATTACAGTAAATCCTCTTTATTCGGTTTCGGGTTGTAGTTGAAGCCGGCGATCCCTGCCGACTCGGGTTTCTTCGGCTCGGGTGCCTTCGGCTTCCTCGCCTTCGACCCCCCTTCCTGTTGCGCCGGCTTCTCCCCTTTGGCCTGGTTGGCCGCCGGGGGAGGCACCGGCGCGGGTGCTGCTGGTGCGGCCTTGATGTACCGCTGGACGTGCTTGCGGAACGTCTCGTAGCTGCACTTGACCCGGCCGATCTCGCGCATGTCCTCGTAGATCGTCGTCACTGCATAGCCAGCATCCATCGCGGCTTTCACGTCCACGCGCACGGCCAGGAATGCAACGGCCGTCGCGTCCTGTCGGCGCTTCTTGGCGGCCCGTTTCTCGATCCGCGCGGCCAGCTCTTGGGGGTAGCTGCTTTCTGCCATCGCCTCGCTTCCGTGGTTTGTAAATAGCCGTCATTTTCATGTATCGACCCGTGGAAAGTCTATGTAAAGCGCGTGGATAGCAGCTTGACACCGCTGCATCTAGCGCGCTTTCCGGGCATTGTACGCCTTCATTCGATATATCCGCCATCTTTTCGCGCTAAATGCAGACAGATGCGAAGGTTTCGGTATAGACTTTCCTTGGTGTTATCAACGCCGTAAGGCGGGCAGGATGTGCGAAGTTAGCTAACCGGCGGGCCGGTTATCTATCTTCGCTGTCCCTTATTCGCGCCTGCGGCACTCAACGGGCATCCTGCTCTGCGAGGCTGCCGGCTACCGCCGGCCAAGAAGCGAGAGACGAACGACATGGGCTACATCAATCCGCTGCTGGAGCTTCCAGCAGGCCGCGAACTCCAGGCGCTTCCGGTTGCCGACCGGCAGCGCCTTGCCCGCGTGCTGCGCGAGCTGCGCACGCAGGCCAACGACGAGGCGGAAAAGGCATGGGCACGCCGCAAGGGGCCGATGGCCGCCTACTGGCGAGCCGTGGCGACCTACGCGCGACACACGGCGCACGCGCTCAAGGGGTAGCGACATGGAAGCCGACGAACAGCCGACCGCGAAGCGGCGGCAGCACCTACGGGTGCCGGTGTTCCCCGACGAGAAGGAACAGATCGAGGCGAACGCCAAGAGGGCCGGGGTCAGCGTGGCGCGCTACCTGCGCGACGTGGGCCAGGGCTACCAGATCAGGGGCGTCATGGATTACGAGTACGTGCGCGAGCTGGTGCGGGTGAATGGCGACCTCGGCCGGCTGGGCGGTTTGCTCAAGCTATGGCTCACCGACGACCCGCGCACGGCCCGCTTCGGAGACGCCACGATCCTTGCCCTGCTGGGCCGGATCGAAGCCACCCAGGACGAAATGAGCCGACTCATGAAGTCCGTGGTGCAGCCGAGGGCCGAGCCTTGAGCTTTTTAGCGGCTAAAAAGCCAGGGGCTGGCCGATGATCGCCAAGCACGTACCCATGCGCTCGCTGGGCAAGTCCGACTTCGCCGGCCTGGTGAACTACGTCACCGACGCGCAGAGCAAGGATCACCGGCTGGGCCAGGTGCAGATCACGAACTGCGATGCCGTGTCCGTGCAGGACGCCATCACCGAGGTTCTGGCGACCCAGCACACGAACACGCGGGCCAAGGGCGACAAGACCTATCACCTGATCGTCAGCTTCCGGGCCGGCGAGCAGCCCAGCGCCGACACCCTGCGGGCGATTGAGGAACGTATCTGCGCCGGGCTGGGTTACGGCGAACACCAGCGCGTCAGTGCCGTTCACAACGACACCGACAACCTGCACATCCACATCGCCATCAACAAGATTCACCCGACCCGGAACACGATGCACGAGCCGTACTACTCGCATCGGGCGCTGGCCGAGCTTTGCACGGCCCTGGAGCGCGACTACGGGCTGGAGCGGGACAACCACGAACCACGCCAGCGCGGTGCCGAGGGCAGGGCGGCCGACATGGAGCAGCACGCGGGCGTGGAAAGCCTGGTCGGCTGGATCAAGCGGGAATGCCTGGACGAGATCAAGGGCGCGCAGTCCTGGCAGGAGCTGCACCAGGTCATGCGCGACAACGGCCTGGAACTGCGCGAGCGTGCGAACGGCCTGGTGATCGAGGCCGGCGACGGAACGATGGTCAAGGCGAGCACCCTAGCCCGCGACCTTTCCAAGCCGAAGCTGGAGGCGCGGCTTGGCCCGTTCGAGGCTTCGCCCGAACGGCAGACACGAACCAAAGCGAAGCGGCAGTACCAGAAAGACCCGATCCGCTTGCGCGTGAACACGGTCGAGCTGTACGCCCGGTACAAGGCCGAGCAGCAGACCTTGACCGCGACACGTGGGCAGGCGCTGGAGCAGGCCCGCCGGCGCAAGGATCGGCTGGTCGAGGCCGCGAAGCGTTCCGGCCGCCTGCGCCGCGCGACGATCAAGGTGATCGGCGAGAGCGGCCCGAACAAGAAGCTGCTGTATGCCCAGGCCAGCAAGGCCCTGCGCGACGAAATCCAGGCGATCAACAAGCAGTACCAGCAAGACCGCCAGGCCCTCTACGACAGCCACAGCCGCCGCACGTGGGCCGACTGGCTCAAGAAGGAAGCGACCCACGGCAACGCGGAGGCGTTGACCGCCCTGCGCGCCCGCGAGGCGGCGCAGGGCTTGAAAGGCAACACCATCCAGGGCCGGGGCGATCCGCGCCCCGGCCATGCCCCGGTGACGGACAACATCACCAAGAAGGGCACCATCATCTTCCGCGCCGGCCTGACGGCCGTTCGGGACGATGGCGACAAGCTGCAAGTCTCGCGCGAGGCCACGCGCGAGGGCTTGCAAGAAGCTCTACGGCTGGCGATGGAACGCTACGGCAGCCGCATCACCGTCAACGGCACCACGCAGTTTCAGGCGCAGATCATTCGCGCGGCCGTTGATTCCCAGCTACCCATCACGTTCGCCGATCCGGCCCTGGAGAGCCGGCGGCTTGCGCTATTGAAGAAGGAGAACACCCATGAGCGACCCGACCGAACCGAGCGAGCCGACCAGCGACCCGCAGAGCATCGAGGACGAGCTGGACGCGGCCCTGGCGGCCCTGGACAGCGCGCCGCTACCCACGACGACGCTGCCCGACCCATCGCCGTCGCCCGAGCAGGCTTCGGGCGACCAGGTGGCGGGCGAGCCGGCACCGCCGGCGTTCACGCCGGAGCCGTCCACCGGAAGCCCGACATTGGACGCATTGGACGAGTCCCGCCGCCCCAAAGCCAGCACCGTTTGCGAACACTGTCCCAACTCGGTGTGGTTCGCATCGCCGGCGGAAGTGAAGTGCTATTGCCGCGTGATGTTCCTCGTCACCTGGAGCAGCAAGGAACCCAACCAGATCACCAACTGCGACGGGATATTTCTCGGCCAGGATCAGGAGTAGCAGCGGCCCCGCCGGGCCTCGCGGCGGCGGATAAATACATCGCCGAACGCGAGTCGAAACGCTCGAAAGGTTTCGATATACCGAAGCACGCGCGATATACTGCCGGTGAAGGTGGCCTTGCTTTCGAGGGTGTCCGCAACATCGAGGGCCAGGCGCTGGCCCTGTTGAAACGAGGCGATGAGGTCATGGTGATGCCCATTGACCAGGCCACGGCCCGGCGCATGTCGCGCATCGCGGTCGGCGATGCCGTGACGATCACGCCAAAAGGCTCCATCAAAACGTCGAAAGGTAGGAGTAGATGAAAATAAAGATGAACAACGCCGTGGGGCCGCAGGTTCGCAGCGCGAAGCCGAAGCCCAGCAAGTTGCTGCCGATCCTCGGCGGGGTGTCCCTGGTCGGCGGCCTCCAGGCCGCGACACAGTTCTTCGCCTACACGTTCCAGTATCACGCGAGCCTCGGGGCCAACCTCGGGCACGTGTACGCGCCCTGGTCGATCCTGAACTGGTCGGCGAAGTGGTACAGCCAGTACCCCGACGAGATCATGCGGGCCGGCAGCATCGGCATGGTGACTGCCACCGTGGGCCTGCTGGGTGTGGCCGTGGCGAAAGTCGTCACGTCCAACAGCTCGAAGGCGAACGAATACCTGCACGGTTCGGCCCGCTGGGCCGAAAAGAAGGACATTCAGGCGGCCGGCCTGCTGCCGCGCGAGCGGAACGTCCTGGAGATCGTGACCGGCAAGGACGCACCCACCGCCACCGGCGTCTATGTCGGCGGCTGGCAGGACAAGGACGGCAATTTCTACTACCTGCGGCACAGCGGCCCCGAGCACGTGCTGACCTACGCGCCGACGCGAAGCGGCAAGGGCGTCGGCCTGGTGGTGCCGACGCTGCTTTCGTGGGGCGCAAGCAGCGTCATCACCGACTTGAAGGGCGAGTTGTGGGCGCTGACCGCCGGCTGGCGGCAGAAGCACGCGAAGAACAAGGTGCTGCGCTTCGAGCCGGCCAGCAGCTCGGGCGGCGTGTGCTGGAACCCGCTGGACGAAATCCGCGTCGGCACCGAGGCCGAAGTCGGCGACGTGCAGAACCTAGCAACTTTGATAGTTGACCCGGACGGCAAGGGCCTGGATTCCCACTGGCAAAAGACCGCCTTCGCGCTCCTGGTCGGCGTCATCCTGCACGCGCTCTACAAGGCCAGGAACGACGGCGGCACGGCCACGCTGCCATCGGTCGATGCCATGCTGGCCGACCCGAACCGGGACATTGGCGAGCTATGGATGGAAATGACCACCTACGGGCACGTGGACGGTCAGAACCACCACGCCATCGGATCGGCCGCCCGCGACATGATGGATCGGCCAGAGGAAGAAGCCGGATCGGTGCTGTCCACGGCCAAATCCTATTTGGCCCTGTACCGCGATCCAGTGGTGGCGCGCAGCGTGAGCCGGTCGGACTTCCGCATCAAAGACCTGATGCACTCCGACGACCCGGTGAGCCTGTACATCGTCACGCAGCCCAACGACAAGGCCCGCCTGCGGCCGCTGGTGCGCGTCATGGTGAACATGATCGTGCGCCTGCTGGCCGACAAGATGGACTTCGAGAACGGCCGGCCGGTGGCCCACTACAAGCACCGGCTGCTGATGATGCTGGACGAGTTCCCGAGCCTCGGGAAGCTCGAAATCATGCAAGAGTCGCTGGCCTTCGTCGCCGGCTACGGCATCAAGTGCTACCTGATTTGCCAGGACATTAACCAGCTCCGAAGCCGCGAGACGGGCTACGGCCACGACGAAAGCATCACGTCGAACTGCCACGTGCAGAACGCCTACCCGCCCAACCGCGTCGAGACAGCCGAACACCTGTCCCGACTGACCGGGCAGACCACCGTGGTGAAGGAGCAGATCACGACCAGCGGCCGCCGCACGGCGGCGATGCTGGGCCAGGTGTCGCGCACCTACCAGGAAGTGCAGCGCCCCTTGCTGACGCCCGATGAATGCCTGCGGATGCCGGGGCCGAAGAAGAACGACAAGGGCGAGATCGAGGAAGCCGGCGACATGGTGATCTACGTCGCGGGCTACCCCGCCATCTACGGCAAGCAGCCGCTGTACTTCAAAGACCCGGTGTTTCAGGCGCGGGCCTCGATCCCCGCGCCGAAGGCCACCGACCGGCTGCGCCAGGTTGTCGAGGCAGGGGAGGGCATCACGATATGAGCCGCATCCTGAAACGCATCACGAAAGGCGTAGCCGTCGCCGGCCTGGCCGCCCTGGTGCTGGCCGCCGGCAGCTATGCCGCCGGTGCCCGCATCAACACCACCAAGAGCATTCCGGTCGGCCTGTACTGGACGAGCAGCGCGCCGGTGGAGCGGGGCGCTTACGTGCTTTGGTGCCCGCCGAAGGTCGGCGTGTTCGATGACGCCAAGGAAAGGGGCTACATCGGGGCCGGGTTCTGCCCAGGCGACTACGGCTACATGATGAAGCGCGTTTTAGCCGCTAAAGACGATGCCGTATCGGTGGCCGATGACGGCGTGCGCGTCAATGGCGAGCTGCTGCCACATAGCAAGCCCATCCAGGCCGACAAGTCCGGTCGGCCCTTGCCGCGCTTCCAGGCCAGCACCTACACGCTGGGCAATGCCGAGCTGCTGCTTATGTCGGACGTGAGCGACACGTCTTTCGACGGCCGCTACTTCGGCCCGATCAATCGTTCTCAAGTTCAGACCGTGATCCGTCCGGTCATCACCTGGTAGGGGAGGAAACCACCATGCGACTGTTCATCGCGGAAAAACCATCCGTCGCAAAAGCCATCGCCGGCGAGCTGGGCATCACCGGCAAGGGCGACGGCTTCATCGAGTGCGGCGGCGACAAAGTGACCTGGTGCTTTGGGCACATGCTGGAGCAGGCCGACCCGGACGAGTACACGCCCGATGACGTGCCGACCGGCAAATCAGGCAAGAAGCTATGGCGCGTCGATGAGCTGCCCATCATCCCGCAGACGTGGGTTCTTCACCCGAAGGACGATGCCAAGAAGCAGCTCGCCGTGATCGGCAAGCTGCTGAAAGAAGCCAAGGAGATCGTCAACGCCGGCGACCCCGACCGTGAAGGCCAGTTGCTGGTCGATGAAGTGCTGGAGCACTTCAAGAGCAGCAAGCCGGCGCGCCGCTTTTGGGTGTCTGCCCAGGATTCGGTTTCCGTCAAGCGCGGCCTGGCCGCCTTGAAGGAAAACACCACGTACAAGGGCTGGGCCGATGCCGCACGCGGGCGGCAGCGGGCCGACTGGCTGATCGGCATGAACCTAAGTCGCGCCTACACCCTGCGGGCGCAGCGCGGCGGTTCGCGCGCCCTGCTGACCGTGGGCCGCGTGCAGACCCCGACGCTCGCGCTTGTTGTCGGCCGCGACCGCGAGATCGAGGCGTTCAAGCCGGTGCCGTACCACACCATCAAGGCCGTGGTCGAGCACGCCGGCGGCAGCTTCGCCGCCGCCTGGAAAGCGAAGGAAGATCAAGCCGGCCTGGACAGCGAAGGCCGCCTTGTTGATACCGCCGTCGCGGATGCCCTGGTGGCCGCCGTCAAGGGCCAGCCGGGCACCATCGCCACCTACAAGCAGGAAGCCAAGAAGAAGAACCAGCCGCTGGCCTTCGCGCTGTCCGACATTACCGCGCTGGCGTCCGCGCGCTACGGGTACAGCGCCGAGGACGTGCTGAACACCTGCCAGGCGCTCTACGAGACGCACAAGCTGACCAGCTACCCGCGCACCGACTGCGCCTACCTGCCGGAGTCGCAGCACGCCGACGCGCCGCGCGTCCTGGAGGCCGTCAAGCACGTGAACCCCGAGCTGGCCGGCCTGGTCGATGCTGCCGACCCGCGCATCAAGTCCAAGACGTGGGACGACTCGAAGATCACCGCCCACCACGGCATCGTGCCGACCATGCAGAAAGGCAGCAAGGCCGGCTTGAGCGAGCGCGAGCGCAACATCTACGAGCTGATCGTCCGCGCCTACCTGGCGCAGTTCTACCCGCTGCACGAGTACATGCAAACCACGGTCGGCGTGGAGATCGCCGGCGAGAACTTCGCCGCGTCCGGCAAGGTGGTCACGCGCAACGGCTGGCGTGACGTGTTCGAGCAGGCCGACGAAGAGGACGCCAAGGAAGGCGACGACGAGAACGGCGCGCAGACCCTGCCACCGATGAAGCAAGGCGACGGTGTGACCTGCACCGAGGCCACCCGACGCGATGCGAAAACCAAGCCGCCGGCGCGCTTCACCGAGGGCACGCTGATTCGCGCGATGGAGAACATCCACAAGTTCGTGAGCGACCCGGAGCACAAGAAGATGCTGCGCGAAGGCGATGGCATCGGCACGTCCGCCACGCGCGCATCCATCATTTCCGAGCTGAAACGCCGCGAGTTCCTGGAAACCAAGGGCAAGCAGATCGTCAGCACGACGCTGGGCCGCAGCGTCATCGACGCGCTGCCCGAGGTGGTGCGAAGCCCGGTGCTGACCGCCCTTTACGAACGCATGTTGAAGGGCGTCGAGCTGGGCACGGCGGCCCTGGACGCCTTCATTACGAAGCAAGAGGCGTTCATCCGCGACCAGGTGGCGAAGGCCAACAGCGGAGCCGTGAGCATCGCCGGCGGCAAGGAAGCCACGCCGGTTTCGTCCCTGCACAAGTGCATGGCTTGCGGCAATGGCTTGTCGCGCAGGCCGGCCAAGCGCAAGGGGCAATTCTGGTGGGGATGCAGCAACTTCCCCACGTGCAAGCAGACCTATCCCGACCTGAAAGGCCGGCCCGACTACAGCAAGGGCCGCAATGGCCCAGCCGAGTAACCACCAAGACGAAGGAGCATGACCATGAACCAGCAAAACACCACCCAGGCCGATGACGTGCTGCCCGAGCTGCCCGCCATTGACGACAACGCGGCCGCCGCCGGCGCGCTGCGCGAGAAGCTGGCCGACGCGGCGACGCCCGGCTACCAGGCCGAGTTCGACCCCGAGGAAGCCGAGCGCGCCGGCGCGTTCGTGGAGGACGCATTGAGCGAGCAGGACGCCGCAGAGAGCGGCGACGACCTGGCGGCCCTGGCCTCGCAGGGCGACGACCAGGCCCCGGCCTTCATCACCGAAGGCGGCCCGAGCGACGACCTTCCGCCCTTCGTCAATACGACCAACATCCGCGAGCTGTACGACTGGAAGCCGGGCGAATCGCTGGACGAGGCCATCGCGCGCAAGAAGGCGCAGGAGGGCTAACCCATGCCGATCAACCAGGCCGAGGCGCAAGCCGTCACCCTGGCGTTCGTCCGAGACTATCCCGGCGCGCTGGAGCTGGCCTATCGGTTCCGCGACAACACCGGCGAGCTGTACGGCCACCGGGCAGCAGAAGTCCCGGCAGACCTCAAGGGCGGCTATGTCCCGAAGGAGACGATCCACAACGGCCGGGCCTACCGTGGCCGCGTGGACGTGCCCCTGGCGAACATGGACGACGCCGCCGACCTGGTGCTGACGCTGCGGCATGAAGTGCTGGGCCACTACGGGGCCAACACCTTCAAGCCGGCCGAGAAACGCGCCCTGCTGGACGGCCTGATCGCCGCCCGCGAGGAACCGAGCCTGAAACCACGCTGGGAGGACATCAACCGCCGCTATGCCGGCGCTTCGATGGACGTGCGCGCGGAAGAGGTTTGGGCGCTGCATTGCGAAAGCATCGCGCCCGGCCAGCACGCGGGCCAGGCCCAGGTGCTGGAGCGCGGCCAGCAGTCATTCATGGAAACCTGCATCGCCCGCGTGCGGCCCATGCAAGTCGCCGACCTGCACAACATCGTGTGCATGGTCGCGGATGGCCTTCACGACCGTTCCAGGACGCAGCAGACCTTTCCGCAGATCAACGAACTATTCCGAAGGGATGAAGCAATGGAACCCAAGAAGCCATTTCATGAAGTCGTTGCCGAAAAACTGATCGAGCAGCTCAAGGCAGGCACCGCGCCGTGGCAACGGCCGTGGGAGCCTGGCGAGCCGAACGCCTACCTGCCGATGAACCCGACCACCGGCAAGCGGTACAAGGGCATCAACGCCATTCACTTGATGGCCCAGGGCCGCAGCGATGGCCGTTGGATGACCTACAAGCAGGCCGCCGCCGTGGGCGCGCAGGTTCGCAAGGGCGAGAAGGGAACGCCTGTCCAATACTGGAAGTTCAGCGAGGAACAGAACAAGGTCGATGAGAGCGGCCGGCCCGTTCTCAACGCGAAGGGCGAGCCGGTCAAGGAAACCGTGCAGCTCGAACGCCCGCGCGTGTTCTTCGCCACGGTGTTCAACGCCGAGCAGATCGACGGCCTGCCGCCGATCCAGAAGAAGGAACAGACCTGGAGCGCCGTCGAGCGCGCCGAGCACATCCTGAAAGCGTCCGGTGCGTCGATCACGCACGCGCCTGGTGATCGCGCGTTCTACCGGCCCGCGACCGACAGCATCCACCTTCCCGACCGGGGCCAGTTCCCCACCGCCGACAACTACTACGCGACCGCCCTGCATGAGCTGGGCCACTGGACGGGCCACCCGTCCCGCCTTGACCGCGACCTGGCCCATCCCTTCGGTTCCGAGGGGTACGCCAAGGAAGAGCTGCGCGCCGAGATCGCTTCCATGATCGTCGGCGACGAGCTGGGCATCGGCCACGATCCGGGCCAGCACGCCGCCTATGTCGGTTCCTGGATCAAGGCCCTGCAAGACGAGCCGCTGGAAGTGTTCCGCGCCGCTGCCGACGCCGAGAAGATTCACGACTACGTGCTGGCCTTCGAGCAGAAGCAGGTTCAGGAACAAGAGCAGGCCCAGGTGCAGCAGCCCGAGCAGCACTACTCCGATTTGACGCTCCAGGCCCTGGTCGAAAAACACGGCTGGGAGGTTGCCTACAGCGGCTTGCAAGAGCCTGGCCGTGTGGATTCCGTCCATCGCACCTTTGAAGGTGTCGGGCCGCTGGGCACCATGACCACCCCGAACGGCGAGCGGCGCTTGTCGGCCGGCTACCACGACGACGCCGAGCGCCGGCGCTACGTCACGTTGAAGCTGGGCGACCAGGTGATCGGCGATGCCGATGGCCGCGACCAGAAGCCGGAAGAGATCGCCCGCCAGATCAACGCCAAGGCCGAGCAGTACGCCGACGAGCGGCGCGTCAAGAACGGCCTGGAGCCGATCTACAGCATCGCCTCGCAGCAGGCCGAGGCCCAGCAGCTCAATGATGAGCTGCGCGAGCACGGCCAGGAGATCGTTTCTCACCTGGACGCGCAATCGCGGTGGGCGGATGGCGAGCGCATCTTTGCCTTCCACGAACAAGACGAACAACCGCACCAGGTCAGAAGCCTGGCCGAGCTGGAGAGCTACGCGCCCGATCAACTGCTGGCCCTGCCGGCGCTGGCCCAGGAGCAAGAGGCAAAGCCCTTGTCCGTGGCCGAACGCACGGCCGAGCAGCACGAGGCCATGAAGGCTGCCGACGATGCTTTCCAGCGCGAGCTGGTGCGCGCCTATGGCGAGAACAACGCCGGCGATGCCCGCTACAAGACCCAGCACGACGATGAGGCCGTGCAGAAGGCCGGCGATGCCTTCGTGGCCGCGTCGAACGCCTGGCGTGAGGCCGTGCGCGATGCCCGTCAAACCGTTGCGAGTCAGGAGGCCACGATGCAAGTACCCCAGCAGACCGACCAGGCCGAAGCCTGGATGTTGAAGCACGTCGAGCTGGGCACGGTGGGCCGTGCGCTCGAAGGCGCGACCCTGGAGCAGATCGACCGCGCCCTGGACGTGCTGGATCGCATGCAGCCGATGAACACGCAAAACGAGTTCTGGACGCGGCACGAGCTGCCCTACGACCTGGAGCCGCTGGAAGCGAAGATCAACGACGCAATAGATCACCTGGTCGAAGAGCGCCGGCCGGATGCCGTAGTCGCTGCAACGCGGCTTGACCTGGCAACCGGCAACACCAATTCACGCGAGCGCGACCGCCAAGCCTTCCACCTGGCGGCCGACGATGCGCTGGGCTTCCCCCTGCCCCACGACTGGACGGGTGAAGTGCGGGTTGTCGGCGTGGTCGAGCGTGACGGCGAGACGCGGGCCGCCGACCTGGCCACGGAGACGCCGGAGGCGTACCACCTGTACGCCCGGAAGGGCGAAGCGCAGTTCGGCGAGGATGCCTTTGCCTACCTCACCGCCACCCGCACGCTGGGCGAGGCCGACGAGCTGGCCGACCGCCTGGCGCTGATCGACGCCAATTCGCAGACGGACGAGTACGAGAAGGCGACCCGGCTTGCCCGCGTGCAAGAGGATCGCGTCCGCCGCGACCCGAACAGCACCGACGAGGACATTTCAGCGGCTAAAGAAGCCCGGAAGGCGCTGGAGGCCAAAGCGTTCGTCGCGGCCGAGGAAGCCAAGAACTCCCAGCGGGTCGATGACGAGCGCGGCGACTCCGTGGAGCACCAGGCACCGCAGGAACAGCGCGTGGCTGCGGCCGACCAGCAGCCGGCCCAGGCCAGCCAGGCAACCGAACGGCAGTACATCAGCGTGCCGTTCAAAGAGAAGGACGAGGCCAAGCAGCTCGGAGCGCGCTGGGATCGCAAGGAACAGTCCTGGTACGTGCCGGCGGGAGTGGATGCGGCCCCCTTCGCCAAATGGTCGCAGGGAGCCGCTACGCCGGCCGTAGAGGCCAAGCCGACCCAGCAGGCACCCGAGGCCCAGGACGGCGGCCAGAAGGCCGCACAGGCCGTCCAGCAGGCCCGGCAGTACCTTGCCGTGCCCTACGAGCAGCGCAACGCCGCCAAGGCCGCCGGCGCGCTTTGGGACAAGGCCGCGAAGTCCTGGTATGCCGGCCCTCGCGCCGACATGGCGAAGCTGGAACAGTGGAAGCCCGAGAACGTGCAGGCCCAGCAGGGGCCAGCGATGACGCCAAGGGAAGAGTTCGCCGAGGCCATGCGCAGCGCCGGCCTGTTCACCGGCAGCAACGCCCAGGGCGATCACCCGATCATGGACGGCAAGCGGCATCGCGTGCCGGTCGAGGGCGGCAAGAAGGGCACGCTCGATGGCTTCTATGTCGGCCACCTGGACGGCCACCCGGCCGGCCGGATCATCAACAACAAGACCGGCACGGACATTACCTGGAAGAGCAAGGGCTACGCCTTGAGCGACCAGGAGAAGGCCAAGCTCCAGGCCGAGGCGGCCGAGAAGCTGGCCCAGCGTGCCGCCGAGCAAGACAAGCTCCAGGAAGCCACCGCGCAGCGCGTCGGCCGCCAGATGCCCGACCTGGTGCCGGTCGAGCAGCCGACGCCCTACCTGCAAGCCAAGGGCATCGAGGCCCACGCCGGCGTGTTCACCGACCGCGAGGGCCAGAAAACCTACATCCCCGCCTTCGACGTGGACGGCAAGCAGTGGACGATGCAGTACATCCAGGAGGACGGCACCAAGCGGTTCGCCAAGGACAGCAAGAAGGAAGGATGCTTCCACCCGGTCGGCGGCATGGATGCGCTGGCCGCAGCGCCGGCGCTGGTGATCGCCGAGGGCTATGCCACGGCCGCGAGCCTGGCCGAAGGGCTGGGGCATGCCACCGTGGCCGCGTTCGACTCGGGCAACCTGCCGCACGTGGCCCGCGCCCTGCGCGAGAAGTTCCCCGACAAGCCCATCGTGATCGCCGGCGACGACGACAAGGCCCAGGAGATCGAGCGCGGCCACAACCCCGGCCGCGCCAAGGCCGAGGAAGCCGCGAAGGCCGTAGGCGGCAAGGCCATCTTCCCGATCTTCGCGCCGGGCGAGCAGCAGGCGAACCCCAAGGGCTTCACCGACTTCAACGACCTGGCGAACAAGAGCGAGCTGGGCCGCGACGGCCTCAAGCGCCAGGTCGGCGCAGCCGTGGGCCAGGTGCTGATCGAGGAAGGCCGCCGACAGCAGCAGGAGCAGCGCCAGGAGCGTGCGGAGAAGCAACAGCAGCAGCCGGAACGCCCGCGCCGCGCGGCACGCATCGGCTAAAGTCCCGGAGGGCTGCAACCACACGCGCGGTTTCCTCCCTCCCTGGCCGCCGGCAGTCATCGCCGCCTCGCACCCCGAGGCGGCTTTTTTTTGCTCGAGCATCGCCGCATCCGACGATGCCACCAGGCCCGCGCACGTCGAGCTGCAGCATCGCCATTTCCGGCGATGCACGCCGGCGCGGTCGACCATCGCCAGTTCCGACGATGGCGGCCGCCCTGCCCGCCTGGATCTCGCATCGCCATTTCGGGGTCTCCTCGTTTTCAGTGCAATAAGTGACGGTACGCAAAGCTAGCACTGGCGCGGGGGTGGTCTGGGTAGACCGTTGATTTCATTGACTTTCCTGTTCGCTTTGTAAACGGGTATGGTGGCCTCCCACTTTTGAGGTTCACGATGCAGGGTTGGCACACAACGTTTTTGGGGATGCGTGGGCTCCCCCGCGATATCAGCGACTTCGAGATGAAGGCATTTTTCACCTTCGATGGTGCCGAGCGCGACGCAATCAATGCACGCCGAGGTGATTCCCACAAGCTTGGTCTGGCGCTCCATATTGGTTTCCTGCGCATGAGTGGGCGTTTGCTCGGTGCCTTTCGGGTAATTCCAGTAGCCTTGTGGCGCCACCTTGGCAACGAGCTTGGCATTGCAGCACCAGAAGTCGCCTCGCTGAGAGCCATGTATGAACGCGGGCGCACGCTATTCGATCACCAACAAGTAGCCTGCACGGTCCTTGGATTCCAGTGGATGAGCGAGCACCAGCGCCGCTCACTGGTACGTGAACTGCGCGACGAAGTGGCGCGCTGCGCCGACCGCGATCAGCTACTCGTGCGGGCGCGTCAATGGCTGTACAAGAACAAGCTGGTGATCGTGCACGAGCGGGCAATTCGGACACTGATTGCGGCGGCACTTGCCCAGCTTGAAGTTGAAACAGGCACCGCCATCGCCGCCAGCGTTGATCCAGCAACACTTGATCGCTGGCGAGCCTCAGTTTCAGAGCTGCGCCCAGATGGACAAACCCAGCAGAGTTGGCTATGGGCTGCACCGGCGAAACACTCAACCCGCCAAATCAGCGAGGTACTGGAGCGCATCGACCTGCTTTACACGCTGGACGTTCATAAGCACCTGGCAGACATCCCCGATCTCATCTTGCGCCGCTACGCGCGCCGACTTGTCTCCAGGCCGCCCTCAGCCGGAGCCAAGATCAAAGAGCCAGCGCGCACCGTGGAGGTCGCATGCTTTCTTCGGTATTGCCTGTTCACCACCACAGACCAGTTGATCCTTATGGTGCAGCGCCGGATCGCCGATCTGTGGCGTCAGGCTGCCGCCGATGTCCCCGCTACCGTCAATTGGGCCGCAATGTACAAAACGCTGCTCGGCGAACTTGTTGCCTTGAGCGCGCAAGGTGCGGTGCCAGATGCTGAGTTGCGTGCCCGTCTTGAAGCCTTGATCACCGAAACCCAGAAACGCAAACCACCGAGCAGGGCCTCCCTGGTCCGCGAGGGATTGATTGATGGAATTCGCCCCGTGCGGTCGTTGCTCGTCGCCATTGCAAAGCTGCCCTGGCAGGCCACCGGCGAGCATCCTGCCATCGAGTACCTTGCCAAGCTGCAAGCTTTATATCTCAAAGGATCCAGAAAGCTGCCAGTTGAAGTGGTGGCACCAAGTCTGGGAATGATCTGGCAGGTTTCGATCTCCAGCCCAGACCGGGAACGGGCGTTTCAGGCGTTGGAGGTGGCCACCCTGTTTGCCCTGCGCCGCGCGGTGCGCAATGGCTCGGTCTGGATTGAGCACAGCCTGAGCTTTCGGGGTCGTGCGCGCTTGTTCTTCACGGACGAGCGTTGGCAGGCAGAGTCCAAGAAACACTATGCCCGTCTATCGTTACCCAGCAAGGCTGCCACTTTCTTGAAGCCTTTGCTGGCCAGAGTAACTGCCGGTGTCGATGCGGTGGCCGCTGCAGCCCGCAGTGGCGTACTGCGCGTGGATGATGAACTCCATTTGTCGCCATTGCCCGCAGAGGACGAAGACCCAGAAGTGACCAAGCTGCGCGCGGCTTTGGATCACCGCATCGGTGAGGTTCAATTGCCGGAAGTGATTCTGGCCGTTGACGCCCAGGTGCGCTTTAGCTGGATCATGCTCGGACGTGAGCCGCGCTCTACCGACGAGCTGCTGATGGTCTATGCCGGCATCATGGCCCACGGCACCAGTCTGACTGCGGTCGAATGCGCGCGCATGATTCCGCAATTGTCTGCCACCAGCATTCGCCAGGCCATGCGCTGGGCGCGGGACGAACGGCGTCTGAGCCAGGCCTGCCAGGCTGTGCTGGAATTCATGCAGCGACACCCGATTGCCGCCACCTGGGGGCGGTCCGATTTGGCATCTTCTGACATGATGAGCATGGAGACCACCAAACGGGTGTGGCAAGCCCGGCTTGATCCTCGGCGCAACACACCTTCCATTGGAATCTACTCCCATGTAAAAGACCGGTGGGGCATCTTCCATGCGCAGCCCTTTGTGCTCAATGAGCGCCAGGCGGGCGTGGCCATTGAAGGTGTCATCCGCCAAGAAAAGCTGGAGACCAGCCAGCTTGCTGTGGATACCCATGGCTACACCGACTTTGCCATGTCACATGCCCGTTTGCTTGGTTTTGATCTTTGCCCGCGGTTGAAGGAACTCAAACAGCGCCACCTCTTTGTGCCACGCGGCACCAAAGTGCCCGCAGAAATCGCTGCGGTGTGCGAAGCCAATGTCGACGTCGCTTTGATCGAAAAGCATTGGGATAGTCTGGTGCACCTGGCAGCCTCGGTCATGAGCGGACATGCCAGTGCGGTGGCAGCTCTTGCGCGGTTCGGTTCTGCCGCCCAGGGCGATCCAATCTATGAGGCTGGCGTGCAATTGGGGCGGTTGCTGCGTACGGCGTTTTTGGCTGACTACTTTGTCAAGGACGCTTTCAGGAACGAGTTGCGCCGGGTGCTCAATCGGGGCGAGGCTGTTAACGCCCTCAAGCGCGCCATTTATACCGGCCGGATCAGCCCGGCGCAGGCCAAACGTGTCGATGAAATGCAGGCTGTGGCCGATGCGTTGAGCCTGATGGCCAACATCGTGATGGCGTGGAATACCTCACAGATGCAGGCGGTCCTGGATCGCTGGTCGAACCGCCGCCAGGTCATTCCACCGGAACTGATCGGGAAGATTGCGCCCACCAGGCTGGAGAGCATCAACTTGCGGGGTGTGTTTCGCTTCCCGGTTGACCGCTATGCTGACCAAATCCTGCCTTCGCGGCCAAATGCATCGATAACTGGCACCAATGGATGAAACCGACCACGGTTTGACGCCACGAATCGCAGATTTGAAAGTGAACAGGAAAGTCAATGAAATCAACGATCTACCAACACCACCTCCGCGCCAGTGCTAGCTTTTCGTACCGTCACTTATTGCACTGAAAACGAGGAGACCCCGTGGAGCACTACCTCAATCACGATCGATGCATCGCTGCCACGATGAGGGCGCTGGGCTACCCTGGTCGTGGGACGTTGACCGCCTGGGTTCGTGACGCGCTTCCTGAGACCAGGAAAGCCATGGTTTGGAGGGCTGGCCGCCCAAGGTATCCCGAGGCATTGAAGCAGGCTGGAGTCATAGAGCTTTGCACTCGCCGCGAAAGTGCGCAAGCCGTGGCCGAAAAATTAGGTGTGTGCAGGCCGACGTTGTACAACTGGAAAAACCAGCTACTCGGCCGCGAGGCCCCCGCGTCCATGAAGCACAGCAACAACTCACCGCCTGCGCCAGAGTGGGCGGAGCTCGAGCGCCAGCTCCAAGCGCTCCAGACCTAGTGCGGACCAACCAATGAGTCGAGAAGCAGCAGCCTTGAGCCGACCTTTCGGGATTACTGTCCTTGATCGGAAATGCCCTCGGTAGCAACGGTCGGATCAGATCCCGGCCAGTCCGCCACCGCATAGGACGACCTGCCCGCTGACGTAATCCGATTCTGGGATGCAGAACAGGTAGACAGCGCCGGCGCCTTCTTCGGGCGTTCCCGCGCGCCCGAGGGGAATCTGCTGCTGCAACCGCTCGAATAGATCTGCATTGACGCCGATGCGCAGATCGTGGCCGTCGATGGACTGCACTACATGCTCGGCAGTGCTGACCAGTAGCCGCGTCTTGATAAGCCCGAAGGCAACGCAGTTCACGGTGACATTCATGCGTCCCCACTCCTTGGCAAGTGTGCGGGTCATCCCATGGATGCCGGCCTTCGCCGCGGAGTACGCACTTTGCCCGGCATTCCCGGACATGCCCGCCGCGGAGGAGATGTTCACCACCTTGCGGACTTTGCGTTGTCCCGCCACAGATTCCTGCTTTACGAAGTCGCGGATGACGGGTTGAGCCGCGCGCAGGATTCGGAAAGGCGCGGTGAGGTGAACATCCAACATCGTTGCCCACTGCTCGTCCGAGACCTTCTGTATCACGTTGTCCCACGCATATCCTGCGTTGTTGACCACTATGTCGAGGCCAGAAAACTCGCGCACAGCTGTGCCGACGAAGCGTCCGGCGAATTCATCCGACGTCACGCTGCCTATGCATGCCACAGCCCGTCCCCCTGCGGCGCGAATCTGTTCGGCTACCTCTTGCGCCGGTTCTTCGTCAACGTCGTTAACGACCACCGATGCACCGTCAGCGGCAAGCTTCAATGCAATTTCTCGCCCGATCCCGCGCCCCGAGCCGGTGACCAGGGCCACCTTTCCATCCAATCTGCCGATCATTTCGATTCCTCACTACTTGTTGAATTTACGTATCAAGCCTGCAACAGGCATAGACCTCGGCGAGTTCGCCCTTGACAACCTTGCCGAGGGTATTGCGAGGAAATTCGCCTACCAGGACCACATCGTGAACGCGCTGGTGGCGCCCAACACGTTCGTTGATCCACGTCTTCAGTTCGTCGGCCCCGACCTCCCCCGAGGGCTTGAGCTTGACGAATGCGACGGGCGTTTCGCCCCACTTGGGATGCGACACGCCGACCACGGAACAATCCTGTACCGCCTGGTGTTCAAGCCCGACCGCCTCGATGTCGGCGGGATAGATGTTGAGGCCGCCGGAGATCAGCATGTCTTTTGAACGACCCTTTATCGTTACCCAGCCGTCTGCGTCAATGCTCCCCAGATCGCCAGTGCGCATGAATACATGGCCATCCGGAGATTTCCAAGCGACGGCCTCGTTCGACGCGGGGCGAGCTAGATAGCCCGTCATTGCAATGGCACATCGCCCGACCAGTTCCCCGATTTCGCCTTTGGGAAGCTCCTTGCCACACTCATCGACAACGCGAATCTCGCACGTCGGAATCGCGCGCCCCACAGAGCCGGGGTGGTCCTTCACCTGGTGCGGCTGTATCGCTGTGGCGACACCTTCTGTGAAGCCCCATAGCTCGCCCAGTCGTTCGCCGGTCATCTCCCGGGTGCGTCGCTTCAACTCCGAAGACATCGGCGCACCCGCGGTCACGATGAAGTCAAAGCATGACCAATCCGTCTCGCGCGCTGCCGGCAAGTCGATGAGCGCCTGCGCCATGGTCGGCACCATGAAGGCGAGCGTTGGACGGAAGCGCCGGATTTCCTCCAGGTAGCGCTGCGGATTGAAGCTCCCGGCAAGGTAAACAGCGCCTCCGGTAGCCAGTGCAGGAAGCAGCACCATGAAAGAACCGTTCGTGTGCGGGGGCGTCGTCAGCAGTAGCCGGCAACTTGACGAGCAACGAAAGACCGAAGCCAGGATCAGGGCCATTTGCGCCCGCGCCCGGTGGGAGTGCACGATGCCCTTTGGGGTGCCCGTCGTTCCAGACGAGTAAATGATCGTCGCGGGATCGTCAGGCCGCAGAACCACAGTCGACCTATCCGCTGAAGCGGCTGCGGCAGCCGCACCGATGTCCACGGTCCCTGCGAGAACGCCGTCCTCGCTACACACAATGCGGCATGGTTCGTTGGGGCCGATGCGCGGGATCACTGCTGCTGCAAGGTCGCCGTACGTCCTGCTTACCAGCAGGTGCGTCGCACGCGCATCGGCCAGCTGCGCATGAATGGCTTCAGGCCCGAGCATCGTGTTCAACGGCGCCGCCACCCCACCGGCCCGCAGCACACCGAATAGATGAATCCATGACCACCGCGACGAATCGATCAGCATCGCAACTGGCTGAGCCCTGCCGAGGCCCTGTGCGATCCAGGCGTTTGCCGAGGCGGTCACCAGGCCATCCAAGCTGCGCCATGAAACTTCGCCTGCGGAGTCGATGAGCGCCGGTTCGTTTGGTCGCGCCCTGGCGTTCAACTCGATCATCTCGGCGACCGACAGGAATTCCTGCTCCAGCATTTTCTGTACTCCTTTCGTCCTCGATGCGACGGGTGCGTTTCACACACTCATCAAACGGTTCACTTTTTCTTCGTCGCGCAGGAACGCTTCACGGTTTCCCTTCCATGCCACGCACCCGGAGTCGAGCACGTAGAAACGGCGGGCCAACTGCAGCGGAATCCGCGCGTTCTGCTCCACGATGACGATTCCAATCTGTTCCGACGCAACAGTCCTGATGGCTTCCAAGACCGCTTGCGCCATGATCGGAGACAGCCCTTCTGTGGGCTCGTCAAGCAGCAGCACGGCCGGTTGACAAAGCAGCGCGCGCGCGATTGCGAGCATCTGCTGCTCGCCGCCAGACAGGGCCGCACCCGCGGCTGTCCGTCTTTCAGCCAGCCGCGGAAAGAGCGAAAAAGCTGATTCAATCGTCCAACGAGACGCCTTGTGCGCGACTGAGGACATCCGAAGGTTCTCCTCGACGCTGAGCAGTGGAAACACTTGCCGGCTATCCGGAACGAGTGCAATTCCAAGCCGGCTCATCTGCTCGGCTGACACCGCGCGCAGTGCACTTCCGTTCCAGCGGATAGTGCCTTCACGCAGCGGCTCCCAGCCGGCAAGCGCCTTGAGAGCCGTAGACTTTCCCGCCCCGTTCCGGCCGACCAGCGCCACGACCTCACCAGGTTCGATCTCCATTGACACTTCGAAGAGCGCTTGGGCGCCTCCGTAGAACACCTGTGCACGTTCAAGCTCAAGCATCAGCAGTCCCCAGGTAGGCTGCCCGAACCTGCTCGTTTGCCTGGATCTCTCCAGGCGAGCCCTTTGCAAGCACGTTACCGCCAGCCAAGCACACAATCTCATCCGCAAGATCCATGACGACATCCATGTTGTGCTCAACCACCACCGTGGTTCGGCTCGCTGCGACGCGGCGAAGCAGATCCACGTACTGGGCCATCTCGCCATGGCCCACCCCAGCCAGTGGCTCGTCCAGCAGAAGAACCACGGGGTCGGCAATGACGCTCAATGCAATCTCCAGACCGCGTTGCTCTCCATGCGAAAGTTGACCCGCAGGTAACTCGGCCCGATCGGTCAAATTGAACTCCTGCAGTCTTTCGTCAACGTCCTGGACGATCTTGCGCATGGAGTCGACGGTGCGCCACGGCACCAGGCGTTTAAGCTCCGTGCGCTGGACTGCCAAGCGCAGGTTCTCGCGCACGGTCATTCGCGGAAAGACATTGACGATCTGGAACGAGCGCGCCATGCCTTGCTGTGCCCGCTGCCAGGGGGCGCTGCGGGTGATGTCGCGGCCCTCAAGCCGCACGATGCCGGCGCTTGGTGTCTGCAACCCGGAGAGGACGTTGAGCAGGGTCGTCTTACCGGCGCCGTTGGGCCCGATCAAGGCCGTCGTCTTGCCGGGAAGGAACGTCAGGCTCACATCGCGTAGCGCCTGGAACGAACCGAACCGGACGGCGATGGACTCGCACGAGAGCTGGGCGGCCCGCTTCATGCCTGCCTCGAGCGCCAGAAACCAGCCGCCCTGCGGCGCAGAAAGCGCGCACGCAGTTGGGCGAGGATGCCCACTAGTCCAGCTGGTGCAAACAGGGTGATCAGGATAAATAGCAGGCCGACGAATCCGAGCCAGTGCGGCGTTATGCCGCTGATCACCTCGCGGGCGCCTTCGAAGAAGGTGACGCCCAACAACGGCCCGAACAGGGTTCCTGAGCCGCCCAGAATCGCCATGATCAGAACTTCACCCGACAGCATGAAGCGCAGCATGTCCGGACCGACGAACATGGTGAGCATCCCGAATAGCGCGCCGCTAAGACCGGAAATTGCGCCTGAAAGACCGAGGGCGGTGATGCGGTAGAAGCCTACGTGGTAGCCCAGTTGTTCGGCCCGCACGGGATTGTCCCGCACGGCCGCGAGAGCATGCCCGTAGGGCGAGCGTCGCACCAGCGCGATTAGCGCGAGGATGGCGCTGAACACGAAGCAGGTGAACCAGAGGTAACGCAGGGTGTCGCTGAAGTCAATCCCCAGGACCATCGGGCGCGGGATGCCCGGGATTCCGTCGGAGCCCCCGCTGAAACGACGCATCTTCACCTCGATCAGTATGCTGACAAGCTGACCCAGCGCGAGGGTTGCGAGCGCGAAGTAAATGCCCGTTGCGCGTCGTCCCAGCACGCCGAAGAGCAGGGCCAGCAGGCCACCGGCAACGACTGATGCGGCAAGGGCGGGGAAGACTCCCCAGCCGGTGCCAATAGCGACCCAGGCGAACGCATAGGCCCCAATGCCGAAGAAGGCGGCATGCCCGACCGAAAAGATGCCGGTCCGCCCAAATGCCAAGTCAAATGCCGATGCGAAGATGGCCATGATCAGCACCTGGGCAATGAAGTGCTGTGCGCCTTCAGAAACCAGTCGCCCGAGTGCGGCGCAAGCAAGCCCGATCACGACGGCCGCAATCAGTTCTAACCTTAAGTTTTTCATGCTTTGCGCGCTCCTGGCGAGTTGAACAGTCCCTGAGGACGCAAAAGCAGCACGATGACAAGAAGCACGTACGTCAGCAGGTCGACGTATTCGACTGCATATTGCTGCCCGAACGCGCGCAGCAAACCCAGGGCGAATGCGGCCGCAACAGCACCTCGGACGTTGCCAAGGCCGCCCACGATGACGACCATAAAACTGTCCAGGATCACCGTCCCTCCCATATTGACCTGCACAGGGCTGAGAGGGGCGGCGATGACCCCTCCGAGGCCAGCGAGAGCGCCGCCCAGCGCGAACACCGTGGTGCGATAGCGCGCGATGCTGATGCCAAGGCCACGCACCATCTGCGCATGTGTCATGGCGGCACGCAACACCATGCCGATACGGGTGCGATCGATCATCAGGACAAGCACGGCCGCGACCAGCGCACCTGCAGCGATCACGAAGACGCGGTAGACCGGCAGCTTCTCGCCGAGGACCTCCATTTGTCCGGAGAGAAAGCCGGGGATCTGGATGTGTCGGTAATTCAAGCCCCAGATTGCGCGAGCGACTTCCTCCAACAAAATGAGTAGCCCGAAAGTCAGTAGCAGTTGCTTCTCGTGCGACTGTTCGTAGAGAGGCCGCAGCAGAAGGGCCTCTATCGCGACGGCCAATGCGGCAATCACGAGAGGGGCGATCAGCAGACCGGCGACAAAACTCCCGCTACGAGCCACCACCTCGGCAGCTACGAAAGCACCTAGCATGTAGAGCGTGCCGTGAGCGAAGTTCACGACTCCCAGCATGCCGAATGCCAAGGCAAGGCCTGCGGCGACCAGCAGCAGCACGGCGCCGATACTCAGGCCAATCAAGACAGTGGTCAGCACGTCTGCGCTCCTGCCACGGGCCTACTAGCGGCAGGCCGTAAACAGTTCGGCCGCCGAGAAGGTGTTTGTCACTTGGATGACCACCGGCGGCATCGGCGGCGTCGCAGCGACGGCGCGACCGAAGTAGCCGCTTTGTTCCGCCTGCTGGTCGCATGAACGCATCTTCTTGGCGCCTTCCACCGAGTTGGGCCGGGCGCTGGTCTTGAGCGACTTCACCCACACGGCCTTATCCCACGACTTCGTCGCGTCGATGACGTCCAGGAACCAAGCCATTCCGTCGAACGCTTCGCCGGCGTACTGGTCTGGCACGTCGTTGTATTTGGCCTGATAGGCCGCGACAAAGGCCTTGTTGGCCGGGTTGTCTATGCTGAAGTGGTAGCGCAGCGTCGAGTAGACGCCGCTGCTTCCGGACCCCACCGCCTTGGCGATGGACTCATCCATCGTGGTGGAGCCGAACAGCTTCTTCTTTTCCTGCAGCTTGAACTGCTCACCCTGCTTGAGCAGCGTGATCATGTCGCTTCCGGAGACGAACAGCGCGACGGCTTCGGCATCGCTCTGAAGGATCTTGTTGATGATGATCGAGAAGTCGCGTGTGCCGATGGCGGGAAACTCTTGGCCGACCACCGTCGCGCTGCGGGCCTGGAGCATCGCCCTGAATTTCGCTTCGGCGTCCCGCGACACGCCTGCGTCGGAGGCGACTGTGAACACTTTTTTGAACTCACTATGGGCGGCAAAGCGGTCCAGCATGCGCATCTCCATGTCTATCGAGTTCGACGTGCGGAATGTGTAGGGATTTCCCTCCTTGGCCGTGATGTCGTCCGCCGCCGACATAGTCACGAGCAGGGGCGTTTGCGCGCGTTCAGCGACCTTCATCACCGCAAGCGTTGCGCCGGACGCGACAGGCGCGAACAGCAGGTGCGACTGGGCCGACACCATGCGAGTGGCCTTCTGCACCGCCACCTGCGGCTTTGTTTCGTCGTCTTCCCAGATGAACTTAACAGGCGCACCCAGCACTTTTCGGCCGCGCATTTCGGCAGCCAGTTCAGCGCCCTTGCGCATCGATTCGCCCATCACCCCGAACGGACCGGAGAACGTGCCGATACCGCCAATCCGGAATTCGGTTTCCTGGGCGAGCGCGGGAACCGCACACAGCGCCGCAGCTAGTGCGAAAAGGTTCAACATGCGGACCCGCTTCGGCGTACAGTGCAGCGGGGTTTTCATGGCCTGATAGTCGCGATTCATTCCTATCTCCTTGGTTGGTTTTTCCGTGTGAATCCCGCAAGGGATGTGTTCAGTTGCGTTCCAGGATGACGACCGAGCAAGCCGCCTCTTCAAGTCCCAGCAAGCCGCCACCGTTTTCCTGCAGTGCAAGACGCGCATTCACTACCTGCCGCTCGCCGGCTTCGCCCCGTAGTTGGGTCGCGAGTTCCGCCAGCATCGACAGCCCCGTTGCGCCAAGCGGGTGGCCCTTGGAAACCAAGCCGCCAGACGTATTGACTGGGATGGCACCACCAAGGCGCGTCGCGCCCGACGCGACGAACGGGCCGCCCTCGCCGTCGCGACAGAAGCCAAGCATTTCCATCTGGTAGATTTCGCCGAAAGAGGTCGCATCGTGGACCTCTGCTACATCAATGTCGGAGGGTTTCACATCTGCCTTCCTGTAGGCCTTCTCCGCGGCGACGCGTGAGAGCGAAGGCTCGTCCTCGCTTCTCATCTTGCCGCCGGTAAATACACTGGCACGGATCTTCACGGCCCTCGCACGCACCTCGGGTGCGACGCTTTGCAGGTGGCGCTCCGAACAAAGTAGCGCAGCGGCCGCACCATCACCGATGGGTGAGCACATCGCGCGCGTAAGCGGGTCGATAACCTTCCGGTCGGCGAGCACTTCCTCGGGCGTCATCTGGAATCGGTACTGCGCTTTCGGGTTGAGCGAGCCGTGGAAATGGTTCTTCGAGGCGCAGTACGCAATCTGCTCACGTGTGGTTCCCCACCGATGCATGTGATAGGCGGCCTGCATGGCATAGGTGTCCATCGGTAGCGTGCGTCCAGGCCCCGGCGCGAAAGACCGGCCAATTTTTCCAGCGATCCTGCGGTATTCCCCGAACAGCTCCTCGCGATCGAATGGAGCGCGCCCACCACTGAAGCGCGTCAACATTTCCTCGCCGCCTTCGGGGTCGTACAGCTTCTCGACGCCTATGGCCAGCGAGAGGTCGGACTGGCCGGAAAGGATGTCCTTCCATGCGCCGTGGAACGCCATCGATGCGGTGGCGCAACCGCCTTCCACATTGATCATGGGCACCCGATCCGGAAACAATCCTTCCTGTACCAGCGGGACGAAGGAGATCTGGCCCCGGACCACCGCTTGCCCCCAGTAGTCAGCCATGCAGTTGCCGAACCACGCGAACTCGATGCCATCGCCCTTGGCCATTCCAGCATCCGCGAGCACGCCCATGTAGGCTTCGCGCGATAAGTCCCGGATGGACTTGTCGATGTGCCGCTTGAACGGCGTCGTATAGGCGCCAACGATGTAAACATCTTGCATGCTTTTTCCCTAGTTCTGCCGCAGCAGACCTTGCCAGAAGCGATCGCAGATCTCGCGCTTCGACGTCTTGCCAACAGCTGTGTGGGGCAGCTCACCCCAGAATTCGACGGACTTGGGTGCTGTCGTGCCACCAAGTCGCTCGTGACCGTACTTCTGCAAGTCTTCGCGCGGAGCCTCGGAGCCGCAAGCTCGAGTTCCTCTTTGACGGTCTCTTCCCACTTGCTTCTCAGAAAGCTGATCACGGCACTCTCCCGAGCCACTCTGAGGCGCCAACCCTCGATGAACCGCCGGCAAGGCCTCGGGGACGTGCATCAATCCTGCCGAGTGCAACTCGGCGCGGCATTCGAAAAAGCCAATCAGGTTCACGGTCGTCGTCTCCGGACAATCTGGCGTCAGTACAGTGCAAGGCCATTTAATATAGCAATATTACTGATACATTAATCATTGTTTTATTAGTAGTTACCCTGAATGAATCAACTACGAGTAGCATTGACGCCGGCTGCCGCTGCGGCGCCACATTTCAGGAAGCAACGAGGACCATGAACGCGACACGACGCAGCGCCAAAGCCCCTGCCTCAAGCAGTGCGAGCTCCGAATTCGACAGCGCCTTCTGGAACGTTATCCAGTCCCACTTTTTCTCTCACGCGCACCTGCGCCAAGCGGCCGAAGCTGCACTGGTCCCACTACAGCTTGGATTGGCACACCATCGTGCGATGGCTTTCATCTATAAGAACCCGGGCATCACCGTGGGGCAGTTGCGATGTGAACTCCGCGTGTCGAGCCAGGCGCTCAATACGGTCCTCGGACAGCTGATACGTCGTGAGTTGGTGGAACAAAAAGCTGGGCAGGAAGATAGGCGGATCAAGCATCTCTTCCTCACGCGGGAAGGAAAGGATGTGCTGGAAACGGCCTTAGGCCGCCAACGCGATGTAGTCAGGAAGGCGGCACATGCGTGCGGACCCGATGCAGTAAAGGGCTTCATTGCATTGGCTCGCGCAATGGCTGACGAGGAGGCGCGACAGTCAATCGGCCCGGTTGATGAGGCTGCGGTAGTTATGCTGTGCAAAGCCGGCCGGGCCAGCTGAAATTGCTCATAACGACAGCTTGGCCTTGCCATAAGCGTTTCAACGGTAGTGCCGACAGTCCACAGGTTCTAGACTGGGACCGTCGGCTACCGGCGCATCAGGCGATGGGAGCATGAGGAAGTCATGGGGACCGGATGCCCAATGCCATGACGGTGCGCAAAAGCACCATCGAGCATGTCTTCGGCACCCTCAAACACTGGATGGGTGGGACGCACTTCCTGACCCGAGGCATAGAGAACGTGGCAACCGAGATGAACCTGAGCGTGTTGGCATACAACTTCAAACGCGTCCTCCGCATCCTGGGTTTCGAGCGGGCCAAGAAAGCGATGCAGTTGTTGGGCGCATGGGCACCCTTTGCAGCCGCCTGCAGGCCCGATCTACAACCCCGAGCGGGCACCAGCATCACCATTGCAGGCCTCAGACGGGGTCAATTCGCACAAACAAACAAGGCTGCGAGCTGCGTCTGACTCGCGCGGGCTCCCCGCGAGTTGTCACACGGCCTCGCCGCGAAGCAGACATTTGCAACGGCTGGACGGATGACAGCTGTTGGCCGGCTACGGCACTTTAAAGATAAGCCAGTTAGTCGGCCCTGATTTATTCAGATTGACGCCCAGGCCAAGCGAGGGGCTGACCTGCTGAGTGCATGGTCAAGCGGCTTGCGCAGCATCCGAGACCAGTTCGGCGATAGGCTCGCGACCTCGCACAGGCGCAAATAGACCAGTTGCAGGAAGGCCACCCCCTTCCTTGCGATCATGCGCAGCAGCCAACGGATGTTGTAGCCCGCCGCGCACAGCACCGCGTGCAGCCGGTCGCCAGTTTCACCCTTGAGGTGGCAGCGATCCATCCGATGGTCGGCCTTGAGGTGGCCAATGATGGGTTCGATGGCCTGGCGCCGCTTGAGCAGCTTTCTCTCCCGTTCGCTGATCCGCTTGGCCTTGCCCCGGTGCACGATGTGCACGCCAGGCAAGTCCGCATCCACGCCCCGGTAACCCAGATCCACGAAGGCCGTCGCCGGTTTTGTCGCACTGTCCTGCATCAGGATCGTGGCCTGCTCGAGCTGCTCGGCCAAGGTGTGCCCGTCATACGGGTTGCCGTGGAAGGCCCGTGCGCCCACGATCAGGTTGCCGTGCAGCGTGCTGGCAATGCCCACCTTCACCCCGAACTCGTAAGGCGTTCTCGCCTTGCCCTTGCTGATGCAGTCCACCTCGGGCGCGTGCCAGGCGTAGAGCTTGGGCTGTCCATCCGCCGCTTTGCGTTGGCCGCTCTGGCACACGATGCGCCGGGCCTTGTTCAAAGTCTCAGCGAGCGCCTCCCGCACAGCTTGCCCGATGGCAGTGGCCTTGCGGTCAATCTCGCGCTGCAGGCGAGCGACGATGGTGCGCTGGCGCTTGATGGCCCGGCGCATGCGCTTGAACTGGCGGGCATGTGCGTATCTTCCAGCCTTGCGGCCCAGCTCCTTGCCCTCTTTGGCAAAGGTCTGCTTCAGATCGACCCCGGCGTCCTTGGCCGCCTCCACCAGCTTGGCGCGCGCAGTCTCCAGCAAGCGGCTGTCGGTGGGGTGGGCAATCGCCTTGTGTTGCACCGTGCTGTCCACGATCACGCGGGCGAGCTCCTGCGGTTTGATCAGCTTGAGGTTCACGGCCACGTTGATGGTTTGCGCCAACAGTTCCTCCACGCCTTCCTCAGCCAGGAGCTGACGGAACTTGATCAGGGTGGTGGCATCGCAGGGGCGGCGGTGTTCAAAGTACGCCTGGCCCGAGAAGAACTGCCACGTTGGCGTCTCGCCCCAGCGCTCAACGACGCCCTCGTCGGACTCGTTGAAGGCGTGCTTGAGGTACAGCAGCGCGATCATGATGCGCAGCGGCACACGGGGGCGCCCTGCATTGCTGGGAACAGCGGCACGCTGCACCTGCTCGCCGAAGAGATCCAGGTCGGGCATGGCCACACCGGCGCGGCCTCTGCGAGAGAAGACCTGCGCCACCCGTGCTTCGATCTCCTGCCAGGGCATGCGCGAGGCCAGCACGGCCAGCGGATGGCGCAGGTCGATCATGTGATCGATGCGCGAACGGAAGAAATCATCGGTGGCGGGGCAGGCAAACAGCACGGCAGAACTCCCAGAAAACAGCCTCTATTGGAATTCAAACCGGGAGTTCCGGCCATCCGCAATCACCCCAAAGTCCAGTGCCTACGCGGGCTCTGGGGATTCTTCAGGGACGACCAGTTAGCAGTCGTTCGCCAGCGAATTCATTGAGCTGATGCTCTGCCAGTGCATCGACTTTCTGGCCAATCAAGCGCATTGTGGTACTCCCTCAACTCAATGGGAGACCATCATGGAATCCGTCACCAGCGCTATCCATCGCGAGCCGTGGAACAAGGGGAAAATCGTGGGCCAAAAGTCCCCGTTCAAGGTCAAAGACATCTGGGCACTGCGTGTGCGACTACAGATGGAGCACCGAATCCGGGAGCTTGCACTTTTCAACCTGGGTATCGACAGCAAATTGCGGGGCTGTGACCTCGTGGCGTTGAAGGTCAGAGACGTTTGCCACGGCGATCAGATGGCGACACGCGCCATCGTTATGCAACACAAAACGCAGCGGCCTGTGCAATTTGAAATCACATCAACGACACGAGATGCCCTGCAGGCATGGATCAAGCATGCGGAGCTGAAATCCGATAGCTTTTTGTTCCCAAGCAGGATCCACAGATCCCCTCATCTGGGAACACGTCAGTACGCCCGTATCCTAGCCCACTGGGTGGATGAGCTAGGGCTGGAGCGCGCAAGCTATGGTACCCATTCGATACGAAGAACCAAGCCCACGCTGATCTATCGACGAACCAAAAACCTGCGTGCCGTTCAGTTGCTGCTTGGGCACTCCAAGCTGGAGTCGACCATCCGGTATCTCGGCATAGAGGTTGACGATGCGTTGGAGATTTCCGAGCAAACCGAAATTTGAAGCAAGCTTACGGTCGTGCTGCCCTTGTCATGAACTAGGCTGCACGACTTGAGCGGCTGCTTTACGGCAAAGGCGCGGAATGACACTCCCGGCCAATCGCGGACACTCTCCGAAGCTCGACGATCGGCTGTTTGAAACATAAAGCGGCCGTTAGGAACTCCACCTGAGCGAGCGCGACTCCCGTGGTCACTTGGGCAGTGACCAAGGGTATTTCGGGGTCTCCTCGTTTTCAGTGCAATAAGTGACGGTACGCAAAGCTAGCACTGGCGCGGGGGTGGTCTGGGTAGACCGTTGATTTCATTGACTTTCCTGTTCGCTTTGTAAACGGGTATGGTGGCCTCCCACTTTTGAGGTTCACGATGCAGGGTTGGCACACAACGTTTTTGGGGATGCGTGGGCTCCCCCGCGATATCAGCGACTTCGAGATGAAGGCATTTTTCACCTTCGATGGTGCCGAGCGCGACGCAATCAATGCACGCCGAGGTGATTCCCACAAGCTTGGTCTGGCGCTCCATATTGGTTTCCTGCGCATGAGTGGGCGTTTGCTCGGTGCCTTTCGGGTAATTCCAGTAGCCTTGTGGCGCCACCTTGGCAACGAGCTTGGCATTGCAGCACCAGAAGTCGCCTCGCTGAGAGCCATGTATGAACGCGGGCGCACGCTATTCGATCACCAACAAGTAGCCTGCACGGTCCTTGGATTCCAGTGGATGAGCGAGCACCAGCGCCGCTCACTGGTACGTGAACTGCGCGACGAAGTGGCGCGCTGCGCCGACCGCGATCAGCTACTCGTGCGGGCGCGTCAATGGCTGTACAAGAACAAGCTGGTGATCGTGCACGAGCGGGCAATTCGGACACTGATTGCGGCGGCACTTGCCCAGCTTGAAGTTGAAACAGGCACCGCCATCGCCGCCAGCGTTGATCCAGCAACACTTGATCGCTGGCGAGCCTCAGTTTCAGAGCTGCGCCCAGATGGACCAACCCAGCAGAGTTGGCTATTGGCTGCACCGGCGAAACACTCAACCCGCCAAATCAGCGAGGTACTGGAGCGCATCGACCTGCTTTACACTCTGGACGTTCATAAGCACCTGGCAGACATCCCCGATCTCATCTTGCGCCGCTACGCGCGCCGACTTGTCTCCAGGCCGCCCTCAGCCGGAGCCAAGATCAAAGAGCCAGCGCGCACCGTGGAGGTCGCATGCTTTCTTCGGTATTGCCTGTTCACCACCACAGACCAGTTGATCCTTATGGTGCAGCGCCGGATCGCCGATCTGTGGCGTCAGGCTGCCGCCGATGTCCCCGCTACCGTCAATTGGGCCGCAATGTACAAAACGCTGCTCGGCGAACTTGTTGCCTTGAGCGCGCAAGGTGCGGTGCCAGATGCTGAGTTGCGTGCCCGTCTTGAAGCCTTGATCACCGAAACCCAGAAACGCAAACCACCGAGCAGGGCCTCCCTGGTCCGCGAGGGATTGATTGATGGAATTCGCCCCGTGCGGTCGTTGCTCGTCGCCATTGCAAAGCTGCCCTGGCAGGCCACCGGCGAGCATCCTGCCATCGAGTACCTTGCCAAGCTGCAAGCTTTATATCTCAAAGGATCCAGAAAGCTGCCAGTTGAAGTGGTGGCACCAAGTCTGGGAATGATCTGGCAGGTTTCGATCTCCAGCCCAGACCGGGAACGGGCGTTTCAGGCGTTGGAGGTGGCCACCCTGTTTGCCCTGCGCCGCGCGGTGCGCAATGGCTCGGTCTGGATTGAGCACAGCCTGAGCTTTCGGGGTCGTGCGCGCTTGTTCTTCACGGACGAGCGTTGGCAGGCAGAGTCCAAGAAACACTATGCCCGTCTATCGTTACCCAGCAAGGCTGCCACTTTCTTGAAGCCTTTGCTGGCCAGAGTAACTGCCGGTGTCGATGCGGTGGCCGCTGCAGCCCGCAGTGGCGTACTGCGCGTGGATGATGAACTCCATTTGTCGCCATTGCCCGCAGAGGACGAAGACCCAGAAGTGACCAAGCTGCGCGCGGCTTTGGATCACCGCATCGGTGAGGTTCAATTGCCGGAAGTGATTCTGGCCGTTGACGCCCAGGTGCGCTTTAGCTGGATCATGCTCGGACGTGAGCCGCGCTCTACCGACGAGCTGCTGATGGTCTATGCCGGCATCATGGCCCACGGCACCAGTCTGACTGCGGTCGAATGCGCGCGCATGATTCCGCAATTGTCTGCCACCAGCATTCGCCAGGCCATGCGCTGGGCGCGGGACGAACGGCGTCTGAGCCAGGCCTGCCAGGCTGTGCTGGAATTCATGCAGCGACACCCGATTGCCGCCACCTGGGGGCGGTCCGATTTGGCATCTTCTGACATGATGAGCATGGAGACCACCAAACGGGTGTGGCAAGCCCGGCTTGATCCTCGGCGCAACACACCTTCCATTGGAATCTACTCCCATGTAAAAGACCGGTGGGGCATCTTCCATGCGCAGCCCTTTGTGCTCAATGAGCGCCAGGCGGGCGTGGCCATTGAAGGTGTCATCCGCCAAGAAAAGCTGGAGACCAGCCAGCTTGCTGTGGATACCCATGGCTACACCGACTTTGCCATGTCACATGCCCGTTTGCTTGGTTTTGATCTTTGCCCGCGGTTGAAGGAACTCAAACAGCGCCACCTCTTTGTGCCACGCGGCACCAAAGTGCCCGCAGAAATCGCTGCGGTGTGCGAAGCCAATGTCGACGTCGCTTTGATCGAAAAGCATTGGGATAGTCTGGTGCACCTGGCAGCCTCGGTCATGAGCGGACATGCCAGTGCGGTGGCAGCTCTTGCGCGGTTCGGTTCTGCCGCCCAGGGCGATCCAATCTATGAGGCTGGCGTGCAATTGGGGCGGTTGCTGCGTACGGCGTTTTTGGCTGACTACTTTGTCAAGGACGCTTTCAGGAACGAGTTGCGCCGGGTGCTCAATCGGGGCGAGGCTGTTAACGCCCTCAAGCGCGCCATTTATACCGGCCGGATCAGCCCGGCGCAGGCCAAACGTGTCGATGAAATGCAGGCTGTGGCCGATGCGTTGAGCCTGATGGCCAACATCGTGATGGCGTGGAATACCTCACAGATGCAGGCGGTCCTGGATCGCTGGTCGAACCGCCGCCAGGTCATTCCACCGGAACTGATCGGGAAGATTGCGCCCACCAGGCTGGAGAGCATCAACTTGCGGGGTGTGTTTCGCTTCCCGGTTGACCGCTATGCTGACCAAATCCTGCCTTCGCGGCCAAATGCATCGATAACTGGCACCAATGGATGAAACCGACCACGGTTTGACGCCACGAATCGCAGATTTGAAAGTGAACAGGAAAGTCAATGAAATCAACGATCTACCAACACCACCTCCGCGCCAGTGCTAGCTTTTCGTACCGTCACTTATTGCACTGAAAACGAGGAGACCCCAAAGTGCACCGGCCCGATGCGCCGAATCCAGTGGTCCTCGATGGGGTGCTTGATCGCCTTCCAGCGGTCCACGACATCCTGCATCTTCATGGTGTTCCAGGCGATCACAACGTTGGTCAGCAGGGTGTGGGACGTCGAGATGGTGCGCAGTTCATCGGCGCGGCGGCCACGCGAGACGCCCACACGCCCGTGGTACACGGCGCGCTGCAGTTGATGGATGGACTCGCCGCGGTTCAGCAGGGCGTGCATCTCGCGGCGGAACTCAGGAATGGTGAAGTAGTCGCACAGAAAGACGGTGCGCAAAAGCTTTCCCAGCTCGTCTGCGGCCGCGTGCACAGGATCCCCCCGGGCGGCGCTGCCCAGGCGGGCGATGGCTTCTGCGGCCGTGAGGCGGCCCTGGCGGATGGAGGCGATCAGGCGCAGCAGCTCCATCCAGCCGGCACGGATCTTTCGCAGCGAGACCTTGCCCACGACCAACCGCTCCAGTGATTCGGGGGGCGCGTCGCCCCAGGCCATGAACATCTTGCGCTCCGACAACTGGCGCAAGCGAACACACAGATCGAAGCCAAGCAGCTTGGCGATCGCCATGGCTGCGTTGGTGTAGCCATGGGTGTCGACGGCCAGCAGGGACAGGCGGATCTGGTCCTCACGCCGAGTGCAGTTGTGTGCTTCGACGCCATGCACCGCTGGCGCGGCCTGCCGGTCGTTGATGACGATGGGCTGGTCGTGAAACAGCGCCCAGGTGTCCAGCATGTGCACATAGATGCCCACCCCATGCTGTTTGCGGCGGTACTCCATGCGCGCCGAGTGCAGGTGCCGCGAGGTATCGAGCGTCATCGAATCGGAGGATGCCTTGTCGCCCTGGCCCCAGAGCATCGCGATCGGCATGCTCTGCTGAAAATCAATGATGCGTGTGTTGGCCTCCCGCAGGCGGCCGCTGGCCTCCAAGGCGCGCATGGCCATGGTAATCTGAGAGACTTGCAGGCCGGGGATCATGGCGCATACCCCCTTGGCGTTGTTCTCCGTCCCATGCGCGTACAGGGCGCCGTACACCGCCTTCAGCTCACCAATATCCTTGGCCATACGGCCCAGCAGCGCTTGGCTGAAGCGGGTTTTGGCATCAATCTCAACGAGCATGTTCCCGAACTGGGCGCCGCCGATCATGTTGAACATGCTTTCGCGGGTCTTCGTGACCTGGGGTTCGACTTCAAGCGCCTGGATGGGTGCGATGCTGATGTGTCCCTGGTTGTCGATGGTGAGCGCGCCTTCCTCGACAGCTTTGGCGAGTTGGGCCAGGCCGGCGTCGACGCGCTCCAACACCCGCTCCAGGAACTTGTAGGGATCGTCGGTGAGGCTGAGCGCCCGGATGAGCGACATGTTCTTTTGCGCCCATTCCGGCTCAGACATCAGTTGATCGGCGCGACTGCGGTGTCTGCCGCTGTGCGCCAGCCAGAGCTTTCCGCCTTTGATGGCCTTGCGCAGTGCCGTTGCTGCACTGACCTTCAGTGCAGCAAGCGCGAGCTTGCGGTCTGGGCTCTGCAACAACAGATGCCAGCCGGGGTCGGCAAAAGAAACGTCGAGTCCCTCAGGCAGGCTGGTTGCACCCCGTTTGGCCAGATCGCGCAGCAACTTGAGTTGCCTCAGCGCCTTGTCCGACGCCTCGCCTCTGATCTCCAGGATGCCCAGTGAGTTGAGGAGCGCTGAGACACGCGGTGCCTCTTCCTTCACCAGTGCTTCGCGAACCAACTGGGCACGCGTGCCTGCGAAGTCGGGCTCGTTTTGCGGCACAAGTTTGCGCATCGCGGCGACGATTTGCTCGGCGGTCAATTTCTTGTCGTAGAGGACCTCTTTGAGCTCCACCCGCTCAGCGCGTAAATCGACGGAGCTGTCGGCTTGCTTCTTGAGCACCTTGCCGGAAGCCTTGCGGTAGAGATCGGTGAGGCGTCGCGCACCCATCTCCGCAGCCAGGTCGGTCTGCTCAAGCAAAGTGACGTGCAGGAATGAGACCATCTCCAACTCGCGCTGTTCGGGGGACAGGTTCTTTGTTGCTGATGGTGTTCGATTGACCACCTCCTGGCTGTAGGCCTTTAACCGGTTCAGCGCAATCGCCGACAGCTTCCATTCGTGGACATGCAATGCCTTCAGGCACTCGATTTTCTTGGTGACCTCGCTCAGGGTGAGCTGGCCATGCTTGCCCGGTGGCGTTCGCAGCCAATCCAGCACGGTGTGCCCACCCGGTCCAGATCGTTTTGAGAACGTGTGCAAAAGCGCCCTGTGGATGTGCTCGCGCGGCACGCCTATGCGAATCGTTTCGAGCGCCGCATTCTCCTGGTCGGCAAATGCCGTGCGGGCCATGTCCCTGAGGTTTCGATCGCCAGGCAGCACGAGGCGGCGGTCGAAAAGCCAGTGCTCCGACTGATGCACAAGATCGTTCACCGAAACCGCAGTGGTGGCAAGCTCGCGCAGGGCATCGGCAAGCAGTGCTTTTGTGGTGTCGTCCACAACCGCGAAGCCAACGCGTTGCCGTGCCCAAAGCTGATGCTCGAAGCGGGTGGCCCGGTCCTTGTACAGCGACGTCACGGATGCGATGTCCGTCGCGCTCATGCCCAGTGTTGATGTCAGGTGCCGCAGCAGCACGGGTGGCAGGCCTGAGAGGGCATCTGGGTGTCGTCCAGTGGCGCGCAGCATTACCAGTTGAACGGCCGCGCCAAGCCGAGCTGTACCCCGGAAGCGGGGCGGGCGAAGCTCGTGGATGTCTTCAGCGCTCAGTCCAAAGCATTCTTCGACCTCGCGCCTGGACAGAGACTTGGGAAGGGTGTCGGATCCGACAAAACGCAGATAGAAGCCTGGCAAGCTGGTTCTCCCCATGGCCTGCGCAGTTCCAAGCCTTGTTGGAGTCTACGGAATTGTTCTCGTTGGTTCCAGAAGGTTTGAGCGAATGCGGGTTAACCCTCGGCTGCTAACCCGACTTTCCGCACCGAAATTGAGATCACCCCATCAAGTAACGCGAGCACAGCAGTCAGCCCAAGCATTGCGGATGTGGTCTACGTTAACGACAGCGTCAAGAGGCCGTCGTCATTGACTCCACCCACTTCCGCTGCTTTCCGGCAAGGCCTGGCTTTTCGCTTGCGCATAGTGTGAGCCAATTGCCAGCCTCTTATCGTCCAAACCAAAGGAAGTGGCGAACCTGGACCGTGACCGTTCATTCATACGCTGTATTTTCTCAATACACTGAATATATGGATGCTGCAGGCGCCTTCTTTCCCAGCAGTTCGCCAAACTGGAGGACGCGTTCCGTGCGGCCGAGCCAGTTGCTGCCGACGGTTTTCTGGAAGTCCATTTGTAACCTAGCCAATGATGTTCTGAAGACTGCCAAGCTTTTCGATACGCATCTCCACAATGTCCCCTCTACTCAGACGAATGTTCGCGTCTAGCGCGGAGCCGCCAGGGAATGCCCCGCTGGTCACCAATTGACCAGGATGCAAGGTCTGACCCTTTGAAAGATAGGACACGAGGTCGGCAAAGCTCCAGGCCATACCGGACGTGTGGTAACCGCTCACGGGTGCGCCGTTCACCTCGAATGACATCCGCAGATCGTGCGGATCCCCAACCTCGTCGGCTGTGACCAGCCAGGGGCCTAGAACATTGCTTTGGTCCGCGTCTTTTCCTTTGGTGGGGCCCAGGCCGAACGCCATTTCACGCAACTGGATTTCGCGATAACTGACGTCGTTGAAGATGGTGAAGCCCACGATGGCTTCGCGAGCCTCATCGATGGAAAGGTCTTTTCCTCCGGTGCCAATCACAGCCGCCATTTCGCACTCGACATCTGTATACGTCGCGTAGGGTGGCCTCGGTATACACGTGCCTGGACCCTCCACAGCATCGGGGTTTGCCTTGTAGTACGCGCGAAGGTCACTTCCAGGCTCAGGGAATTTGAGCATCGTGTAGCCCTTGTCGTTGCTGTCCTCGACGTGCGCGCGCCATGTGATGAAGCATGCGATGCCTGGAGGCCGCGGAATGGGCGCGAGCAAGCGCGCGCAATTCGGTGCGTGAATTACCGAAACACCGCCACTCGTCGCCTCCTGCCCACTCTTGCGCACGTGTGCCACTGCTTCTCGAACCCACTGGATCGCCTCGGCGCCAGATCCAATCAGTTGCAACATGTCAGCTGGGACCTGGGCTTCGCCCACCCGTCGAGCGGCTGGCGAAGGCAACGTATTCTCAAGCAATGCGATACGGGCAGCTGTCGCATCGACGATGCCTTCTTCGACCACCACACCGACCCGGCGCAGCTCACCCAGAGGCGATGCAAGAGCAAAAGTGCAGAGTTTCATTAGGGATTCTCAGGGGTTTGCGTTGCGCACACAATTCATACAATCTCATTGTGGCATATGGCTCTCGCCGCGTCACATGTTGACCACATTTCGAGGGATTGGATTTGTATGGGCACTTGTATTGGCCTTGTCGAGGACGCTCGGTCCGCTGGACGTCGCATGCGATTCGATGAAGGAAACTTCCGTGGAGAGGCAGATTTTCTCTTCGAGACCTCACCGGGTGAACCGCCCGGTCCGCAAGCCCTGATTGCACGTCAGGCGGCGGGCTGGTCACTGCCCGTTCACTTTCACCTGCAGCACCAGTTCCAGGTCGTTCTGCGCGGATCAGGAACGCTAGGGTCACATATTCTGCAGCCTGGTAGCGTGCACTACACATCGCCTCAGTCGGGCTATGGCCCTACGCGGGCTGGCGAAGAAGGACTCGACTACTTCACGCTTCGCGTTCTCACAGAGAAAGGCGCCTGGTACTTGCCAGAGGCTCGCACGGCCATGACCCTCGGCATCTTCAAGGAACAAAAGTGGGCCTCTCTCAACCCGGCGGCTCCTGCTCGTGGATGGCAGACGCTTCTGGAATTGCGAGAGGATGGTTTGGCCGCGTGGGCCTGCACGTCCCAAGCAGGAGAGTCTGTGGCGTGTCCAGAGAAAGATAGCGGAGGCGGTAGATTCTACGTGGTAATACGGGGCAAGTTCAGCGAAGGAACGACCGATCTACCAGAGGAATCGTGCCTGTACTGGGCGCCGCCCGAGGCGGCTCCGCATTTGGTGACGATGGCTTCGAACTCCCTGTTGGTCGTGGTTCAGTTTCCCAGGCAAGCACGGCTCAACGAGGTTCCTGCGGAGTTGCAAGTAGCGCCTTCTCCACGCGGAAAAAAAGTCAATTAACACAAGTTGGTTGTATTATTTGCCGTATCAGACCTCGTCCGTCAATCCGACGGTGAAGGTCGCCATTTGGAGTGCGCGATGTCAGAAGCTGTTTACATTCTTGGAACTTACTCAACCCCATTTCGTCGCTGGCCTGAAAAGGGATTCAAGGAGCTCACCCGTGAGGCATACCTTGGCGCAGTGAAGGACGCCGGGCTTGTCGATCCCCTGTTGATTGAAGCCGCTTGGTTTGGCAACTGCGTGATGCACTACTGGGGTCAACCCATGGTGAGGGGCAATGTCTCCTTCATTCCACTGGTTCGCGAAGGTCTCTTTCGTGATCGCGCGCCGGTGATCAATGTCGAGGGCGCTTGCGCCACGGGCAGTTTGGCACTCAATGGCGCCTACAAGGAAATACGGGCTGGCGATGCCGAAGTGACGGTTGCCGTCGGTGTCGAGAAGCTGTACGACCAGAAGAACCCGTCTGCGATATTGCCCGAGTTTGGCAAGGGAGCGGACCAACTGGACCCGCAGGAGTGGATCCGCCACTACAGCGAGATCGGAGAACGACTGGATCAGCCCTTTGAGATGTCGCCAGATCGATCTGTCGCGATGGACACCTACTCAATGCAAGCAAGGCTTCACATGAAGCTCTATGGCACCACATCCGAGCAAATTGCTGCGGCCTGCGCAAAAAGTCACACCAACGGTAGCCTGAACCCACTGGCCCAGTATCGGTTTGCCATGACAGCCCAGCAGGTCCTGGACGACCGCATGGTCTCAAACCCGCTCACGCGGGCGATGTGCGCACCCGTCGGTGACGGTGCTGCAGCCGCAGTTCTGTGCTCAGAGCGGTTCCTGCAAACACAGCCGGCCAGTGTTCGCGAGCGGGCCGTCAAGATTCGTGCGCTGGCGCTTTCTGGCGGCAAGTACCGGGGAGAGCGAGAGGCAGGTCTGTCCCGAGCCGCGGCGGACAAAGCCTACAAGCAGGCAGGCATCAGCCCTGATCAAGTGAACTTGGCAGAAGTGCATGACGCCACATCGTTTTGTGAGATCTATCAGACGGAAATGATGCGTTTTTGCCCTGATGGCCAAGGCGGGCCCTTCGCGGTTTCTGGTGCGACCGCTATTGACGGCAAGGTTGCCATCAATCCGTCGGGCGGTCTGGTGTCAAAGGGACACCCGATCGGTGCCACCGGTCTTTCCATGTGCCACGAAATCGTCAATCAGTTGCGTGGTGAGGCGGGGGAGCTTCAAGTTCGAAATGCCCGCGTTGGTCTGCAGCAGAATGGAGGGGGCATCATCGGCCTGGAAGAGGCCGTATGTGCGGTGGCGATCTATGAGCGATGATTTCGCTAGTCGTCCCGGGGAGTCATCGACTCAAAGCCAGGCTCCAGCGGCACATCAAACGAGTTGACTATTCGAGCAACGCCGGCATAGAAGCTGGCGGTGACCACGAATTCCGTGACGTGCTCATTGGAGAAGCGCTCAGCAAGTTGAAGCATCGTCGCCTTGGACGCCCCGGTTCCCGCTGCCGTATCGTCGGCTAATGCAAGGACCGCACGCTCGTCGGCATCGAACAGAGCGTTGGTTTGCCAATGGGCAAGTGCCTGAAGCTTTTCCTCGGAGACTCCCTCCTCCTTGGCAATCACCCAGTGGTGCTTCCACTCGTACTCAGCCGCGAGGAGTTGTCCCGAGCGCACAATCATCAGCTCACGCAATGCTGGAGAAATCGTAAGGCGAAAACGTAGGGCACTGGAAAAATCCAGCCAAGGCCCGATCAGTCCAGGAGACCAGCCCAGTAGGCGATACAAGTGCAGGACGGGGGCCCCTTGCCAACGATGACGCAATCTATCGAAGACTGCACTCACTTGTTCAGAGTCCGGCTGTTCGGGAACAAAGGGCAGTGTGGTCATACAGTAGATCTATTCCGATGGCCCATCTATGCACGCCGTCGCCGTTTTTCAGAAGTGACTCAGACGGACTCGGAGGGGTCATCGAGTTCGGTCAGGCGCTGAACCCATCCTCGTCGATCATCATCGAGCATCGCTTCCATCACTTTGAAGTAGCTTTGGAGGTCCCTAGCGCTTACGCTGTCATAACCTCGCTGAATCCGCTCGCGCTGGCCTGCCGAAACAAACTCAAGCAACTTGTCGCCCTTGCGCGAACAGTAGATACGTTTGACTCGACCATCCTCCGCTGAGGCACGCGTCAAGATGTAGCCCTCTTCCACCAATTGCCGAAGCGCGGCCTGGATGTTCTGGTGCTTGACGCAGAGCACCGCCAGAAGCTCACTGACCGTGATGCCTGGGGTGAAATGCGCAAAGTAAAGGATTCGGTGATGCACACGGCCCATGGAACTTGTACCCAGGCGAGCGTCGGCGTCTTCGCCAATGCTGAGCTGCACCATGAAGTGCAACACCAACCCCTTGTGTATCAGTTGCTTTAGCTGATGGGCGGAAGGCTCCAACTGCTTGGAAGTCTTCACGACGTCTGCTTTTTCGGTCTGATTTTTGGGCATGCGGCGTAGTTTAGAGCGAGGAAGCGTTCGCCTCCTTCTGTGGCTTCACTCTAACGCGAGATTTAGAGATTTGGCAATCGGACCCCAGGTTGCGCGGTCGCGCGCAACCCGTTCGGCGAAAGCCTGGTTCGACTCCTCCAGAGGAGCAAAGCCCGCAGCGTCCATGATTTTCCTTACCTCTGGGTCGGCCGCGGCCGACCCGATGAGCTGGCTCATGCGTGCCAAGATGGGCGCGGGTGTTCCCGTCGGCGCATAGACACCGTAGTAAACGGTGGGCGTGAAGTTAAAGCCTTGCTCGCTGACGGTCGGCACATTGGGCATTGCGCGATATCTCTTGTCGCCCAGGATAGCAAGTGGTTTGAGGCGCCCCGCATCTATGTACTGTGCGATGGGTCCGTAGAAAAGCAATGTAGCACTTGCGTCATTGCTCAGGGTCGCCTGCAGCATTTGCGGCACGCCTGGGTACGGCACATTGGTGAGGCTACCATTCATCGTCTTATTGAAAGCGGTCAAGGACAAGTGCGCTGCACTACCGATGCCCCACGTCGCGAAGTTTGCCTTGTCCTTGTTCGACTGCGACCATGCTGCCAGTTCTTTTAAGTTGCTTGCCGGCACGGAGCTGTTGGCGACGAAGGCCAGAATGACCGTTGCTACTGGCGCAACCACGACAAAATCGCGTGCAGGATCGTAAGGGACGGTCTTATACACATGAGGATTGATGGCCATCACGTCAGAGACCGGTAGACAATAGGTATATCCGTCCGGAGGCGCGTTCTTGCACGCCGCAGCGCCGATCATGCCGTTGGCGCCTGCTCGATTCTCAACGACCATAGCCTGTCCAGTCGATTTGCTAAAAGCCTGTGCCATCGCACGCCCCAGGATGTCTCCGCCACCGCCAGCGGGATAAGGAATGATCAATTTCACCGGACGCGATGGAAAGGAGTCTTGTGCGAAGCCGGTTGTGGTCGTTGTAGCGCATGCGGCGGCAATCAACAGAGGGAGGAGGGTTTTCATGGCTTGTGTACTTGAAAGAAAGGCAATCACTGCTTCATGGTTTTCGCCACGCCGGTCATATCGGTCAACTGCCTCCACTTAGGCACCTCCACATCAATCTGACGGGCAAACGCCGCCGTGTTCAGGACGTCGGGTTCGACACCCATAGCGACAAGTTTCGACTGAAACTCGGGGCGTTGGCCAACCTTGACCATTGCTGCGTTCAACTTCTCCACGATGGCATCAGGCGTTCCATGTGGAGCAAGGGTGCCACCCCATGATGTCAGCTCAAAACCTGGCAGCGTTGACTCGGAGATGGTCGGCACGTCCGGCATTGCGCGCGAACGTTGAAGGCCGCTCACGCCCAAGAGCTTCAGTGTCCCTTGTTTTCCATGCGGCAACGCACTGGCCACTGCTGTGAACGTAATGTCGACGTGACCGGCAATCACGTCGGTGAGGGCTTGAGCTCCGCTCTTGTACGGGACGTGTTCTATTCGTGTCCCCGCCATTGAATTGAACAGCGAGAACGCCAGGTGGATAGTGCCTCCCTGTCCGCTGGATGAATATCGCAGCTTGTCCGGATTCGCCTTGGCGTACTCGATCACTTGCTTGACGTTCGAAAAAGGGGAGCTCTTACCGACAACCATCACCAAATGCGCGTTGCTGATCTTGGTGACAGGGCGGAAATCCTTCACCGCATCGTAGGGAAGCGACGCGAATGCGAACTGATTGATGTAGTGCGCGGGCGCGGTGAAGAGGAGGGTATAGCCGTCTGCCACGGCCTTCGCAACTGCGTCGGTTCCGATCACGCCGGACGCTCCGAGACGGTTGTCTACAACGATTGATCCACCAATCTCTTCGCTGACGCCCTCCGCCATCATGCGCGCAGCGAGATCCAACGCGGTTCCCGTTGAGAAAGGAACAACTAGCCTGATCGGCCTGTCAGGAAAGGTGCCTTGCGCCCTGGACAGCAGCGGAGCAATGCCGCCCATCAAAGGCAAGGCGAGGACAGAACGTCTCTTCATACTTAGTCTCCTGTGGGAATGACCCCAAGCGTTAATCGAGCCTAAAGCTCTTCGCAACAGAGTTGAAAAAGGGTTCTCTAAAAGAGCTTCTGGTGGATGATTAAGGCATATATAACAAGTAGCTTGTACCAGTAGTTTCCCCAAGATGCGCCCCCTGCGCGGCTCGATACACTACAAGTTACCTGTAGCATTTTGGACTTCTGCAATGAGACTCATCGACTTCTTCCGGCGCGGCCTTCTGAGTGCGCCCGACCGTATCGCGTTCGTGGATGCGGACGGCAACGGGGCATGCACCTACGCGCAGGTGGATACCTTGGCTGAAAAAATTGCCGCCGGGCTGCATGCGGTAAGCGATGGCGATGCGAACGTTGCTATCTACAGCCCAAACGATCCGCGAGCCTTTTGCGCCATGATCGGGATTTTCAGAGCGGGGCGGCGATGGGTCCCCATCAACATGCGAAACCCGGTGGCCATCAACGCCGCTTTTCTTCGCACAACAAAGTGCACGGTCTTGTTCTTCCATCCATCGCTGGAGGGCCAGGTACGAGAGCTTCGGGACACGGTGCCAACACTGCAACATCTGGTGTGCATAGAGCAGAGCCAGGAAGATTCCATCGGCATGTCCTTTGATAGATTCATTGCCCAGGCAAAGGTGCCGGCGCCAGAGCCCCTGGACGAATCAGGTCGCATCGAAACGGTTTTTCCGACCGGCGGAACCACGGGATTATCCAAAGCCGCCATGTGGACTCAGCGGACATGGGAGTCTGCTATCAAGGCGTTCTGGGCATGCCTGCCTACGGACCGGCCCGCGGTGCACCTGGTTGCAGCGCCCATGACCCACGGCGCAGGTGTTGTCGCACTCATGATGATGGCGGAGGGAGCTACCAATGTGGTCCTTCCATCGGCCGATGCCTTGAGCATCCTTGATGCGATACAACGCCACAAGGTCACGCATTTCTACATTCCCCCGACGGTCTTGTACAACCTCCTGGCCCATCCGCGCGTTCATGAGTTTGACTACAGCTCTTTGCGCTCAATCGTTCTCGCCGCGGCGCCTGTCGCTCCGGCGAAGTTGAAAGAGGCCATGGAGGTGTTTGGCCCTGTCGTCTGTCAGTCATTCGGACAAGCCGAGGCTCCAATGTTTCTAACCTTCCTTGCGACGCGTGACATTACTGACGCACCGGAGGGTAGTGACCGCTGGGCAAGTTGCGGTCGTGCGACGCTTGGGCAGAGGGTTGAGATCATGGGCGATGACGGCGTCATCCTTGCTCCTGGTGAGCGGGGGGAGATCGTTGCTCGGGGCGACTTGGTGTTTGGCGGGTACTACGAGAACCCTGCAGCCAGCGAGGAGGTATCCATGTTCGGTTGGCATCACACGGGAGATGTCGGCTACAAGGACAATCATGGTTTCGTCTATATCGTGGACCGAAAGAAGGACATGATCGTTACAGGCGGCTTCAACGTCTTCAGCGCCGAAGTCGAACACGTCATTGCTGAACACCCCTCTGTGGAAGACTGTGCAGTAATCGGTGTACCTGACGAAAAGTGGGGCGAGGCAGTGAAGGCGGTGATCCAGCTCAAGCCTTCGACGCACGCGACCGAGCAAGAGATTGTCCAGCTTGTGAAATCCGTGCTTGGTTCGGTTCATGCACCCAAGACGGTCGACATTGTTACGAGCCTGCCGCGCAGTCCGAACGGGAAGGTACTCAAGCGCGAGATCCGTGACAAGTTTTGGGCAGGCGCGAACCGCCGCGTGGGGTGAACGCCATGGCTGGAAGACTGGATGGCAAGGTAGTAGTCGTAACCGGCGCGGGCACCCGCGGTGAGGGCGTTGGAAATGGCAAGGCGTGTGCCATTGTTTACGCTCGTGAAGGAGCACGGGTACTTGCTGCGGACATTGATCTGGCTTCTGCGGAGGCCACCGCCCAGCTGATTCAAAACGAAGGTGGCGATTGCTTGGCTTTTCGCGCAGATGTGTCTCGTGCGGACGATTGTCGCGGAATGATCGAGGCGTGCACTTCTCACTTCGGTCGGCTGGACGTTCTGCACAACAACGTCGGCATTACGAACTCGGGCGGTCCCGTGGATTATCCCGAAGATCAGTGGGACCGCATGATGAACATCAACGCGAAAAGCATGTTCCTGACCTCCAAGTACGCATTGCCCCACATGGAGAGACAAGGCTGCGGGTCGATTGTGAATGTGGGATCCATCAATGGGGTGCGAACCATTCCATTTCCAAAGCTGGCATATGCAGCCTCGAAAGCGGCCGTCATTGGTCTGTCGCGAGAGATTGCGATCCAATACGCATCGAAGGGCATCCGTTCTAACGTGGTACTGGTCGGGCTCATCCGCTCCCCGATCGTCGAGCAGAACAACACGGCGCTGTATGGCGGGGATTTGGAGGAGATGTGGCGCAAGCGAGACGCCATGTCTCCCACGGGGCGACAGGGAGAGGTATGGGACATCGCGAGTGCCAGCCTATTCCTGGCATCAGACGAGTCAAAGTACGTCAACGGCGTCGTGCTTCCTGTAGATGGTGGTCTGATCAATATGGTGAAGTTGTAACTATTCAGATCTGGCGCCAGTAGCGCGGCCGGGCTGCCCGCTATAGCCGCCGGCCTTGTGCAGATCGCATTCAGCGCCGAACCCGACTATGGTGAGCGCGCACGCCAGACTGTGCGCAGGGCGGGCTGGCGCGAGGGTGGTATCAGAGGTCCAGCACGAGAGACGGCGATGTGGCGGTTGAGCAGCAGATCATCATTCTGTCGCCCGCGGCCCGCTCGTCTTCGCTCAGGAGCGTGTCGCGGTGCTGGATGCAGCCTTCGAGCACCTCGGTCTCGCAGGCGCCGCACACACCTTCGAAGCACGAGTAGGGGACGTCAATGCCGGCTTCGAGCACCGTCTCGAGGATGGACTTGTTCGGCAACACCTTCAGGGTGCGGCCTTGTCGGGCCAGCACGATCTCGAAGGTCTTGCCGATGGAAGGCACCGGTGTGGCTGCCGCGAAACGCTCGCGGTGCACGCGCGTCGGCGGCCGTTCGCTGCACGCGCGTTCGAACGCGTCCAGCATTGAACCTGGCCCGCAGCAATAGAGGTGCGTGTTCTCATCGGCCGAGGCAATTTGTTGAGCAATGTCGAGCGGCGCACCGCCAGGCTCCAGATCGAAGTGCAGATGCAGCTGGCCTTGGCCCGATGCCGCCAGCTGCTGCAACTCCTCTACAAAGGCCGCGTGCTGACGGGTGCGCGCGCAATAGTGCAAGGTCCAGGCCTGCCCGAGGATTTGCAGGCGGTGCACCATGGCGCGAAACGGTGTGATGCCGATACCGCCCGCGATCATCAGGGTGTGTGGCGCTTGCTCCACCAGCGGGAAGTTGTTGCGCGGCACCGATGCCGTCAGCTGGACGCCCTCGTGCAACGCCTGGTGCACGAAGCGCGACCCACCGCGGCTCGCGGGATCGTCGAGCACGGCGATTTCATAGCGGTTGGTTTCCGACGGTGCGTTGCAGATCGAATAGCTGCGCTTGAGCCCGTCTTGCAGGTGAAGGTCGAGATGGGCCCCGGCTTCAAAGCGCGGCAGTGCGCCGCCGTCGGCGAGCAGTTCGTAGCGCCGGATGCCCTGGGCTTCCTGCCGAACGCGCCCGACGCGCAAGGAGAGGGTGGCGGACGTGCTCATGCGTCGGCGTAGAGGTCGGCGTAGGCCTCTCGGATCTTGAATTTCAATACCTTGCGTCCGACCGTGCGCGGAAACTCGTCCACCAACACCACGCGCTTGGGCGATTCGAAACCGGCCAGCCGCGTGCGGCAGTGCTGCACCAGCGCCAGCGGGTCGACCGAGGTGGCCGGCTTGAGGATGACGAAAGCGGTCACGGCTTCGCCCCAGCGCGCGTGCGGCAAGCCCACCACCGCCGCTTCGGCCACGGCGGGGTGTTCGGTCAACGCGCCTTCCACGCGCACGCTGGAGACGTTTTCGCCGCCGGACTTCACCAGGTCCTTGAAGCGGTCGACCATGACCAGCAGGTGGTCGTCGTCGTACTCGCAACAGTCGCCCGAATGGAACCAGCCCGAGCGCGTGGCGTCGCGCGTGGCGTCGTCGTTGCGGAAGTAGCCGGCGGTGTTGGCGGGCGAGCGGTACACCAGCTCGCCCGGTTTTCCCTTGTCGCGCACCGGGTCCATCAGCTGACCGTTCTCGTCGATGACGGCGGCAGCCAACAAGGGGCTGGCCACGCCGACGAAGTTGCGCTTGGGCGCTTCGGCTTCGAACTTCTCGGCCCAGCGGTCGGGCCAGAAGCGCGTGCAGGCAATCGCTTCGGTCTGGCCGATGCGTCCCGCCAGTTGCACGCCCGGGCCGCACAGCCTTGTCAGCGCAGCGGCGATGGTGGGGCTCATCGCTTTCCAGGCCCAGGAAATCTGGACCACCGAGCGCAGGTCGTAGCGCGCGGTGCTGGTGTCGACCGCTTCGACAAGATCCGCCAGGAACTGCGGCGAGCCGGCCCACAGGCCCGTAACCTTCTCGCGCGTGACCGCCTCGGCCATCAACGCGCCCGAAGGCTTGCGGTGCGGCTTCGATGGTGGCCATGTCGAGCACGCGCTGCACCGACAGCCCCATCGGCCCGCCCGCGCGCACCCGCGCCAGGCTGAGCGCGGTTTTCATCGCCGCGGGAACTCTTGAGACAATCGGCAATTCAGCCGAACAACTACGTGGATGAGTCCCGGCATTTAACTAAGCAAACGTGAGGCTGGGCTCTTGGAGAGCCCGCCCTTGCGCTGATAACCGAGTACTACAGCAACAGATTGATGACCCGTCATCGCCATCGTGTCCGCGAGTGAGACATTTTGCGCAGCGGCTTCCGTCACGAAGCCGCTGCGCAGCGAGTGCGCAGAAAATTCCCCCTCAACCCCCGCCAACAGACACCGCGCCTGAACGATGTCGCGCACCGCCGCTGCGGACAGCGGGCCGCCCAGGTGGCCGCCCTTGAGCACCCGGCGGAAGAGGGCGCCCTCCCGAATCCCGCTGATCAATAGCCAATCTTCCAGTGCTGCACCCGCTGCGCCCAGCACGGGCTTGTGGTTCTCGGGCCGGTCGACGCCGCTCTGGTTGGTTTTCGAGAAGACCAGCTCGTAAGAAAACTCCCCAGGCCCGGTCTTCTTCAAAAACTTCATATCGGCCGCAGCCACCTCCGAACGCCGCCGCCCACCGCTGGCCCAGGCAAAGAGGAGGAGGGCGCGGTCGCGTTTGCCCCTCAATGAATCATCACAGGTGGCCAGCACGAGCTGCAGCGGATCCTTCGTCAGCGCGTCTTTTTTCTTGGGCAACTCGCCACGCTTGGCGTACGCCTTGCGCGTGCGCGAGAGCAGCTCGCGCACCTTGGGGTCCTGACACGGGTTTTTCACGTCACGCATCTGGTGGGCTTTGGAGAGCACCGCCAGGCGGTGCACCAGCGTGTTGTGCGCCATCGGTCCCGTCTTTCCCTTGTAGCCGGCCTCGACCAGGGCGGCGTCGATCTCGGGCGGGAGTTCGTGCACCAGGCCCTTGGGGCTGCTGCGCTGTGCGTGGTCGACGATGAACTGCAGCACGCAGGCCGCTGGCAACGGCAGGCCGATCTGCGCGCCGTAGCGGATCCCATACCAGGCGGCCCAGTAGCGCAGTGCGCTGCGGTAGCTCAGCTGCGTGTTGAGCGATTCCCCCTCGCGCAGCAGGTCGGCCACAGCCTGCGCGGTCACATCACTGAGCTCGTTCGGCTGCAGGGCGGGAGTTTTCTGGAGGATGGGCAGGCGCATGTTCAGGGCAGGGTGACGAATAGAGATTTATCACACATACTATGTATTGGATCATACAGAAAAGAGCGATAACTCACGATAACAATCTCTTATCGTGGGTAATTTACAGCGCGGAGCAGGGCGATGCAAACGAAAAGTACGAGAGTCACGCGCGGCGTTCAGCCCGATGAGGTTTGGGCCGCGGCCGACGCCGTGCTCGCGCACGGCGAGCGGCCCACGATCGAGCGCGTGCGCGCGTATCTTGGCCGGGGGTCGCCGAACACCGTGGCCCCCATGCTCGATGCCTGGTACGCCTCTCTGGCCAAACGGCTGGGGGGTGGCGATGAGGGCGCCGGAGAGCAGGGCACTCTGCCGGCACCGGTTCTGCGGGCGGCCAAGACGCTGTGGGGTCGCGCCCAGCAGCATGCCCAGGAGCAGGCGGCTCAATCGGTACAGGTTGATCGAGACGCGCTGGAAGGGCTGGTGGAGCGGCTCGCTGCGGAGCGAACAGCCTTGGATCAAGAACAGCAACGGTTGAACGAGCGCTCGGAAGCACTGGGCGCAGCACTTCTGGCCAAGGACCACCAGATCGCCGATCTGATGCGCCAGGTCACCGACCTGCAAAAAGGGCTGGCGGGTAGGGACGCCGACATTGAATCCGTGCGCACCCAGCATGCTGCGGCAACGCAAGCGTTGCAAGCCGAGCGTGGTCGCCTCAATGCGCTGAACGAGGAGCACCGGCAGGAGCGTGAGCGCCTGGAGCAACGAGCTTCAGCTCAGGAACGTCGACTGTTGGAGGACGTCGATAAGGCCCGGCAGGAACTCAAGCGCGTCACCCTCTTGCTCGCAGATGACAATAAAAAAGCGGCCAATTCGTTGGCAGATTCGCACGAGCAAGCCCAGTCGCTTCGGGTGCAGGTCAGCGCCCTGATCGCCGAGAACGCCGGCTTGGCCCGTGAGATCCTTTCTGCACGCGAGGATCTGCAGATGGCGCACTCGCACCAGGAGCAGTTGCAAAAAGACATGGCTGACCTATTGGTCCAGCTCAAAGCACGCCTACCCAAGGGGGGCACCAACACTGGGACACCCGCGACGCGGTCCAAAACGAAGACCGTGCTCAAACGCTAGTAGCGCAACAGCACGATGCTTTCGCTCCAAGCTCCAGGCCCTGGCTGCGCACCAACCATACGCTGTACAGCGTATGGAATGCTTTGAGCACATAGTCGAAGGCGCGTTGGATGGTGGCTACGGTCACTCAGTAGGAAAAAATATTAGTTAAATCAAATACTTAGCTTCTTTTTTGCGGATTTTGCAGGAATCACGGCCGACCCTCAATAGAGGTGGCTACTGGACGATCGGCACCTGGGAGCCGTGCGCCGCAAGCACGACGCTGCGATGCAGCCGTCCGGTGCCAGGCTGCACGAGAGATATGTTTGAGACCCTCACCATACGTGCGATGCCCTCTTTGAACAGGCACACGCAGCCGTGATAGGGGTGCTGCGCGGAGGCATACAAGACTCCGTGAGCGTCCGAACGCCTGCAGTCTGCAGCGAAGGCCTGAGTCGACTCGTAACGCAGCGACTGCAATACGGGGAACCGCTCTTCCAGTCCTCGAAGGTCTACCAGCCGGAGCCTGGCAGTCGTCCGGAAGCTGGTCAATGTGCGTTCCTTGAGCCTGTCGAGATGGAGACTGCGCGCTTCGCGACGAAACAGCGATTCGTACAGCGCGGTTAACTCTCCATCAGCGAGATAGGCAGTCGCTTCATCTTCCAGATCGAAGCGTCCGGACAACGTACCGGTGGGGGCCATGGTGAAGCCACGCATGCGCACGCTGCCGGAACGCGCCCTTGCCCGCTGAATGCGGTGCCACAACTGATGTTCGGGAAGCTCAATGAACGGTGGGTTGAGATCGGTGAGGTTCATGAAATGAGGTCAATGAGCCTCAGCCGTAGCCAGCGCCAGGATGCGCTCGCTGGACACGCCTTGTTCGAGCGCCGCGCGTGGTGTCTGTCCGTCGAGGGCCATCGAAGGCGTCTCTAGAAAGGACAGCAACTGCCAACCGTCGCTGGTGCCCAGGCTTTTCACCAAGGGCTGCAGCAAGGGCCAGACGGTGGGCTCGAACTGCCAGCGCGGCAGCTTGAACCCACGACGCAGATTCGCCACGCCAATGCAACGTCCCGCCTTGATCCAGGCGTTGATCGTGACGCGGCTGGTGCCGGCCAGCTCCGCTGCTTCGTCCGTGGTGATCATGTCAGCGGCTTCCATGCGATCACGGCGGTACTGCGCGCCCGAACGCAGCAATGCGGCCGATTGGGCTGCAGTAGCGTAAGGGTCGGAAGGCGCGTCGCGTCGATCGCGGGCATTACCCGGGGCATACGGTGAGGTGATGGAGAGAGTGTTCATGCGTGTTCAACCGTGGTGCGCTCAAGGCGCGTTACGCAGATTCGGCTTCGCTGCCGAAAAGAATCCCCGTCCGACATTGGGGCCCAGGGGAGCGACAGTGCCGGCGTGCCCCTGGGCATGAGCTCCCTGGACCAGCCTGGCCCGTTTGAAATCGAGTGCGAGCAGCCGGATCTGGCAACGCCAGACCGCCACGCGTTCAAAGAAGGAAAAGGTCAGACCTTGGCACAGGATCTTGCGGCGTTCCCGGTCGGTCAGTGTTCCATGTACTGCCAAGAATGCCTTCTTCATGGCTTCGGCGATCCTGCTCGGTTCGAATGGAATCACTGCGCCGTTGCGGCGAATGATCTGGTAGTGGGCAAAAACTGTGCTCGACGCTGGCTCGTCGGTCTTCCAAACAATCATCATGGATCTCCTGGCAGCGACGGAGCCGGCCGAGATGCCGATGGCGCTGTCTTGCAAACAGTTTACCTTACTTTAGTTAAGTCCGGCAATCTCGTTAAGTTCGATATGAAGTGAACCGAACGCGGATGGATTTCAGTCAGAAGCCGCCCGGACCCTTAAGTACCTTATTCCAATTTTGTTGAATTTGTGCATGCTTCAGATCCAAACAGCTTAAGTATCATTTTTAACCGTATCTCGGCATACCCCCATGAAGGCGTGGAATTTGTCCATGTTTTAGCCGCTAAATCGGAAGGCCCGCCCTACTCCGGCGAGCCTTCGCTTCTGTTGTTGAAGGAGATCGAGCGCGGCACGTAGCCGCCCGCGACGTTGATGGATGGAGCTGCTGCCGGCCTGGCCGCCGGCGCGGCCGCTGGGGCCGCTGCCGTGGCCTGCTGGGCGGCTTGCACCGCCGGCGCTGGCCCGGTCGGCATCGAGGGCGTGGCCCCCGCCTTCGTCACGTCCAGCGTGACGAACCGAGCTTCGAGCCAATCCGCCCACTTGGCGGCCTTGCGCATCAGGTCGGCGCGATACACCGCGTTGTACTGCGGCGTGCGTGAGTGGTAATTCGCGGCCTTCGTCCAGAGATCGCCCTTGTCGTTGCGAATGTGCATCCGCAAGCGCCAGGCGGCGAGGTCGAACGAGTAGCAGCCAGCGGCCGCTACATCGTCCGCCGTGATGCCGTAGCGGGCCAGGTCGCGCAGGTAAGCCGTGTTGAACTGCATCGGCCCCACGTCATGAGTGCCGTTCGAGTTGCGCACCCACTGGCCCGGCTTGCCGCCTTCCTTCTCCGCGACGGCCAACACGATGTTGGCCGGCACTTCGTACTTCACGGCCGCCGAAACGGCGCACACGACGCGCTCCTGGAGCTGCGGCGGAAGGTCGGCAGCAAAGGGCATGTCAGTAACCCCCCCAGGAAGCGCGGCGGCGCTCTTCGTCCTCGCGCCGGATGCGTTCGTTGTACTCGGCCAGCGCCCGGTCATAGTCGGCCGCTTCGACCCAATACCCGCCCCTTTCTGGCGTGCCGACATAGCGCGGCTTGGTGCTGCTGAAATCGGTGTAAGCGTGGTTGGTGTAGGCCGCGCAGTAGTCGGGCATCTGGTTGCTGATGTACGTCGTCCCGTCCTCGTAGCCCTGCCAGAACACCAGCGTTTGATTCAGGGCCTGCGCATCGCAACGGCCAGCGCCGCGCGACATGGCCGACACCAGCGCGGACATTTCCGGCGTCTGGTTCGACACCGGGCACAGATCGAGGAAGTTCTTGCGCTTCTTGATCGTGTCGGACATTTTCCGCGCCGTGATGCTGAAATACTTGCGAAGCGACGGCGCGCATTCGCTCGGGCGGGTGCCGCTTGCGAGGCACAGGATCGCCTCGCAAGCCAGGCGGGTGTCGCCGGTCAGCACGTCTTGCGCGCTGGCCGTGCCGACCGAGCAGAGGGCCGCCACAGCGGCCACGATGGAAAGCAACTTCTTCTTCATGATGAACACTCCTTTGGGTTACGCAGATTTGTCGTTGCGGCCGCCGTCACGGAACGCGGCTACTTCGGACTCGGGATCGGCAGAGCTGTCAGCTCCGGCCAGGCTGTTGTCGCCGAAGGTCGGCGAGGGTTGTTGATCGGGCACGTCGATGCTCGTGTCGGCCGAGCTGCCGCCCTGCGCCTTGATCGCGGCCGCGATCTTTCCGCCGGTGGTGTCGGCGATGCGTTCCATCGCCGAGTCGCGCATGCTGGCGGCCTTCGCGGCCGCCACCGCACCTACACCCTTCGCCAAGTTCGCGCCGGCGTCGGCCGTGACGCGGCCGGCCTTGCCAAGCGCGGAAGCGGCCGAGGCCAGCATGCCGGGGCCGGTACTACCAGGTGCGTCCTGCTGGCCGCCCTGCCCCGCTCCCTGGCCCTGGCCGCCACCCTGGCCGGCCTTCGCGCCGCCGGCGTCACCGCCGCCGCTGGCCTTCTGGCCGCCGCCTTCGCCACCCTTCGAGCTGGAGCCGGCCTTATCGCCGCCGGCCTTGTCGCCGCCTTTGTCGCCGCCCTTCGACTCGCCGCCGCTGCTGCCGCCGCCGCCAGAGTCGCCACCGCCGCCACCGAAGCCGGCGGCTTGGCCCAGGGGCGTGCTGGTGCCGGCTTCACCGCCACCACCACCGCCAGAGTCGCCGCCACCACCACCGCCCAGCATGGACATGACATCCGACCCGGACGAGACGTTTTCATTGGCCTTCGAGAACGCGGCCATGACCGCAGAAGCACCGCCGGCGGCCGAGGCCGCGCCGGCCGCCAGAGCAGCGCCGCCGGTTGCCGCTGCTGCGGCCGCCATGCCAGCGGCACCGAGGGCCGCGCCTGCGCCGAAGTTGCCGATGCCGGCACCGCCCACGCTCGCGCCGGTGATGACGCCGGCGATGAGCGCCGGAATCTTGTTGACGAGTGCCAGCAGGATCACGCAGACGATGAGCATCACGCCCATTTCCTTGAGGTTGATCCCCTCGCTCATGCGCGCGTAGTAGTCATCCAGAAAGGTCTTGCCGATGCCGACCAGCAGCACCATTGCCATGAGCTGCGCGGCCACACCCAGCACGGTCTTGTAGTAGTTGATCGCCATGTCGGAAGTCCACCGCGACCCACCGAAGCCGAGGAAGAACACGCCGCCATAGGCGAGCACCCAACCAGACGCCAGGAGAAGAAGCATGTTCACGCCGATGAGCGCGAGCACGATCAAGATGGCAACGGCCATGAGGATGCCGGCCATGCTGTCCACCGGCGACCACACCGAGGACTGATCCATCACCTTGTAGAAGATGGCAAAGCCAATATCGACAATGCCGGAAGGCGACAAGGCTTGACCCAAGCCCGTCGCGTTGCCGGCAATTTGGCGTAGCGACGCATAGATGGTCGAGGCGAAGTTAGGGCCGTTCGTCAGCAACCACCAGAAGAAGCCGGTGAAGATGGTGAAGCGGACAAGCTCCGCGAAGAACTCCCCAATGTCGGCCTTGCGCAAGGCCATCATGCCGAACGTCCAGACCATCGAGATCGTCACCAGCAGCCAGAACAACCAGGATGCGGCGTTGGTGATGACACCGGCCCAGCCGCTGGCGGCGGCGTTGTAGCGGTTCAGAACGTCATCGAAGAGGCCCGAGCTGTTCATTTGGGCGGAAGCGTCCGTAGAAAAGAACGCCAGCCAAACGAGCAGCGGCAGGGCGAGTTTCAAGCTGGCTGGCATTCTCATTCGTCAGTACCTCACCAGGACTTAGGTTCGCTAGGTTTGAACGAGCCGGCCCGCAGGCACTGCGATGAAAACGCCTCTTGCACGCTCTTATCGAGCTTGGCGATGTTCTCGGGTTTGCAGTTCTCGGCATTCACTTCGGGCAGCGTCACCGGCTCGGGCTTTTTCTCGCAGCCGGCCAGCAGGGCCGCCACAAGGGCGGCCGCTGCCAGGATCGAGGGTTTGGATAGGCGCATGTATCCCCCTTACCAATTACGGGCCGGACTGGCCCTGTACTCGCCCTTGCGCAGCGCCTCGCCGGCGGCTTGCTGCTGCGCTTCACGGTCGGCTTCGACCTGCATCCGCGTGGCGATGGCGTTCTGCTGCGCGACCATGAGGCCCCGGATTTGCAGAAGCTGGTTTGCCTGCTGGGCCGCGAGCTGGTTGGCGAAGCCGATGGCCTGCATTTGCCCGTTCGCGCCCTGCGCGGCCGACTGGAGCCGTTCGAGCTGGCGCGCGTCGGACTTCAAGGCGTCCTGCTGGCGATCCAGGCCCTTGAACAAGGCATCGTTGGCCTTCTTCTGGCTCTCGCTCGCCAGGCGGCGGTTCTCGGCCATTGCGGCCTGTTCGGCGGGCGTGCAGCCGCCGGTGCCGTTGAAGCACGGCGAGCTGCGGTAGTAGGCCACGTCCTGGAACTTGCCCAGGTACGAGTCGATGCTGCCGAGCTGGGTCTTGTAGTAGTTCAGCGTATCGACCGCATTCATCAGCCCGTTGATCGTGGACTGCGCCTGATCCCAGATATAGGCCGCCGGCGCGACCGTGTTCTGGATCATGTTTTCGTACTGCTGGAGCTGGGTTTGGTACTGCTCAATTTGCTTGAGCGTCTGCGCCACCGACTCGATGGCCGTCATGACGTTCTGCACCAGGTTCCCGCCGTCGATGACGGGAATGCCGGCCTGCGCGGGCGACATGGTGGTGATCGACCCGGCCATCAGAGTGACGGCGAGAGCGACTTTAGCGGCTAAAAACTTCTGCTTCATTTGCTTTCTCCTGGCGTTAGTAGTCAAACGATTGGTACGGCTTCGAGAACGTCATGTCCTTGGTCACGATGACGTTGAACCGATAGCCGGGGCGGATTTCCAAGGTCGGGGCAATGTTCAGATTCTTGGAAACGAGTTGGGCGATGGTGTTGCCCAGCACTTGCCCAAGTGCTTCGCTCAAAGCATCGCTGGCGCGCTGCTGATTGCCGGTGGAACCGCTGTTGTCCTGGCTCATGCTCACGGCGGCGATGACGCCCGACATGAGGAAGGCCGAGCCGAACACGCGCAGGTAGTGGTTATTCACCTGGTCATTGAAGCCCGCGTACCCGGCGCTATCCGCGCCCGGCATCGTGCCAATGTCCATCGCCTTGCCATCGGGGAACACGATGCGCTGCCAAGCCACAAGCACGCGCGACTGACCGTAGGCAACATCGCTCGAATACGACCCGACCAGGCGCGAGCCTTGCGGAATCAGCAGATGCTTGCCGGTCGGCGTGTCGTACACGTTCTGCGCGACCTGGGCCATGATCTGGCCCGGCAAGTCGGAGTTGATGCCCGAAATGAGCGTGGCCGGCACCACGAAGCCGGCGCGCAGCTCGAAGGGCGAGCGCGGCGCTTCGGGCTGGGAGTCCAGCCGCCAACGGTCGCCCTGGCCGCTTCCCGCGAACTGCGCGTAGTTCTTGCCCTGGCCGCCACCGGCGGTTTGCAAGAGCTGCGGCGCACCACCACCCACGCCGCCGCCGGCCTGCTGGCCGCCGACGCCCGAGGCGCGAAGCTGCGCGAGCCGGGCCTGATAGGCGGCGGTCGGATCGCCCGATGCTTGCGCACCGATTTGCTGCCGCACAGCCGCCAGGCGGGACAGCATTTCGTCGCGCGTCTGCGGCGTGCCCGGCTGCGCGCCCGATGACCCGCTGCTGCGCGGCGCATCGACACGAACGCCCGTCTTGGCCTTGACCGCTTCCTGGAACATTTGCAGCTTCGCCATGCGGATGCGGTCGGCTTCATCGTCATGCACCGGCTGGCCCAGGTTGCCGCTGGGCGGTGGCGGCGGCGCGTCCAGGTCGGGGCGCGCGACAAGCACCGGCGCAGCCTCTGGCCCGGTCGCCAGCTCCGGCGGCTTGAGCGGCGAGGCCGCTTCTACCGTGCCGCCATCCCTGTCGCCGACGATCTCCTTGGCGAACATCGACGTGTTACCCGCCTTCTCGGCCGCGCCTTGCGCCGGTGCGTTCTGCTTCGCAGCGCGATCCGCCGCGACCAGCATCATCACCAGCAGGAAGGCACCCAGCGCGGCCGCAAGGATGTACATCGGCATGTTGTTGACACGCCGCACGCCGGACTTCTTCGATACCGCGCCCGGCGAGGCGTCCGGTGCCATTTGATCGGCTTGGTCACTCATAGGTCACTCCTTGCGCACCCAATACCCAGCCGGCGCAAAGCTGCCGTCTTGCACCAGGTACGGGCGGGTGATGGATTGATGGCCGACCAACAGAGTCAGGCGGTACAGGTTCGAGTCGCCGGCCTGGTCGAGCACGTACCGCAGCGGCAGGGCCGCCGGCGATGCCGGCTCACTGGCCGCCGTGGCCTGCGCCTTCGCGCTGGCCGGGTTGAACTCCAGTAGGGCATAGCCGCGCTCGCGCAACGTCAGCACCAGGGCCTGGCCGAAGGCATCAGGCGTGGCCTGTTGCAGCTCCAGGCGCGTCTTGGCCGGCGGGTACAGCACAGCGAGCTGCTGCACCGCTTCGCGGGCGAGCTGCTGCTGATCGACCGTTGCGGTCGGCGGGACGAAGTTGCCGTATTGGCCGGTGGTCGCGCAGCCGCCCAGGGCGAGGACGAACAGCGCAGCAAAGATGATCTTGCGCATGGTCACTTCCTCCGGGAGATAGTCACGCGGTCTTGGCTTCCACCAACACCGGCAATCAGGATCGCGCGGTCAAACACCGTGTCCACGATGTAGCGATTGCCCTGCACGCGATAGTTCACCATCACGGTTTCCTCGTCGCGGAAGATGCCGCCCTCGCGGCGCACGACCAGGAGCGTCGGCGCTTCGGTTTGCTCCATCGTTCCGGGCATTTCGATGATGGTCTTGCGGCCATCGTTGAACACACGCACCGGCTTCCAGCTCGCCGAGCCGGACAGGTCATAGTCGAACTTGAGATCGCCCAGGTACTCGCCGGTCTGCGGGATGGTGCGGTCGGTGCGTTCTTGCGTTTCGCGGCGCTGGATCGCGTCCCACTTCGCAAGCGCGTCCTCGGGGTAGGTGAACGAGACTTGCGGCATGTACTCGGTGCGATGCGAGCGCAGGCGCAGGTGATAGGCGCGGCGGTTCGTCGTCACGATGAGGCTGGTTTCCAGGCCAACATCCATCGGCTTGATGATGAGGTGCTGCACTTCGTTGGGGCCGCTGCCGGTGATGGCCGGCTCGACCGTCCACCGGGCCGTGTCGCCCAGGTTGATCGAGTTGACTTGCTCGCCTGGCTGCAAGGCCACGTCGCACACCTGGAGCACCGCGCACACGATGCTGGGCTGCTGCGCGCCGAACAGGAACTTGATCGCGCCATTGGAGCCGGCGACGGGCTTCATGCCGGTGGCAGCGCCCGCGTTCCATCGCTTCGCAATGTCGATGGCCGCGCGCTCTTGAGGCGTCAGCGTCGGGTTCTTGCCGGTGAAATACTTGTCGGCCAGGTCATCGGCGGCCAGGGCCAGGGTGGGCGACAGCAGCGCAGCGCCCAAGGCGACAACGGAAAAGATTTTCTTCATGGTGAATGTCCTTGGGTTCATTGAACGCGCGACCAGGAGTAGTCCCGCACGTACACGCTTAGGGGGTTGTTCCGAAGTTGCTCATCCGTGGTTTGCGGCGTGACTTCCGCGACGTACACAGTGACCAGCGCACGCCAGATCGCGGGCTTGCCCTTCGGTGTGCCTTGACGGTCGCGGGCGGTTTCTTCCCACTCGACTTGCCAGGTGTCCGGCGTCTGCGGGATGGCCGTCTTGATCTCGACGTTCACCATTTCCTTTTCAGCGCGACGGAACGGGCTGGCATCCGGGGTGCCGTTCAACCACTCATTCATCTTTGGCGTTGCCGGATCGTTGGGCGACAACTTGGCGTACACGCGGAACACAGAGCGGCGCTGCAAGGCCACGTCCGGCGTGACCGTGCGGGCGTCGGTGATGAACTCGGCGACCGTCGCATGGATGACGCGGGCATCGGCCTTCGAGGCCGCTTGCACCGGGCCGGCGGCCACTGTCTGGCCGAGCTTGTCCACTTCCACCACGTAGGGGATGAACTTCGACTGGCTGCCGATGTGGATCACGCCGCCGACGCCGGCGAGCGCGATCAACAGCGACAAGATGCCGATCACTTGCCAGGTCTGGCGAGACGACACGACGCCGCCCACGTGATCGTTCCAGGTGCGACGAGCGGCCAGATAGGGGTTCTCGGCCTCGCCCTGGCGTCGGCCGCCTTCCAGCGGTTCATCGGTCTGCCGAGGGTCGCGCTTGTCGCGTCCTGCGGCCGTGGCGGGCTTCTTGAAGATCAAGCCCTTGAGGGTGTCGGCAAAGCTCATGCGGCCTCCAGGTAGTCATTGAGATTCAGATTGCGGCCGGCCAGCCAGTGATCGACCCACTCATGGCCGAACTTCGCTTGCAGGCTCTTGATGGCGGCGACCGATTCCTTGTCGGACGCGCCGACGAAGGCCAGGGCCAGCGGCCCCAGGGCGAGGTCATAGAGGCGGCGGCCGTTCTCGGAGACGTAGTAGTACTGCCGCTTCGGAACCGCCGTGGCGAGGATTTCGATTTGCCGCTTGTTGAGGCCCATGCGGCGATAGAGCGCCGCCGTGTCCTCGTCGCGGGCATAGACGTTCGGCAGGAAAATCTTGGTCGCGGTCGATTCCACGATCACATCCAAGATGCCCGAGTTGGCCGCGTCGGAAAGGCTTTGCGTAGCCATGAGCACCAGGCAGTTCGCCTTGCGCAAGACCTTGAGCCATTCCCGAATCTTGGCGCGGAACGCCGGGTGGCCCAGCATCAACCAGGCTTCGTCCAGGATGATGACGGCCGGCTGGCCTTTAAGGCCGCGCTCGATGCGGCGGAACAGGTACAGCAGCACCGGCAGCGCGAACTTCTCGCCGAGGTTCATCAGCTCTTCGATCTCGAACACCGTGAAGTCGGAGAGCGACAGGCCATCCTCTTCGGCATCGAGCAGGTGGCCCATCGAGCCGTCCACCGTGTATTGCTTGATGGCCTCGCGGATCGCTTCGTCCTGGATCGTCACCGAGAACTCGGAGAGCGTGCGCGCGCCGCTGGCGTGCATGCTCATGATCGCGTGGCCGATCTCGTTGCGCTGCCCTGGCGTGGTGTCCACGCCGTTGAGCGCAAGGATCGTGTCGATCCACTCCATCGCCCAAGCCCGATCCGCCTTCGTTTCGAGGAACTGGAGCGGGCAGAAGGCCAGGCGGTCATCGTCGGCGGCCACCGTGAAGTGCAGGCCAGTCTTGCCCTTCGAGCCGGCATTGATTGCGGCCGCGAGCGGGTACATCGACATGCCCTTGTCGAAGGCGTAGATCGACATGCCGGCATAGCGCCGGAGCTGCGCGGCGATGATGCCCAGGTGCGTCGATTTGCCCGCGCCGGTCGGGCCGAACATGAAGGTGTGGCCCAGGTCGCGCACGTGCAGGTTCAGCCGGAAGGGCGTAGCGCCGACCGTGACGCAGTGCATGAGCGCCGGGGCCAGCGGCGGGTACATCGGGCACGGCGCGGTGGCGCTGCCCGTCCAGATGGAGCTTGTCGGCAGCAGGTCGGCCAGGTTCATCGTGTTGATGAGCGGCCGGCGCACGTTCTCGACGCCGTGGCCGGGCAAGCTGCCCAGGTAGGCGTCCATCGTGTTGATCGTCTCGATGCGCGCCGCGAAGGCCAGCCGGTTGATGGCCTTCTCGACCGACAGCGCGGCGGCCGCCAGGCGCTCCCGATCCTCATCCATCAACACGACCACGGACGTGAAGTAGCCGGCGGCCACCAGGCCGCTATTGACCTCGGCGATGGCCGCCTCGGCATCGGCCACCATCGTTGCCGCGTCCTGGTTGACGCTGCCGGTGTTGGTGTTGAAAACCTGGTCGAAGAAGCCGCGAATCTTCTGCTTCCACTTCTTGCGGAACTTGTCCAGGTGCTTCAAGGACTCGTGCTGATCCATGAAGATGAAGCGGCTCGACCAGCGGTATTCACTCGGCAGCTCGGCCAGGGCCGACAGCAGGCCAGGCGTTGACTCCAAGGGGAAGCCTTCGAGGGACACCACCTGGATGAACTTGCGGCCGATCTTCGGAACGACGCCGCCCCACAGCTCTTGCCCGCCGATCACGGCGTCCAAGTACATCGGGTTGCTGGGGAGCTGCACCGGGTGATAGTTGCCGGTCACGCAGAACTGCAACCAGCTCAGGAAGTCGTCATGCGTGACTTCCCTGCCCTCTTCCGTGGCGATCTTGTGGCCCTTCAAGCGCGTGAGCTTGACGGCCGAGGACATGCGCGATTCCAGGCTGCGGATTTCGCGCTTGAACTGCTCGATGAGGCCCACGGTGCGGGCCGTGTGGTCGGGCGTCACCGCGTCATCGTCAAACATCAGCTCAACGAACTTGCGCTGGGCCAGCACTGGCGGAAACCAGGTCACGGCGAATACGAAGTGCCCTTCGTACATCGTGCCCAGGCCCTCGAAGAGCCGCCGGCGCTCTTCATCAATGGCGGCCGACACCGGATCGGTGAAGGTGGAGACGCCGCGCTCGGAGTAGTTGGGTGCCGGCCGGCGCACGGCATCGACATGAACCATCCAGCCGCTGCCCAGGCCCGCCAGGGCCTGGTTGATGCGGAAGGACACCATTTCCCGCTGCTCTTCGGTGCTGCTGGCGTTGTCATCCCCTTGGTACAGCCAGGCGGCCATAAAGGAGCCGTTCTTGCCCACGATCACGCCGTCATCGACCACGGCGGCATAGTTGAGCAAGTCGGCCAGGCCCGCGTCCTTCGACCGATGCTTCTTGAGCTTCAGCTCGGCATCGACCTGACGGATACGGGCAAAGAGGATGAGCAACAGAACCGCACCGAGTACAGCAATGCCAATTGCGATTGCTTCGATCATTTGTATTGCTTCCCTTGACTCGGCGTGTTTTCACGGAAGGGCGTGCTGCGAGCCGGGTAGTACGGCTTGTACCGGCGGTGCCGCAGGTACACGTGTCGCAGCTTCGGGTCGGACTTCGCCATGAGGCGCAGCACGAATAACGCGCCGAACCACAAGGCGATGCCGAACACCGTTGCCCTCACTTCTTGGGCGCTGAAAATCAGCGCCCCGGCCAGCAGGCCCGAGAACATCACCAGCTCGCGGTCGCCACCCATGAACAGGTTTTCTCGGTTGCCGGCCCTACGGATGGGGATCGCGCGCAGTGCCATGACTTACCCCGCGATGTGGCCGCGTTCGGCCCAGCGTGCGATGGCTTCACCAGGGAAGCCGGCCATGTCCAGCGCCGCGACCTTGGCCTGGTGCAGCACGCCATCGGTCAGGGCGGCGATTTCCGCGCCACGGCCGAAGAAGGTGCTCATCATGTTCTGCGCGCCGACCAGCAGGGCCATGACCAGGACGATGAAGATCAACGTGCGGAAGAAGCCGTTGAGTTCGCCGCCGAAGATCAAGATGCCGCCGGCGACAACGATGCCGATGATCGACAGCGCGAAGGCCACCGGGCCGGTGACGCTGTTGCGCAGGTTGGTCAACCAGCCTTCATACGGCAGGGAACCGCCGGTGCCTTCGGAGGCGAAAGCGTGCTGGGGGGCCAGCAGGAAGAACGCCAAGAGGGCGAACATGCCCAGGTAGAACACGGCGCGGCTGTCGAAGCGGAACGCGGGAAGGGTCGATTGCATGGGTCTAAGCTCCTTACAGGGTTACAGGGTTACAGGGTTTTGGTTGCGTACTGGCCGTTGGCGTAGCCGGAAACCTCAAGGATTTCCTGGATGCGCCGCGAGCCGTCAGGGGTGCGGGCGATATGAACGACCACGTGAACCGCCTCGCCTATCAGCGGTTCAATGGGTTTGGGTGAATCGGGGTGCATGCTGATGAGCATGGCGAGCCGATCAAGGCCCGCTTTGGCGTTGTTTGCGTGCAGGGTTGCGGCTCCTCCTTCGTGCCCGGTGTTCCAGGCCATCAACAGATCAAGTGCTTCGGGGCCGCGCACTTCGCCGACCAGGATGCGGTCGGGCCGCATGCGCAGCGTGGTCTTGAGCAGCGCCGTCATGGTCACGTCGATGCTGGTGTGGTACTGGACGTAGTTCTCGGCGGCGCACTGGATTTCGCCGGTGTCCTCGATGATGAAAACCCGTTCGGTCGGGTCTTGAAGCACCATCTCGTTGATGATCGCGTTCACCAGCGTGGTCTTGCCCGAGCCGGTGCCGCCGATCACCAGGATGTTCCGGTGGGCACGCACGGCGGCAATCAAGGAATCGCGCTGCTGCGCGGTCATGATTCCGCGCTCGACGTACTGCGCCAGGGTGAAGATGGCGACCGCCTTCTTGCGGATCGCAAAGGTCGGTGCGGGCACGACCGGGGGGAGCTGGCCGGCAAAGCGGCTACCGTCTAGCGGGAACTCGCCTTCCAGGATCGGCCGCTGCCGCGTGACTTCCTTGCCGTGGTAGCCGGCAATGGTTTCGATCATGGCTTGGGCCTGCGCGAAGCGAAGGGTGCCGATGCACTTCATCGGCTCGCCCAGCTTCTCCTGCCAGACTTTGCCGTCCGCGTTGAGCATGATTTCAACGGTCTTGGGATCGTTCAGAGCTGCCAACAGCTCCGGCCCCATGTCGCGTTCGAGCTTCTTCTTCGCCCGTTCCTTGATCGTGTTGTGTTCCAGCTTCTGTTCGGTCATTCCGTGTATCCCATGTATGTGATTTGCGTGCTGCCCTGACCGCACGCATTCTACACAGGTTCATACGATATACCGAAGTCTTTTGACGAGCAAGCAAACGGAATGACGGATTGAGTGTTTTCAATCGTGTCCCGAGCTGATCGCAATAGAAACAACGCGGCGCATGCTCCGTGCGCCTCGCACCGAACCTATGGCTTGCGTTGTGGGTGTTCCGGGGGTTGAGCCACCCCGGCGGGCTTTAGCGGCTAAAAAGTGCTGGCTTCTGCTGGCTCAGTTCCTTGCCGCGTCCCTTCCCTGCTTTCTTTCTTGGCGTCCTACCCCCGGAGCTTCTTGCGGGCGGCCTCGCCCCACTTCTTGACGATGAATGCCTGATGCGACGGTAGCACCGCCGCCACTCGCTCGAAACCGGCAGGAAGGCTCTGCGGAGCCTTGCCGCCGGCCAGGGCATCGAGCGTGTCCTTGTCCAAGTCGGTTGATTCAAGCAGAAGGGGCAACGGCGCATCAAGGGCCTTGGCAATGTCCTGCATGACCTTGAGGGACGGATTGGCCTTGCCCGTAGTGAGATCGGACAGGAAGGAGATCGAAACCCCCGACCTGTCCGATAGCTCCTTTTTCGTCATGTGGCGCTCATCAAGCAGCCGCAGCACGTTCGTGAAGAAGATGTAGTTATACAAAGGCGTCGCCTTGCGCATGGGCGGCTCGAAATTTTAGCCGCTAAAGTTCTTGACCTCGGAATTAGGTTTAGCTAAACTCTAGGCTTCATCACAGCCTGGAGAGCTACGCATGAGCCATAACCAATTCCAGTTTATCGGCAATCTTACCCGTGATACTGATGTTCGCCATAGCGAAAACAGCGCCCGCGCCGTATTCGACCTGGCCGTGAACCGCGTGTGGCGCGACCGCGCCGGCGAGAAGAAAGAGCAAACCGACTTCTTCCGCATCAAGTCGTTTGCCGGCCTGGCAGAGAACGCGGGCAAGTACCTTGGCAAAGGCTCCAAGGTGTTCGTCCAGGGCCGCATCGAGCCGACGAAGTTCGAGAAGGACGGCCAGACCGAGTACGGCTTTGACTTCATCGCCGACGTGATCGAGTACCTGGATACCAAGGAACCAGGCGGCAAATGAGAAACGCGCCCGGCCACAGGCCGGGCGTTATGCTAGGAGGACGAAGATATGCCGGACAGTTTCGACGAGCAGGGCTACCGCCGCAAGCTCATCGACGGCGGGTTGAGTGAGGCCGACGCGACGGCGCTTGCCCGCCGCTACGCGGCCGAGCGCAACGCGCAGGCCGGCACCGCCGGCGGGGCTTTCCGCCCCGCCGGTTCCCTCTTCGAGCTGCCGGACGGGCCGGCAGCGCCGGAGCCACCGCCACCGCCGCCCAGCGCGGCCGTGGCGCGCTCCGAGCGGATGGCGGCCGAGTCGGCCGAGCTGGCGCGGACTATGGGCCTTCCGCCCGAGCCGCGAACCGTGGTCAACACCTTGGCCGAGAAAGTCAGCGGCGTGACCGCCGAACGGAGAACGCAACAGATGGCGACCAAGAAAACGACCGAGAAGCCGGCCAGTGCCACCGGCGAGCTGGCCGAGCAGGTCAGCCAGGCCAAGCAGGCCGCCTTGCTCAAGCACACGAAGCAGCAGATCAAGGACATGCAGCTTTCCTTGTTCGACCTCGCGCCGTGGCCCGACCACATGCGGGCCATGCCCAACGACTTCGGCCGGTCGGCGATCTTCACGACCAGGAACAAGAAGGTGCCCCGCGCCGCCTTGCAGCGCGAGGCGATCTACCACATCAGCAAGGACGTGGAGATCACCTTTACCGGCATCGAGCTACGCGCCGACAGCGACGAGCTGGTGTTTGCCCAGGTGCTCGAATACGCGAAGCGCACGCCGCTGGGCGAGCCGGTCACGTTCACGTTCTACGAGATTTGCCAGGACTTGGGCTGGTCGATCAATGGCCGCTACTACAAGCAGGCCGAGGACTGCCTTTCGCGGCTGCAAGCGTCCGCGATGCAGTTCTCTTCCCAGCGGCTGGGCCGCCTGGAATCCGTGTCGCTGATCCGGCGCTTCCGCATCCTGGATCGCGGCAAGCGCACGTCGCGCTGCCAGGTCGAGATCGACACCGAAATGGTGGTGCTGTTCGCCGGCGACCACTACACGAAATTCGTGTGGGAGAAGTACCGCAAGCTGTCGCCCACCGCGCGGCGGATGTTCGACTACTTTGCCACGCACAAGGAGCCGTACCCGCTCAAGCTGGAGACGTTCCGGCTCATGTGCGGTTCGGATTCCACCCGCGTGAAGAAGTGGCGCGAGCAGGTCAGCGAGGCATGCGACGAGCTGCGCGAAAACGGCCTGGTGGACAGCGCCTGGATCAATGACGACCTGGTGCATTGCAAGCGATGACCGCCGCCCTGCCCCTGGAGAGCCGCCCGAGATCGAGGCGGCTTTTTTTCTCGAGCATCGCCGCTTCTGACGAGGGAGTTCCGGCCACCTGGTCGCGCGCACGTCGAGCTGCAGCATCGTCATTTCCGGCGAGGCTGGCCACGTCCAGGCCACGGTCGACCATCGCCACCTTTGACGATGAACCGAGGGCCCCATCGCCAGTTCCGACGATGACGGCCGACGCCGGCGCTGGATCTCGCATCGCCGCTTCTGACGATGAGATCCACCCTTTGACACTTGAGGGGCCGAGCTGCGGGGGATTCTCCCGGCCGGCGGCCGCGAGAACCGGCTATGTCGTGCTGCGCATCGAGCCAGGCGGCAGAGCCGCCCGTCTCGCCCCTGGCGGGCTTCCAGCGCCTTCCCGACGCTCACCGGGCCGGTGGCCCTCGCCGCTGGGCTTTGCGGCCCTGACGGGCCTTCCTGGCCCGTTTCCGGGGCCTTCCCTGCCCTGCCCCACCGGCGCGGCCGTTGTGGACAGTTTCGGGACAAGTCGGCCGAGGCCGGCCGGCGCAGCCCTGACGTTGACACTTGAGGGGCAGCGGGGCCGGCGCGATGTTGACACTTGGGGGGCAGCGGCCGATTTCGGCCTGGTCGAGCCGTCCAGGCGGCCGCCGAGGCGGCCTAAGTGCCTGATCGGCATGGAGTTATCCACCGAAGTTGTGGATAACCCTGTTAGGAACCCTGCCCCGGTATTGACACTTGAGGGGCGGCCCTACTGACACTTGAGGGGCGCGGTTCTTGACACTTGAGGGGCAGCGTATTGACACATGGGGGGCTTATCCATTGACACTTGAGGGGCGGCCTCTTCGCACTTTTCCTTGGCGTGACAACGGTTTACGCGCGTTTTTCGGTCATGCTAACCAGGTTTTTAACCGTCTTTATAACCTTTTTATATAACCAGGTAGTTTTAACCAGAGGCTGGCGAAAAAAACGGCAACACGGCCCAAGCTGCCGCGCAGCATGACCGGCCGCCGAAGGGGGGAAACCCCCCTTCTCGATCCCACCCGGCCGCAAGCGGCCTCCCATCCCCCCAGGGGCTACGCCCCTCGGCCGCCTTGCGGCCTCACCCCACAATGGAGCGCCTTCGGCGCTACGGCTTAGGAGAGCCAGGCGCAAGCGCCTGGCGGAAGGCAGTAAGTTCGAGAGCTTGCGAGGGGGCAAAGCCCCCTCACACTCCCCAACCAGGTCGCCGCGGTTCGACCGGCCGCGCGATCCTCAAGCATCGCAGCAGCTCCACCGCCGCAGGTTTTACGCCAAGGAAGGGGGTCGGCCAGCTCGGCCGGTGGCGCGGAAAGCGCCCCTCAAGTGTCAATGAAACGTGAGACGCGGGGCCAGGCCCGCGCCGATCACAAGCCGAGTTCGGAGTGAGAGCCGAGGCGCACCAGGCGCAGCGTGTCGGCGTCGGGCTTCTGGTAGATCAGCACCAGGTCGGGCTTGACGTGGCAATCCCGGTGATCCTTCCAGTCCCCGGTCAGCGCGTGGTCGCGGTGCCGAGGTTCCAGCGGCTGGTCGTCGGCGAGCGCGACCAGGACGGGCACCAGGTCGGCGTCGAGCGTGGCCCGGTGCTGCCCTTTCGCCTCGCGCTTGTAGTCGCGCTTGAACTGGCCGGTGCGCTCAATCTGCCGCATGCAGATCGGCCATCAGATCGTTGACGGTGGCGAAGCGCGGCAGCTTGCCCTTGCGGGCTTCCTTCATCGCCTCGATGGTGGTGGCGTTCGGAATCAGCGGCTCGAAGGGCAGCGCCTTGTCCTGGGCCACCTTCGTGAGCAGCAGCCGCACCGCGTCGGACACGGTAAGGCCCATCGCGGCCAGGACGGCCGCCGCTTCTTCCTTGATCGCGCCGTCGATGCGCGTTTGTACGAGCTGGTTTGCAGCCATGATTGGTTCTCCGGTTGGGTTCGTGAATTACATTGTAATGCACGCCAAGGGAAAGGGCAAGGTTTAGCGGCCAAAAAGTTTAGCTAAAGTGCTTGACGATTAGGACATTTTGCCCTAATATAGCACTTGAAGGCCGGGCATTTCGCCCAGGTCAACTACCGGAGAAAGTCCGATGAACACCCAAGAGCAACCCGTTACCGCTTCCCTGGTCGCCGAGGCCCAGCGCCTCGACTTCCTGCCCGCCTACTTCGGCCCGCGTCTGATGATGCGCGGCGAGGCCCTGGTGTATGCCTGGCTTCGCCGGCTCTGCGAACGCTACAGCGGCGCGTATTGGCACTACTACACCTTGTCGGACGGCGGTTTTTACATGGCCCCCGACCTGGCCGACCGCCTGGAGATCGAGGTGGACGGCAACGGCTTCCGAGGCGAGTTGTCGGCCGACGCCGCCGGCATTGTCGCAACCCTGTTCGCGCTGGGCCAGCTCGCGGCCGAGGCCGCCGACACGGACGCCGGCGATGCCCTGATCGACCGCTATCACTTCCTGCGCGGCTTCGCAGCCAGCCACGCCGAGGCGGCCGCGATCTACCGGGCTATTGACTGATGAGGGGCGGCCCCGGCTTCGGCCGGGGCTTCCAGGAGGCGACCATGACCAGGAACAACGCTCCCCAGGCACCGACGAACAGCTACGCGACGGACGGCAAGTGCCACAACGCCGAGCCGGGCACCTACGGCCACGAATGCGGCAAGCCGGCCGCATGGATCGGCACGAACCACAAGGGGTTCAGCTCGGGATTCTGCGACGACTGCAAGCGCCACGGCTACGAAGCCCGCGACGTGATCGCGTGGCGGCGTGCTGACACTTGAGGGGCCGGCCGATGGCGAAGAAACGCAAGACGCCGGCCCAGCCGGGCCAGGACTGGAACGCGCCGGCGGCCGAGCTGCTGGCCGAGCTGCCCACCGAACGCGACGAGCTGCTGGCCGCCGCCGTGGCGGCCGTGGTGGAGATCGACGCGGCGATCATGCGCGGCGACGGTGCGGCCGCCGAGGCGGCCAGCGACCGATACGAGGCCGTCATCTGGAAGATGAACGGCGGAACGCACGTGGGCAGCATGGCCGACCACGACGCGCCCGGCCAGGTCATCGAGCGCCATTGCGCGGCGGTGCCTGGCGACGTGCCCTTGTGGGGCCAGCGCGGCCAGTTCCTGGTCGCGGATGGCGACATGCGCGCCCTGGTGGAGTACGAGGCCGGCTACGGCGGGCCGCTGGGTGCCCACTTCCAGTTCCACGTCATCGACCTGGACAGGCCGTTTATCTCCGAAACGGGCTACCGCTCGCACTTCGACACGGCGCAGGGCTGCATGACGGTGGACGAGGTTGCGCGCGGCATCCTGGCTGCGCAGCGAGCCGAGAAGAAGCGCCCGGTGATGGTCGAGGCCAGCTACCGCGACCGCCTGGCCGATGCTCCCCTGCCCGCTTGGCTGGCCGGCCTGGAGCCGCCGGCGCGGCGCGAACCGGCGACCGTCCTGGTGCCGCCGGGGTTCGTCCTGGTCGATGTGGTGCTGCCCTCGCATCGGGCCTTCATCGCCAGGCGCTGGGCGGCCGAGGCCGCGACCAGGATCAAGGCGGCCAGGGCCGCCGGGTTGGACGCCAAGGGAAAAATCACCGGCGCAGGCCCGGAGCGAGATCCCGCATCGCCAGAAACGACGATGACCTGCAGCATCGTCAAAGCCGACGATGCCGAGCCGGTCGAGGGCGGGCCTGTATCGCCGGAAACGACGATGCCGGGAGCGAGCGCGGCAACCTGCAGCATCGCCAGGAATGGCGATGGAGGCCCGGCCGACCGGGTGGAGTTCAAGCCCGGCCAGCGGTGCGAGATCGTGAGCGTCCATCACCCGGTTTTCGACCGCTACATCGGCAAGCGCATCATCATCGTGAAGGTGCATCCCGACACCCGCCAGGTGTGGGCGCACGACGACAGGCCGGTAACGTACAAGACCAATCGCGCAGGCCGGCGCGTGGTCGATTCAGACCCGAGCTGCATCCAGTCGATCTACGGCTTCGACCAGTTGCGGCTTATCACTTGACCAGGAGAACGAACGAATGACGAACGACGCCAATATCCGGCTGGAGTGCTTGAAGCCGGCCGAACGCTGGGCACAACCGACCGGCGAGGAAGTCCGCGAGGTGCTGCGCCTGGCCGGGTTCAGCGGCAGCAAGGCCGCGAAGGCGCTGGGGCTGGGCGCGAAGGGCGACCGCACGATCCGCCGCTGGATCGGCGAGGACACCCCGATTCCCTATGCGGCATGGGCGATCCTGTGCGACCTGGCCGGGCTGGGCGTGATCTGGAAAGAGGATTGACGCCAAGGGAAAGGTTTTAGCGGCTAAAGTTTAGCCTTCGGATTCCGGTAAAGCGAAAAAAGTTTAGCTAAAGTGCTTGACAGGCTAGGGCATTTTGCCCTAATATAGCACTTGAAGGCCGGGCACATCGCCCAGGTCAACTACCGGAGAAAGTCCGATGAGCGACAACAAGATCATGCCCTGGATTGACGAGCTGGAGGGCGCGGCAGCGACCGACTTCCCGGCCCGCCGTGACGAGATCGCGGCCATGATGGCCGAGGCGGCCGAGCTGGTGCGCAAAGCCGAGGAACTGCGCGGCAAGGCGTACTTCGCCGGATGCTCCCTGGAGGGGCAGGCCAAGGGCCATTGGTCGATGGAAGCCGTCGAGCAGGCCAAGCGCCGGGCCGGCTGGTAAGAGCACATGGCCCGGTCGGCAACGGCCGGGCCTATCGAGGACGCCAAGAAGGGAGTATTGCGTGAGCCGAGGCAAGATCAAGGGCGGCCCCAGGTGGAGGAACGCCCCGGAGTGATCCGGGGCGCTTGGCCTGGTGCTGGCACACCGTAACCATGCTTCCGAGTGGGAGCACCCAGCATTCAACACGTAAGCGCGTGGAGGGTCAAGCTATGTCCAACATCATCAAGTTCCCCAAGGAGATCGAGCAGCCCGCCGCGCCCGCGCCGGTGGAGCCTGCCGCCGCGCCTGCTGCCCCCAACAAGGCCCCCGGTGCTGGCCTGCTGGCCGGCCTGGTCAAGTTCGTATGGGTGGCGACCGTGTTGGTCTGGCCGATCCTCAAGTGGGTGCTGTCGATTGCCACCTTCTTTCAGTTCGTGCGGATGCTCTACCACTGGAACACGCCTGGCGTGTATGCCGGCTGGTCGTTCCTGGTGTACTTCGCGGTGCTGACCGCGATCACCTACTTCGTTTCGATCTACAAGCCGAAGGGGCTTTGACATGAAAAAACAGACCCTGCCCTACCCGCCGGGATTCGTGGAGCCAACCACGGGCCGCGTGGCCGTCCTGGTGCGCGAGTACGCGGCCAGCGATTTGAACGGCGATGCGCCGGCCTATTGGTACAGCGCGCAATCCGAGGAATGGGGCCTTGACCCCTGGCGGCTCGTTGAAGGCGTCGATCCGCATGTGCATGGCGGTTCGTTCGACGTGTGCTTTGCGAGCGGCGGCACGCGCACCGTGGGGCCGTTGATGACGTTCTTCGTGAGCGCCGACCACGCGCAGCAGCTCGCAGTTTCGCGCGCCGCGTCGCAGATGGGGCGCTACGGAATGCGGGTGGTCGAGGTTCAGCAAGGCCCCGACGACCTCAAGCGCCTAGCCGCGCTGTATTCGGATGACGCCAAGAAGGGGTGATTTTTAGCCGCTAAAAGGCTTGACGCGCCCGGCGAGTTTAGCTAAACTTCTGCACATGGTCGGCGGCTGGCACCGCCTTTTGTTCAACAACCGGGTGTGGAGTTTATATGGGTGTTCTCCATGAAGAAACGGCTAACCGAAGCCCAATTCCAGGCGGCGATCAAGGGCCTGGAGATCGGGCAACAGACCATCGACATAGCGCGCGGCGTGCTGGTCGATGGAAGGCCCCAGGCCGAGTTTGTGGCCTCGCTGGGGCTGACCAAGGGGGCGGTATCGCAAGCGGTCAGTCGCGTGTGGGCAGCGGCGGGGGAAGTGCTCCCGCAGGGCTTCGCGCGGGTGACGGCGGTACTGCCGGAGCATCAAGCGTTCATCGTCAAGCGTTGGGAAGCCGACGCCAAGGGAAAGAGGAAACAGGAACCCAACTCATGAAAACACTGGTCACGGCAATTCAGAAAGGCGGACAGGGCAAGACCTTCGCAACCTGCCACCTGGCGTTCGACTTCCAGGAGCGCGGCCTTCGGGTTGCAGTGATCGACCTGGACACCCAGGGCAATGCAAGCTGGACGCTGGCCGGCCACGACTCGGGCTATCCCGCCAGTCGCATGTTCACCGCCGGCGGCGACGAGCTGCGCGCCTGGTTCGCTGGCCGGGAGGATGACGGCCTGGCGCTGATCGCGGCCGATGCCAGCCTGGCCAACCTGGACAAGATGGACTTGGCCCAGGCCGCCGGCGCGCTGCGGGCCAGCATCGCGGCGCTAGGCGAGTTCTTCGACGTGTGCCTGATCGACACCGCCCCTTCCCTTGGCGTTGCCATGACGGCGGCCGTGCTGGCCGCCGACTACATGCTTTCGCCGGTCGAAATGGAGGCGTACAGCTTGCAAGGCATGAAGAAGATGGTTGCCGTCATCGGCAACCTGCGCAAGCAAAACCCGAAGCTGCGCTTTCTCGGCATGGTGCCGAACAAGGTGGACGCGCGGAAGCCGCGCCACGTCAGCAACCTGGCGACCTTGCAGCAGGCATATCCGCAACTGATCTTGCCGTTCAGTGTCGGCGCGCGAGACAGTATCGCGGAGGCGCTGGGCGAGCAGATGCCAGTGTGGAAGATCAAGAAAACCGCTGCGCGCAAGGCCACCCAGGAAGTGCGCGCCCTGGCGGATTACGTGTTCACGAAGATGGAGATCGCGCAATGACCAGCGCCGTAAAGACCAACGCCAAGAAGAAGGCCCCGCAAGCGGCCGCAGAGAAGCCCAAGGGCGGCGGGCTGGGCCTGGATGGCCTCGGCGACCTGTCGAGCTTGCTGGACGAGCCACAGGCCGCGAATGCGGCCCCTGGCGGCCCGCAGGAGCTGCCGCTTGACCTCATCGACGAAGACCCGCACCAGCCGCGCACGGCGGACAACCCCGGCTTCTCGCCGGAGTCCATCGCCGAGATCGGCGAGACGATCAAGCTGCGCGGCGTGAAGTCGCCCATCAGCGTGCGCGAGAACCCGGACGCGCCGGGCCGCTACCTCATCAACCACGGTGCGCGGCGCTACCGTGGCTCGAAATGGGCCGACAAGACCACCATCCCGGCTTTCATCGACAACGACTACAACGAGGCCGACCAGGTAATCGAGAACCTGCAACGCAACGAACTGACGGCCCGCGAGATCGCGGACTTCATCGGCCGCGAGCTGGCGAAGGGCAAGAAGAAGTCGGAGATCGCCAAGGAGATCGGCAAGTCGCCGGCGTTCGTCACACAGCACGTCACGCTGCTGGACTTGCCCGAACCGATTGCCGAGGCGTTCAACACTGGCCGCGCCAAGGATGTGACCGTCATCAACGAGTTGGTGACGGCGTTCAAGAAGAACCCCGAGGAAGTGGGTGCGTGGCTGGCCGACGACAGCCAGGAGCTGACGCGCGGATCGGTCAAGCTGCTGCGCGAGTACCTGGAGGACAAGCGCCACCAGGAAGGCGACCGCGACCCCAACACCGTCGATGCGTTCAGCGGCAAGACGGATGGCGAGGCCGAGGGCGACGGGCAAGGCCCGGAGGATGACGCCAAGAAGAAGGAGCCGAAGGAACCCGACCCGGACAAGCTCAAGAAAGCGATCATCCAGGTCACGCACGACGACCGCCCGGCCCGCCTGATCCTCAACCGCCGGCCGCCGGCCGAGGGCTGGGCCTGGCTCAAGTACGAGGATGACGGCCAGGAGTTCGAGGCCGACCTTGGCAAAGTGCAGCTTGTCGCGCTGCTGGAGGGCTAGACCCCCCCTGCACCAGACCCCGC
>SCMQ01000022.1 GCA_005503335.1 Comamonadaceae bacterium 2FH
GCCCCGCCCCGCGCCGCCCCGCCGGCCATGCCGCGCACGAGGTGCGCATCATCGGCGGCCAGTGGAAGCGCACCCGGCTCAAGGTGGCCGACAGGCCGGGCCTGCGGCCCACGCCGGACCGCGTGCGCGAGACCCTGTTCAACTGGCTGGGCCAGGACCTGGCGGGCTGGCGCTGCGTGGACGCCTTCGCGGGCACCGGGGCGCTGGGCTTCGAGGCGGCCTCGCGCGGCGCCACCCAGGTGTTGATGGTCGAGCAGGACGCGGCCCTGGTGGCCCAGCTCGCCGCGACCCAGGCCAGGCTGCAGGCCGCGGCCGTACAGGTGCAGCGCGGCGACGGCGTGCAGGCGCTCAAGCGGCTTGCGCCGGCCAGCGTGGACCTGGTGCTGCTCGACCCGCCCTTCGACGCCGAGCTGTTCGAGCCCGCGCTGCGCGCCGCGGCCCAGGCCGTGGTGCCGGGCGGCCATGTATACCTGGAGGCGCCCGCGGCCTGGGGCGACGAGCAGCTGCTGCCGCTGGGCCTGAGCCTGCACCGCCACCTCAAGGCTGGTGCGGTCCATGCCCACCTGCTGCTGCGCAGCCGCTGAACGCGGCCGGCATAATCGGGCCGAACCCACAGCGAAGCCGCGGCCCCGCGCCGCGCGAGGAGACCCCATGTCACGCAGCGTGCTCGCCGTCTACCCCGGCACTTTCGACCCCATCACCCTCGGCCACGAAGACGTGGTGCGGCGCGCCTGCCAGCTGTTCGACCATGTGGTCATCGCCGTGGCCACGGCCTACCACAAGAAGACCCTGTTCAGCCTGGAGGACCGCATCGCCATGGCGCGCGAGGCCTTTCAGGACAGCCCCCAAGTCACGGTGGACAGTTTCAGCGGCCTGGTGCGCGACTTCGTCGTCGCCAAGGGCGGCAAGGCCATGGTGCGCGGCCTGCGCGCGGTGACCGACTTCGACTACGAGTTCCAGCTCGCCGGCATGAACCGCAACCTCATGCCCGACGTGGAGACCGTGTTCCTCACTCCCGACGGCAAGTACCTGTTCGTCAGCAGCACCTTCGTGCGCGAGATCGCCCTGCTGGGCGGCGAGGTCGACAAGTTCGTCTCGCCGCATGTGCTGGCGCGGCTGATGGAGAAGGCCAGCAGCGGCGTCAAGCCGTGACCAGAGGGCGCAAGGCCTACTTGCGCGTGTAGATCTGGTCGAAGGCCGCGCCGTCGGCAAAGTGGTCCTTGGCCGCCTGGGCCCAGCCGCCGAAGGCCTTGTCTATGGTGAACAGGTTCAGCTTGGGGAACTGCTTGGCGTATTTCGCCTGCGCCTTGGCGAAGGTCGGGCGGTAGAAATGCTTGCCCGCCAGGTCCTGGCCCTCGTCGCTGTACAGGTGCTCGAGATAGGCCTGGGCCACGGCACGCGTGCCCTTCTTGTCCACGTTCCTGTCGACCACGGTCACCGCCGGCTCGGCCAGGATGCTGAGCGAGGGGTAGACCACGTCGAACCGGGTGCCGAACTCCTTCTCCAGCAGGTAGGCCTCGTTCTCCCAGGAGATGAACACATCGCCCTGGTTGCGCTGGGCGAAGCTGATGGACGAGCCGCGCGCGCCGGTGTCGAGCACGGGCACGTTCCCGTACAGCCGGGCCACGAACTCCCTGGCCTTGGCGTCGTTGCCGTACTTGCGCTTGGCGAATTCCCAGGCCGCCAGGTAGTTCCAGCGCGCGCCGCCCGAGGTCTTGGGGTTGGGCGTGATGACCTTGACACCGGGCTTGACCAGGTCGTCCCAGTCCTTGATGCCCTTGGGGTTGCCCTCGCGCACCACCAGCACGATGGTGGAGGTGTAGGGCGAGGCGTTCTGGGGCAGGCGCTTCTGCCAGTCCTTGGGAATCCAGCCGCCGTTGGCGTGCAGGGCGTCGGTGTCGCCGGCCAGGGCCAGGGTGGCGACGTCGGCGGCCAGCCCGTCGATGATGGCGCGGGCCTGCTTGCCCGAGCCGCCATGCGACTGCTTGACCGTCACCTCCTGTCCGGTCCTGGCTTTCCAGTGCCTGGCGAAGGCGGCGTTGAACTCCACGTAGAACTCCCGCGTCGGGTCGTAGGAGACATTGAGCAGGGTGACGGGGGCGGCTTGCGCCAGCGCGCCGGCGCCGGTGGCCGCCAGGGGCAGGGCGCCCAGGGCGCGTATCAGTTGTCGGCGGGTGTTCATGGTGTTCCTCTCCAGGCAAAACAAAGTGCCCTGCATGATCGGAACAAAGCTTCAGATCGAAAACGAATAAGTTTTCAGTTGCTAATCTCAAAAAGATCTATGGTGAAGTTTCCCCCAGCTTCCCGTCGACCTACGGGTTAGACCCTATCGGTGCGTGGTCATGTTGTCATACCATTACGCCATTACTCAAGTCTTTGACAGGAGATTCGATGAAGACGGTGATTGCCCTGCTCGGCGCGGGCGGGAAGATGGGCGTGCGCTTGGCCAAGAACCTGCGCAACTCGGCCTACGAGGTGCGGCATGTGGAGGTCAGCGAGGTCGGCCGCGAGCGGCTGCGCCAGGAGCTGGGTGTGGAATGCGTGGCGCAGGACGCCGCGCTGGACGGCGCCAAGGTGGTGATCCTGGCCGTGCCCGACACGGTGATCGGCAAGGTGGCCGCGGCCATCTCACCGCAGCTCGCACCCGGCACCATGGTGATGACGCTCGACGCCGCGGCGCCGTTTGCCGGCCACCTGCCCCAGCGGGACGACCTGGTCTACTTCGTCGCCCACCCCTGCCACCCGCCGATCTTCAGCGACGCGCTGCGCAACGCCGATGGCCAGCCCGATTTCTTTGGCGGCGGCCACGCGCCCCAATCCATCGTCAGCGCGCTGATGCAGGGCCAGCCCGCGGACTTCGACCTGGGCGAGGACATCGCGCGCACCATCTACGCGCCCATCCTGCGCTCCTACCGCGTGACGGTGGAGCAGATGGCGCTGCTGGAGCCGGGGCTGTCCGAGACTGTGTGTGCCACGCTGCTGGACGTGATGCGCGAGGCCATGGACGAGGTGGTGTCGCGCGGCGTGCCGCGCGAGGCCGCGCGCGACTTCCTGCTCGGCCACATGACCATCCTGTCCGCGGTGATCTTCCAGGAGATCCCCGGCGCGTTCTCGGACGCCTGCAACAAGGCCATCACCTTCGGCAAGCCGCGCCTGATGCGCGACGACTGGCGCAAGGTGTTCGACCGCGAAGAGATCGCCGCGAGCATCCAGCGCATCACCTGAGCCACGCGGCGCGAGCCGCACCCATGACCGCCGGCCGGGCTCGCGACCCGGCCTGGCCGCTGCGTTAAACCCACCGCGAGACCCCATAGACAGGAGACAAGAGATGAAGATTCGCCATGCCCTGCGCGCCAGCCTGGCCGCCACCCTGCTTGCCCTCGCTGCCGGCGCCGGCGCCCAGCAGGTGCTCAAGATCGGCTACACCCCGGCCAAGGACTCGCATTACTGGGTCGGCGCCACGACCTTCTGCGACGAGGTGGAGAAGGGCACCCAGGGCCGCTACAAGTGCCAGCATTTCCCCAACAGCGCCCTGGGCGGCGAGCGCGAGATGATCGAGTCGGTGCAGTTGGGCACGCAGGACCTGGTCAACACCAGCACCGGGCCGCTAGGCAACTTCGTGCCCGAGACCAAGGTGGTCGACATCCCCTTCCTGTTCCGCGACTACGACCATGCGCGCAAGGTCATGGACGGCCCCATAGGCCAGGACCTGCTGAAGAAGATGCAGGCACGCGGCCTGGTCGGCCTGGCCTGGACCGAGAACGGCTTCCGCCACATGACCAACAGCAAGCGGCCCATCGTGCAGGCCGGCGACGCGGCCGGCCTCAAGATGCGCACCATGGAGAACAAGGTGCACATGGAGGGCTACAAGAGCTTCGGCCTGCTGCCCACGCCCATGGCCTTCCCCGAGCTGTTCACCGCCCTGCAGCAGGGCACGGTGGACGGGCAGGAAAACCCGATCCCGGTGATCCTGTCCTCGAAATTCTCCCAGGTGCAGAAGCACCTGTCGCTGACCGCGCATGTCTACTCACCCGCGGTGCTGATCCTCTCGCCCAAGGTCTGGGAAAAGCTCTCCGAGGACGATCGCAAGATCTTCCTCGCCGCCGCGAAGAAGGCCGCCGACGCGCAGCGCCGCAAGGTCAACGACGACGAGGCCAACGGCATCGCCCAGCTCAAGAAGGATGGCATGCAGGTGGTCGAGAAGGTCGATGGCGAGAGCTTCCGCAAGGCGGTCGCGCCGGCCTTCGCGGCCTTTGCCAAGGAGTTCGGTGCCGAGCGCATCGCGGCCATCCAGGCGGTGCGATGAAGCCTGCCGCCGATTGCCCGCTGCTCACCGAACCGGGAGCGGCCCGCCATGGCTGAACGCGTTCCTGAGCAGCCCCACTTGTCGGTGGCCGACGGGCGGGTGCGCGCACGCTACTGGCTGGAGACCGGGGACGATCCCCGGCGCGCGGCCGAGGTGATCGCGGGCGAGCAGTCCAGCGGCACCTTCACCGCCGTGCCGGGCGAGACGCCGGCCCTCAAGGAGCGCTCCGGCGCGCGCGTGGAGCGCGTCGAGCTGCTGGGCCATGCCGACCAGCCCAGCCTGCCGGGCGGCATGCGCTCCGAGCGCTACACCCGCTGCCTGCTCGAGCTGTCCTGGCCGATGGACAACTTCGGTCCCTCGCTGCCCAACCTGATGGCCACCGTGGCGGGCAATCTGTTCGAGCTGCGCCAGGTCTCGGGCCTGCGCCTGCTCGACCTTGCCGTGCCGCAGGCCTTCGTCGACGCCTGCCCCGGGCCCGCCTTCGGCATCGCCGGCACGCGCCGGCTGGCCGGCGTGGAACGCGGTCCGCTGATAGCCACCATCGTCAAGCCCAGCGTGGGCCTGTCGCCGCAGGAGACGGCCGAGACCGTGCGCCAGCTGGTCGCGGGCGGCATCGACTTCGTCAAGGACGACGAGCTGCAGGCCGACGGCCCGCATTGCCCGTTCGACGAGCGCGCCCGCGCCGTGATGGCGGTGGCCAACGAGGCCGCCGAGCGCCTGGGCCGCAAGCCCATGGTGGCATTCAACATCACCGGCGAGGTGGACGAGATGCGGCGCCGCCACGACCTGGTGCTGGCGCTGGGCGGGACCTGCGTGATGGTCAGCCTCAACTCGGTCGGCCTGGCCGGCCTGCTGGCGCTGCGCCGCCACGCGCAGCTGCCCATCCACGCGCACCGCTGCGGCTGGGGCTACCTGAGCCGCAGCCCGGCGCTGGGCTGGGACTATGCGCCCTGGCAGACCTTCTGGCGCTTGGCCGGCGCCGACCACCTGCATGTGAACGGCCTGGCCAACAAATTCAGCGAGCCCGACCACAGCGTGATCGCCGCGGCGCGCGCCGTGCTGCGCCCGCTGTCCGAAACCAAGCCCATGGCCGCCATGCCGGTGTTCAGCTCGGGCCAGACCGGCCTGCAGGCCGCGCCCACCTATGCGGCACTCGGCACGGCCGACCTGATCCACGCCGCGGGCGGCGGCATCCTCGCGCATCCCGGCGGCATAGCCGCGGGCGTCGCGGCCATGCGCCAGGCCTGGGAGGCCGCCATGGCCGGCACCGCGATCCAAAGCCATGCGCAAACCCATCGCGAGCTCGCACAGGCGCTGGAGACATGGTGATGACGGCGACCCCCGAAGGACCGGGCGGCCTGCTGCTGGCCTACTACGGCGACGACTTCACCGGCTCCACCGACGCGCTGGAGGCGCTGACCCAGGCCGGCGTGCCCACCGTGCTGTTTTTCGAGCCGCCCGATGCCCAGGCGCTGCGGCGCTTCCCCGGCGCGCGCGCCGTGGGCCTGGCGGGCCAGGCGCGCGGCCGCAGCCCCGCCTGGATGCGCGAGCAACTGGCGCCGGCGCTGGCCGCGCTGGCGCGGCTGGGCGCGCCCATACTGCAGTACAAGGTCTGCTCCACCTTCGACTCCTCGCCCGAGATCGGCTCTATAGGCTGCGCCATCGACCTGGGCGTGCCGCTGATGCCGGGCCGCTGGTCGCCCATGGTGGTCGGCGCGCCGCGCCTCAAGCGCTACCAGGCCTTCGGCAACCTGTTCGCGGTCGCCAACGGCGAGGGCCACCGGCTGGACCGGCACCCGACCATGTCGCGCCACCCGGTCACGCCGATGGCGGAGGCCGACCTGCGTCTGCACCTGGGCGCGCAGACCGCGCGCCGCCGCGCGCTGATCGACTTCACCCAGCTCAAGGCGGGGGCCGGCAAGGCCGCGCTGAGCGCCATCTGCGAAGCCGCGGCCGAGGTGCCGGTGGTGCTGCTCGACGTGCTGGACGAGCAGACCCTGCGCGAAGCCGGGCGCCTGGTCTGGGAGCAGCGCGGCGAGGGCCTGTTCTCGGCCTCTTCCTCCGGCCTGCAGGACGCGCTGGCCGCGCACTGGCAGGCCAGCGGCCTGGTGGCCGCGCCCGAGCACCTGCCGGCCGCGCAGCCGGTGGAGGCGATCGCCGTGGTCAGCGGCAGCTGCTCGCCGGTCACGGCGGCGCAGATCGCCTGGGCCCAGGCGAACGGCTTTGCCGCCCATCGCCTGGACGTGCCGCGCCTGCTGGACGGCTCGGCGCAGGAGATCGCCCGCGCCGTCGATGCCGCCTGCGCCGCGCTGGCGCAGGGCCGCAGCCCCCTGGTCTACACGGCCGCCGGCCCCGACGACCCGGCCGTGCTGGCCTTCGAGGCCCATGCCGCGGCCGCGGGCCTGGACCGCAGCGAGGCCGCGCTGCGCACCGGCCAGGCCCTGGCCCGCGTGATGCGCGCCATGCTCGACCGCCTGCCCGCGCTGCGGCGCGTCGCCGTGGCCGGCGGCGACAGCTCGGGCGCGGTGGCGGCGGCGCTGGGCGTGCAGGCCCTGACCATGGCGGCCAGGCTGGCCCCCGGCGCGCCGCTGTGCCGCGCCTGGTCGCAGGATCCGCGGCGCGACGGCCTGGAACTGGTGCTCAAGGGCGGTCAGATGGGAGGCGTCGACTTCTTCGGTGCCGTGCGCGATGGCCGGGATTCGTGATAATTCGGCACCCGGCGCCTTCACGCCCTCCCACATCACCCCAGGCCTTACCCATGACCGTGGTCCAACCGATCCTAAAACGCAAGCTCTACCAGGACGTGGTGGACCGGCTGATGCAGCGCATACAGACCGGCGAGATCCGCCCGGGCGAGCAGCTGCCACCCGAGCGCGAGCTGATGGACTTGTATGGCGTCGGCCGGCCTGCGGTGCGCGAGGCGCTGCAGACGCTGGAGCGCTCGGGCATCGTCGAGATTTCGCAGGGCGAGCGGGCGCGCGTGGTCATCCCCACGGCGCAGGACCTGATCCAGCAGATCGCCAGCGGCACGCGGCATCTGCTGCAGGTCCAGCCCGACATGCTCGAGCACCTCAAGCAGGCGCGCATCTTCCTCGAGGTGGGCACGGCGCGCATGGCGGCCGAGCGCGCCACGGATCAGGACGTGGCGGCCCTGCGTGCGCGCATCGAGGAACAGCGCGCCTCGCTCACGCGGCTCGAGGAGTTTCTCTCGCGCGACATGGCTTTCCACCGCGAGATCGCGCGCATCAGCGGCAACCCCATCTTCCCGGCGGTGGTCGAGGCGATTTTCCAGTGGGGCAGCGACTACTACCAGCCCATGGTGCGCGCGCCCGGGGCCGAGCAGCTCACGCTGGCCGAGCATGGCCGGCTGGTCGACGCGATCGCGGCGCACGACCCCGATGCGGCCGAGGCAGCCATGCGCAGTCACCTCTCGCGCTCCAATGAGCTGTACCACCACATCGAGGAAGCGCAGCGCCGCGGGCGCTGAGCCCCCCCGCCGTCATCGCGAGGCCGAAGGCCGCGGCGATCCATGGATGGCCGCGTCGGCTGCGCCGCCTCGCCATGACGGCCCCCTTTTGATCCACTCAGCGCAGCGCGCGGCAGATCGCCTCGGTCATGCCGCTGCAGCTGGCGTTGCCGCCCAGGTCGCGCGGCACGGTCTCGCCCTGGGCGAGCACCGCTTCCACCGCCTGCTCCACGCGGTCTGCGTCCGCATTCAGCGCGGCGTCGCCATGGCGCTCGGCCAGCCAGCGCAGCATCATGGCGCCCGACAGTATGGTTGCGACCGGGCTGGCCAGGTTCTGGCCGGCGATGTCGGGCGCCGAGCCATGCGCGCCCTGGAACAGGCCGTGCGTGTCGCCGACCTCGGCCGAGGCCGCGATGCCCAGGCCGCCCACGGTGCCGGCGCCCAGGTCCGAGATGATGTCGCCGAACATGTTCTCGGCCACGATCACGTCGTAGAAGTCGGGCTTCTTGAGCATGTGGACCGTGATCGCGTCGGCATAGGCGTAGTCGATCTCCACGTCCGGAAAGGAGCGCGCCACCTCGTCGCAGACCGCGCGGAAGAAGGCGTAGCTGCGCAGGATGTTGGCCTTGTCGCACACGGTGACGCGGTGCTTGCCATCGCGCGGCGCGCCCTTGCGGCGGCGCGCCAGCTCGAAGCTGAAGCGCGCGACGCGCTCCACGCCCTTGCGCGTGACCACCAGGGTGTCGGTGGCCAGCTCGCCGCGCAGGTTGACGCCCGCGCCGCGGCTGGCGTAGAGCCCCTCGGTGTTCTCGCGCACGATCACGTAGTCGATCTGGCCCGGCTGCCAGCCCGCCAGCGGCGATTTTGCGCCGCGGTACAGGCGGATCGGCCGCACGTTGGCGTACAGGTCCAGCTTGAAGCGCAGCTGCAGATGCAGGTCGTTGCCGACCTCGGTGCCGTCGGGGTAGGTGATGCCGGGCAGCCCCGCGGCGCCGTGCAGGATGGCGTGCGACTGCCGGCAGGCGGCGTAGGTGTCCTCCGGCAGCACCGCGCCGGTCTTGGCGTAGTGGGCGGCGCCGCCGTCGTAGGAAGTGAAGCGCAGGCGCTCGCCGCAGGCTTCGCGCAGGACGGTGATGGTCGACTGGCAGACTTCGGGGCCTATGCCGTCGCCGTCTATGGTTGCGATCTCGTAAGGGGTCATGGCGCTGGGGGTTGGGGTGGGGGTTCAGCGGCCCGTGCCGGCCGGCAGGGCCTTGGTCCCAGCGTAACAGCAAACCGCGTGCATCGATTAATTTGTATGATGAGTATGCAATATGATCTCTGAAAACACTTCTGACTTCAAGTCGCTCGCCGAGCGTCCGCGGGCCTACCTGTGCCGCCGCTTCACGCCGGCCGTGGAGGCGGCGCTGCGCGAGCGCTTCGACCTCGCCGTCAACGAGGACGACGCCATCCTGCCGCCCGAGGAAATGGTGCGCCGCGCCCGGGATGCCCAGGTGCTGTTCGTCACCGCCACCGAGTCGCTGCGCGCCCCGGCCCTGGCGGGCCTGCCGCAGCTCAAGGCCGTCGCCACGCTGTCCGTGGGCCACGACCACATCGACCTGCAGGCCGCCCAGGCCGCCGGCATCGCCGTGCTGCACACCCCCGACGTGCTCAGCGACGCCTGCGCCGACGTGGCCATGATGCTGCTGCTCAACGCCTGCCGGCGCGGCCTGGAGGGCGACCGCCTGGTGCGAAGCGGCGCCTGGCAGGGCTGGGCCCCGACCCAGCTGCTGGGCATGGGGCTGCAGGGCAAGGTGCTGGGCATCTTCGGCATGGGCCGCATCGGCCGCGCGATCGCCGAGCGCGCCCGCGGCTTCGGCCTCCAGGTCCACTACCACAACCGCAGCCGGCTGGAGCCGACGCTGGCGCAGGGCGCGAGCTACCACGCCACGCTGGACGGGCTGCTGGCTGCGAGCGACATCCTGATGGTGGCGGCGCCCGGCGCGCCTGCGCTGCGCGGTGTGCTCGACGCGGGCCGGCTCGCATTGCTCAGGCGCGGCGCGGTGCTGGTCAACATCTCGCGCGGCGACCTGGTCGACGACGAGGCCCTGATCGCCGCGCTGCGCAGCGGCCAGCTGCGCGCGGCCGGGCTCGACGTGTTCGCCAACGAGCCGCGTGTCCACCCCGGCTACCGCGAGCTCGACAACGTCTTTCTCACGCCGCACATCGGCAGCGCCACCGAAGAGACGCGCGACGCCATGGGCTGGCTGCTGATCGACGGCCTGGAGGCGCTGGCGGACGGCCGCCAGCCAACCAACCGCCTCTGCTGACGCCTGCAGACGCAGCCCCTTTTTTCAACCAGGAGACCCCAAGTGAAACGTATCGGCATGATCGGCATCGGCATGATGGGCCACGGCATCGCCAGCAACATCCTCAAGCACGGCTATCCGCTGGCCGTGCTCGAGCACCCCGGCAACCAGCCGCTGGACCAGCTCAAGGCCGGCGGCGCGACCAGCTTCACCCGCGCGGCCGACCTCGCCGCCCAGTCGGACGTGGTCATCCTCGTGCTCACCGGCTCGCCCCAGGTCGAGGCGGTGCTGACCGGGGAGGGCGGCGTGCTCGAGGGCCTGCGCCCGGGCAGCCTGGTGATCGACTGCTCCACCGCCATTCCCTCGTCCACCGTGAAGATGGCCCAGGCCGTGCAGGCCGCCGGCAGCCGCTTCATCGACACGCCCATGACGCGCACGCCCAAGGAGGCCGCCGAGGGGCGGCTCAACCTGCTGGTGGGCGGCGACGCGGCCCTGCTGGAGGAATGCCGGCCGCTGCTGTCCTGCTTCGCCGAGAACATCACCCATGTGGGCGCGGTGGGGGCCGGCCACGGCATGAAGCTGCTGCACAACTATGTCTCGCTGGGCTTCGTGGCCCTGCTGTCGGAAGCCGCGGCCTGCGCCCAGCGCAGCGGCGTGGCCCCAGACGCCTTCGTCGACGTGCTGGCCAAGGGCGGCGGCGGCGGCGCCGCGCTGGAGCGCGTCAGGCCCTACCTGCTGGCGCGCGACACCTCGGGCCTGCGCTTCTCGATCGCCAACGCCTGCAAGGACCTGGGCTACTACAACGCCATGGCCTCCGACGCCGGCGCCCAGCAGGGCATCGCCGAGGCGGTGCTCGGCACGCTCAAGGAGGCGCTGGACCAGGCCGGCAGCCAGGCCCTGGTGCCGGAGCTGACCTCCATCCTGGCGGGCGAGGCGGCAAAGGGCTGAGGCTGGACTGGCCTGGGCTGTTCGCGGGCGGTCTGGCCGCATCGCGGCGGCTTGTCGCAATGCGATTCGCTGTCTATGCTGGATCCGGTGCCCGCGCAAGCCAGGGTGCCCGGTTCCTCTTCCGCATGAACAACGAAAGGCAGGCTCCCATGGACTTCCGCACAGGTGATCGTCTTCCGAGATCGACCGGCCGCTTCCGGGCGGCCCTCGCGGCCTGTCTGCTGCTGCTCGCCGGTGCGCTGGCCGCGCCGGCGGCCCACGCCGCGCGGGATTCGCTGGAGAACCGCTACGAGATCGCGGTCTATCCGAACGGCGGCAAGCCGGACCTGACCGTCGATCCGATCCGCCTGAAGTCGCAGCTCAGCGTCATCGACCGCTACTTCGATCCGAACAGCGCTTCCGACCGCTGCGCCTACGAGGAGGGCGTGATCGGTGGCTACGGCTGGCGGCGCCTGATGGTCTTCGACGTGGTGATCGTCAACGCCGGCGACGGCGACCTCCTGGTCGGCGACCGTTCCGATCCCGACAATCCCTATGCGGGGGCCTTCTACCTCGATCCCTGCCACGGCCATTACCACCTTCAGGGCTTTTCCGAGTACCGGCTGCTCTACAAGGACGGCAATCCGGCCCAGGTCGGGCGCAAGCAGGGTTTCTGCTTCGAGGATTCGTTCAAGTACACCGACCATCCGAGCAACGGTTACCACTGCGGCTACCAAGGCATCACCAGCGGCTGGGGCGACTGGTACTACAAGCAGCTGACCGGCCAGTGGATAGACGTGACCGGCGTCCCCGACGGGGACTACCTCCTGGAAGTGGAGATCAACCTGCAGAAGCGCCCCTACCGGTTCGACGAGGGCGAGAACCGGTACGCCAACACGACCCAGACGCCGGCGACGCTTCCCAAGCGGCGCCAGCGCTGAAAGCCCGAGCCCGCGTCCGCGCGCCGGGCGGGTCAGTGCCCCGCGAACAGGCCAGACTCGTTCAGGAGATCGAAGGCAATCTCGGGCCGCTGCTCCATGCTTTTCCTGATCGCCGCGGGAATCGCCTGCCGGGTCTTGCGGCACAACCCGGGCTGCTCGTGCACCAGGATCACGATCCCGCGCAGGCTGCGGACTTCGTTCGGGCTGCTGGCTATGCTCAGGCGGATGCCCAGCTGCTGGGCCAGGCGCTCTTCCATGTGGCGCAGGTCACTCAGGCTGCTCAGGTTTTCCAGGCGCTGGATCAGCCGCTTTTCCTCTTCGCGGGTCAGGCGCAGTATCCGCAGGTCACCCTCGGGGTCCTGCAGCAGTGCGTCTCGACCGCACACGCATGCCCCCGGGGGGCATTCGGTGCGTATCGGAAAGGGGGGGCTCTTCATGGGTCCGGGTCGACCTGGAATGACGTGGGTTCTCACATTCTAGGGACGAGCGGTGGGCTGCTGCCGATGCCGTGGACACCTCGGAGGGGATGCCGGACGAACCGTACGGATTTATGCTGGACGCATGAGCACATCGAAGACCTTGCTGATCGTCTACCACTCGATGACCGGCGGCACGCGCCAGATGGCCGAGGCTGCGCGCGCCGGCGCCGCGGCGGAAACCGGCGTCCAGGTGCGGCTGCTGCGTGCGGCAGAGGCTGGGGCTGCCGATGTGCTCGCCGCGGATGGCTATATCTTTGCCACGCCGGAAAACCTGGCGGCCATCAGCGGCCAGCTCAAGGACTTCTTCGACCGCAGTTATTACGCCGTGCTCGACCATGTCAACGGCCGCCCCTACGCCAGCCTGATCTGTGCCGGCAGCGACGGTCAGAACGCGGCGCGGCAAATCGAACGCATCGCCACCGGCTGGCGGCTCAGGCCCGTGGCCGAGCCGCTGATCGTGTGCACACATGCGCAGACGCCGGAAGCCATCCTGGCCGCCAAACAGATAGTCACCGATGAGCTGGCGCGGTGCAGGGCCCTGGGCGAGGCGATGGCCGCGGGTCTGGCGCTGGGGGTGTTCTAGCTGCCGACACACCTCAACTGCCGCCCTGGCCCGACGCGCGCGGCTTGTCCTCGCTGAACGACTTCGCGACGAAGTCGACCAGGGCCTTCACCCGTACCGACGATCTGTGCTGCTGCGCATAGACGGCATAGATGTCGGCGTCGGGGCTGGCATGGTCGGCGAGCAGCTTGACCAGCCGGCCGCTGGCCAGGTAGCGCTCCACATCCCACTCGGCCCGCAGCAGGATGCCGTGGCCCTCGAGCGCCCAGTTCACGGCGATGCCACCGTCGTTGGTCGTGAGATTGCCGCGGATCTTCACCGTCTCGCCCTTGTCCGATCCGCTGCGGCCTGGGCGCAGGGCGGTGAAGCGCCACTGGCCATAGGCCTCGTCGCCCTGGCGAATGCCGATGCAGTTGTGCTTGGCCAGGTCGCGCGGCGTTGCCGGAACGCCATGCCGCTTGAGGTAGCCCGGTGAGGCCACGACGACGCGCTTATTGGGTGCGATGAAGCGCGCGATGCCGCGCGAGTCCGGCGGATGTCCGAAGCGGAAGCAAACGTCGTACGCGTCGTCGGTGAGGGCAGGCGGATTGACGGACAGCTGCAACTGAACGTCGACCTTGGGGTGCTTGCGCACGAACTGCGAGATCAGCGGCGCGATGTGGCTGCGGCCGAAGCCGAGCGTGGCGTTCACGCGCAGCGTGCCCTGCGGCGCCTGCTTCAGGCCGCCGAGCTGGTGCTCCATCTCCTCGATCTCGCCGAGGATCTTGCGCGCGTTCTCGAGGTAGATCTCGCCTTCGGGCGTGAGTCCCATGCGGCGTGTGGTGCGGGTGACGAGCGCGAGCCCGAGCCGCGTCTCGATCTGGGTGAGCCGCTTGCTCACCGCAGGCGTGGTGATGCCCATCTCGCGCGCGGCGGCCGTCAGGCTGCCGCAGTAGACGAGCGTGGAGAAAAAGCCCAGGTCGGCGGGTTGGATGACCTTGTCCATGGCGCCGATTGTCCCTCTCAATTGTTGAATTCAGGTTAAGTATGGTTTTCATTTCCGCACGGTTGTTGACTTCATGGGGGCCTACAGTCTGGCTGTCGTGCACGAGGCGCGACCCCACCGAACCCCTGGAGACAAGCATGTCCAATCCTTACCGCAAGCTCTCAGCCGGCATGGTTCTGTGCGCCGCAGCGGCTGCCGCTTCGGCACAGAGCTGGCCCGCGAAGACCGTGACCATCGTCGTGCCGTTCCCGGCCGGCGGCACCACCGACGTCCTGGCGCGCGCCATTTCCACCAAGCTGTCGGCCGCGATCGGCCAGGCCGTCATCGTGGACAACAAGCCGGGCGCCGGCGCGACGCTAGGCGCCGCCCAGGTGGCCAAGGTGAACGACGGCGGCCACACGCTGCTGATGGGCGCCGTGCACCACACCGTGGCGGCCAACCTCTACAAGAATCTCAGCTACAGCTTCGAGAAGGACTTCCAGCCGATCAGCACCGTGGCCATGGTGCCGAACGTGCTGGTGGTCAGCGCCACTGCGCCTCATGCGAGCGTCAAGGATCTCGTGGCCGCCGCCAAGGCCAAGCCCGAGGCCCTGTCCTACGGCTCCAACGGCAACGGCACGGCGCAGCACATGATAGGCACGCAGTTCCAGCTCGAGACCGGCGCCCGCCTGCTGCACGTGCCCTACAAGGGCAGCGCGCCGCTCACCACCGACTTGCTGGGCGGGCAGGTGAACATGTCGTTCGACACCGTCACGCCGGTGCTGCCCTTCATCAAGGAGGGCAAGCTCAAGCCCCTGGCCGTGACCACCGCCAAGCGCTCGGCGGCGCTGCCCAACGTGCCCACGCTGCAGGAGGCGGGCGTCCCGCACCTGGCCATCGGCACCTGGTTCGGCCTGCTCGCGCCGGCTTCGACGCCCAAGGCGGTCGTGACGCGGCTCAACCAGGAGGTGGTGAAGATCATCAACAGCCCCGAGTTCAGAAAGCAGATGGCCGACATCGGTGCCGAGCCGGTCGGCAACAAGCCCGAGGAGATGGCGAAACAGATCCGTGACGAGACGGCCAAGTTCGCCGAGCTCGTCAAGACCGCGAAGATCACTTTGGAGTAATGGAGATGCAGCAACAAGAAGCCGTGCTGGACCACGACGCCGCCGTCGCGGACCTCACGAACCTGATGGCGAAGTTCACCGCCTACATCGGCAAGCGCCTGCCCACCGACGTGCAGCACAAGCTGGGTGAACTGCGCGAGAAGGAGGTCAACTTCCTCGCCAAGGAGGTCTACGAGTCGATGCGGCAGAACCAGGATGCCGCGGACAAGCTCGACCGCCCGAGCTGCCAGGACACCGGCGTGATCCAGTACTTCCTGACCGCGGGTGCGAAGTTCCCGCTGCTGGGCGAGCTGGAGGACATCCTGCTGGGCGCCACGCAAGGCGCCACCAAGGACGGCCCCCTGCGCCACAACGCGGTGGAGACCTTCGTGGAGAAGAACACCGGCACCAACACCGGCTCCAAGATTCCCTGGCTGGACTGGGAAATCGTTCCCCACGACGACAGCGTGATCATCGACGTCTACATGGCGGGCGGCGGCTGCACCTTGCCTGGCGCATCCAAGGTGCTGATGCCGGGACAGGGCTACGAGGGCGTGGCGGAATTCGTGTTCGACGTCGTCAGCTCGCGCGGCGTGAACGCCTGTCCCCCGCTGCTCGTCGGCGTGGGCGTGTCGACCTCGGCCGAGACCGCGGCGCGCCTGTCCAAGAAGGCCATCCTGCGTCCGGTGAGCTCGCGCCATTCGAACGACAACGCGGCGCTGATGGAAGAGCTGCTGGCCGACGGCCTCAACGAGCTCGGCCTGGGCCCGCAGGGCCTGACCGGCAATGCCAGCGTGATGGGCGTGAACATCGAATCATCGGCGCGCCATCCGTCCACCATCGGCGTGGCCGTGTCCACGGGCTGCTGGGCGCACCGCCGCGGCCGCATCAAGATCAAGGCCGACATGAGCTGGGAAGTCATCTCGCATCAAGGATTCAAGCTGTGAAAAAGACACTGACCACCCCCATCAAGGACGAGGACCTGGAGTCGCTGAACGTCGGCGACGTGGTCTACCTGACCGGCACGCTCGTCACCTGCCGCGACGTCGCGCACCGCCGCCTGATCGAGCTGGGCCGCGAGCTGCCGGTGAACCTCGAGGGCGGAGCCATCTTCCACGCCGGGCCCATCGTGCGGCAGAAGGAGGACGGCGAGTACGAGATGGTGTCCATCGGCCCCACCACCAGCATGCGCATGGAGAAGTTCGAGAAGGAGTTCATCCGCCGCACCGGCGTGAAGCTGATCGTCGGCAAGGGCGGCATGGGGCCCGAGACGCAGGAAGGCTGCGTCGAGAACAAGGCCGTGCACGCGATCTTTCCGGGCGGCTGCGCGGTGCTGGCCGCCACCAAGGTCGAGAAGATCGAAGCGGCGGAATGGACGGACCTCGGCATGCCGGAAACCCTCTGGGTCAACCGCGTGAAGGAGTTCGGCCCGCTGATCATCTCCATCGACACCAAGGGCAACAACCTGATCGAGGAGAACAAGAAGGTGTTCAACGAGAAGAAGAAGCCCATCCTCGAGCGCATCAACCAGCAGGTGCGGTTCATCAAGTAGGCGAAGGGGCGGCCGCTCAAACCTCCGCGCCCTCCACCAGGAAGCGCACGCGCGTCACCCCCTGCCACTCGTCCGCGTCGAGTCGGAAGGCGAGCTTGACGCGCGCAGGCGGGGGTTCGGTGGGTGATGCGTGTTGACGAGGCGCGGCGTCACGACGTGGCCCCGCAGGTTCAGCACACCAACGCCCCGTCCTGAGTCTCGCGACGTGCGTTGTCCATCGTGACCAGCACGTCGGCGTCTTGTAGGACGAGCAGGCGCCGCGCCCCAGCTATTGATACTCGAATGCGAGGAAGAGCAATAGCGGCGGCGCCTGCATCGGCCGGTGTCAGTCCTTGCGCCAGAAGCCACGGTGCGGCACGGCGGCCTCGTCTTCCATCACCGGGCCAATGACCTCGATGCGCCGCTGACCGCGCGCGAAGACATCGCGGCAGGGCAGGGAGAACGTCGGGTTTTCCGGGTGGTCCCCGGTGAGTTCGAGCAAGGCGTACTCGGACAGCGCATAGACCACGCGGCCGATTCCCGTCCAGTAGACCGCGCCGGCGCACATGCAGCAGGGCTCGGCGCTGGTGAACAGGGTGCAGAGGGCAAGTTCTTCAGGTGCAAGCTTGCGGGCAGCCTCAGCGGCGGCAACGAGTTCGGCGTGTTGCGTCGGATCACCCTCAGGCGGCATGGAGTTGTTGAAGGCGGTCGAGATGATCTTGCCGTTGGCGTCGGCCACGATCGCCGCGAACGGATGCCGTCCGCGCGTGCGCGACTCGGTGGATAGCGTGATCGACAGCCGCAGCAGGTCGATGTCCCGTCCGCTGAGGCGGGCCTGCAGCGAGGGCAGCGTTGACGTGGGGAGAGTCTTGTTCATGGCATCGGATTGTCGCGCGGCAGGTGGCATCGCTACCCACCACTGGATCGACTAGGTCTGTCCTTACTTGCCAGCCCCAGGCACCTTGCCTTCGACGCCCTTGACGTAGAAATTGATCGCACCGAGGAAGGCGTCGTTGGCGACCTTGTCCTTCGCCAGTACGACCTTGCCCGTGTTGTCGGTGATCGGCCCCTTCCAGATCGAGAAGCTGCCGTCGCGCAGGCCTTTCTTCACCGCGTCGACCTTCGCGCGCGCTTCCGGTGGAACCTTGTCGGAGATCGACACCAGGTCGATGGCGCCTTCCTTGACGCCCCACCATGCGCGACCCGTCGTCCACTTGCCCTGCAGCGCGTCGCGCGCCGCCTTTACGTAGTACGGCCCCCAGTTGACGATCGAGGACGCGAGGTGGGCCTTGGGCGCGTACGCGGCCATGTCCGAATCCCAGCCGAAGGCGTACTTGCCGGCCTTCTGTGCCGTCTGCAGCACGGCCGACGAGTCGGTGTTCTGCATCAGCACGTCGGCACCGCCGTTGATCAGCGACTGCGTGGCCTCTGTCTCCTTGGGAGGGTTGAACCACTCGTTGACCCACACGACCCGGACCTTTACGTTCGGGTTGACGCTCTGCGCGCCCAGCGTGAACGAGTCGATGTTGCGGATCACCTCCGGAATCGGCAGCGACCCGACGAAGCCGAGCACGTTCGTCTTGGTCATCGCGCCAGCCAACACGCCGGCCATGTAGGCGCCTTCGTAGAAGCGCGCGTCGTAGGTGCGCAGGTTGGGTGCTGTCTTGTATCCCGTGGCGTGTTCGAAGCGGACGTTCTTCGATTCCGATGCAGACCGGAGCAACGGCTCCATGTAGCCGAAGGAGGTGCCGAAGATCAGCGTGTTGCCCTGCTCGGTCAGGTCATGCACCACGCGCTCGGCATCGGCGGATTCAGGGACGTTCTGCACGAACGTCGTCTGGACCTGGTTACCGAACGCCTTCTCGACCGCCTTGCGGCCGTTGTCGTGTGCGAAGGTCCAGCCTCCATCGCCCACGGGGCCCAGGTAGATGAAGGCGATCTTCAGCGGCGCCTGTTTGGCGCCCGTGGCGGCTGGCTCAGCCGCCTGCGAGACGCCGCCGTGCGCCAATAGGAGCGCACCGCTGACGACCGCGGAGCACAGTCCGGGCTTGGACAGTAGGTGAGCGAGGTATCGAGTCATAAGATCTCCATTGCAGTGACAGTTGCCTTACCCTTCAATCGACCCAGGCTCGGCACCTGTGCCTCTTGAACCCATTGCGAATGCGGTTCACGCGCCTTCACGCGACGCGCCGCTTACTCGGCCACGGCCCGCAGCGCGTTCACCGACCGGTGCTGCTGCAGCCACGCGTCGCGCCGCTGGAACAACCCCGGAACGGCGTCGTTTGCCTCGGCGATCAGGGTGCCGATGTCGCCGGTGAGCAGGCGTCCCTCGTCCACGACGATGCGTCCCGCGACCATGGTCATGCGAACGTCGCCGCCCTGGGCCGCGTGCACCAGGTTGTGGTGAAGGTTGGCCAGCCGTCCCGTGACGAGTGGCGTCATCCGCGGCGTGTCGGTTCGCACCGCGATGATGTCCGCCTGCTTGCCCGCTTCAAGCGTGCCGAGCGAGTCGTCCATGCCGAGGGCGCGGGCCCCTGTCACGGTCGCCATGCGGCAGACGCTCCACGAGTCCAGGGCGGCGGCGTCCAGCCGATGCAGCTTGGCCAGCAGCGAGGCGATCTTCATCTCCTCGAGCATGTCGAGGTTGTTGTTTTCCTTTTCGCCATCGGTGCCCAGCCCCACGGCAACGCCGCGCGCCAACAATTGCTCCACGGGGCACACGCCGCTGGCCAGCTTCATGTTGCTCGTGGGGTTGTGAGCCACGCCGACGCCATGTACCGCCAGCAGATCCATCTCCTGCTCGTCGACCCAGACGCAGTGCGCGAGCAGCACGCGATGCGCGTCGAGCAGCCCGAAGCGCTCCAGCGCCTGAACCGGACGAACCCCGTAGCGACGCTGCGTTTCCTCGACATCGAAGCGGCTCTCGTTGCTGTGGGTGTGCAGGCCGACGCCATGCTTGTGGCTGATGGCGACCGCGCGCGCCCAGGCTTCAGGCGTGGCGTAGAACATGTGCTCCAGCCCCACCCAGACATGAATGCGGCCATCGGCCCGTCCATGCCAACCTTCGATCAGCGCCTCGTTGGTGTCCAGCGTCTCGAAGTAGTTGTGGTCGGGGTGTTCGCCCACGTAAGGGACCAGCACGGCGCGGATACCCAGCTGCTCCGCCGCCCGGGCGCTGCCGTCCATGTAGCGCCACATGTCGACGATCGTCGTCGTGCCCGACAGCAGAGCTTCGGCGTAGCACAGCTGCGAGGCCAGCGCTGCTTCCCGGGCGTTCAGCACGCGATGCATCGGGTCGATGAACTGCTGCAGCCAATCCCAGACCGGCAGCCCTTCCGCGGTGCCGCGCAGCAGCCCCGAATGGGCGTGCGTGTTGATGAGGCCGGGCATCAGAAGCGTGTCGTCATAGCGCTTGACCGCGACGCGGGGATGGGTGGCCAGCACGATGTGCGCTGCGTCGACCTGCTCGATCCGGCCGTCGGCGCCGACCAGCACGGCGCCTTCTTCGATCAGGCGGTTGTTGGCCGTCATGGGTAGAACGAACTTGGCGCAAAGGATCTGGGGTGCCATGGATACTGTCCTCTTGGATGCGGCAGATTCTGCGAGGCCGAGCTGCCTGCGTAAAATCAGATTCCATCGAAAATCCAGATAGGTTGTCGTGCGCCCCTCGTTGGAGCAACTCGAAGTCTTTGCGGCGGCAGCGCGGGAGCGGTCCTTCTCGGCCACGGCGAGGAAGCTCGGCAAGTCGCAGTCGGCGATCAGCACGGCCATTGCAGAGCTCGAGATCGACCTGGGCGTCGAACTCTTCGACCGAGGTGCGCGCTATCCAGTGCTCACGCATGCCGGCACGGCGCTTCTGGCCGAAGTCGATGCGATCCTGTCGCATCGCGACACGTTGCTGGATCGCGCCAATGCGCTGACAGGCCTGTGCGAGCCGCGTGTCGCGATCGCGATGGAAGACGCATGCCCCTATGGCGTCATCGCGCCGACGCTTTCGCGCTTCGCGGCTCGGTTCCCAATGGTCCAGGTCGAGATTCTGCAGCCGCTGAGCACGCCCTTGGCCGAGATGATCCTGGCCGGAGAGGCTGCGCTCGGACTGGGCTGCCCTCAGCCCGACTACCCGGCAGGCATTGGCTTCCGCCGTCTGGGCGAAGTCACGCTGGTGAACGTCGTGCGGGCCGATCATCCGCTGGGTGCGATTGCATCGGTGTCGTTCGCGCACCTTGCCGACCACATGAAACTCTCGATGGCGGCGCAGTCGCGAAGGGTGACGACCAGCGAGTACCTGAAGTCGCCGCGCCAATGGCTGGTGCACAGCGAGCTTGCGCTGCTGGAGCTACTGAAGGGCGGACTGGGGTGGGCCGCGGTGCCGCGACGGCTGGTGGCCGACGAGCTGGCATCTGGCGAGCTCGTCGAATTGAGGCTCGAAGCCTATCCGTTCACCCAATGGACGGTGGGCCTGGACCTCGTCTGGCAAGTCGATACCAAGCCAGGCGTCGCGGGGACTTGGCTGCGCGTGGAACTTGGAAACACCAAGGTGTTCGGCTAATGCCTGGCCCGCCAGCCTGCCCACCGACCGGGGGCAGTGGCTGGTCCGGACCGTACCTGATAAATTACATCCTTTGCCACTGATTACGACTTTATGCGATCCGATCATCGTCATCCGGAGTGCCGTCATGAGTGAACCGTGGGTGTCCGTCGAGCAGATTGCCGAACACTTGGGCGTGACGCGCGACTCGATCTACCGCTGGATCGATCGAAAGGGCTTGCCTGCGCACCGCGTGGGGCGACTGTGGAAATTCCAGCTCTCCGAGGTCGATGAATGGGTGCGCGTGGGCGGGGCCGACGACGAGCCGGAGAGCGGGGGCGAACAAAAATGAAGTACAGCAGGGGAGGGATCGCGTGAGCCTGGAAGGACAACTCCTCGACCAGAAGTCCTTGCGGGCCGTGACCGGCAAGACGGCGGACTGGAACGAAATCGCCAAGGATTGCATCGCCTTTGCCAATGCAACGGGCGGTCGGCTGCTGCTTGGCATCGAGGAGGGGCAGGATGCGCCGCCAGCCGGTCAACAAGTCCCCGCCGATCTGCCCGACACCCTTCGGCGCAAGCTGGCAGAGCGCACCGTCAACGTTGCCGTGCTGCCTGATGTCGTCACCGCCTCCAATGGCGGCCAATACATCGATTTGCGCATTCCCCGCGCGATGGCCGTGGCGTCCACCACCGATGGCCGCTACTTTCTGCGCGTGGCCGATCAGAGCAAGCCCGTCACGGGCGACGACGTAATGCGGCTGGCCAGCGAGCGTTCCGCGCTGCCGTGGGAAACGCAGACCACCCTGCATATCCCTCGCGTCGAGGCAGATGCCGCCAAACGCGACAAGCTTCTGCAAGCTTTGCGCGCATCGGATCGCGTCAAAGCCTCGGTCAAGGAAAAGACCAACGATGAGCTGCTCGACCACTATCAGCTCGCGCAAGGCAGCACCCTCACCAATCTGGGCGTTCTTTGCCTTGGCCGCCAGCATCACCGCGCCCAACTGACCACGGCACCGGTCATCCAGTTCATCAAGTACGACGATCACGGCCAGAAGGTGAACAAGCTGGTGTGGGACGACCACACGCAAAGCCCGATGGAGCTGATCGAGGCGGTCTGGCTTGAGGTGCCCGACTTCCGCGAGCGCTACGAACTGCCTGATGGCCTGTACCGCCAGAACGTGCCGGCCTTTGACGAGGTGGTGGTGCGTGAGCTCCTGGTCAACGCGCTGGTCCATCGCCCCTACACCCAGCGCGGCGACATCTTCCTGAACCTGCACCCGGACAGGCTGGAAGTGGTCAACCCCGGCCCGCTGCCGCTGGGCGTCACGCCGCAGAATGTGCTGCACACCACTGTGCGTCGCAACGAACACCTTGCCCGCCTGTTCCACGACCTGAAGCTGATGGAACGTGAAGGCAGCGGTTTCGACAAGATCTTCGAGGTGCTGCTGTCACAAGGGCGCCCCGCGCCGGAGCTGATCGAGACGCACGACCGCGTGCAGGTCACGGTACGCCGGCGCATCCTCAAGCCCGAAGTCATCGACTTCATTGCCAAGGCAGATCAGACCTACCAGCTCACCCAGCGCGAGCGCATCGCCCTGGGCCTGCTGGCGCAGCACGATGCGCTGACAGCACGCGAGCTGGCGGTCGTCCTCGAACTGCCGTCAGTCGAAGCGTTGCAGCCTTGGCTCAAACGTCTGCTCGACTGGCATCTGCTGCAGAGCGCAGGACGCACGCAGGCTACGCGCTATTTTGTTGATCCTGGCCTGCTGCGCAGCCTCAACTTCACTGGCGAAACCACCCTCAAGCGCATCGAGCCGCATCGTCTCCATGCCTTGATCGTGGAAGACGTAGGCCGCTATCCGGGCACCAAAATCGGCGACATCCACCAGCGGATCGGTCTGGAAATCCCGCGCTCACGCGTGCGCCGCGCGGTTGAACAACTGGTGAAAGACGGCAAGCTGTCTCAGGAGGGGGTGCGAAGTGGCACACGTTATCGCCTTCCCTGACTTGGCTCAAAACCGCGCCTATCCGCCAAGTGTGAGCCAAAGCAGTGCGCCAAATAGAGCCGTCAGCCAGCTAACTCACTGTCACGTCAACGATTTTTCTTTGGCTCGCAGCCCGTACCTGGGCCAAAGCGTCAGGCCACGCGCGCTATCGGACAATTTACGCCATATCGGCGATAGCTGGGCGATAGAAGGTGGGCGATACGCCCTCGAAAGCTCAATAAATCAAAGGGTTGTATCGGAATTTCACAAAGCGTCGTGGGCGGTAGACTCGCCCGAAGCGAGGGGGGAAGACGCATGACGCCAGAAACCAAGGCGCGCCAACTGATCGACCAAAAGCTGGAACAGGCCGGCTGGATCATCCAGGACATGAAACAGCTTAACCTGTCGGCAGGTGTAGGCGTGGCCGTGCGCGAATACCCCACCGACAGTGGCCCGGCCGACTACGTGCTGTTCGTCAACCGCCATGCGGTGGGCGTGATTGAAGCCAAGAAGGACAGCGCTGGCGAAAACCTGACCGCGACGGAAGCCCAGACCGAGCGCTACGCCACCGCCAATCTGAAATGGCGCAAAGACAACACGCCCCTGCGCTTCCTGTTCGAGGCCACGGGCCAGATCATCCGCTTCACCGACAACGCCGACCCCGCGCCGCGTTCGCGCGAAATTTTCCACTTCTTCAAGCCGGAAACGCTGGCCTCCTGGCTCGCGCAGCCTGACACGCTGCGCCGCCGCTTGGCCGAGCAAATGCCCGCGCTTCCTGAAAAGAACCTGCGGGATTGCCAGATCAGCGCCGTCACCGGGTTGGAGAAGTCTCTTGCGCTGAACAAACCCCGCGCCCTTGTGCACATGGCCACTGGCGCCGGCAAGACCTTCACGGCGATCACCTCGGTCTATCGCCTGCTCAAGTTCGGCGGCGCCAAGCGCATCCTGTTTCTGGTCGATACCCGCAATCTCGGCAAACAGGCCCATCAGGAATTCATGGCCTATACGCCGCCAGATGATGCCCGCAAGTTCACCGACCGGCGCGCAACTGCTGGACCGCATCCTCATCGAACGCCGTGCTCGCTGGGAAACCAAGCAGCTCGCCAAGTTCAAGGAGCAAGGTAAAGCCCCGCCCAAGGACTGGCAGAAGAAGTACTCCGAGCCAGTGCAGCCGGATACCACCGGTTTGCCAGGGTTGCCCGAGGGGTGGGTGTGGGCGAGTATTGAGCAGATCGCATCCGACGAGCGATACAGCCTTGCGATAGGCCCATTTGGTAGCAATCTCAAAGTTCCGGACTACCGCGATTTTGGCGTGCCTTTGGTCTTCGTTCGCAATATTCGGTCAGGTAAGTACGGCGGAGAGCACACCAAATACGTGAACCCAGAGAAAGCCATCGAGTTGAGTGCTCACAGTGTCGCCGCAGGCGATGTATTGGTTACAAAGATGGGCGAGCCGCCAGGTGATGCGGATGTTTATCCCGCCGATCAACCTTCAGCAATCATCACGGCTGACTGCATATTCCTCGATGACCACCTCGGCCTTGATCCGGACGAGGGCATCGAATCTGTGCTGTTCGTACTGCGCCAACCGCCGTGGAAGTCAAAGGCTGCCAATGGCGACCCGCGCTTCTGGAATGCGCGCGGCGTGGTGCGTGATTTCTTGTCCCGCCTTTATGACATTGCTTTGGCGCCGGTCGACATCAGTCGCCAGGTGCCCACTTCGATCTGGAACAAGACAAGGCTTCAGTTCAAATACCTGTACGTGAAGGACATCGCCGCTCTGCGGCGTTTGGTAGGCAACCAATCACCTGCGCAGTTTTTCCGTGATCTGGAGAGCACCTACGTCTCCGAGCTGATCGAGGAGGTGCGCATCCGCGTGCGCCTCAAGAAAAACGATGGCAGCGTGACGTTCCGCGAGCTCAGCGAGGGTGAACAGCAGTTGCTGACCGTGTTAGGGTTGCTGCGCTTTACCGCCGAGGATGAAAGCCTGTTTTTGCTGGATGAGCCAGATACGCATTTGAATCCGCGCTGGAGCGTGGACTACATCTCGTACTTGAAGCAATTCATCGCCAACGGCACGAGGCAAGAAGAGACAAGCCACATCCTGCTGACAACTCATAACCCGCTGGCCATTGCGGAACTTGAGCCATCACGCCAGATGACTTAACCGACCGCTTTCGGTCTTGAATCAGACCTCGGTGATCGCTAAGTGACGGACCGGTCGTGGCCGTTCCTTTGCACAGACGAACAGCCGGTCTTCTTGACAGCGAACGGTCGGACCGGACACATTTCGACCGCCGCCAGTCAGCCTCGATGACCAAGCCCCGTTGAGCACGAAGCCAGCGATGGGCTCAGCCCCCTCAAACCTCCGCCCCCTCCACCAGAAACCTCACCCGCCTCACCCCCTGCCATTCGTCCGCGTCGAGCCGGAAGGCGAGCTTGACGCGCGCGGGCAGGGGTTCGGTGTGGCCGAACCAGATGCCGTCCACGGGCTGGCCCTGGTGCTTGAGCTTGAGCGCCAGGTGCTTCTCGCCGACCAGGCGCTGGCTCAGCACCTCGACCTCCTCGCTGAACACGGGCGGAGCGAAGCCCTGGCCCCAGACCTCGCGGTGCAGGGTGTCGACCAGGTCGGGGCGGCGGTACTCGGGCGCGAGCGGGCCGTCGGTGTCCAGGCGGCGCGTCAGCGTGGCGGCGTCCAGCCATTCCTGGGCCACCTGGCTCAGCGCCTGCTCGAAAGTGTCGAAATGCTCCTCGGCCACGGTGCAGCCGGCGGCCATGGCGTGGCCGCCGAAGCGCAGCAGCACGCCGGGGTGGCGCTTGGCCACCAGGTCCAGCGCGTCGCGCAGGTGAAAGCCGGGGATGGAGCGGCCCGAGCCCTTGAGCTCGTGCTCCTTGCCCGGCGCCTGGCTGGCCGCGAACACGAAGCTGGGGCGGTGCAGCTTGTCCTTGATGCGCGAGGCCACGATGCCGACCACGCCCTCGTGGAAGTCGGGGTCGAACACGCAGATCGCGGGCGGCGGCTCGTCGCCCTCGTCGAACAGCGACTCGGCGATCATCATGGCCTGCTCGCGCATGCCGCCCTCGATCTCGCGTCGCTCGCGGTTGATGCCGTCCAGCGTCTTGGCGAGCTCGTCGGCGCGCGCCGCGTCGTCGGTCAGCAGGCATTCGATGCCCAGGGTCATGTCGGCCAGGCGGCCGGCGGCGTTGATGCGCGGGCCCAGGGCGAAGCCGAAGTCGAAGGTGGTGGCGCTGCGCGCCTGGCGGCCGGCGGCGGCGAACAGCGCGCCCATGCCGGGCGGCAGGGCGCCGGTGCGCACGCGCTTGAGGCCCTGGGCGACCAGGCGGCGGTTGTTGGCGTCGAGTTTCACCACGTCGGCCACGGTGCCGAGCGCGACCAGGGGCAGCAGGGCGTCGAGCTTGGGTTGGCTGGCGGCGTCGAACAGTCCGCGCTGGCGCAGCTCGGCGCGCAGGGCCAGCAGCACGTAGAACATCACGCCCACGCCGGCGATGCTTTTGCTTTCGAAGCCGCAGCCGGGCTGGTTGGGGTTGACGATGACCTCGGCCTCGGGCAGCTCGGGGCCCGGCAGGTGGTGGTCGGTCACCAGCACGGCCAGGCCCAGGGCGCGCGCCTCGGCGACGCCCGCCACGCTGGCGATGCCGTTGTCCACGGTGATCAGTAGGTCGGCGCCGCTGTCCTTGACGCGCCGCGCGATGGGCGGCGTGAGGCCGTAGCCGTCGACCACGCGGTCGGGCACCAGGTAGCTCACCTGCTTGGCGCCGAGCAGGCGCAGGCCGCGCAGGCCCACGGCGCAGGCGGTGGCGCCGTCGCAGTCGTAGTCGGCCACGATGCACAGCCGCTTGTCGGCGGCGATGGCGTCGGCCAGCAGCTGGGCGGCCTCGCGCGCGCCCTTGAGCGCGGTCGGCGGCAGCAGGCGCGCCAGGCCGTCGTCGAGCTCGTCGGTGCTGGTCACGCCGCGCGCGGCATAGAGGCGCGCGAGCAGGGGGTGGATGCCGGCCTGTTCCAGGATCCAGGCGGCGCGGGGCGGGATGTCTCGGGCAAGAATCTTCATAGCAGGGCAAGAACGCTGGCGGCGCTGGGGCGGCGCAGCAGGGCAGTAAGGCGGGTGACCAGGCCGGCTTGGCCGGCCCCGAAGCTGCGCGCGCGGTGCTCGCTGGCCAGGGTCAGCCGGGCCAGGCCGCTGCGTTCCAGGGTGGCCAGCAGCTGGGCGCATTCCTGGCCGTCGATGCGCTGCCAGGCTTGGGCCCAGGCGGGCCAGTTCTCGCGCAGCGCGGCTTCGCGCAGGTCTTCGGGAACGATGGGGGCGGCGCCGGGCGGCGGCGCAACGGCCTCGGCGGGCAGGGCGCCGGCGCCGCTGATCCAGAAGGCGTTGACGGCGGCCAGGCCGCGCGCCGCGCGCGCCTCGTTGACCGGGTGGGTGTAGAGCAGCATCTGCATCTCGCTTTGCAGGCGCTGCAGCGGCCGGGCCGCGCGCGTGGCGGGCAGCCAGGGCTTGACGTTCTGGCCGATCACGCGGTCCAGCGAGGCCGTGGGCAGCTCGCGCAGCAGCTCGCCGCGCGCCAGCCAGCGCCCGGGGCTCTGGAACTGCAGGGCCAGGCCGTCCTCGGCGAAATATGGCGCCATCGCCGCGAACAGGGCGTGGGCCTCGGCCTCGTCCAGCTGCAGGGCGGCGGGGTCGGCCAGCGTCACGCTGTCCATGCCGACCTGCCAGTGGCAGGGCGTGATCCAGGCCCAGGCCTCGCTGCCGGGCTGGCCGCCGCTGGCCAGCAGCTGCTGCGCGGCCCAGGGCGTGTGGCCGGGCCGCTCGTCCAGGCCCAGGGCGCGCGCCAGCACGCGCTCGTGCGGCAGCGCCAGCGGGTGCGCGTCCTCGGGGTCGTCGGCCAGGGTCTCGCCCGGCGCCAGCCGCGCCAGCAGCCGCTCCAGGTTGGGCAGGCGCAGGCTCTCGAGGGCGGCGCGGCCGGCGGGGGAGTGGCTGGCGGCGTAGGGGATCAGCAGGTGGGGGGTGTCCGGCATGCCGCTATTGTCCGGGATGCCACAATCGGCCTGTCTCCAACTCTCGCAGCGCGATGCAAATTCCCTACGAACTGATCCTGGGCTGGCGCTACACGCGCGCGGGCCGGGCCACGCGGCGCAACGGCTTCATCTCGTTCATCTCGGGCGTGTCCATGCTGGGCATCTCGCTGGGCGTGGCGGCGCTGATCATCGTGCTCAGCGTGATGAACGGCTTCCAGAAGGAGGTGCGCGACCGCATGCTGGGCGTGGTCTCGCACATCGAGATCTTCGCGCCCGGCGGCCAGGCCCTGCCCGACCCGGACAAGACCCTGCACGAGGTGCGGCGCAACCCCAACGTGATCGGCGCCGCGCCCTTCATCGCGGCCCAGGCCCTGCTGGCGCGCGGCGAGGACATGAAGGGCGCCCTGGTGCGCGGCATCAACCCGGCGCTGGAGCCGGGCGTGACCGACCTGGCGGTGGAGCTCAAGAACACCGGCCTCAAGAATCTCGTGCCGGGCGGCTTCGGCGTGGTGCTGGGCGTCGACCTGGCGCGCAGCCTGGGGGTGCGCGAGGGCGACGCGGTGACCCTGATCGCGCCCAGCGGACAGATCACGCCGGCCGGCGTGGTGCCGCGGCTCAAGCAGATGACGGTGGTCGGCACCTTCAACTCGGGCCATTACGAGTACGACTCGGCCCTGGTGCTGCTGCACCAGGAGGACGCGGCCCGGATCTTCCGCCTCGAGGGCCCGACCGGCATACGCCTGAAGATCCGCGACCTGCACCAGGCGCGCGAGGTGGCGGCCGAGCTGGCCGGCAGCCTGAGCGGCGAGCTCCTGATCCGCGACTGGACGCGCCAGAACCGCACCTGGTTCGCCGCCGTGCAGCTGGAAAAGCGCATGATGTTCATCATCCTCACGCTGATCGTCGCCGTGGCGGCCTTCAACCTGGTCTCCACCCTGGTCATGACGGTGACCGACAAGCGCGCCGACATCGCCATCCTGCGCACCCTGGGCGCCAGCCCGCGCAGCATCATGGGCGTGTTCGTGGTGCAGGGCGCCATGGTGGGCGTGATCGGCACCCTGGCCGGCCTGCTGCTGGGTCTCGCCATCGCCTACAACATCGACCTGATCGTGCCCTGGCTGGAGCAGCTGCTGCAGGCCAGCTTCCTGCCCAAGGACATCTACCTGATCAGCCGCATGCCCAGCGACCCGCAGCGCAGCGACATCCTGCCCATCGCGGTGATCTCGCTGGTCCTGGCCTTCGTGGCCACCCTCTACCCGAGCTGGCGCGCCAGCCGCGTCAACCCGGCGGAGGCGCTGCGCTATGAATGAGCTTTCTTCGCCCCCTCTCCCCCTGGGAGAGGGCCGGGGTGAGGGCGGAGGCGGCGTGGTGCTGAGCGCCACCCAGCTCGCCAAGCGCTTCACCGAAGGCCCGCTGGACGTGAGCGTGCTGCGCGGCGTGGACCTGCAGGTGCACGCGGGCGAGACCCTGGCCATCGTCGGCGCCTCGGGCTCGGGCAAGAGCACGCTTTTGCACCTGCTGGGCGGGCTCGATGCGCCCAGCAGCGGCCAGGTGCAGCTGCAGGGCCAGCAGCTCTCCAGTCTCTCGCCGGCGCAGCAGGGCCGGCTGCGCAACCGCCACCTGGGCTTCGTCTACCAGTTCCACCACCTGCTGCCCGAGTTCAGCGCGCTGGACAACGTGGCCATGCCGCTGTGGATCCGGCGCATGCCGCGCGAGCAGGCGGCGCAGCAGGCCGCGCGCATGCTGGCCCAGGTCGGCCTCGAGGGCCGGCTGCAGCACCGGCCGGCCGAGCTGTCGGGCGGCGAGCGCCAGCGCGTGGCGATCGCGCGCGCCCTGGTCACGCAGCCGGCCTGCGTGCTGGCCGACGAGCCCACGGGCAACCTGGACCGCGCCACGGCCGATGGCGTGTTCCAGCTCATGCTGCGCCTGGCGCGCGAGCACGGCACGGCCTTCGTGCTGGTCACGCACGACGAGACGCTGGCGGCGCGCTGCGGCCGCCAGCTGCGGCTCGATCAGGGCCGCCTGGGCCAGGCCCAGCCCACGGGAGCGGGCGCATGAAGTTCCGCATGTCCGAGAACTCGCTGTTCGCCATCCTGCTGCGCTCGTCCTGGTGGATCAGCCTGGCGATCGCGGCGGCGATCGCGCTGGCCGCGCGGCTGGCCCTGCCGCCGGACCTGGCGCCGTTCGGCATCATGGGCGCCTTCCCCTTCCTGGTGATCGCGGTGCTGGCGGCGCGCCGGCAGTGGCGCGCGCCCAGCGCGGCGCGCGTGCAGCAGACCCTGGCCGCGACGGGCGCCATGGGCTGGCGCGAATTTGCCCTGCAGCTGGAGCAGGCCTGGCGCGGCGAGGGTTACGAGGTCACGCGGCGCGAGGGCGGGGCCGACTTCGCGCTGAGCAAGGCCGGCGTGGCCACGCTGGTGAGCTGCAAGCGCTGGAAGGCGGCCAGCCTGGGCGTGGAGGCGCTGCGCGAACTGCGGGCCGCCATGGCGCGCGCCGAGGCGCGCGAGGGCCTGTGCATCGCGCTGGGCGAGGTCACGCCCCAGGCCGGCGCCTTTGCCAAGGCGAACGGCATCCGGGTGCTGCAGGCCGCCGAGCTGGCGCAGCTGCTGCGCGGCGCGGACCTGGGCAAGTCCTGGGCACAATAGGGCCTAGGGAGCGGCTCTTGGGACAAGGAGCGATGCCATGCAAGACCCTTACGACCTGCAGCGCTTCGTCACCGCGCAAGACCCGGTCTACGCGCAGGTGTGCGCCGAGCTGGCGGCCGGCGCCAAGGCCAGCCACTGGATGTGGTTTGTGTTCCCGCAGCTCAGGGCCCTGGGCCGCAGCGCCACGGCGCATTACTACGGCCTGGCCTCGCGCGCCGAGGCCGCGGCCTACTGGCGCCACCCCCTGCTGGGCCAGCGCCTCAAGGACTGCACCGAACTCGTGCTGGGGGTGCAGGGTCGCACGGCGCACCAGATCTTCGGTGGCGTCGACGAGCTCAAGTTCCGCTCCTGCATGACGCTGTTCGCCGCCGTGGCGCCCGAGGAGCCGGCGTTCCGCCAGGCACTCGAGAAATATTTCGGCGGGGCCGCCGACCCGAGGACGCTGGAGCTGCTCGACGCCGCCTGAACCAGGGCTCAGGCGATGCGGCCGAACCACCACAGCGAGAGCCCGGCCGCCAGCACCGACAGCAGGGCCGCGGCCATCGCCAGCAGGGCCGAGATCTCGGTCTCCTTCTTCTCGACCGTGAGACGCGAGCCCAGGGTCTCGTAGACCTTCTTGAGGTCCGCCGCGCTGCCGGCGTAGAAGTAGTCGGCCTGGGTCTGCTTGGCGATGGCCTTGAGGGTTTCCTCGTCCAGCCGCACGCGCATGGACCAGCCCTCGAAGCCTATGGTCTCGCCGTCCACCGTGCCTATGCCCACGGTGTAGACGCGCACGCCGCGGTCGGCGGCCATCTTGGCGGCTTCCAGCGAGTCCACGCCGGTGGTGCGCTGGCCGTCGGTCAGCAGGATGATGGCGGCCGAGCTGTAGGAGCCGGGCGCGACCGGGGTGAAGGGCTTGGGGTCGTTGGCCGGCTGGTCGATCGCGATGCCGCGCAGGCGCTGGCCGCCGCCGTAGGTGAGCTGGCCCAGGTCGATGCCGGCGTCGGGGAACAGGGTGGCCAGCGAGACCACGATGCCGTTGCCGATCGCCGTGCCGCGCTGCAGCTGGAAGCGGTCGATCGCCGACACCAGGTCCTCGCGGTTGGTGGTCGGGGCCTGCACCAGCGAGGCCGTGCCGGCAAAGGACACGACGCCGACCTTCACGGCGCGCGGCAGCTCGGCCAGGAAGGCCTTGGCCGCGTTCTGCGCGGCCACCAGGCGGTTGGGCTGCACGTCGGTGGCGCGCATGCTGCCCGACACGTCGATGGCCAGGATGATGGTCTCCTGCTGCGAGGGCAGGGTTACCACCGCCAGGGGGCGTGCGGCGGCCAGCAGCATGGCGGCCAGGGCCAGCAGCCACAGCAGCGGCGGGATGTGGCGGCGCAGGCCGGGCCCCTTGCCCAGGGCCTGCTTGACGATGGACAGGCTGGCGTAGCGCAGCGCCAGCTTCTTGCGGCGGTGCAGCAGCCAGGCGTAGAGCAGCACCAAAAGCGGCAACGCCAGCTGCAGCCACAGGAATTGGGGCCAGAGGAAGTTCATGGGCGCACTCCCGGGGTGGCAGCGGGGTGGCGCAGGTGGCCTGGCAGGCCGCCTGTCGCCAGGCGCTGACGCTGGCGGCGCAGTTCGACAAAGCGCACCACGGCCTCGACCAGGTCGTCGCTGGTGGACAGCTCCAGCGTGTCCACGCCGGCCTGGGCCAGCGCCTGGCGCAGATCGGCCTCGCGTTGCGCCGCGATGCGCGCGAAGCGGCGCCTGAAGCCCGCGTCGTGCGTGTCGACCAGCAGTTGCTCGCCGGTCTCGGCGTCGCGCAGCGGGACCAGGCCGAGATCGGGCAGCTCGAGCTCCAGCGGATCGAGCAGGCGCACCGCCACCACCTCGTGGCGCAGCGCGAGCTGGGCCAGTGGCCGTTCCCAGCCAGGCTCGCTGATGAAGTCGGACACCACGAACACGGTGGCGCGCCGGTGCATGGCATGGGCCGCGGCCTGCAGCAGCTCGGCCAGCCTGGTCTGGCCTTGCGCGGTGTCTTCGCTGCCGCAGGCCTGCATGCGGTGCAGCAGGTGCAGCACATGGCGGCGCCCGCTGCGCGCCGGGATCACCGCCTCCACCCCTGAGCCGTAGAGCAGGGCGCCGACGCGGTTGCCGTGGCGCGTGAGCAGGCGCGCCAGCACGGCGACGAAGCCGGCCGAGACCTCGCGCTTGGCGCTGGCGCCCGAGCCGAAGTCCACCGAGGGGCTGAGGTCCAGCAGGAACCAGGCCGTCATCTCGCGATCCTCGGTGTAGACGCGCACATGGGTCTGCTGCAGCCGCGCGGTGACGTTCCAGTCGATATGGCGCACGTCGTCGTGGTGCTGGTATTCACGCAGGTCGGCCAGGTCCAGGCCGGCGCCGCGCATCAGCGTGCGGTAGTCGCCCTGCAGCAGGCCGTCCAGCCGGCGGATGACGGTCCACTCGAGGCGGCGCAGCACCTGCTCGGCCCGTCCGGCCACGGCCTCCGGGGCCGCCGGCTTCTCTGGTTCATGCGGCGAGCTTTTCATGTTCCAGCGGCTTCGGTGGGGCGGGCACGCGGGCCATGAGCTTGCCGACCAGGGTGTCGGCCGACAGGCCTTCGGACAGCGCCTCGTAGGACAGCACCAGACGGTGGCGCAGCACGTCGGGCGCGAGGTCGCTCATGTCCTCGGGCAGCACGTAGCCGCGCCCGCGCAGCAGGGCCAGGGCGCGCGCGCCCTCGGTCAGGTGGATGGTGGCGCGTGGGCTGGCGCCGAAGGTGATGAAGCGCGCCAGCTCCTTGAGGCCGGCCTTGTCCGGCGCGCGTGTGGCGGCCACCAGGCGCACCGCGTACTGCACCAGGGAAGGGTCGACGTAGATGCGCCGGCACTCGGCCTGCAGCGCGGCCAGCTGCTCGGTGGTGGCGACCGCGTTGACCTGGACGGCCGGGCCGGTGACGCGCTGCACGATGACGAATTCCTCCTCGTCGCTGGGGTAGCCGACCAGCACCTTCATCATGAAGCGGTCCACCTGGGCCTCGGGCAGGGGGTAGGTGCCCTCGGTCTCGATCGGGTTCTGCGTGGCCATGACCAGGAAGGGCTCGGGCACATGGTGGGTCTGGCCGGCGATGGTGACCTGGCGCTCCTGCATCACCTCGAGCAGGGCGCTCTGCACCTTGGCCGGCGCGCGGTTGATCTCGTCGGCCAGCAGCAGGTTGGTGAACACCGGGCCCAGCGAAGTGCTGAACTCGCCGGTCTTCTGGTTGTAGACCCGCGTGCCCACCAGGTCGGCCGGCACCAGGTCGGGCGTGAACTGGATGCGCCGGAAATGGCCTTGCACCGTCTGCGCCAGGGTCTTGACGGTCAGCGTCTTGGCCAGGCCCGGCACGCCTTCGACCAGCAGGTGGCCCTGGGCCAGCATGGCGACCATGACGCGCTCGAGGAAGCGGTCCTGGCCGACCACCACGCGCTTGACTTCGTAGAGGATCTGCTCCATCAGTTCGCCGGTCGGGCTGCGGGTGGGGGCCTGGTCCATGCGCTCTCTCCTCTGTTCAGAACGGATGCATGCCCACGGCCGAGGCGGCGTTCTCGATCGGCACGGCGAAGCCGATGCCGATGAAGGTGCGTGCGGGCGTGGGGTTGAGGATGGCGGTGACGATGCCCACCACCTCGCCTTCCATGGTGACCAGCGGGCCACCCGAGTTGCCGGGGTTGGCCGCCGCGTCGAACTGGATCAGGTTGCTCATGCGCTGCTGGGTGACCGGCGAGCGGAAGGTGCGCTGCAGGCCCGAGACCACGCCGGCCGAGACCGAGGGGCCGATGCCGAAGGGAAAGCCCACCGCCACCACCTGGTCGCCGGGCAGCAGGCCGCCGGTGCCGCGCAGGGTGGCGGCGTGCAGGTCGTCCGGGATCTTGTGCGCCTGCAGCACGGCCAGGTCGTTCTCGGTCTGCAGGCCGGTGACCGAGGCCGTGGCCTCCAGCCCGTCGGCGAACATCACCTTGACGCTGTCCGCGCCCTGCACCACATGCAGGTTGGTCAGGATCACGCCGGTGTCCACGATCACCACGCCCGTGCCCACGCCGCGCTCGGTCTCCTTGTCCTGCTGGCCCTCGCGCTCGCGCTGGTAGCCGGTCACGCGCACCACCGAGGGGCGCACGGCCTCGGCCGCCCGGGTGGCGGGCGAGGGCAGGGGGTGCTGCTCCAGGCTGTGGCGCACCGCGGCGTCGATCTGGGCCTGGGTCAGGCGCGGCATCGGGCGCAGCGCCGCGGCCAGGGCGAGCGCCAGGGCCAGCGACAGCAGGGCGATCAGGGCCCAGAGCGCGCGTGGCTGCTGCGGCAGGCGGATGCGGCGCCGCGGCGCGGCCGGCATGGGCGGGTCCGCCGCGGCCTCCTCGACTGCGGCAGGCGGCTGCGCCGGCGCAAGCGGCGGCGGGGGCGCGCCGGCACCCGAGCGGCTGTAAAGCGCAGTTTTCCGCATGCCTCACCTGCAGCACGATGATGGAAACCTCACGGTAGCACGGTTCGCCGCTTTGTGCACGCGCGGCGCGGCGCTTGCGGCATCATCGCGCCATGACGGTCTGGATAGACACCCATTGCCACCTCGACGCGGCCGAGTTCGCGGGCGACGTCGAGGCCGTGCGGGCGCGCGCGGCGGCGCGCCAGGTGGGCCTGTGCGTGCTGCCCGCGGTAGCGGTCGCCCACTTCGGCGCGCTGCGCGCGCTCGCGCAGCGCCTGGGCGACGCCTATGCCCTGGGCATACACCCGCTGTACGTGGCCCAGGCTGGCGAGGCCGACCTGGCGGCGCTGGACGCCGAGCTGGCGCAGCACCGGGCCGACCCCCGCCTGGTCGCCGTGGGCGAGATCGGCCTCGACTACTTCGTGCCCGAGCTGGCCCAGGGCGAGGCGCGCGAGCGGCAGGATTTCTTTTACCGCGAGCAGCTCAAGCTGGCGCGCAAGCATGGCCTGCCGGTGCTGCTGCATGTGCGCCGCTCGGCCGACCAGCTGCTCAAGGGGCTGCGCGAGGTGGGGGTGAGCGGCGGCATCGCCCACGCCTTCAACGGCAGCCTGCAGCAGGCGCGCGCCTTCCTGGCGCTGGGCTTCAAGCTGGGCTTTGGCGGCGCCCTGACCTACCAGCGCGCGCTGCAGCTGCGCCGCCTGGCTGCCGAGCTGCCGCTGGACGCCCTGGTGCTCGAGACCGACGCGCCCGACATGCCGCCGCACTGGCTCTACACGCCGGCCGAACAGCGCGCGGCGGGCCGGCCGCAGGGCCGCAACGAACCGGGCGAGTTGCCGCGCATCGCGGCCGAGCTGGCGCAGCTGCGCGGCATGGCGGTGGAGGAACTGGCGCAGGCGACCACGGCCAATGCCCTGGCGGCCTTGCCCCGGCTGCGGGGGCTCGCAGGCTCGGGCGCCTGAGCCTGCGCCTTCCCCGGAGCGTGCGGCGGTTCGGCCACAATCGCCGGTTTCACTCGCACCCGATGCCTGCCGACACCCCTCCCGCCGTCTGCCCCGAACGCCTGACCGGCCTGCCGCCGCGCGTGTCCGAGCGGACCGTGGTGCTGGTGCTCGGCAGCTTCCCCAGCGTGGCCTCGCTGGCCGCGCAGCAGTACTACGCGCACCCGCAGAACCATTTCTGGAAGATCCTGCAGGCCATCTGGCCCGAGCATGCCTGTCCAGCGGACGGCTACGAGCAGCGCATCGCCTGGCTGCTCGCGCGCGGCCTGGGCCTGTGGGACGTGTACGCGAGCTGCGAGCGCGAAGGCAGTCTGGACAGCCGCATCCGCCATGCCGAGGTGAACGATTTCGCCAGCCTGAAGGCGCGCTGCCCGCGCCTTCAGGCCATCGCCCACAACGGCGGCGAGAGCTTCAAGCACGCGCCGCTCGTGGTGCGGAGTTTGAGCGCCGCCGGGCCGCCCCAAGGCGCCCAGCCCCTGCCGGTCTACAAGCTGCCCTCGACCAGCCCGGCCAATGCCTCGTGGAGTTTTGCGCGTAAGCTTGCCGCCTGGCGCGAAGTGTTTGCCGCGCATGGACTGACCGGATGAGCACAGCCCGAACGACCTCCCCCTCCCGCACCAAGAAGACCGCCCCCCTGCCCGACGTCAATTTCTCCGACTACGGCGACGTCCGCTTCCTGCACCTGGGCAGCGAATGGGTGCAAGGCTCGATGCGCATGGACGCGCCGTTCGACATCGACCTGGAGTACGTGCAGCGCATGATGGCCTGGCTGCTGTTCGTCGCGCCGGACAGCGTGGCCAGCCGCCACGCCATGCAGCTCGGCCTGGGCGCGGCGGCGCTGACCAAGTTCTGCCGCAAGCGGCTGCGCATGAAGACCACCGCGATCGAGCTGAACCCGCAGGTGATCGCGGCCTGCCGGCTCTGGTTCAAGCTGCCGCCCGACGACGCGCGCCTGCAGGTGGTGCTGGGCGATGCGGCCGAGGTGGCGCGCAGCCCGCACTGGCAGGGCCAGGTGGATGCCCTGCAGGTCGACCTGTACGATCACGAGGCGGCGGCGCCGGTGCTCGACAGCGAGGACTTCTACGCCGACTGCCGCGCGCTGTTGACCGAGGAGGGCTGCATGACCGTCAACCTGTTCGGCCGCTCGTCGAGCTACGAGCGCAGCCTGGAGAAGATCGCCACCGCCTTCGGCGAGGACGCCCTGTGGGCCTTCAAGCCCACGCGCGAGGGCAACACCGTGGTGCTGGCGCAGCGCCAGGCCAGCCGCCCCAAGCGCGCCGAGCTGCTCGAGCGCGCGCAGGCCATAGAGACGCGCTGGAAGCTGCCGGCCTCCAAGTGGCTGCGCGTGTTCAAGCCGGTGCTGCGATGAAAGCCAGTCCAGTGAGCGCGGCGCGTCCGCCCCTGCCGGGCCAGGCCCACAGCGGGCCGCTGGACTGGCGCCGCCTGGTCGAGTGGCTGCGCGAGGACGGCGTGGTGACGATCGAGGAGGCGCGGCGCACCGTGGCGCGCTGTTCGCAGGCCGAGAGCGTGCAGCACCCGCTGCTGCGCCTGGCGCGCGTGGCCATGCAGCGCGCCAGCGACGGCAAGCCGCTGGACCTGGATGCGCTGACCGAGTGGCTGGCCACGCGCGCGGGCCTGCCCTACCTGCGCATAGACCCGCTCAAGGTCGACGTGGGCAAGGTGGCCGACATCATGAGCGCGCCCTATGCCGAGCGGCACCACATCCTGCCGGTGCAGTTCGTCGGCGGCGAGGTGGTGGTGGCCACCGCCCAGCCCTTCGTCAGCGACTGGGTGGCCGAGGTCGAGCGCCAGTCGCGCCGCAGCGTGCGGCGCGTGCTGGCAAGTCCGCAGGACATCCAGCGCTACACCGCCGAGTTCTATGCCCTGGCCAAGTCGGTGCGCGCCGCGCAGCGCGCCGGCGGCCAGGGCGGCGCGGCCAGCTTCGAGCAGCTGGTGGAGCTCGGCAGGAGCAACAAGCAGCTCGACGCCAACGACCAGGGCGTGGTGCAGGTGGTGGACTGGCTGTGGCAGTACGCCTTCGACCAGCGCGCCAGCGACATCCACCTGGAGCCGCGGCGCGAGCAGGGCGTGATCCGCTTCCGCATCGACGGCGTGCTGCACCCGGTCTACCAGCTGCCGATCGGCGTGATGAACGCCATGACGGCGCGCATCAAGCTGCTGGGCCGCATGGACGTGATGGAAAAGCGCCGGCCGCAGGATGGCCGCATCAAGACTCGAAATCCCCGGGGCGAGGAGATCGAGATGCGCCTGTCGACCCTGCCCACCGCCTTCGGCGAGAAGATGGTGATGCGCGTCTTCGACCCCGACACCGCGGTCAAGGACCTGGACGCGCTGGGCTTCTCGCCGCACGATGCCGAGCGCTGGGAGGCGCTGGTGCGGCGCCCGCACGGCATCGTCCTGGTGACCGGGCCCACCGGCTCGGGCAAGACCACCACGCTGTACTCCACGCTCAGGCGCCTGGCCACCGAGGAGGTCAACGTCAGCACGGTGGAGGACCCGATCGAGATGATAGAGCCCAGCTTCAACCAGACACAGGTGCAGCCGCAGCTGGACTTCGGCTTCGCGGAAGGGCTGCGCGCCCTGATGCGGCAGGACCCGGACATCCTCATGGTCGGCGAGATCCGCGACCTGGCCACGGCCGAGATGGCGATCCAGGCGGCCCTGACCGGGCACCTGGTGTTCTCCACCCTGCACACCAACGACGCGCCTTCGGCCCTCACGCGGCTGACCGAGCTGGGCGTGCCGTCCTACCTGGTCGGCGCCACGCTGCTGGGCGTGCTGGCCCAGCGCCTGGTGCGCACGCTGTGCCCCGGTTGCAAGCAGCCCGACGCGGCGGCCGAGCGCGAGCTGCTGGACGAGGCCGTGCGGCCCTGGAAGCTCAGCGGCGACTGGCGGCCCTACAAGCCCGTGGGCTGCGTGGACTGCCGCATGACGGGCTTCATGGGCCGCATGGGCCTGTACGAGCTGCTCACCGTAGGCGAGCCCTTCCGCCAGTGCATCGCCGGCGGGGCCACCGTGCAGGCGCTGCGCCAGCAGGCCCTGGCCGATGGCATGCGCCCGCTGCGCCTGGCCGGCGCGCTGCGCGTGGCCGAGGGCCTGACCACGCTCGAGGAAGTGCTGACGGCCACGCCGCCGATCGATTGATTGACCTGGGTAAACCCTGAGGTTTTCCGCCGAGTGGCACATGTCTTGCATTCGACATAGGTGGAACCCACATCGGGCGGGGGATGCTTTCCCTCCAAAATCCGCCAGTCGAAAAATCGTTTCGAGGAGATCGTTCGTGAAAATCAAAAGTCAGAAAGACTTTTTCTCTGGGCTGATGTTCACTGCCGTGGGCGGTGCGTTTGCCTGGGGCGCCACCAATTACACGATTGGCGAAGGCGCTCGCATGGGTCCTGGCTACTTCCCGCTGATGCTGGGCATCCTGCTGGCCATCCTGGGCGCCTTCATCATGTTCGAAGCCCTGGTGGTGGAGACGCCCGACGGCGAGAAGATCGGCAAGTGGGCCTGGAAGCCGCTGGGCTTCATCATCGGCGCCAACCTGCTGTTCGGCGTGCTGCTCGGCGGCCTGCCCAGCATCGGCGTGCCTGCCATGGGCATGATCGTCGCGATCTACGGCCTGACCATCGTCGCCAGCCTGGCCGGCGACCGCTTCAACCTCAAGGAAGTGCTGATCCTGGCCACCATCCTGGCCATCGGCAGCTACCTGGCCTTCGTCGTGCTGCTCAAGCTGCAGTTCCCTGTGTGGCCGAGCTTCATCGCAGGCTGAGAGAAAAAGAACCATGGACCTGATCAACAACCTCGCGCTCGGTTTTGGCGTCGCCTTCACGTTCCAGAACCTGATCTATGCCTTCATCGGCTGCCTGCTGGGCACGCTGATCGGCGTGCTGCCCGGTATCGGCCCGGTGGCCACCATCGCCATGCTGCTGCCCGCCACCTACGCGCTGCCGCCCGTGGCCGCGCTGATCATGCTGGCCGGCATCTACTACGGCGCCCAGTACGGCGGCTCGACCACCGCGATTCTGGTCAACCTGCCCGGCGAATCCTCGTCCGTGGTCACGGTGATCGACGGCTACCAGATGGCGCGCAAGGGCCGCGCCGGCCCGGCGCTCGCCGCCGCCGGCCTGGGCTCGTTCTTCGCCGGCAGCGTGGGCACCCTGATCCTGGCGGCCTTCGCCGGTCCGCTGACCGAGGTGGCCTTCAAGTTCGGCCCGGCCGAGTACTTCTCGCTGATGATCCTGGGCCTGATCGGCGCCGTGGTGCTGGCCTCGGGCTCGCTGCTCAAGGCCATCGCGATGATCGTGCTGGGCCTGCTGATGGGCCTGGTCGGCACCGACGTGAACTCGGGCGTGGCGCGTTTCAGCTTCGACATCCCCGAGCTGACCGACGGCATAGGCTTCATCACCATCGCCATGGGCGTGTTCGGCTACGGCGAGATCATCGCCAACCTCTCGCACCCCGAGGACCAGCGCGAGGTCTTCACCGACAAGGTGGAAGGCCTGATGCCGACCAAGGAAGACTTCAGGAACATGATCCCCGCCGTGCTGCGCGGCACGGCCCTGGGCTCGGCCCTGGGCATCCTGCCGGGCGGCGGCGCCCTGCTGTCGGCCTTCGCGGCCTACACCATCGAGAAGAAGACCAAGCTCAGGCCCGGCGAAGTGCCGTTCGGCAAGGGCAACATCCGCGGCGTGGCGGCGCCCGAGTCGGCCAACAACGCCGGCTCGCAGACCTCGTTCATCCCGCTGCTGACCCTGGGCATCCCGCCCAACGCCGTGATGGCGCTGATGGTGGGTGCCATGACCATCCACAACATCCAGCCCGGCCCGCAGGTGATGACCAGCAACCCCGAGCTGTTCTGGGGCCTGATCGCCTCGATGTGGATAGGCAACGGCATGCTGGTGATCCTGAACCTGCCGCTGATCGGCCTGTGGATCAAGCTGCTCACCGTGCCCTACCGCTGGCTGTTCCCGGCCATTGTGCTGTTCTGCGCGATCGGCGTGTTCTCGACCAACAACAACACCTTCGACATCTGGATGGTGGCGATCTTCGGCGTGATCGGCTACAGCTTCATCAAGCTGGGCGTGGAGCCCGCGCCGCTGCTCTTGGGCTTCATCCTGGGGCCGATGATGGAGGAGAACCTGCGCCGCGCGCTGCTGCTGTCGCGCGGCGACTGGAGCGTGTTCGTCACGCGCCCGCTGTCGGCCGGCCTGCTGGCGGCCGCCTTGCTGTTGCTCATCATCGTGCTGCTGCCGGCCGTCAAGAGCAAGCGCGAGGAAGCCTTCCACGAGGAAGAGTGACGCGCAGCATCCCCGCGCCTTGAAAGACGGCAGCTTCGGCTGCCGTTTTTCATTGGTGCCGGCCTGCGTAGCTGGCCGCAGCCCGTCTGTCCATTGGCGTATGCACCCTCGCGCGCCACCGGCCGCGCGGCATGATCGGGTCCATGGCCGGCCGCAGCCCCAGGCGCCGCCGGCTCGGAGAGCCATGGACCTGATCAGCAATCTCGCGCTCGGTTTTGGCGTCGCCTTCACGTTCCAGAACCTGGTCTACGCCTTCATCGGCTGCCTGCTGGGCACGCTGATCGGCGTGCTGCCAGGGGTCGGCCCGGTGGCGACCATCGCCATGCTGCTGCCCGCGACTTACGCGCTGCCGCCGGTGGCCGCGCTGATCATGCTGGCCGGCATCTACTACGGCGCGCTGTACGGCGGCTCGACCACCTCCATCCTGGTCAACCTGCCCGGCGAGCTGTCCTCCGTGGTCACGGTGATCGACGGCTACCAGATGGCACGCCAGGGCCGCGCCGGCCCGGCGCTCGCTGCCGCCGGCCTGGGCTCGTTCTTCGCCGGCTGCGTGGGCACGCTGATCCTGGCGGCCTTCGCGGCCCCGTTGATCGAGGTGGCGTTCAAGTTCGGCCCGGCCGAGTACTTCTCGCTGATGGTGCTGGGCCTGATCAGCGCCGTGGTGCTGGCCTCGGGCTCGCTGCTCAAGGCCGTGGCCATGATCGTGCTGGGCCTGCTGATGGGCCTGATCGGCACCGACGTGAACTCGGGCGTGGCGCGTTTCAGCTTCGACATCCCCGAGCTGACCGACGGCATAGGTTTCGTCACCATCGCCATGGGCGTGTTCGGCTACGGCGAGATCATCGCCAACCTCTCGCACCCCGAGGACCAGCGCGAGGTCTTCACCGGCAAGCTGGAAGGCCTGATGCCGACCAGGGAAGACTTCAAGAACATGGTGCCCGCCGTGCTGCGCGGCACGGCCCTGGGCTGCGTACTGGGCATCCTGCCGGGGGGAGGCGCCTTGCTGGCCTCCTTCTCGGCTTATTCGCTGGAGAAGAAGACCAGGCTCAAGCCCGGCGAAGTGCCGTTCGGCAAGGGCAACATCCGCGGCGTGGCGGCGCCCGAGTCGGCCAACAACGCCGGCTCGCAGACCTCGTTCATCCCGCTGCTGACCCTGGGCATCCCGCCCAACGCCGTGATGGCGCTGATGGTGGGTGCCATGACCATCCACAACATCCAGCCCGGCCCGCAGGTGATGACCAGCAACCCCGAGCTGTTCTGGGGCCTGATCGCCTCGATGTGGATAGGCAACGGCATGCTGGTGATCCTGAACCTGCCGCTGATCGGCCTGTGGATCAAGCTGCTCACCGTGCCCTACCGCTGGCTGTTCCCGTCCATCGTGCTGTTCTGCGCGATCGGCGTGTTCTCGACCAACAACAACACCTTCGACATCTGGATGGTGGGCGCCTTCGGCGTGATCGGCTACGGCTTCATCAAGCTGGGCGTGGAGCCCGCGCCGCTGCTCTTGGGCTTCATCCTGGGCCCGATGATGGAGGAGAACCTGCGCCGCGCGCTGCTGCTGTCGCGCGGCGACTGGAGCGTGTTCGTCACGCGCCCGCTGTCGGCCAGCCTGCTGGCCGCAGCGGCCCTGCTGCTGGTCATCGTGCTGCTGCCGGCCGTGCGATCCAAGCGCGAGCAGGCCTTCGGCGAGGAAGGCTGAGGCGGCGCTTCCATGCCTGGCCGGGCGGCCGCTTCCGGTGCCGCGGGCCCGTACCCGGTTGGTAACCCGGCAGCCCTGCGGCCGCGGTCACAATAGGGGCCAGAGGTCCGCATGTCATCCATTACCCATCCCGCCCAACACCCTCAGCGCGTGGCGCTGCACAACGAGATCCATGCCCGGCCGCCCGAGGCCATGACGGCGCCGCTGGCGATTTCCCACCTGGTCATGGCCTGCGACGCGGCGCAGCGCGAGGCCAGCCGCGCCCATGTGGCGGCGCTGCTGCGCGACCACCACCTGGCGCCGCCCGACGCCCAGACCACCCACCTGCGCATGGACCTGGGGCCGTTCCGCATCCGCTGGGAGATGCACACCGAGTTCGTGACCTGGACCTTCATGCGCGCGTCCTCGCTCGAGGCCTTCGGCGAGCGCGAGCCCGAGGGCGCGACCGCCGTGGTGCCGCAGGACTGGCTGGCGGCGCTGCCGGGCCAGTGCCTGGTGGGCCTGCACCTGTGGGTGCTGCCCACCCACATCTTTGGCTCGGGCTCCCTGGTCAAGCATGTGCTGCACGAGGACACGCTGGTCGCCTCCACGGTGGCCGACGGCCACGGCGAGGTCTACACCGATTTCGGCATCCATGCCGACGGCTTCTCGCGCATGGTGCTGCTGGCCGGCGGCATGACGCCGCGTCGCCTGGGGCGCCTGGTGCAGCAGCTGCTGGAGATCGAGACCTACCGCATGGCGGCCCTGCTGGGCCTGCCGGCGGCGCGCGAAGCCGCGACCGCGCTGGCCTACGCCGAGCGCGAGCTGGCGGCCCTGGCGGACGCCATACGCACGGCCCGGCGCGACGACGAGCCCGTGCTGCTGGACCGGCTGACCCATCTGGCGGGCCAGGTCGAGAGCCAGTACGCGGCCTCGCACTCGCGCTTCTCGGCCAGCTCGGCCTACTTCGAGCTGGTGGACAAGCGCATCATGGACATTTCCGAGTCGCGCCTGGCCGGCATGCAGACCATACGCGAGTTCATGGACCGGCGCCTCACGCCGGCGCGCAGCACCTGCGAGTGGGCCACGCGGCGCCAGGACGCGCTGTCGCAGCGCGTCTCGCGCATGAGCAACCTGCTGCGCACGCGGGTCGAGATCGAGCAGCAGCAAAGCAGCCAGGCCCTGCTGGCCACCATGAACCAGCGCCAGGACCTGCAGCTCAAGCTGCAGTCCACGGTGGAAGGCCTGTCGGTGGCGGCCATCACCTACTACATCGTGGGCCTGGTCAGCTACCTGGCCAAGGGCGCGCAGGCCCTGGGCTGGCCCTGGAGCCCCGAAAGCACGGCGGCCGTGGCCATCCCGGCCGTGGCGCTGGGAGTCTGGTGGTCGCTGCGCCAGCTGCACCACAAGCTGTTCAAGGCCCGGGCCCACGTGTCTTGAGCGGGCGGTAGCAGGCGGCTATGGTTGATTGCGTCGTCCCGCTCAACGCGAACGCTGCTTTTCCGGTCCCATCGCTGGAACCGGTGTTCTCCGGAGGCGGCTGAATGCAGTTCGTCCGCCACGGTCCCGATATTCCCGAACGTCTGTTGCAGGCGCACGAAGACGGGCGCGTGGTGTTCTTCTGCGGCGCGGGCATTTCCTACCCCGCGCGGCTGCCGGGCTTTGCCGGTCTGGTGGACAATCTCTACCAAGCCCTTTCGGTGACACCCAATCCGGTGCAGCAATCCGCGATCAAGGCCGGACAGTTCGACACCGCCATCGGCCTGTTGGAAGCAGATGTCGTCGGTGGCCGGGGAAAAGTGCGTAGCGAACTGGCGACGATCCTGACGCCCAACCTCACGGCCCCAAACGCGACGGCCACACATGAAGCCCTGCTGACGCTGGCGCAGAATCGCGAGGGCCGCACCCGGCTCATCACCACCAACTTCGACCGTCTGTTCGAGGAAGTCAGGGTAGCAAGATCGCTGTCGTTCCCTGATTTCAGAGCGCCTCTGCTTCCCGTGCCGAAAAACCGTTGGGACGGACTGGTGTATTTGCACGGTTTGTTGTCTGCGGTGCCATCGTCGGGCGAACTGGATCGGCTGGTTGTTTCCAGTGGCGACTTTGGGCTGGCCTACCTGACCGAACGCTGGGCCGCGCGCTTCGTCAGCGAGTTGTTCCGCAACTACACCGTCTGCTTCGTCGGCTACAGCATCAACGACCCGGTGCTGCACTACATGATGGATGCGCTGGCCGCCGACCGCCTTCTGGGCGAATCGCCGCCGGAGATGTTCGCCTTCGGAAACTATTCCAAAGGCAAGGAGGTGGAGCGCGCCAACGAATGGAAGGCGAAGAACGTCACGCCCATTCTCTATCGCGAGTACCAGCACCACGCCTATCTGCACAAGACTCTGCGCGCTTGGGCCGAAACCTACCGCGACGGTGTGCGCGGAAAGGAACGCATCGTCGTCGAATGCGCCATCGCCCGCCCACTGGCGAGCACGAAGCAGGACGATTTCGTCGGGCGGATGTTGTGGGCGTTGAGCGATCCGGGCGGCTTGCCCGCCAAGCGGTTCGCGGAACTCGACCCCGTGCCGTCACTGGACTGGCTGGAGCCGTTGAGCCAAGAACTCTACCGCCATGCCGACTTGGGGCGGTTTGGCGTGCAGCCCCAAGCTGCCGTGGACGATGAGCTCGCCTACAGCCTGACCGGCAGACCAACCCCGTACCCGCTCGCGCCGTGGATGACGATTGTCGATGCCGGGCATCGCAGCAGCCGCTGGGATGTTGTGATGTTCCAACTGGCCCGCTGGCTGACTCGTCACCTCGATGACCCGAAACTGCTGGTCTGGCTGATCAAGCGTGGCGGTCAACTGCACGACCAATTGGTCTGGCTGATCGAACGTCGTCTCGACGATCTGGACAGACTCGCCAGTAGCGGCAGCACCACCGAACTGGATCGCATCCGGGTGAGCGCGCCCAACGCCATTCCCCGTTCCGCAATGCGAACGCTCTGGCGCTTGCTCCTCAACGGGCATGTGAAGTCCAGACTACGCGACCCGAGCCTCTATCGCTGGCGCGATCAGTTCAAGCACGATGGGCTGACCGCCAGTGTGCGCTTCGCCCTGAGGGAAGCCTTGACACCTTGCCTGTCATTGCGCGAGCCGTTCCGCTGGTCAGGCGCGGACGATGACGACGAAGCGCAGGATCGCATCAAGAACATTGTGGAATGGGAGGTCGTGCTGGCATCGGATCACGTCCATTCCGGCCTGCGCGACCTGCCCAAGAATGAACAGTGGACGGCGGCACTGCCGGAGCTGCTGGACGACTTCAGCGCCTTGCTGCGGGACGCGCTCGATTTGATGCGTGAACTCGGTGGCGTGGACAGCGAGAGCGACCATTCCTACGTCCATCAACCCTCGATTTCTGATCACTCGCAGAACAGGGACTTCCACGACTGGACGGCGCTGATCGAGCTGGCCCGCGATGCATGGTTGGCGATTGCCGCAAAGTCGCCGGAACGGGCGCGAATCGTGGCCGAGACGTGGGCGCACGGGCCGTACCCAGTATTCCGCCGCCTTGCGTTGTTCGCCGCCACGCAGGAGCGCGTCATTCCACACCGGCAAGCTCTCGATTGGCTGTTGGCGAATGAGCGGCGGTGGCTCTGGTCGGAGGAAACCAGACGCGAAACCATGCGCCTGCTGGTTTCGTTGGCTCCACAACTGGATGCAACGATGCTGGCGGAACTGGAGCAGACCATTCTTTCCGGGCCGCCCCGCGACCTGTACCGCGCCGATATCGAGCCTGAGGCTTGGAACAGGATCGTGGATCACGGCGTCTGGCTGCGACTTGCGAAGACGGCCCAAGCAGGCGCAACCCTCGGCGAAGCGGGACAATCACGGCTTGATGCCCTCTCAGCACAGTACCCGTGGCAGCTTGCAGCGGATGAGAGTGACGAATTTCCCCTCTGGATGGGAGGCGGCTGGGTCGGGGATCGTGATCCGTGGAGGCCATTCACTCCCGTTCCGCGCACGAGACGCGGTGTGCTGGACTATCTGCTGGCGCATCCCGTGCTGGAAGACTCGCAGCAGGACGACTGGCGCAAGCTGTGCTCGGATATGTTTCAGGCAACGGCCTACGCTCTGTGCAAACTTGCGCAGCAGAACAATTGGCCGGTCGAACGCTGGCGCGATGCGCTGCAAGCCTGGGCGGAAGAAAAACTGCGCGACCGCTCATGGCGTTTCATGGCTCCGGTTGTCGTCGGTGCGTCAGATGACTTGATGCAAGCCTTGTCCAACGGCATCAGTTGGTGGCTGCAGGCCGTAGCGAAAACCTTCGAGGGTCACGAGGATTACTTCCTGACGTTGGCCCAGCGCATCTTGCGATTGGATTTCGAGGGTGATGGCGACGCCGACGATCCCGTTTTCCGCGCCATCAATCATCCCGTTGGTCATGTGACGCAGGCGTTGCTGGACTGGTGGTATCGCCAAGAACCAAACGATGGGCAAGGGCTGCAGGAAACCATCAAACCCATCTTCACGGAGCTTTGCGATACGCAGATCGCCAAGTTCAGGCACGGTCGGGTATTGCTGGCTGCCCATGCTCTCTCGTTGTTCCGGGTGGATAAAGCTTGGGCGGAGCAGCACTTGTTGCCTCTGCTCGACTGGAATCGTTCCGCAACCGAAGCGCAGGCCGCGTGGGAAGGCTTCCTTTGGTCGCCACGGCTGTATCGCCCGTTGATGGAGGCGATCAAGCCCACTTTCCTCGATACGGTCAATCACTATGCGCAGTTGGGCAAGCACAATGAGCAGTTCGCCGCGTTCCTGACGTTCGCAGCGCTCGATCCCGGTGACACTTTCACCATGGCGCAATTGGCCACCGCTATTCGCGCGCTACCACCAGAGGGCTTGCGCGAATCGGCTCAAGCCTTGGTGCGTGCTCTGGAAGGTGCTGGCGACCAGCGCGAGGATTACTGGAAAAACCGGGTCTTGCCGTTTTGGGAAAAGATCTGGCCGAAATCCAACGATCAAGCATCGAGCGCCAACGCCGAATCGCTGGCTCGCCTGTGCGTCGCGGCAGGCGGTGAGTTTCCATCGGCGATGGCAGCGGTCGGTAATTGGCTGCGCGTGGTTCAGTACCCCGACTACGTGATTCACCGATTGCAGGAGTCCGGCCTGTCCACCCGTTTTCCAGAAGATGCACTGCGGCTGCTATTCACCATCTTGGGCGACCAGCCATCGTGGCTGTCACCGGAACTGCGCCAATGCCTCGATGCCATCGGTCAGGCAGCGCTGAATTTGCGTCAAGATCACAGATTCATGAGAGTGGATGAACTCGCGCGGAGATTTGGGCTTTGAAACTGGAACGTAGTCGATGACGATCACGAATACCAAACTGCCCATCAACCTCGACGACCTGCTGCGCCAGCGCACGGTAGAGGGCGAGCGCATCGAATACAAGGCCGGGTGGAATCCGGACGCGATCATCCGCACCCTGTGCGCCTTCGCCAACGACTTCGAGAACCTGGGCGGCGGCTACGTGGTGATCGGGCAGGACTGCGACGCCAGCGGCCAGCCCGTGTTTCCACCGGTCGGACTGCCCGCCAACCAGCTCGACAAAATCCAGCGCGAACTGCTGGCGCACTGCCAGTTGATCCAGCCGCCGTACTTTCCGGTGTTGAGCCTTGAGGTGGTCGAAGGCCGCAAGCTGATTGTGCTGTGGGCGCCGGGCGGGCAGACCCGGCCGTACAAGGCGCCGGAAGCGGTCACGGCGAAGCACAAGGTTTGGAAATACTTTATCCGCCGGTACAGCAGCACGGTCGAGGCCAAGGGCGACACCGAGCAGGAACTGCTGAGCCTGGCCGCCAAGGTGCCCTTCGACGATCGCTACAACCAGTCGGCGCGCGTTGCTGATCTGTCAAAACCCTTGATGCAGGAGTTCTTGCAGGAGGTGGGCAGCGCGCTGGCGGCGGATGCGCCGCAGCTTTCCGTCGAGGCGCTGGGGCGGCAGATGAACGTGGCGGGCGGCCCCGCCGAGTCTCCGTGGCCCAAGAACGTGGGCCTGCTGTTCTTCAAAGAAACGCCGGAGCGGTTCTTCCCCGGCGTGCAGATCGATGTGGTCTGGTTCCCCGAAGGCGCGGGTGGCGACCGCTTCGACGAGAAAATCTTCAAGGGGCCGCTGGCGCGGATGACGCGCGAGGCGCTGGGCTACATCCAGCGCAACTACCTGCACGAAACGGTGATCAAGCATCCCGACCGCGCCGAGGCCACGCGGGTCTGGAACTTCCCCTACGCCGCCATCGAGGAGGCCGTGGTCAACGCGGTCTATCACCGTTCCTACGAAGAGCGCGAGCCCATCGAGGTGCGCATCAGCCACGACGAGCTGGTGGTCGTCAGCTTCCCCGGCCCGGATCGGTCGATCCGGATGGAAGACCTGAAGGCGGGCCGCGCCGTCAGCCGCCGCTACCGCAACCGGCGCATCGGCGAGTTCCTGAAGGAACTGGAGATGACCGAGGGTCGATCCACGGGCATCCCGAAAATCCTGAAGGAGATGGCGGCCAACGGATCGCCCGCGCCACTGTTCGAGACGGATGATGACCGGCTCGCGTTCGTGATTCGGCTGCCGCGCCATCCGATGGCGCTTGTCCCATCCGGGCAAGTCACCGGGCAAGTCACCGGGCAAGTCACCGGGCAAGTGACGGAGGAAGTCGAGCGTTTGCTGCGCGCGCTGGCCGGCGAAATGTCGCGGCAGCAGATTCAGGATGCCCTGTCCCTCAAACACCGTGATCACTTCGAAAAAGCCTACCTGAAACCGGCGCTGGCCGCGCGGGTGATCGAGATGACGCTGCCGGATGTACCCCGCAGCAGCAAGCAGCGCTACCGCCTGACGGCCATCGGACGGCAATGGCTGGCGCTGCACCCTGACGGCGGCTCGCGTTGAGCTTGCATCGTGGCAAGGGATGGTCTTGACGCCCGTCAGCTTCGCGCCCAGCGCCGGCGCGGCCGCCGGCCGATAATCCGGCCATGCCCTTCGATTTCGCCAACCCCTACGGCAGCACACGCCTGCCGGTGTTCGCGCGCAATCTGGTGGCCACCTCGCACCCGCTGGCGGCCCAGGCCGGCCTGCGCATGCTGTGGCAGGGCGGCAATGCGGTCGATGCGGCGGTGGCGGCCGCGGCCGCGATGACCGTGTGCGAGCCGGTCAGCAATGGCCTGGGCAGCGACGCCTTCTGCATCCTCTGGGACGGCCGGCAGCTGCTGGGCCTCAATGCTTCGGGCCGCGCCCCCGCCAGCTGGACGCCCGAGTATTTCTACCGCAAGTACGGCGCGGCCGCGGCCACGCCGCCGCGCCGCGGCATGGACTCGGTCACCGTGCCGGGTGCCGTGAGCGGCTGGGTGGCGCTGAGCGAGCGCTTCGGCAAGCTGCCCTTCGCCGAGCTGATGCAGCCCGCGGTCGAGATCGCCGAGCGCGGCTACCTGCTGCCCGTGGTGGTGCAGCAGAAATGGGCGGCGGCCACGGCGGAGCTTGAGGCCCAGCCCGGCTTCGCGCGCAGCTTCCTGCCCTGGGGGCGCGCGCCGCAGGTGGGCGAGCTGTTCCGCTTCCCGGCGGCGGCGCGGGCCCTGCGCGCCATCGCCGCGACGCGCGGCGAGGCCTTCTACCGCGGCGAGATCGCGCAGGCGCTGGACCGCTTCTCGCTGGCCCATGGCGGCGGCCTCAGGGCCGCAGACCTGGCGGCCCACCAGGCCGAGTGGGTGAACCCCATCAGCCGCGACTACCGCGGCCATCGGCTGCACGAGATCCCGCCCAGCGGCCAGGGCATCGCGGCGCTGATCGCCTTGGGCATCCTCGAGCAGTTCGACCTGGCCGGCCTGCCGCTCGATGGCGTGGATGCGCAGCACCTGCAGATCGAGGCCATGAAGCTGGCCTTCGCCGACACCTACCGCTACGTGGCCGAGCCATCGGCCATGACGGTGACCCCCGTGCAAATGCTGGATGACGCCTACCTCGCTGGGCGTGCCAAACTCATACGCATGGACCAGGCGCAGGATTTCGGGGCCGGCAACCCGGCCGGCGGCGGCACCATCTACCTCACGACGGCCGACGAGAACGGCATGATGGTCAGCTTCATACAGAGCAACTACATGGGCTTCGGCTCGGGCTGCGTGGAGCCCGAGTTCGGCATCAGCCTGCAGAACCGCGGCCATGGTTTCAGCGTGGCGGCCCATGGCGCCAACCCGGCCAACCTGGTGGCGCCGGGCAAGCGGCCTTTCCACACCATCATCCCGGCCTTCCTGACCCGGGACGGCCTGCCGGTGATGAGCTTCGGCGTGATGGGCGCCAACATGCAGCCGCAGGGCCATGTGCAGACCCTGGTGCGCATGCTCGACCATGGCCAGAACCCGCAGGCGGCCTGCGACGCGCCACGCTGGCGCTACAACGCGGGCCTGTCGCTCAATGTCGAGGCCAGCATGCCGGCGGAAACGGTGCAGGGCCTGGCCGAGCGCGGCCACCGCCTGGACGTGCTTAGCGATTCCTACCAAGACTTCGGCGCCGGCCAGTTCATCTGGTCCATGGGCGACCCCCAGGTCGAGGGCTACATGGCCGCCAGCGACGCGCGCCGGGACGGGCAGGCCGTTGGCTTCTGAGATCGCGGCCGTCCGACGCGCGCCCAGCCTGGCACCGGGGCTGGCGCTGGCCATGGCCGGCGCCATCGCCTTCAGCGGCAAGGCCATCATCGTCAAGCTGGCCTACCGCCACGGGGTCGATGCCGTGACCCTGCTGATGTACCGCATGCTGTTCGCGCTGCCCATCTTCGCCGCCATGGCCTGGTGGGCCAGCCGCGGAAAGACGCCGCTGGCCGGCCGCGACTGGTTGGGCGTGGTCTGGCTGGGCTTCACGGGCTACTACCTCTCGAGCTTCCTCGACTTCGCCGGGCTGCAGTATGTCTCGGCCGCGCTGGAGCGCCTGGTGCTCTACCTCAATCCCACGCTGGTGCTGTTGCTGGGCTGGATGCTGTATGGCAAGCGCATCTCGCGCCCGCAGGCCCTGGCCATGGCGGTGAGCTACGGCGGCATGCTGCTGGTGTTCGGCCACGAGCTCAGCCTGCCAGGCCCCCACACGGCCCTGGGCGCGCTGCTGGTCTTGCTCAGCGCGGTCAGCTACGCGGTCTACATGAGCTACAGCGGCGAGCTGGTGCACCGCCTGGGCTCGCTGCGCCTGGCGGGCCTGGCCACCACGGTGGCCTGCCTGCTGTGCATCGCGCAGTTTGCCGTACTGCGGCCGCTGTCGGCGGCGCAGGTCGCGCCCGAGGTGATCTGGCTCTCGCTGCTCAACGCCACGGCCTGCACCGCGCTGCCGGTGTTGCTGGTCATGATGGCGATCGAGCGCATAGGCGCCGGCCTGACGGCGCAGACCGGCATGGTCGGCCCGATGTCGACCATTCTGATGGGCGCGCTGATCCTGGGCGAGCCGCTCAATGCATGGGTCATCGCCGGCACCGTCCTGGTGCTCGGCGGGGTGTTTCTGGTCACGCGCCGCAAGGCGTGAGGCTTTTTCAAAGAGGAGTCGAGGACATGGATCTGGGTATCACAGGCAAATGGGCACTGGTCGGCGGTGCGAGCAAGGGGCTGGGCTGGGGCTGCGCCCAGGCCCTGGCGTGCGAGGGCGTGAACGTGGTCATGGTGGCGCGCGGTGCCGAGGCGCTGCAGGCCGCGGCCGCGCGGTTGCGCGCGACGGTCGGCGCGGGCGTGCAGGTGCTGCCGGTGGCGGCCGACATCACGACCCCCGAGGGGCGCGCGGCGGCCCTGGGCGTGGCCGGCGGGCCGGGCAAAGATTTCGACATCGTGGTCACCAACGCCGGCGGTCCGCCGCCCGGCGATTTCCGCGACTGGGACCGCGAGGCCTGGATCAAGGCGGTGGACGCCAACATGCTGACGCCGATCGAGCTGATCAAGGCCACGGTGGACGGCATGGCGGCGCGCGGCTTCGGCCGCATCGTCAACATCACCTCTAGCGCGGTGAAGGCACCGATCGACATCCTGGGCCTGTCCAACGGCGCCCGCAGCGGCCTGACCGGCTTCGTCGCCGGCGTGGCGCGCAGCAAGCTGGCGGCGCAGGGCGTGACGCTGAACAACCTGCTGCCCGGCAAGTTCGACACCGACCGCATCGCCGCGACCATAGGCGCTGCGGCACAGAAGAGCGGCAAGAGCGTCGACGAGATCCGCCGCGTGCAGCAGGCCCAGATCCCGGCCGGCCGCTTCGGCACGCCCGAGGAGTTCGGCGCGATCTGCGCCTTCCTGTGCAGCACGCAGGCGGCCTACATCAACGGCCAGAACCTGCTGGCCGATGGCGGGGCCTACCCGGGTACCTTCTGAGGCCACGAGCCCGCCCGGCAGGCCCTGGGCAGCTGGACAACCCCGGGTTGTCACGCACACAAACGACAGCCTGCTGGCCAAGCTGCGGTTTTCCTAAGATGAAACATGTCACGGCCCCGCCCCGCCTGCGGGGACCGCGGACCGCCCCCTGTTTCCGAACCCGAGGAGAACCATGAAGCCGATGAAAACCCTGAGCGGCCTGCTGGCCGGCCTGCTGCTGAGCGCGGGGGCCCTCGCGCAGACTTTCCCGAGCAAGCCCGTCACCATGATCGTGCCCTGGCCCGCCGGAGGCCCGTCCGACTTCGTGGCCCGCAAGCTGCAGAACGACATGGCCAGGTCGCTGGGCCAGGCCATGGTGGTGGATAACGTCGGTGGCGCGGGCGGTGCGATCGGCGTACAGAGGATGCTCAATGCCCCGGCCGACGGCCACACCCTCGCGCTGGGCAGCCCCGTGGAGCTGATCGTCGCCCCGCTGACCATGGCGGCCGTCAAGTACAAGGCCGAGGACATGAAAATCGTCGGCCAGGTCGTCAAGGCCCCGCTGGTGCTGCTGGCCCGCAAGGACTTGCCGGCCAACAGTTTGGAAGAGCTGATCCAGCTCGCCAGCCGCCCGGGCGCCCAGGGGCTGTCGATCGGCAATGGCGGCAACGGCAGCCTGTTCCACCTCGCCGCCGAGAAATTCAGTCAGCAAACCGGCACGAAGTTCGTGCATGTCCCCTACAAGGGCACGGCGCTGATGATCGCCGACCTGATGGGCGGGCAGGTCGATCTGGCGTTCACCGTGTTCGCCGGCAGCATTCCCGCCACCCTTGCCGAAGGCAAGGTCAAGGCCATCGGCATTGGTGCCAAGGCCCCGCTGCCCAGGTTCCCGCAGATTCCCGCCCTGGCCGCACACCCCAGGCTGGCGGGGTTCGAGTTCGATTCCTGGGCCGGCGTCCTCGTGCCGCGCAGCACGCCCGATGCGGTGGCGGACCGCCTGAACAAGGCCGTCTACGAGGCATTGCGCAATCCCGACACGCGCACCGCGTTCGAAGCCACTGGCAACCAACTGGTCGACCCGACCCCGGTGGCGGAACTGGACCGCATCTACCGCGCCGAGATCGCCCGTTACCAGGCGATTGCCAAGTCCATCCACTTCGAGCCGCAGTGACGCGGCCGAGCCGACGCGCCTGACATGCCCATCAGCCACGCCGTCCTCGGTCCCGAGCAAACTGCCGAGGCCCTGCCGTACCCGCAGCTCGCACAAAGCGTCAAGGCCTTGCTGGCCGACCCTTCGGTCTCGGTGCCGCCGCGCATCGTGCAGCCGCTGGCCCAGGGCGGCAGCCTGTTCGTCATGCCGGCGTCGGACGAAAAGCTGGCCATCGCCAAACTCATCACCTTCATGGCGGACAACCCCGGCCGCGGCCTGCCGGCGATCCAGGGCGACATGCTGGTGTTCGACGCGCAGGACGGGCGTCGGCTGCAGATCCTGCACGGCCCCACCGTGACCGCGCGCCGCACGGCCGCGGTGTCGCTGCTGGCGGCCATGGCGCTGGCCCCGGCGCCGCAGGGCAGGCTGCTGATCGTGGGTGCCGGCGTGCAGGGGCGGTCGCACCTGGAGGCCTTCGTGCAGGGTCTGGGCGTGCGCGAGGTGCTGGTCGCCTCGCGCTCGGCGGCCAGCGCCGAGGCGTTGGTGCAGCATGCCCATGGCCTGGGCGTGCAGGCGCAGCGCAGCGACGACCCCGATGCCGCGCGACGACGCCTTTGTCTGTGCCGTGGGCGCCTTCACGCCGCGCATGGTCGAATGGGCACCCGAGGTCTGCCGCCACATGGCCGGGCGCGGCCGCGTGGTGGTCGACAGCCGCGACGCCGACCACGAGGCCGGTGACCTGCTGCAGGCGGGGCTGGACCCGTCTGCGTTCGCTTCGCTGGCGGACGTGGTCAACGAGTCCCCGCGCTGGACGAGCCAGGCCACGCGCGGCGGGCCGGTGTTTTTCAAGAGCTGCGGCTGGGCCGGTTGGGATCTGGCCGCCGCCCACTGCGTCGTCCATCCCTGAGTTTTCTCTGGCCCGAATGCGTGGTCGCACTCAGGCCGCGTCGAAGAAGTAGCGTTTGAGGCCGGCCAGGATCATCTCGACGGCCAGCGCCGAGAGCACCAGGCCCATGAGCTTCTCGGTCGCCGCGACCATGGCGTCGCCGACCCAGCGTCGGATCCGCTCCGCTGCGATCAGCACCGTGCCGCACAACGCCATGGCCAGCGACAAGGCCGCGATCCAGGACGCCATGCCGTCCGGCTGGCGCGAAGCCAGCAGCAGCACGGTGGCCATGGCCGAGGGGCCGGCCAGCAGCGGCACAGCGAGCGGGAACACCAGCGGCTCGCGGCCGCTCACGGCGTCCTGCTGCGCGCCCTCGTGGGTGAAGATCATGCGGATCGCGATGATCAGCAGGATCACGCCGCCGGCTACCTCGAGCGAGCGCTCGGACAGGTGCATCAGCGCCAGGAAGCCGCTGCCGGCGAGCATGAAGCCGAGCAGGATCGCGAAGGCGATCAGGCTCTCGCGCAGTGCCACGCGGGTGCGGCGCTCGGGCGCCACGCCGTTCATCACCGAGATGAAGATCGGCAGGGCGCCGAACGGATCGAGCACCAGCAACAGCAGGATGAAGGCGGAGAGGAAGCTGTGATCCATGGCGGGGTCGCGGCCTATTGCTGAGAGGCGCCACCCGGTGGCGCGCCGGGTCCCGGATCAGCCCTTGGCCGCCAGATGGTCGAGCGCGGAAAACCCGGCGGCGCGCTCGATGGCCTCGCCGGCGGCGAGCAGCAGGTCCTCGCGGAAGCGGGTGGCCACCAGTTGCACGCCGACAGGCAGGCCGTCCTGCACGCCGGTAGGCACGGCCAGGCCAGGCAGGCCCAGCATGGCGGTGTTGAGCATCGGGGTCTGCGCGAGCAGGATTTCCTCGAAACGCTGCTGCGAGCGCAGGTCGTCGTCGACCGGGAACTGCCGCTCCCAGGAGTTGGGCGTCAGCAGCACCGGGTACTTGTCGAGGAAGACCGCCCAGTCGCGCGCGATGTTGAAGCGGCGCATCAGGCCTTCGAGGTACTGGTCGCGGTCCCAGGGCGTGACCCCGCCGGTGAAGTAGGCGAGCGACTGGCGCAGGGCGTCGTCGCCCAGCTTGTTCATGGCCGCGATGCCGGCGCGGCGCATGTCGTCCATCACCATCTGGCGGTGCATCGCGGCGGCCTCCTCGAAATGCGGCGGCTCGGCCTCCTCGACCTCGTAGCCGGCCTTGGCCAGCCACTCGGCCGCCTGGTTCACGGCGGCGACCACGCTGGCGTCGACGCGCGAGCCTTGCCAGCGCGTGAACACGGCGACCCGGGTCGGGCGGGCCGAGTCCGGGTACCGCAGCGGGGCCGGCGTCCATTGCGGATCCAGCGGCGAGCCCTGGGCCATCACCTCGAGCGCCAGCCGCGCGTCGGCCACGGTCCGGGTCAGCGGTCCCTGGACCGACATCAGCTGGTTGCTGACGATGCGATTTGGCGCGCTGGCCTTGTAGGAGGGCACGCGGCCCACGGTGGTGCGCAGGCCGACGACGCCGCAGGCCCAGGCCGGGTAGCGGATCGAGCCGCCGTAGTCGTTGCCGTGCGCGATGGGGCCCATGCCCATGGCGACGGCCGCCGCGGCGCCGCCGCTGGAGCCGCCCGGCGTGACGCCGGCATCGAACGGGTTGAGGGTACGGCCGTGGAACGCGTTGTCGGTGAACCAGCGCAGCGAGAAGGCCGGCGCGTTGTTGCGGCCGACGATGATGGCGCCGGCGTCGCGCAGCGACGTCACCAGCGGCGAGTCAGTCGGGGCAATGTTGTCCTTCAGTGCGGCCACGCCGTCGGTGGTGGGCTGTCCCGCCACGTCGATATTGATCTTGATGCTGACCGGCACGCCATGCAGCGGGCCCAGGCGGTCGCCGCGCGCGAGTGCCTGGTCGGCCGCGTCGGAGGCGGCCAGGGCCTGCTCGGGCAGGACCGTGACCAGCGCGTTGATGCGCGGGTTGACCTCGGCGATGCGGTCCAGCACGCTCTGCGTGGCCTCGCGGGCCGAGACCTGCCTGCTGCGGATGGCTTGCGCCAGATCGACGGCGCCCAGGCGCCAGAGTGCTTGTGTCATTCGTTTTCTCCGCGGCCGCAAGCGGCCGCTCATGGGGTGTGGAATCAGTCGCGCAGGAAGCGCTGGACCAGCAGCGACCAGAAGGCCGCACCGATGGGCAGGATGTCGTCGTTGAAGTCGTAGCCGGGGTTGTGCACCATGCAGGCGCCCTCGCCGGCGCCATTGCCGATCAGCAGGTAGCAGCCGGGGCAGTGTTCCAGCATGGAGGCGAAGTCCTCGCTGCCGGTCAGGGGCTCGCCCTGCAGGGTCACGCGCTGCGGGCCCAGCAGTTCCAGCGCCACCTGGCGCGCGAACTCGGTCTCGGCCGGCGTGTTGACCAGCACCGGGTAGTCGCGCCGGTAGTCGATCTGGGCGCGTACGCCGAAGCTCTCGGCCTGGGTCGTGACCAGGAGACGGATGCGCTGCTCGAGCAGGTCGCGCACGCCGCGGTCGAGCGCGCGCACGCTGAGTTCGAGCCGGGCGCTGGCCGGGATCACGTTGTTGGCCTGGCCGGCCTGGAACGTGCCGACCGTGACCACGGCGGTCTGGCGCGGATCGACGTTGCGCGAGACGATGGTCTGCAGCGCCATCACGATGGCCGCGCCGGCGACCACGGTGTCGCTGGCCTGGTGCGGCATGGCGCCGTGGCCGCCCTGGCCATGCAGGATGATCGTCACGTCGTCGCTCGAGGCCATGATCGGCCCTTCGCGCAGCACCAGCTGCCCGGCCGGATGGCCCGGCATGTTGTGCATGGCGTAGATGGCGTCGCAGGGGAAGCGCTCGAACAGGCCTTGCTCGATCATGATCCTGGCACCGCCCGGATGCTCCTCGGCCGGCTGGAAGATCAGGTTCAGCGTGCCCGAGAAACCCACGTTTTCCGCGATATGCCGCGCCGCGGCCAGCAGCATGGCGGTGTGGCCGTCATGGCCGCAGGCGTGCATCACGCCGGCATGACAGCTGGCATGGGCGAAGGTATTGGTCTCGTGGATCGGCAGGGCGTCCATGTCGGCGCGCAGGCCCAGGCGCCTGCCGCCCTGGCCGCGCCGCAGCTGGCCGACCAGGCCTGTGTCGGCCAAGCCGCGGTGCACTGTGTAACCCCAGGCGGCCAGGCGTTCGGCGACCAGGTCCGAGGTGCGGAATTCCTTGAGGCCCAGTTCGGGGTGGCGATGGATGTCGCGGCGCAGGGCGACGAATTCGTCGGCCCGGGCCTGCTGGTCGGCGAGGACGGTGCTCATGGAGGCGGCCGTGCTCACTGGGCCTGCAGGTTGACCGTGCGCGCGATGCCGCGGTAGAGGGTCATGTCCGACACATAGGCGTTGGCCGCCTCGTCCAGCGTGAGGGGGTTGGAGATCAGCTGGCCCTGGGCCGCGAGCGTGGCGCGCAGGTCCGCGTCGCCCAGCACCTTGGACAAGGCCTTGTGCAGGACCTGCACGATGGGCTCGGGCGTGTCCTTCCTGACGAAATAGCCGCTGCCTATGCTGTAGTGGAAGCCCTTGAGCGCCTTGCCCTCGTCGACCGCCGGCACATGCGGCACCAGCGGCTGGCGGCCCTTGGACAGGACGGTGACGAACTTGAGCTTGCGCTCCTTGTCCATGGCCACATGGGGCGCGCCGTAGGGCGTGATGAAGATGTCGATCTGGCCGCCCAGCAGGTCCTGCAGAATGGGGCCGCCGCCCTTGTAGGGCACATGGGTCATGGGAGCGCCGATGACCTTGGCCATCTGCTCGCCCAGCAGGTGGTAGAAGGAGCCGTTGCCCACGCTGGCGTAGGTCACGGGCTTGCCTTCCCGGGCCATCTTCTGCGCATAAGCCACCAGTTCGTCGGCGTTCCTGGCCGGGAAATCGCCGCGCGCGACCACGGCCAGCGGGGCCAGGGCCACGCGCTGCACCATGCGGAAGTCTTCCGGCCTGTACTTCACGGCCGAGATCGCCAGCGGCGCGAGGATCAGCTCGTTGGGCGAGCCCTGGAACAGGTAGTAGCCATCCGCCGGCGCGTTCAGCACCTTCTGCGCGGCGATGGCGCCGCCGGCGCCGCCGAGGTTCTCGATGATCACGGGCTGGCCCAGCTCCTTGGCCAGCGCCGCGTTGACCTTGCGGGCGATGATGTCGGACAGGCCGCCGGCCGGGTAGGGCACCATCAGCATGACGGGCTTGGTGGGGTAACTCTGCGCCAGCGCGGCGCCGGCCAGCAGCAGGCCGGCCAGCAGGCCGGTGAGTTTTCGGGTCAGGTTCATGGAGGTCCTTCGGGAAGGTCTGAAACGAGCGTAGGGGGCCAGCGGATCAGTTCAGCGGGGCCTTCTTGCCGCCGCGGTACTGGAACAGGGTCAGCGCAGGGCTGGCGAGTTCGCCCGTGGCATCGAAGGCGATGCGGGCCGTCACGCCCTGGTAATCGGTGTTGAACAGCGCCGGGCCGTAGACCTTGGGATCGGGCGAACCGGCCTTCTTCATCGCCTCGACCAGCACCATCACCGCGTCGTAGGCGTAGGGCGACGAGCCCTGGAACTGGCCGGCGAAGCGTGCGTCATAGCGCTGCTTCCAGGCCGCGCCGCCGTGCATCTTATCGACCGACGCGCCGCCTTCGCCGCAGGTGACTTGGGCCAAGTTGTCGGGGCTGCCGGCCAGTTCGGCCAGGCGTGTGGTGCAGATGCCGTCGCCGCCGAACAGGCGCACCTGGCCCATGCCCAGCATCTGCATCTGGCGCAGCATCGGGCCGGCCTGCGCGTCCAGGCCGCCGTAGAAGATGGCTTCGGCGCCCTTGGCCTTGATGGCCGTGAGGATGGAGGAGAAGTCGACCGACTTGTCATGCGTGAACTGCTCGTCCACCACCTGCAGGCCCAGCTTCTGAGCGGTTTTTTTGAACACGGCCGCGACCCCCTGGCCATAGGCCGTGCGGTCGTCGACGACGGCCACTTTCCTGAGCTTGAGCCCCGCGGCCGCGAAATGCGCCAAGGCCACGCCCATCGCGTTGTCGCTGGCCAGCAGGCGAAAACTGGTCTTGAAGCCCTGTTCGGTCAGGCGCGGATTGGTGGCCACCGGGCTGATGTGGGGGATGCCGCAATCGTTGTAGACCTTGGACGCCGGGATGGTGGAGCCGGACGTCAGGTGTCCGACCACGCCGTTGATCTTCTGGTCGCACAGCTTCTGCGCGGCCTGCGTGCCCTGCTTGGGGTCGGCCGCGTCGTCCTCGGCGATCAACTCAAAACGCGCCTTCCTGCCGCCGATGCGCACGTCGCGGGCGTTCAGGTCGTCAATGGCCAGGCGCGCGCCATTGACGTTGTCCAGACCCAGGTGGGCCGCAGGTCCCGAGGTCGGGCCGACCTGGCCGATTCTGACGGTGAGGCTGTCCTGAGCCCAGGCGGCGCCGGCCAGTGCCAGGGCGGTCGAAGCGAGGAGGCGCTTGGCGCGAAAGCTGTGCTGCATGAATGGTGTCTCCGGTGGTCTGGGGATGGGGATGGCAGGGCCTGTAAGGCGCGCCACCCCCTGCCGGAAATGCTAGGCATATCGCAGGATAACCATAAGGCTGTCAATTACCGTCATGACAACCATTAGTTGTCTCCGACGTGGCTTCGGGCCCCAAAGAACCCGAGGCGGGCGATTAGCGGTAGGTCGCGAGGTGGATGCTGGTTTCAGTGCTACGTATGCCGCTGATCAGTCGGATGCGCTCGAGGATTTGCGACAGCTCGGTCATGGACCGGGCTTCCAGCTCGGCCAGCAGGTCCCAGCGGCCGTTGGTGTCGTGCAGCGAGGAGACCCCGGGTTCGCCGAGCAGGCTGGCAATCACCTGCCGGGTCTGGTTGCCCTCGACCTGCACGCCCATCCAGGCGCGGATGCGCTCGGGCTCGGCGTCCGGCCGCAGGCGCACCGTGTAGCCGACGATGACCTGGCTGTCCTCGAGCTTGCGAATGCGGTTCTTGACCGTGCCGCGCGAGACCTTGAGCTTGTGCGCGAGGTCGGCCACGTTCATGCGGGCGTCGCTGCGCAACAGGGCGATCAGGGCGTGGTCTAGCTCATCCATCGTTCATTTCGTCAATTTGATGTGCCATTATGGTAAATAAAAATCAAAAACGGAACATTTTTGACGATTCACATTGTCTGAGGCTTTGGCGAGACTCCTCTTCATCCAAAGGAGAGCCTCATCATGCAAAGCAATGCCACTGTTTCCACCCTGTTCCTCAGTGCCCCCGAGATGGCCGAACTGGTCCGCCGCAAGGGCCTGCCCAACTGCCTGGCCGGCATCGCCGACAACATCCACCATGACTTCCTGCGCTGGCAGGCCTTCGACAAGTCGGCCCGCGTGGCCAACCATTCGCAGGACGGCGTGATCGAGCTCATGCCGATCTCGGACGATAGCCACTACAGCTTCAAGTACGTGAACGGCCATCCCAGCAACACGCGCATCGGCCTGTCCACTGTCATGGCCTTCGGCGTGCTGGCCGACGTGGCCACGGGCAGCCCCCAGCTGCTCAGCGAGCTGACCCTGACCACGGCGCTGCGCACGGCCGCGATGTCGGCCGTGGCCGCCAAGGCCCTGGCCCGCCCCGACAGCCGCGTCATGGCCTTGATCGGCAACGGCGCGCAGAGCGAGTTCCAGGCCCTGGCCTTCCAGCACCTGCTGGGCATAGAAGAGCTGCGCCTGTTCGACGTCGATCCCGCCGCCACGGTCAAGCTGGTCGCCAACCTCGAGGGCTCGGGCCTGAAGCTCACGCGCTGCGCGAGCACGGCCGAGGCGGTGCGCGGCGCCGACATCGTGACCACGGTGACGGCCGACAAGACCAACGCCACCATCCTCACGCCCGAGATGGTCGAGCCCGGTATGCATGTCAACGCCGTGGGCGGCGACTGCCCGGGCAAGACCGAGCTGCACGCCGAGGTGCTGCGCGCGGGCAGCGTGTTTGTCGAGTACACGCCGCAGACCCGCATCGAGGGCGACATCCAGCAGCTGCCGGCCGACTTCGAGGTCACCGAGCTCTGGGAAGTGCTGGCCGGCCGCAAGCCGGGCCGCGCCGGCCGCGAGCAGGTCACGGTGTTCGACTCGGTCGGCTTCGCGCTCGAGGACTTCTCGGCCCTGCGCTTCGTGCGCGACGCCGCGGCCGAGCTCGGCGTGGGCGAGCGCATCGCGCTGATCCCGCAGCTCGCCGACCCCAAGAACCTGTTCGGCCTGTTGCGCCGGCCGGCCAGCCCCCGGGACGCCGCAAGGCTGCTCGAGGCCAGCCCCAGCCTGGCCTGAGCGCGCTGCGGGCCCGTACACTGCGGCCATGAGCTCCCGCCCGCCACCCCGGCCATGACGCTGCGCCTGCACCAGCTGCGCGCCCTGGTCGGCGTGGTCGAGCATGGCGGCATACGCGCGGCCGCGCGCCAACTGCACATCTCGCAGGCGGCGCTGACCAAGTCGCTGCGCCAGCTGGAGGAGGACGCCGGCCTGCCGCTGCTGGTGCGCAGCCCGCGCGGCGTGAGCCTGACCGAGGACGGCCAGCGCCTGTTCGCGCGCGCCCGCCTGGTCACGCGGCAGCTGGACCTGGCCGACGAGGAGCTGCGTCAGGCAGCCGGCGATCCGCAGGGCCAGGTCAGTGTGGCTCTGACGCCCTACCTCACGCTCCAGCACCTGGGCCAGGCCTTCCGCTGGTTCCGCCAGCGCTACCCGAGGGTGTCGGTGGAACTGGTCGAGGGCCTGGTCTCGCGCGTGGTCCCGCGCCTGCGCGACGGCTCACTGGACCTGGCCATCGTGGCCGACACCGGCGACCTGCCCGAGGGCGAGTTCCACAGCCAGCACATCCTGAGCACGCGCCAGCACATCGTGGTGCGCCGGGGCCATCCGGTGCTGGCCAAGCCCACGTCCCAGGCCCTGGCCGAGCTGGAATGGGTGCTGACCGGGCCCCGCGACGGCCGCAAGAGCAGCCGCCTGAGGGAGATCTTCACGCGCGCCGGGGCCGAGCCGCCGCAGCAGATCCTGTTCTGCGAAACTCTGGCCGCGATGGCCCTGCTGCGCAGCTGCGACGTGGTGGGCATCGTGCCGGCGGACCTGCTCGACCAGCCCGAATGCCGCGACCTGGCTGTGGTCGACCAGCCCGCGCTCGACCCGGGCCCGCTGCAGCTCAGACTGCTGACGCGGCCCGACGCGCCGCTGGCACCCGCCACGGCCTATTTCGCGCAATGCCTGCTCGATGCCTGCGGCGCGACCGGTGCCTCAGCGTCTTGACGAGACCACGATGCCGCCCACGATCAGCGCGAAGGCCAGTGCGTGGAAGGGCTGGGGCGACTCGCCGAGAAACAGCGCCGACATCAGGGCCGCGAACAGCGGCGTGAGGTTGGAGAAGAAGCCCGCGACGGCCGGGCCGGCGCGCTGCACGCCCAGGCCCCAGCAGCGGTAGGCCAGCACGGCCGGGCCGACGGCGACGAAGGCCAGGGCCGCCGCCAGCGGCCAGCCCCAGGCTATGCGCGCCTCGGTCAGCGCCCATTCGCCGGCGGTGAACAGGCCCGACCAGGCCAGGCCCAGCACCACCTGGGCCATCAGGAAGGCGGCCCAGTCCTGGCGTATCGCCTCGGGCTCGGCGCGGCGCGACAGCAGCCAGCTGTACCAGGCCCAGCACAGGGTGGCCAGCAGCATGAACAGGTCGCCCGCCACCAGGCGCAGCGCCAGCAGCTGCTGCCATTGACCGCGCGAGAGCACCACGGCCACGCCGGCCATGGACAGCAGGGCGCCGGCCAGCTGTGATCGCGTCACCCTGGCGTCGAAGCACAAGGTGCCCATTGCCAGCATCCACAGCGGCATGCTGGAGGCGACCAGGGTCACGTTGAGCGGGGTCGAGGTCTGCAGCGCCAGGTACTGCAGGGCGTTGTAGCAGCCCACGCCCAGCAGTCCCAGCAGGGCGAAGCGCCGCCAGTGCGACCACAGGCCGCTGGCCGGGCGCAGCACCCAGCCCGCGAGCGGCAGCAGGATCAGGAAGGCCAGGGCCCAGCGCAGGAAGTTCAGCGTGACGGGCGGCACCAGCTCATGCACCAGGCGGCCGACCACGGCGTTGCCGGCCCACAGCAAGGGCGGCAGCGTCAGCAGCAGGGCGGTGGCGGGCGTCAGTCCTGGCGTCATGAGCGGCACTGTACAGGGCCTGCGTCCGGCAAGGCTTGCAGATTCATGGCAGGATGCGCATCGTTTGAAAGCAACCGAACCCAGGAGCCCTGCCATGACCCTCGCCGTCCAGATCGACCAGCCTGGTGGACCGGAACAACTCAAGCTCGTGGACCTCAAGGTGGGCGAGCCCGGCCCGGGCGAGATCCGCATCCGCCACCATGCGATCGGCCTGAACTTCATCGACATCTACCAGCGCACCGGCCTCTACCCCTTCCCCATGCCGCTGACCCTGGGCATGGAGGCTGCGGGCATCGTCGAGGCCGTGGGCGAAGGCGTCACCCACCTCAAGGTGGGCGACCGCGCCGCCTACGCCAGCCAGCCGCCGGGCGCCTATTGCGAGGCGCGCGTGATGCCCGCCAAATGCGTGTGCCGGCTGCCGGACGAGATTGACTTCGAGACCGGCGCCGCCATGATGCTCAAGGGCCTGACGGCCCAGTATCTGCTGCGCAAGGTGCGCCCGGTCGAAGGCCTGCAGCCGGGCGACCATGTGCTGTTCCACGCCGCTGCCGGCGGCGTGGGCCTGATCGCCTGCCAGTGGGCCAGGGCCCTGGGCCTCGAGCTGATCGCCACGGCGGGCACCGACGCCAAGTGCCGCTTGGCGCTGGACAACGGCGCCACGCATGCCATCAACTACCGCAGCGAGGACTTCGCCGCGCGCGTCAAGGAGATCACGCGCGGCCAGGGCGTCAAGGTGGTCTACGACTCGGTGGGCAAGGACACCTGGGACAAGTCGCTCGAGTGCCTGAGGCCCTTCGGCCTGATGGCCAGCTTCGGCAGCGCCTCGGGCCCGGTGCCGCCGTTCGCCCCGGCCATGCTGGCCAAGGGCTCGCTCTACGTGACGCGCCAGACCCTGTTCACCCACATCGCGACGCGCGAAAGCACCCAGGCCATGGCCGACGAGCTGTTCGGCGTGGTGCGCAGCGGCCAGGTGAACATCCACATAGCCCAGCGCTTCCCGCTGGCCCAGGTGCAGGAGGCGCACCGCGCGCTCGAGGCACGCCAGACCACGGGCAGCACGATCCTGACGCTGTAAGCCGGCTCAGCGCCCGGGCGCCGCTTCGGGCAGGCGCAGGCGGCTGGGCGCCAGTGCGCCGGCCGAGTCCAGGATGGGGTAGGCGATCGAGCAGATGTGCGAATTGATGCGCTTGAGCTCGCTGATCAGGTCGATGTGCAGCGAGCTCGTCTCTATGCTGGGCACGGTGTGCTCGGACAGCCGCCCCAGGTGGCTGACCGCATAGGCGCGCTCGAGCTCGCGAAAGCGCACTTTTTCCTCCAGCAGCTTCTGCGCGTCGCGCACATTGCCGTTCAGGAACACGCTCATGCCCAGGCGCAGGTTGGCGATCAGCCGTCCGTGCAGGTCGCAGATCTCGGCCATGCCGGCCTCGGAGAAATGGCGTCCCGGCTTGATCTTCTTGTCCTCCAGGTCGATGATCACGCGCTCGATGGCGTCGCCGATCTGCTCCATGTTGATGGTGAAGCTGATGATGTCGGTCCAGCGGCGGCTTTCCTCCTCGCCCAGCGCCTCGCGCGAGATCTTGGTCAGGTAGTACTTGATCGCCGAGTACAGCGCGTCCACGTCGTCGTCCACGCGGCGCAGGTCCGCGGCCAGCTTGAGGTCATCGGTCTTGATCAGCGTGAGCAGGCCCAGCAGCATGGACTCGACCACGTCGGCCTGGTGCAGGGCCTCGCGCGCGGCGCAGGAGATGGCCAGCGAGGGCGTGGCCAGTGCCGATGGGTCCAGGTGGTCCGGCCGCGTGCCCGGCGCCGGCGGCGCCTCGCGCGGCAGCCAGGCCTCGACCCAGCGCGCGATGGTCGGCGTCAGGCCTATGCACACCAGGCACACGCTCAGGTTGAAGGCCAGGTGGAACAGCACGACCAGGGTCGCGGGCTCGCCAACGTAGGGCCGCACATGGCGCAGCCACAGGCCGATCAACGGGGCCATGAGGAGCACGCCCAGGACCTTGAACGCCAGGTTGCCGGCCGGCACCTGCCGCGCCGCGACGGGCGAGCGCAGCGTGGTCAACACCCCCAGCAGGCCGCTGCCTAGGTTGGCGCCGAGCACCAGGCCCAGCGCCACCTCGACCGGAATGCCGCCCGAGGCCGCCAGGCTTGCCGTCAGCAGCACGACGGCCAGGCTGGAGTAGGACAGTACGGCCAGCAGGACGCCGGTCGCGATCTCCAGCAGCAGGTCGCTGGTCAGCGTGGCCAGCAGCGCCTTCACGGGGGCCGACTGGGTCAGCACCAATGTGGCCTCGCGGACCAGGTCCAGCGCCAGCAGCACCAGGCCCAGGCCGATCAGCACGCGCCCGACCCGGCCGGCGGTCGAGCCCTGGCTGGGGATGAACAGCGCCACGCCGAGGAAGATCAGCAGCGGCGACAGCCAGGACAGGTCGAAGGAGAACAGCACGGCCATCAGGCTGCTGCCGATGTCGGCGCCCAGCATGACCGGCAGCGCCGCCGCCAGGCTGACCAGGCCCTGGCCGACGAAGGAGGAGACGATTAGCGCCGTGGCGGTGCTGGACTGCACCAGGGCCGTGACGCCTATGCCCGAGAGCGCGGCCTTGAGCCGGGTGCCGACGCTGTGCGCCAGCAACCGGCGCAGGTTGGCGCCGAACAGCCGCAGGACGCCGGTGCGCACGAGGTGTATGCCCCAGACCAGCAACGCGATCGCCGACAGCAGGTTCAGCAGGTGTTTCATGACCTCAGGCGTTCAATATACGCCTGAAGGGCATCTTGCTCACTGGCTGTGGCGTACACGCAGCAGTTCGTCGAGCACCAGGCAGACCGCGCCCACGGTGATCGCGCTGTCGGCCAGGTTGAAGGCCGGGAAATGCCAGCCGGCCCAGTGGAAGTCCAGGAAGTCGACCACGTAGCCGTGCATCAGGCGGTCGATCACGTTGCCCAGGGCGCCGCCCAGGATGCAGGCCAGGGCGAAGCTGAACAGCTTCTGCCCGGCGTGCGCGCGCAGCATCCAGACGATGAACAGCGCCGCCGCCAGGCCCAGGGCGGTGAAGAACCAGCGCTGCCAGCCGCCGGCCGAGGCCAGGAAGGAGAAGGCGGCGCCGAAATTGTGCACGCGCACCAGGTTGAAGAAGGGCGTGACCACGGTGCTGTCGCCGAGCTGGTAGTAGCCCAGCACCAGGGTCTTGGTCAACTGGTCGGCGACCAGCAGCAGCAGCGCCAGCGCCAGCCAGGGCAGCATGCCGCCGGCGCTGCTCGCAGGGGCGGACTTGGCCTTGGCCATTTAGGCGTGCTTCCGGTCTTCGCCGGCGCCGTAGAGGTTGCTGGTGCAGCGGCCGCAGATCGTAGTGTGGGCCGGGTCTTGGCCCACGTCGTCGCGGTAATGCCAGCAGCGCTCGCACTTGGCGGCCTCGCTGGCCGTGACCATGGTGGCCAGTTCGCCGCCTTGGAGCAGATCGAGCACCGAGGTGATGAACACGAACTTCAGGTCCTCGCCCAGGCTGGCCAGCAGGGCATGGTCCTCGGGGCCGGCGGTCAGCGCCACCTTGGCCTGCAGTGACGAGCCCACCCGGCCCTCGGCGCGCAGGGCCTCGATGTCCTTGTTGACCGCGTCGCGGATCTCGCGGATGCGGCCCCACTTGGCCAGCAGCGCGGCGTCAGGGCGGCCCAGGTCCGAGTAGGTCTCGAGGAAGATCGACTCGGAGGCGCCGAACAGCTTCCAGGCCTCCTCGGCCGTGAAGCTGAGGAAGGGCGCCATCCAGCGCAGCATGGCGTGGGTGATCTGGTGCAGCGCGGTCTGGGCGCTGCGCCGCGCCAGCGACTTCGGCGCCGTGGTGTAGAGCCGGTCCTTGAGCACGTCGAGGTAGAAGGCGCCCAGGTCTTCCGAGCAGTAGACCTGCAGCTTGGCGACCACGGGGTGGAACTCGTAGACCTCGTAGTGGGCCAGGATCTCGGCCTGCAGCTCGGCCGCGCGCGCCAGCGCATAGCGGTCGATCTCCAGCAGCTGCTCGGCCGGCACGGCGTCCTGCGCCGGGTCGAAGTCGCTGGTGTTGGCGAGCAGGAAGCGCAGCGTGTTGCGGATGCGGCGGTAGGCGTCGACCACGCGCGCGAGGATCTTGTCGTCTATGCCCAGGTCGCCCGAGTAGTCGGTGGCGGCGCACCACAGGCGGATGATTTCGGCGCCCATCTTCTCGCTGATCTGCTGCGGCGCGACCACGTTGCCCACGCTCTTGCTCATCTTGCGGCCCTGGCCGTCCACGGTGAAGCCGTGCGTGAGCAGGCCACGGTAGGGCGCGTGGTCGTACATGGCGCAGGCGGTCAGCAGCGAGCTGTGGAACCAGCCGCGGTGCTGGTCGTGGCCTTCGAGGTAGAGGTCGGCCGGCCAGGTGGACTGCGCGGCGTGGCTGTGCTTGAGCACGTGGAAATGCGTGGTGCCGGAGTCGAACCAGACGTCCAGGATGTCGTTGACCTTGCTGTAGTGCGCGGCCTCCTCGGCGCCCAGGATCTCCTCGGCCGTGACCTTGCTCCAGGCCTCGATGCCGCCCTGCTCGACCATGGCGGCGGCCTGGTCGATGATGGCCATGGTGCGCGGGTGCAGCTCGCCACTGTCCTTGTGGATGAAGAAGGGCAGGGGCACGCCCCAGTTGCGCTGGCGGCTGATGCACCAGTCGGGCCGGCCGGCGATCATGTCGCGCAGTCGCGCCTTGCCGTTCTCGGGGTAGAAGTCGGTCTCCTCGATCGCGGCCAGGGCCAGCTGGCGCAGGGTCCTGGCGGCCTTGTCCTGGGCGAACACGCCTTCGCCCTCGTCCATGCGCACGAACCACTGGGCGGCGGCGCGGTAGATCACCGGCGTCTTGTGGCGCCAGCAGTGCGGGTAGCTGTGGACGATGTCGTGGGTGGCGAACATCCGGCCGTTGGCGCGCAGCGTCTCGATGATCTGCGGCACGGCCTTCCAGATGTGGAGCCCGCCGAACAGCGGGAAGTCGCCCGCATAGGCGCCGTTGCCCTGCACCGGGTTCAGGATCTCGTCGTACTTCAGGCCGTGGGTGACGCAGCTGTGGAAGTCGTCCAGGCCGTAGGCCGGCGCGGAGTGCACGATGCCGGTGCCGTCCACGTCGGTGGCGTAGTCGGCCAGGTAGATCGGCGAGAAGCGCCGGTAGCCCTCGTGCACGTCGTACAGCGGGTGCTTGAAGTGCAGCAGGCCCAGGCTCGCGCCCTTGGTGGTCGCCACCACCTCGCCCTCGAGCGCGTAGCGTTCCAGGCATTTCTCGACCAGCGAGGCCGCCAGCACCAGGTAGCCGCGCGGCGTGCGCACCAGGGCGTAGTCCAGGTGCGGGTTGAGGTTGAGCGCCTGGTTGGCCGGCAGGGTCCAGGCTGTGGTGGTCCAGATCACGGCGTAGGCCGGCTGGTCCAGCGGCGCGACGCCGAAGGCGGCGGCCAGCTTGTCGGGGTCGGCGCACTCGAAGCCCACGTCCAGCGTGCTGCTCTTCTTGTCCTGGTACTCGATCTCGAACTCGGCCAGCGAGGAGCCGCAGTCGAAGCACCAGTAGACCGGCTTGAGGCCACGGTAGACGAAGCCGCGCTCCATGATGCGCTTCAAGGCGCGGATTTCGTTCGCCTCGTTGGCGAAGTTCATGGTCTTGTAGGGGTTGTCCCACTCGCCCAGCACGCCCAGGCGCTTGAAGTCGGCCATCTGGCCGGCGATCTGCTCGGTGGCGAAGGCGCGGCTCCTGGCCTGCACCTCGTCGCGCGGCAGGTTGCGCCCATGCTGCTTCTCGATCGCGTTCTCGATCGGCAGGCCGTGGCAGTCCCAGCCGGGCACGTAGATCGCGTCCAGGCCCTTGAGCTGGCGCGCCTTTACGATCATGTCCTTGAGGACCTTGTTGACCGCGTGGCCGATGTGGATCTGGCCGTTGGCGTAGGGCGGGCCGTCGTGCAGCACGAACTTCGGTGCGCCGCAGCGCGCGTCGCGCAGCTTCTTGTAGACACCCTTGTCCTCCCATTCCTTGACCCAGCCCGGCTCGCGCTTGGGCAGGTCGCCGCGCATGGGGAAGGGGGTGTCGGGCAGGTTCAGCGTGGCGCGGTAGTCGGTCTTGGCGTCGGACATGGTGCTTGGTCGAAAAGGCTTGGACAGGCTAGGCCCGAGCGGGATGGCGGTCGGTGCGGAAAATTCAGGCCGTTCGCCCCCGAGCCTGTTCGTAGGGGCGCGCAGCACGCAAGGTGCGGGCGTTAAATTCGGTCGCGCGTGGTCTGACGGTGGGTTTCCGCGTGCATCGAGGCAAAAAAGGCACGCGCGTCGACGCAGTCCCTGGCGATGCCCGCGGTCAGGGCGTCCAGGCTGTCGTACTTGAGCTCGTCGTGCAGTTTGTGCAGCAGTTCCACGCGGATGATTTTACCGTAGGCCCCCTCGGTGCCCAGGCGCTCGGGCCAGTCCAGGCAATGGGTCTCCAGCAGCACGCGGCCGCCGTTCACGTCGTCCGGGTCCAGCGAGGGCCTGATGCCCAGGTTGGCCACGCCGGCCAGGGGCGCGCCGTCCAGTCCGTGCACCAGCACCGCGAAGATGCCGCTGGCGGCCGGCTTCCAGTGCGAAAAGCGCAGGTTCAGCGTGCGAAAACCGTTGCCGTGGCCGGGCCCGGTGGCGCCCAGGTCGCGCCCCAGCTTGGCGCCGTGCACCACATGGCCGCTGATGCTGTAGGGCCGGCCGAGCAGCGCGGCCACGTCTTGCATGCGGCCTGCGCCCAGCGCCTCGCGCACGGCCGAGCTCGACACGCGCAGCCCATGCACCTCGTAGCTCATCATGCGCGCCACGTCGAAGCCCAGGCGCTGCCCGGCCTCGTCGAGCATGGCGTAGTCGCCGGCGCGCTTGGCGCCGAAGCGGAAATCGTCGCCGACCAGCACGTAGCGCGCGCCCAGGCCCTGCACCAGCACCTGGTCGATGAAGGCCTGGGGCGACTGCGCGGCCAGCCGGGCATCGAAAGGCAGCACCACCACCTGGTCGACGCCGCAGCGCTCGAGCTCGGTCAGCTTGTCGCGCAGCGTGGCGATGCGCGCCGGCGCCAGCTCGGGCTTCTTCAGCGCGCCGGCGAAGTAGTCGCGCGGGTGCGGCTCGAAGCTCAGCACGCAGCTCTGCACCCCCCGGTGGGTCGCCTCGTTGTGCAGCAGCGCCAGCATGGCCTGGTGGCCGCGGTGCACGCCGTCGAAGTTGCCGATCGTGAGTGCGCAGGCCGGCGCGATGCCGGGGTGGTGAAAGCCGCGAAAAACCTTCATCGCATCAGTATCTTTTTGATAGCACCCTCAGGCCATCTCGCGTGGCCGGGGGCGCATGAACATGTCATGAAAACAGGGTATATTGTGACGCAGCAGGCTGTGCAGGTTGACCCTTGCGCCGGCCTGGGGCATTCGCGTTGTCGCATCCGTGGTTCTAGAACTGTTGGAAGGGGGCGTTTGTGAAGGTCTTGAAGCTGTCGGCCCAGGGGCTGCCGCAGTCGTGGATCTCGCTGGAACAGGCGGTGATCCACTACGCGTCCGAGGAAGTGCGCTGGGAGGCCGGGCGACAGATTGCCGTGTTCCACGGCGGCCACAACGCGCTCACGGGCCAGCAGTCCATCATCACGGTCAACAGCATCATCGGCACGCGCGGCGTGCCGAACATCAATCCCTTTGACCTGCGTCCCGGCCTCACGAACAGCAAGCTGTTCGCGCGCGACCGCAATGTCTGCGCCTACTGCGGCGGCGATTTCCACGAGATGGAGCTGACGCGCGAGCACATCATCCCGTTCGCCCAGAACGGCGTGGACACCTGGATGAACGTGGTCACGGCCTGCCGCGCCTGCAACCACCGCAAGAGCAGCCGCACGCCCGAGCAGGCCCGCATGCCGCTGCTCTACGCGCCCTACGTGCCCAGCCTCTGGGAAGACTTCATCCTGCGCAACCGCCGCATCCTGGCCGACCAGATGGAGTTCCTGATGGCCCATCTGCCCAAGAGCTCGCGCCTGCACGCCTGAGGGCGAGGCACAGGTCCGGGCCCCTGCCGCATCGCGCCCGCCGAACCACCCGCATGCCCCTGTTCGCCACCACGGTCTTCCTCTCGGCCTTCCTGCTGTTCCAAATCCAGCCCATCGTGGCCAAGATGATCCTGCCCTGGTTCGGCGGGTCGTCCTCGGTCTGGAGCACCTGCATCGTGTTCTTCCAGGCCGAACTGCTGCTGGGCTACGCCTATGTGCACTGGCTGCACGAGCGCCTGCCGGCGCGGCGGCAACCCCTGGTGCACGGCGGCCTGCTGCTGTTGAGCCTGGTCACGCTGCCGGTGGCGGCCGACCCGGCCTGGAAGGGCCTGGCGCTGGCCCAGCCGGGCTGGAGCGTGCTGGCCGTGCTGGCGACGGCGGTGGGCGCGCCCTACCTGCTGTTGTCGACCACCGGGCCGCTGATGCAGGCCTGGTACGCGCGCTCGTTCGCCGCAGCCTCGATCACCGCTCAGCCCTACCGCCTCTACGCGCTGTCCAACCTGGCCTCGATGCTGGCCCTGCTGTCCTATCCGGTACTGGTCGAGCCTTTCCTGCCCGTGGGCTCCCAGGCCTGGCTCTGGTCGGCCGGCTATGCGGTTTTCGTCGCGGCCTGCCTGGCCACGGCCGCGCTGGCCTGGCGCCGCATGCCGCCCCTGATGGCCGAGGCGCCGGCCCTGGTGGCCGAGGCCCCGCACCCAGGGTGGCGGGAGCGCGGGCTGTGGATAGGCCTGGCGGCCACGCCTTCCATCCTGCTGCTGGCCATGACGCGCCACCTGACGCAGGACGTGGCGCCGGTGCCGTTCCTGTGGGTGCTGCCGCTGGCCATCTACCTGCTGAGCTTCATCCTGTGCTTCGACGCGCCGCGCTACTACCGGCGGCCGCTGTTCCTGGTGGCGCTGCCAGTGGCTTTTCTGGCGCTGGACAGCGTGCTCGACAGCGGCACCGACGTCCTGCTGCTGATCATCCTGCTCAGCGTGTCGCTGTTCGTCTTCTGCATGGTCTGCCACGGCGAGCTGGTGCGCCGCAAGCCGCCGCTGCGGCATCTCACGCTGTTCTACCTGATGCTCTCGGTCGGCGGCGCACTCGGCGGCGCGCTGGTGGGCCTGGTGGCACCGGCGGTCTTCACGGCCTATTTCGAGTTGCCGCTCGGGCTGTTCCTGTGCGCGGCGCTGGTCGTGGCGGTGCTGTGGCGCGAGCTGCGCCCGGCCTGGCGCGCCCTGCTGATGCTGGCCCTGCTGGCCTACGGCGCGCGGCTGGCCGTGGTGTCGCTCGACTATGTAGAGGGCTATCGCCGGGTGGTGCGCAATTTCTACAGCCAGCTGCGCGTGCAGGACGCCATGAACGCCCAGCTCGGGCCGCAGCGTGTGCTGGTGCATGGCCGCATCAACCATGGCGAGCAGTTCCTGGGCGCCGCCCACCGCCGCCAGCCCACGGCTTACTACTGCGAGAAGTCGGGCATAGGCCGCGCGATCCGCAGCCTGCAGCAGGCCGGGCAAGCCGCGCCGCTCAAGCTGGGTGTGGTGGGGCTGGGGACGGGCACCTTGTCGGTCTATGGCCGCACGGGTGACGAGATGCGCATCTACGAGATCAACGAGCAGGTGCTCGACCTCGCGCGCAGCGAATTCAGCTACCTGGCCGACAGCCGCGCCAGCATCGTGCCGGTGCTGGGCGACGGGCGGCTGATGCTGGAGCGCGAGCCGGCGCAGCGCTTCGACCTGCTGGCCATGGACGCCTTCTCGGGCGACTCGATCCCGACCCATCTGCTGACCCTGGAGGCCATGCAGACCTACCTGGGCCACCTGAAGCCCGAAGGGCTGCTGGCGGTCCACATCACCAACCATTACCTGGACCTGGGGCCGGTCATGGCCGCGGCGGCCCAACATTTCGGCCGGGTGGCGATGCTTTACGCGCTGGAGCCTGACGAGCAGGACGCCTATTGCCGCAGCTCGGACTGGGTGCTGTTCGTCTCGCCCGAGCGTGCACGCGCCTTGCCCGAGGGGCTGGCCGGCGGCGAGGCGCTGGTGCCGCGCCCCGGTTTCCGTCCCTGGACCGACAGCTTCTCCAACCTGCTCGGCATCCTGAAATAGGCTGGCGCGCGGCGCGCGCCGGCCTGCTCAGGCAAACACGCCGGCCGTGTCCTGCATGCGCGCCGAGACCTCGCCGAGGTGGTGCAGCGTGTCGCCGAACGTCATCTCGAGCTGGGTCAGCTTCTTGAAATAGTGGCTCACGATGTACTCGTCGGTCACGCCTATGCCGCCGTGCAGCTGCACCGCCTGCTGGCCGACGAAGCGCATGGACTGGCCGAGCTGCACCTTGGCGCGGGACAGGGCGCGGCGCCGCTCGTCGGCGGGTGCCTGCAGCTTGAGGCTGGCGTAGTAGCTCATCGAGCGCGCGAGTTCGAGCTGCATCTTCATGTCGGCCACGCGGTGCCGCAGCGCCTGGAAGCTGGCGATCGGCACGCCGAATTGGCGACGCTGGTTCAGGTAGTCGGCGGTGACGGCCAGGGTCCGGTCCATCACGCCCACGGCCTCGGCGCAGAGCGCGGCAATGCCGATGTCCACCGCCTGCTCGAGGGCCGGCAGGCCTTCGCTCGTGACCAGGCTGGCCGGTGCGTCCCGGAAAACGATTTCGGCGGCACGGCTGCCGTCCTGCGTGCCGTAGCCGGCCGCGCTGACGCCTGCGGCCGCGCGCTCGACCAGGAACAGGGCCAGTGCGCCGTTGGCGAGGGCCGGCACCAGCAGGGCCTCGGCCTGGTCGCCCGCAGGCACCAGGCTCTTGGTGCCGCTGACGGTCCAGCCCTGGGCGCCCTGCGTCGCGATGGCCTCGCAGACATCGAGCCGGTAGCGCGCCTTGCGCTCCTGGTGCGCGAGCACGACCAGGGCCTCCCCCATGGCGATGCGTGGCAGCCAGGCCGCCTGCAGGGCCCCGGGCGCCCAGCTACCCAGCGTGTTGCCGGCGATCAGCGTCTGCGCCAGCGGCTCGAGCACCATGCCGCGCCCCAGCTCCTCCATCACCACCATGGCCTCGACCGGACCCAGGCCCAGGCCGCCGTGGGCCTCGGCGATGCTGAGGCCGGTCAGGCCCAGCTCGGCCAGCTCGGCGTAGGCCGCGCGGTCGAAGCCGCCGGCCGCCACGGCCTTGCGGCGCCGCTCGAAGTCGTAACCCTTGTCCACCCAGCGGTGCACGGCCTCGCGCAGCTGCTGCTGGTCCTCGGTGAAATCAAAATCCATTTTCGTCTCCTCAGCCGAGCACGGTCTGTGCAACGATGTTTCTTTGAACCTCGTTGGAGCCGCCGTAGATCGTGGTCTTGCGGTAGTTGAAGTAGTTCGAGGCCAGGGGCGCGTTGGCCAGCTCGCCGCCGGGGAAGTCGCCCTGCCAGCCGGCCTCCATGGCCTCGAAGACGAAGGGCAGGCTGAACGGGCCGGCCGCCAGCATCATGAGCTCGGTGTAGCGCTGCTGGATCTCGCTGCCGCGGATCTTGAGCAGGCCGGCGATCTCCAGCGAGTTCTTGCCCGATTTCTCGGCGGACAGCACGCGCAGCACCAGCATTTCCAGCGCGACCACGTCGACCTCGAGGCGGGCGATCTCGTCGCGAAAGCGCGGGTCGTCCCACACGCCCTCGGCCCGCGCGATGCGCTTGAGCCGCTCGAGCTCGCGCTTGGCGCGGTTCACGTCGGCGATGTTGGTGCGCTCGTGGCTCAGCAGGTGCTTGGCGTAGGTCCAGCCCTGGTTCTCCTGGCCGATCAGGTTCTCGGCCGGCACCTCGACGTTGTCGAGCCAGACCTCGTTGACCTCGCATTCGCCGTCCAGCAGCTTGATCGGCCGCACCGTGACACCGGGCGACTTCATGTCGATCAGCAGGAAGGAGATGCCGGTCTGGGGCTTGCCCTCGCTGCTGGTGCGCACCAGGCAGAAGATCCATTCGCCGTACTGGCCCAGCGTGGTCCAGGTCTTCTGGCCGTTGACGATGTACTTGTCGCCGCGGCGTTCCGCGCGGGTCTTGACCGAGGCCAGGTCCGAGCCCGAGCCCGGCTCGCTGTAGCCCTGGCTCCACCAGACGTCGCCGCTGGCGATGCCGGGCAGGAAGCGCTTTTGTTGCTCGGCGTTGCCGAAGGCCATGATGACCGGCGCCACCATGACCGGGCCGAAGGGCACGATGCGCGGTGCGCCGGCGCGCGCGCATTCCTCTTCGAACAAATGCTTTTGAACCGCGTTCCAGCCCGGGCCGCCGAAGGCCTGGGGCCAGCCGTAGCCCAGCCAGCCCTTGCGGCCGAGGATGCGGGCCCAGCGCTGCATGTCCTCGCGCGACAGGCGCAGGGCATGGTGCACCTTGTGCGCGATGTCGGCCGGCAGGTGCTCGCTGACCCAGGCGCGGACCTCTTCACGGAACTGCTGTTCCTCGGGGGTGAATGCCAAATCCATGGGGATGTCTCCGTGCGCCGGTCAAAACCGGCAAAGTGTTGTGAATGAAAGAGTCATACGTTGAAGGCTTAGCCAGCTACGGCGGCCCCGAGTCATGCGTGCACATTCGTGAGGGTGT
>SCMQ01000023.1 GCA_005503335.1 Comamonadaceae bacterium 2FH
GGACTCGATCAGGACGCTGCGCCTTCAGTTGAGCGTCGCACTCGCAGGCGCCCTGGGACATTGCCCGCATTGCGCCGCGGTTAGCGTCCGACTACGTTTGTGACACAGTAAGACTAGCGAAGCCGGATTCAATGGTGTTTCATAAGCACCCGCTCTATTCCCGGTTCGACAAGCTCTGCCGCCTACTCAATGGCGGACTCTCCTTTGCCGGGAACATAGTGCCAATTGGCATGAAAGAGACTTCGCTGCTCTACGAGTATTGGTGCTTTCTGAAAATCATCGGACTGCTTCGGGAACGCTTCGACTTGAAAGAGCAATCGGTGGTGCAGGTCAACCGACTGCGGACCACGGTGGCCCTGTCGAAAGGCAAGTCCTCCGCCATGCGCTTTGTCCACAAGCCGACCGGCAAGCCTCTTTACGTGGTCTACAACCGACTCTTCAACCGCTTGCCCACGATCGCCCAGAAGCCAGACAACGTCATCCAGTTCGCCAGTGAGGACAAGTTCTACATATTCGACGCTAAGTATCGAATCCAATTCGACGGGGACTACGTCAAGCTCTATGGCGGGCCGGGGCCAACGTCCGACGACGTGAACACCATGCACCGCTACCGCGACGCCATCGCGATTCCTCATCCGATGAAGCCGCAGGAATACAAGCAAGGCGTGGTTGCCGGTGCAGTAGTCCTATTCCCCTACCCCAACGAAGAGGCCTTCCGCGCGCACAAGTTCTACAAGAGCATCAACCAGGTTGAGATCGGCGGGCTGCCCTTCCTGCCAGGTGCGACGACCTTGGTCGCTGAAAAAATTGAGGCGTTGCTCTCGGCGGAATACCCCGATCCGCCGACTGTCAGTGCTCCGGCCTAAGCCCCGTCATCAAAGCTAGGGATGGGCTGTTGCCGCATCATTGGCAGCGCCCAAGCGCACCGTCCACGCCTGACTGTCAAGCACGCCGGCAACCAGCGGTCAACATGGGTTGTCCGGACGGATACCGCTCCACCGCCAGTCCGATCTCAAGACGGGTTCGCCAGCCATATATGGACGCCCCCTATGCCAAGCTCTCAATTCGTGACGACTCGAATGTAAAGATTACACCCGTACATTCTGACTTTCATTGCAACCTTTGAACTGCTATCCCTGATGGGTTGCGCTGGTTGACGCCTCGATCGCTTACACGCAATCTTGGTGCCCCGGCTGGCGCTACTGCAACGGCCCCTTGAGCCCAGCCGGCACGGGCAGCGGCAGCACGGCGATGCCTTCGTCGAGCAAGGCCTCGGTGTCCTCGCGCGAGGCCTGGCCGCGGATGTTGCGCTCCTCGGTCTCGCCGTAGTGGATGCGGCGCGCCTCTTCGGCGAATTTCTCGCCCACGTCTTCGGTGTTGGCCATCACATGGCGGACCATCTTGAGCCAGGCCGCCTGCCGCGCCGCGACCTTGGGGTCGGGCTCGGCCTGGGCGGGCGCACCCACTTCGGCCGCGCCCGCGGTGGCGCCCAGGTTCAGGCGCGGCGCGCTGGGCAGCTTGGCCACGGCGGTGTCGCCGCAGACCGGGCAGGCCACGAGCTGGCGCGCCAGCTGCGACCGGAAATCGTCTTCGGACGCGAACCAGCCTTCAAAGCCGTGCTGGTGCACGCACTGGAGGTTGAGCACCTTCATGCCGCCATTATCCTGCGCAGTTCAGGCCGGCGCTGCCTGCCAGTCCAATGCCCAGCGGCCGTCCAGCACATTCTGCAGCCACAGCGCACCGGTCAGGGTCTTGGCGTCGGTGACCCGGCCCTCGCGGCACCATTGCAGCAGGACCTCGGGCGTGGCGGTGAACACCTCGAGGAACTCGCCCGCGTCGAGCTCGCGCGCCCCCGCCTGCAGGCCGCGCGCGAACCAGATCTCGATGAACTCGGTGGAGTAGGCAATCACCGGGTGCAGCAGGCCGGCGCGCGCCCATTCGCGGGCGGTGTAGCCGGTCTCCTCGCGCAGCTCGCGCCGCGCGCAGACCCAGGGGTCCTCGCCGGGATCGAGCTTCCCGGCCGGGAATTCGATCATCACCTGCCCCACGGGGTAGCGGTACTGGCGCTCCAGCACCAGCTCAAGCGAGCCGTCGGCAGCCTCGAGCAGGGGAATCACCATCACCGCGCCGGGATGGACCACGTACTCGCGCGTGGTCTGGCTGCCGTCGGGCAGGCGCACGGTGTCGCGGAAGGCGTGCAGGAAATGGCCCTCGAACAGCTCCTGGCCGTCGATCTTGTGCTCTTGCAGGTCGCGCTGCGTCATGGCCTTGCTGCCTTCAGTGCGTCAGTGGCGGTGTCTGAGCAGGTAGCGGAACACGAAGCCGGGAAAGGCCAGGGTCAGGAACAGCGCCGCGGTGATGGCGTAGAACTCCCAGCGCTGCGGCGCGATCTGACCGGCCCGCTGCTCCAGCAGCAGGCCCAGGCCGCCGACCGCGAAATACCAGAACACCAGCTCGGCCGCGCGCAACGCCAGGGGCTTGGGGCGCGCCATGGGAAACACCGCCAGCAGGCGGTGGTTGAGAAACGGCAGGTTGGCGGCGCAGACGGCCGCCAGGATCACCAGCCAGATGGAGGCGGTTTGGGACACCCGGATGAGACCAGCAGTCCGCGCTCAGGTTCCCAGCATCTGCACGACGGCGCGCGCGCACAGGGTCATCAGCGCACCCGGCACGATGCCCAGCACCAGCACCAGCGCGCCGTTGAGCGAGAGCACCACGCGCACGTCGGCCGAGGCCGAGACGGTGGTCGCGGTGATCGGCTCGTCGAAGTACATGAGCTTGACGACGCGGATGTAGTAGAAGGCGCCGACCAGCGACATGAGCACGGCGAACACGGCCAGGGCGATGTAGAGGCTCTGGCCCGAGGCCACCAGGGCCTGCAGCACCGAGAGCTTGGCCTGGAAGCCGACCAACGGCGGGATGCCGGCCAGCGAGAACAGGCACACGGCCATCACGCCGGCGTACAGCGGGCTGCGCTGGTTGAGGCCGGCGAAGTCGGCGATCTCCTCGCTCTCGAAGCCTTCGCGCGCCAGCAGCAGGATGATGCCGAAGCTCGCCAGCGTGGTCAGCACGTAGGTGACCATGTAGAACATGGCCGAGCTGTAGGCGTTGGCGGCGGGCAGCGCGCTGCCGCCCACCACGCCGGCCATCAGGCCGAGCAGCACGAAGCCCATCTGCGCGATGGTCGAGTAGGCCAGCATGCGCTTGATGTTGGTCTGGGCGATGGCCGAGAGGTTGCCGATCACCAGCGAGGCGATGGCCAGCACGGTCAGCATCTGCTGCCAGTCGATGGCCAGCGGCAGCAGGCCCTCGACCAGCAGGCGGATCACGATGGCGAAGGCCGCCAGCTTGGGCGCGCCGCCTATCATCAGGGTCACGGCGGTGGGCGCGCCCTGGTAGACGTCGGGCACCCACATGTGGAAGGGCACGGCGCCGAGCTTGAAGGCCAGGCCGGCGACGATGAAGACCAGGCCGAAGATCAGCACCTGATGCTTGATCTGGCCCGAGGCCACGGCCTTGAACACGGCGCCGATCTCCAGCGAGCCGGTGGCGCCGTAGAGCATGGACAGGCCGTACAGCAGGAAGCCCGAGGCCAGCGCGCCGAGCACGAAGTACTTCATGGCCGCTTCGGTGGCCGTGGCGTTGTCGCGGCGCAGCGCGACCAGGGCATAGGCGGACAGCGTGAGCAGTTCCAGGCCCAGGTAGATGACCAGGAAGTTGTTGCCCGAGATCATGACGAACATGCCGAGCAGCGAGAACATGGCCAGGGTGAAGAACTCGCCGCCGCGCAGCATGTCGCGCTCGGCCGCGTAGGGGCGGCCGTAGACCAGGGTCACCATCATGGCCAGCGCGGCAAAGCACTTGAGCCAGTTGCCCATGGCGTCGCTGACCGTCAGGTTGCCGAAGCCGTACATGGTCGCGCCGCCCTGGGCGTACAGGGCCTGCAGCCCGGCCACCAGGGCCAGCGCCAGCAGGGTCAGCACGTAGGTCGCGGTGCGGCGCGGGCTTTTCACGCCCAGGTCGACCAGCGCGATCACGCAGGCCAGGACCAGCAGCACGATTTCGGGGAAGACCGTGATCCAGCTGAGTGTGTCAATCATCTCTATCTCTCGAATTCGGTGGGTCAGTTCAGCTTGGACAGGGCCACGTGACGCAGCAGGTCCGCCACCGAGGTCTCCATCACGTCGGTGAAGGGCTTGGGATGGATGCCCATGTAGAGCACGGCCACCGCCAGCAGCGACAGCATCAGGAACTCGCGCGCGTTGATGTCGTCCAGCACGCGCACGTCCTCGTTGGCCACCGGGCCGAGGTAGACGCGCTTGAACATCCACAGCGTGTAGGCCGCGCCGAAGATCAGCGCCGTGGAGGCCATCAGGCCCAGCCAGAAGTTGGCCTTCACCGCGCCCAGGATCACCATCCACTCGCCGACGAAACCGGCGGTGCCGGGCAGGCCGCAGTTGGCCATGGCGAACAGCAGCGCGAAGGCGGCGAACTTGGGCATGGTGTTGACCACGCCGCCGTAGCTGGCGATCTCGCGCGAATGGACCCGGTCATACAGCACGCCTATGCACAGGAACATGGCGCCCGAGACGAAGCCGTGGGCGATCATCTGCACCAGGCCGCCGGACACGCCCAGCGGATTGAAGATGAAGAAACCCAGGGTGACGAAGCCCATGTGCGCCACCGAGGAGTAGGCGACCAGCTTCTTCATGTCCTGCTGCACCATGGCGACCAGGCCCACGTAGATCACGGCGATCAGCGACAGCGCGATGACCAGCACCGCCCACTCGCGCGAGGCGTCGGGCGCGATCGGCATGGAAAAGCGCAGGAAGCCGTAGGCGCCGAGCTTGAGCATGATGGCGGCCAGCACGGCCGAGCCGCCGGTGGGCGCCTCGACGTGCACGTCGGGCAGCCAGGTGTGGACCGGCCACATCGGCACCTTCACGGCGAAGGCGGCGAAGAAGGCGAAGAACAGCAGGTTCTGCGCGGTGGCCGACAGGGGCAGCTTGTGCCAGGCCATGATGTCGAAGCTGCCGCCCGACTTGACGTACAGGAAGACGAGCGCCACCAGGGTCAGCAGCGAGCCCAGCAGCGTGTAGAGGAAGAACTTGAAGGCCGCGTAGATCTTGTTCGGCCCGCCCCAGACGCCGATGATCAGGTACATCGGGATCAGCGTGGCCTCGAAGAACACGTAGAACAGGATGCCGTCGAGCGCGGTGAACACGCCGATCATCAGGCCGCTCAGGATCAGGAAAGCCGCCATGTACTGGTTCACGCGGCTGGTGATCACCTCCCAGCCCGCGATCACCACGACCACGTTGATGAAGGCCGTGAGCAGCACGAACCACAGCGAGATGCCGTCGACGCCCAGGTGGTAGTGCACATTGAAGCGGTCGATCCAGGGCGCCTTCTCGACGAACTGCATGGCCGAGGTGCCGAGCTGGAAGCCGTCGTACAGCGGCAGCGTGACCAGGAAGCTGGCCAGCGCGCCGATCAGCGCGATCCAGCGCACCGCGCGGGCCTGATCGTCACGGCCCAGGGCCAGCAGCACGACGCCGAAAAAGATAGGCGTCCAGATGGCAAGACTCAACAATCCCATTTTTCTTGTTCTCCTTACTTGTTGAGCCAGACGAAGTAGGTCATGAGCACGAAGATGCCCAGGATCATGACCAGCGCATAGTGGTAGAGGTAGCCCGACTGGAACCAGCGCACCACGCCGGCGACCCGGCCGACCAGCTTCCAGGAGCCGTCGACCAGCAGGCCGTCGATCAGCGCACGGTCGCCGCCTTTCCACAGGCCTGTGCCCAGGGCGCGCGCGCCGCGCGCCAGGATGTGCTCGTTGATCCAGTCGAGGTAGTACTTGTTCTCCAGCAGGCTGTGGATCGGCTGGAAGGCGCGCTTGATCGCGGCCGGCAGGGCCGGGTTGATCATGTACATGTAGTAGGACAGGGCCACGCCGGCCAGCGCCAGCCAGAACGGGGCCGTGCTGAGGGCATGCAGGGCCATGGCCACCGGGCCGTGGAACAGCTCGCCCAGTTCGGCCATGGCGTGGTGCTTGTCGGCATTGACGAAGATCGCGTCCTTGAAGAACTCGCCGAACAGCATGGGCTGTATGGTCATGAAGCCGATCACGACCGAGGGGATGGCCAGCAGCAGCAGGGGCACCGTGACAACCCAGGGCGACTCGTGCGGCTTGTGGTGCTCGTCGCGGTGGTGGTGCGGGTCGGGCTCCTCGGCCTCGTCGTGGTCGTGCGCCTTGGGCTCCTGGTCGTAGCGCTCGGCGCCGTGGAACACCAGGAAGTACATGCGGAACGAGTAGAAGGCGGTGACGAACACGCCGGCCAGCACGGCGAAATGCGCGAAGCCGGCCGCCGGCAGGTGACTCTCGGCCACGGCCTCGATGATGCTGTCCTTGGAGTAGAAGCCGGAGAACAGCGGCGTGCCGATCAGTGCCAGCGAGCCCAGCAGCGAGGTGATCCAGGTGATGGGCATGTACTTACGCACGCCGCCCATCCAGCGGATGTCCTGGTTGTGGTGCATACCCATGATGACCGAACCGGCGCCGAGGAACAGCAGGGCCTTGAAGAAGGCGTGCGTCATCAGGTGGAACACGGCGACCGAGTAGGCCGAGGCGCCCAGCGCCACCGTCATGTAGCCCAGCTGCGACAGCGTGGAATAGGCCACCACGCGCTTGATGTCGTTCTGGATGATGCCCAGGAAGCCCATGAACAGCGCGGTGATCGCGCCGATCACGAGGATCAGGTTGAGCGCGGTGTCACTGAGCTCGAACAGCGGCGACATGCGCGCCACCATGAAGATGCCGGCCGTCACCATGGTGGCGGCGTGGATCAGCGCCGAGATCGGCGTCGGGCCTTCCATCGAGTCGGGCAGCCAGACATGCAGCGGGAACTGGGCCGACTTGCCCATGGCGCCGACGAACAGGCAGATGCAGATCACGGTGATCAACATCCAGTCGGTGCCGGGGAAGGCGATCTGCGAGAGCTCGCCGGCCTTGGCGAAGGTCTCGGCATAGTTGAGCGTGCCGGCATAGGCGGCCAGCAGGCCTATGCCCAGGATGAAGCCGAAGTCGCCCACGCGGTTGACCAGGAAGGCCTTCATGTTGGCGAAGATGGCGCTGGGCTTGTTGAACCAGAAGCCGATCAGCAGGTAGGACACCAAGCCCACGGCCTCCCAGCCGAAGAACAGCTGCAGCATGTTGTTGCTCATCACGAGCATCAGCATGGAGAAGGTGAACAGCGAGATGTAGGCGAAGAAGCGGTTGTAGCCCTCGTCCTCTTCCATGTAGCCTATGGTGTAGAGGTGCACCATCAGCGAGACGAAGGTCACCACGCACATCATCATGGCGGTGAGGCCGTCGACCAGGAAGCCGATCTCCATCTTGAGCCCGCCCACCACCATCCAGGTGTAGAGGGTCTCGTTGAGGCGCGCGCCGTCCAGCGCCACGCTCTTGAGCGTCATGGCCGAGATCACGAAGGCGACCAGCACGCCCAGGATGGTCAGGCTGTGCGAGACGCGGCGGCCGATCAAGTTACCGCCGAACGAGGTGCCCAGCACGCCGGCCAGCAGGGAGCCGACCAGGGGCGCCAGCGGCACCGCCAGCAGGGTCGAGGCAGAAAGGGTTTGGCTCATGTCAGACCGCCCGCAGGGCCGCCCCAAGGGCGGGATGCGCCCCCTCGGGGGGCAGCGAATACACGAAGTGAGGAGCGTGGGGGCACATGTGTTTAACCCTTGAGCGTGTTGAGTTCGTCCACGTTGATGCTGGACTTGTTGCGGAACAGCAGGACCAGGATGGCCAGGCCGATCGCCGACTCGGCGGCCGCCACCGTCAGGATGAAGAACACGAAGACCTGGCCATGCATGTCGCCCAGGTAGTGGGAGAAGGCCACGAAGTTCGTGTTCACCGCCAGCAGCATCAGCTCGATCGCCATCAGCAGCACGATGAGGTTGCGGCGGTTGAGGAAGATGCCGATCACGGCCAGCGCGAACAGCATCGCGCCCAGCGAAAGATAGTGTCCCAGCGTCAGTGTCATGCCTGCTTCTCCTCGTTGGCGGGCGCTGCGGCCTTCTGCGTGGCGGCCAGCGACACCAGGGAGACCCGGTCACGGGCGCGCACGCGGACCTGGTCGGCCGGGTTGACGGTCTTGGTGTCCTTGCGCTGGCGCAGGGTCAGCGCGATCGCGGCGAACATCGCCACCAGCAGGATGGCGGCCGCGACCTGGATCGGGTACAGGTACTCGGTGTAGAGCAGCTGGCCCAGGGCCTTGGTGTTGGAGTACGGCACGGCCTGGGCCGCGCCGGCGGCGGCAGCCGCCACGCGCGGTTCCTCGGCGACGCGGAAGCCGCCCATCAGCACGGCCGCCATCTCCAGCGCAACCAGCGCACCTATGGTCGCGGCCAGCGGGAAATGCCGCCAGAAACCCTTGCGTATGCTGTCCATGTTGAGGTCCAGCATCATCACCACGAACAGGAACAGCACCATCACGGCGCCCAGGTAGACCAGCACCAGCGTGATGGCCAGGAACTCGGCCTTGAGCAGCAGCCACAGGGCCGCCGCCTGCGAGAAGGCCAGCATGAGGAACAGCACGGCGTGCACGGTGTTGCGCGCCGTGATGACCCGGAAGGCCGCGAGCAGCAGCACGACCGAGAACAGGTAGAAGAAACCAGTCTTGACGTCCATGGGAGGATCTTTGTGTTGGGTGCGGGCCGGCGGGCAGCGACGCGTCAGCGGTACTTGGCGTCCGCCGCCTTGGCCGCGGAGATCTCTTTGGCGTAGCGGTCGCCCACGGCCAGCAGCATGTCCTTGGTGAAGTACAGGTCGCCGCGCTTTTCGCCGTGGTACTCGAGGATCTGGGTCTCGACGATGGCGTCCACCGGGCAGGCCTCCTCGCAGAAGCCGCAGAAGATGCACTTGGTCAGGTCGATGTCGTAGCGCGTGGTGCGGCGCGAGCCGTCGTCGCGCGCGTCGGACTCGATGGTGATCGCCACCGCCGGGCACACGGCCTCGCAGAGCTTGCAGGCGATGCAGCGCTCCTCGCCGTTGTCGTAGCGGCGCAGGGCGTGCAGGCCGCGAAAGCGCGGCGACAGGGGCGTCTTCTCCTCGGGGAACTGCACCGTGACCTTGCGCCTGAAGGCGTAGCGGCCGGTCAGGGCCATGCCCTTGAACAGTTCCACGAGCATGAAGCTCTTGAAGAAATCCTTGATCGAGAAGGGGGAAGCAGCGAAGGCAGCCATGTTTTTCCCTGCTTTAGTTCCAGATGTTCCAGGGCGTATGCATCCACACGCCGACGATCAGCAGCCACACCAGGGTGACGGGGATGAAGATCTTCCAGCCCAGGCGCATGATCTGGTCGTAGCGGAAGCGCGGGAAGGTGGCGCGGATCCAGATGAACATGGACACCACCAGGAAGGTCTTCAGGCCCAGCCAGATCCAGCCCGGGATGGCGTTGAACAGCGCGCTGTCGATCGGCGGCAGCCAGCCGCCGAGGAACATCAGCGCGGCCAGGATGGAGACCAGCCACATGCTGGCGTATTCGGCCAGGAAGAAGATCGCGAAGCCCATGCCCGAGTACTCGACCATGTGGCCGGCCACGATCTCGGCCTCGCCCTCGACCACGTCGAAGGGGTGGCGGTTGGTCTCGGCCACGCCGGAGATCAGGTAGACCAGGAAGATGGGCAGCAGCGGCAGCCAGTTCCAGGACAGGAAGCCCAGGCCCTGCGCGGCGGCCATGCCCTTGGCCTGGCCCATCACGATGTCGGTCAGGTTCATGCTGCCCGAGACCATGAGCACGACCACGAAGCAAAAGCCCATGGCGATCTCGTAGCTCACCATCTGCGCCGAGGCGCGCAGCGCGCCCAGGAAGGCGTACTTGGAGTTGGACGCCCAGCCGGCGATGATCACGCCGTAGACCTCGATCGAGGTGATGGCCATGACCAGCAGCAGGCCGGCGTTGATGTTGGCCAGCGCCACCTCGGGGCCAAACGGAATGGCCACCCAGGCTGCCAGCGCGGGCATGATGGCCATCACGGGGCCCAGGCGGAACAGACCACTGCTGGCCGCACTGGGGTTGATCAGCTCCTTGGTCAGCAGCTTGACCGCGTCGGCGATCGGCTGCAGCAGGCCGAAGGGGCCGACACGGTTCGGGCCATAGCGCACCTGCATGAAGCCGAGCAGCTTGCGCTCCCACAGCGTCAGGTAGGCGACGGCGCCCATCAGGGGCAGCAGCACCGCGACGATCTTGATCAGGATCCAGATCACGGGCCAGGCCAGGGCCATCCACCAGCCGGCGGCGACCAGGTTCAGGCCGCCGTTGTAGAGTGCGTCTATCATGCGGCGGCTCCTTCGCGGGCCAGGCGTGCGTCGGCCGTCAGCTGCAGCGAGGGCGCGCGGCGCACGATGCCGTCTAGCTCGTAGATGGCGGCCGTCACCGGCTCGGCCAGGTTGGCCGAGCGCAGGTCCACGGCGGCGCGCGTGGCGTTGCTCAGAAGCTCGGCCGGCACCTGGGCCAGCGCGCCCTCGGGCGCGCCGGTGGCCGCGGCCAGAACCTCCTGCGAGCTCTCGAAGGCAAAACCCTCCAGGCCCAGCAGGTTGGCCAGCACCCGCAGCACCTTCCAGGCCGGGCGGGTCTCGCCCTGCGGCTTGACCACCGCATGGAAGCTCTGCAGCCGCCCTTCGGCGTTGACGAAGCTGCCCGAGGTCTCGGTGAACGGCGCGATCGGCAGCAGCACGTCGCTGAACTCGAGGTTGGCCTTGAACGGGCTCAGGGTCACGACCATGTCGGCCTGCGCCAGGGCCTGGGCCGCGCCCTGCCCTGCCGCCGAATCGAACACCGGCTCGTTGGCCAGCAGCAGCGCGGCCTTGAGGCCGCCCGACAACATCTGGGAAGCGTCGAGTCCGCCCGCACCGGGCAGGGCATTGACCCACTGCGCGCCCACGGTGTTGGCGGCCTCGGTCAGGTAGCCGACGCTGGCGCCGGTCTGCGCGGCGATCCAGTTGGCCAGCGCCAGCAGGCTGGCGGCGCGGCCATGGTGCGCAGCCGCATTGCCCAGCAGCACGGCCTTGCGCTCGCCGCCGAGCAGGGACTGGGCGATGGAACGGGCAGCCTCGGTGGCCTGGCCGGCGGCCGGCGCAGCGACGCCCTTCTCTGCCGCGACGGCGGCGGCGATGTCGGCCAGGGCCTGGGCCCAGCCCGAGGACTCGACCAGCAGGCGGTTGGCCAGCGGCATGGCCCAGGCGTCGGGCGTGGCCAGCAGCGCGGGCGAAGTCAGGGCGCTCACGGCGCCGCCGCGGCGCACCGCCTGGCGGATGCGCAGGGCGAACAGCGGATGGTCCTTGCGCAGGTTGGCGCCGACCACCAGCACGCGCTGCAGCTGCGACAGCGAGGCGATCGAGGTGCCGAGCCACTGCACCGCAGGTGCGCTCTGGTCCACGCCTTCGGGCGCCTCGAACTCGGCGTGGCGCAGGCGGTGGTCTATGTTCTCGCTGCCCAGGCCGCGCACCAGGGCGCCGGCCAGGTACAGCTCTTCCAATGTGCTGTGCGGGCTGACCAGGGCGCCGATGCGCTGCGCGCCATGCTGGGCCTTGGCCAGCTTGAGGCCGTTGGCCACGTACTCCAGCGCGGTCTGCCAGTCGACCTCATGCCATTCGCCGCCCTGCTTGAGCATGGGGCGCTGCAGGCGCTCGTCGCCGTTGAGCGCTTCATAGGAGAAGCGGTCGCGGTCGGCGATCCAGCATTCGTTGACTTCCTCGTTCTCCAGCGGCACGACGCGCATGACCTTGCCATTCTTGACCTGCACGATCAGGTTGGCACCGGCGGAGTCGTGCGGGCTGACCGACTTGCGGCGCGACAGCTCCCAGGTGCGGGCGCTGTAGCGGAAGGGCTTGCTGGTCAGCGCGCCGACCGGGCACAGGTCGATCATGTTGCCCGAGAGCTCGGAGTCCACCGTGCTGCCGACGAAGGTCTCGATCTCGGAATGCTCGCCGCGGTGCGACATGCCCAGCTCCATGGCACCTGCCACTTCCTGGCCGAAGCGCACGCAGCGGGTGCAGTGGATGCAGCGGCTCATCTCCTCCATGGAGACCAGCGGGCCCACGTCCTTGTGGAACACCACGCGCTTTTCTTCCTCGTAGCGCGAGGCCGAGGCGCCGTAGCCCACGGCCAGGTCCTGCAGCTGGCATTCGCCGCCCTGGTCGCAGATCGGGCAGTCCAGCGGGTGGTTGATCAGCAGGAACTCCATGACCGACTGCTGGGCCTTGATGGCCTTGTCGCTCTTGGTGCGCACGATCATGCCCTGGGTGACGGGCGTGGCGCAGGCCGGCATGGGCTTGGGCGCCTTTTCCACGTCGACCAGGCACATGCGGCAGTTGGCCGCGATGGAGAGCTTCTTGTGGTAGCAGAAATGCGGAATGTAGGTGCCGGCTTTCTCGGCCGCATGCATGACCATGCTGCCTTCGGCAACTTCCACCTTCTGACCGTCGAGTTCGATTTCAATCATGTCGAGCCTTTCGCCGGGCCGCCCCAAGAAGGGCGAGGGCCCCCTCGGGGGGCAGCGAACGAATGTGAGCGTGGGGGTCCATGGTGCCTCGCGATCAGGCGGCCGCCTTGACCAGGGGCGTCTTGTGTTCGATCAGGTATTCGAACTCGTGACGGAAATGCTTGACCATGGCGCGCACCGGCATGGCCGCGGCGTCGCCGAGCGCGCAAATCGTGCGGCCCTGGATGTTGTCGGCCACCGAGTTCAGCAGGTCCAGGTCCTGGGGACGGCCCTGGCCGTGCATGATGCGGTCGATCACGCGCCACATCCAGCCCGTGCCCTCGCGGCAGGGCGTGCATTGGCCGCAGGACTCGTGCTGGTAGAAGTAGGACAGGCGCAGCAGGCTCTCGACCATGCAGCGCGAGTCGTCCATCACGATGACGGCGCCCGAGCCCAGCATGGAGCCGGCCTTGGCGATGGAGTCGTAGTCCATCGTGCAGCCCATGATGATGTCGGCCGGCAGCACCGGGGCCGAGGAGCCGCCGGGGATCACGGCCTTGAGCTGGCGGCCCTTGCGCACGCCGCCGGCGAGCTCGAGCAGCTTGGAGAACGGCGTGCCCAACGGGACCTCGTAGTTGCCGGGCAGCTCGACGTCGCCCGAGACCGAGAAGATCTTGGTGCCGCCGTTGTTGGGCTTGCCGCAGTTCAGGTAGGCCTGGCCGCCGTTGCGGATGATCCAGGGCACGGCCGCGAAGGTCTCGGTGTTGTTGATCGTGGTCGGCTTGCCGTACAGGCCGAAGCTGGCCGGGAACGGCGGCTTGAAGCGCGGCTGGCCCTTCTTGCCCTCGAGCGACTCGAGCAGCGCGGTCTCCTCGCCGCAGATGTAGGCGCCGAAGCCGTGGTGGGCGTGCAGCTGGAAGCTGAAGCCGCTGCCCAGGATGTCGTCGCCCAGCAGGCCGGCCGCCCTCGCCTCTTCCAGCGCCGCCTCGAAGCGCTCGTAGACCTGGAAGATCTCGCCGTGGATGTAGTTGTAGCCCACCGTGATGCCCATGGCGTAGGCCGCGATGGCCATGCCCTCGATCACGATGTGCGGGTTGAACATGAGGATGTCGCGGTCCTTGCAGGTCCCGGGCTCGCCCTCGTCCGAGTTGCAGACCAGGTACTTCTGGCCCGGGAACTGGCGCGGCATGAAGCTCCACTTGAGGCCGGTGGGGAAGCCCGCGCCGCCTCGGCCGCGCAGAGCCGACTCCTTGACGGTGGCGATGACCTGGTCCTGCGTGAGCCCCGCGTCGCCTGCGCCGTCCTTGCCGAGGATCTTGCGCAGCGCCTGGTAGCCGCCGCGCGCCTCGTAGTCCTTGAGGCGCCAGTTGCTGCCGTCGAGGTCCGTGTAGATCTGCGGGTTGATGTGACGGCCGTGGAAACAGGTCTGAACGCCCGTGGCCTGGAATTGCGAAAGCACTTGCTGGGCGTTCATCAGGGCTGCTCCGCTGAAGATTTGGAAGCGCCGCCAGCAGCGCGCAAGCCGTCGATCAGCTGGTCCAGCTTGTCGTTGCTCATGAAGCTGCACATGGTGCGGTCGTTGACCAGCATCACGGGCGAATCGGCGCAGGCGCCCAGGCACTCGCACTGCTGCAGCGTGAACAGGCCGTCCGGCGTGGTCTCGCCCATGGCGATGCCGAGCTTGCCTTCCAGGTGCTTGAGCGCCTTCTGGCCGTCGCGCAGCTGGCAAGGCAGGTTGGTGCAGACGTTGAGCTTGTACTTGCCCACCGGCTGCTGGTTGTACATGTTGTAGAAGGTGGTGACCTCGTGCACGGCCATCGGCGCCATGCCCAGGTACTCGGCGATGGCCTTCTCGCTTTCCGGACTCACATGGCCCAGCTCTTGCTGGACGATGGACAGGCAGGCCATGACGGCCGACTGCTTCTGCTCCGGGGGGTACTTCGCGACTTCCTTCGCGAAGCGCGCTTTGGTTGCTTCAGTGATCATCACTCGCTTACCTGTCAATCTCGCCGAACACGATGTCCATGGTGCCGATGATGGCCACCGCGTCCGCCAGCATGTGGCCGCGCGCCATCTCGTCCAGCGTGGCCAGGTGCGCGAAGCCGGGGGCGCGGATCTTCAGGCGGTAGGGCTTGTTGGCGCCGTCGCTCACCAGGTAGATGCCGAACTCGCCCTTGGGGTGCTCCACGGCCGCGTAGGCCTCGCCCTCGGGCACATGGAAGCCCTCGGTGAACAGCTTGAAATGGTGGATCAGCTCCTCCATGCTGGACTTCATGGATTCGCGGCTGGGCGGCGCCACCTTGTGGTTCTCGGTGATCACCGGGCCCGGGTTGGCGCGCAGCCAAGCCACGCACTGCTGGATGATGCGATTGGACTGGCGCATCTCCTCGACGCGCACCAGGTAGCGGTCGTAGCAGTCGCCGGTCTTGCCGACCGGGATGTCGAAGTCGACGCGGTCGTAGACGTCGTAGGGCTGCTTCTTGCGCAGGTCCCAGGCGATGCCGGAGCCGCGCAGCATGGGGCCGGTCATGCCGAGGCTGAGCGCGCGCTCGGGCGGCACCACGCCTATGCCCACGGTGCGCTGCTTCCAGATCCGGTTGTCGGTCAGCAGGGTCTCGTACTCGTCGACATAGCCGGGGAAGCGCTTGGTGAAATCGTCGATGAAGTCCAGCAGCGAGCCCTGGCGGTTCTCGTTCATCGCGGCCAGGGCCTTGGCGTTGCGGATCTTGCTGAACTGGTACTGCGGCATGCTGTCCGGCAGGTCGCGGTAGACGCCGCCCGGACGGAAGTAGGCCGCGTGCATGCGGGCACCCGACACGGCCTCGTAGATGTCGAACAGGTCCTCGCGCTCGCGGAAGGTGTAGATCAGGATGGTCGAGCTGCCGCAGTCGTTGCCGTGCGAGCCCAGCCACATCAGGTGGTTGAGCAGGCGCGTGATCTCGGAGAACATGACGCGGATGTACTGCGCGCGCAGTGGCACCTCCAGGCCCAGCAGCTTCTCGATGGCCAGGCAGTAGGCGTGCTCGTTGCACATCATGGACACGTAGTCCAGGCGGTCCATGTAGGGCAGCGACTGGATGTAGGTCTTGTGCTCGGCCAGCTTCTCGGTGGCGCGGTGCAGCAGGCCGATGTGCGGGTCGGCGCGCTGCACGACCTCGCCGTCGAGCTCGAGCACCAGGCGCAGCACGCCGTGCGCGGCCGGGTGCTGCGGGCCGAAGTTCAGGGTGTAGTTCTTGATTTCTGCCATGTCAGGACTCCCGCCGGGCCGCCCCAAGGGAGGCCTGCGCCCCCTCGGGGGGCAGCGAGTACACGTAGTGACGAGCGTGGGGGCTGTTCATTGCAGGCCTCCGTAGTTGTCCTCGCGGATGACGCGCGGCGTCACCTCGCGCGGCTCGATGGTCACCGGCTCGTAGACCACGCGGCGGCGCTCGGCGTCGTAGCGCATCTCCACATGGCCGGACAGCGGGAAGTCCTTGCGGAAGGGATGGCCGATGAAGCCGTAGTCGGTGAGGATGCGGCGCAGGTCGCTGTGGCCCTCGAACACGATGCCGTACAGGTCGAAGGCTTCGCGCTCGTACCAGTTGGCCGAGCTCCAGAGCTCGGCCACCGAATCCACCAGCGGCAGCTCGTCGTCGGGGCAGAACACCCTGACGCGCACGCGCTGGTTCAGGCTCACCGACAGCAGGTGCGAGACCACGCCGTAGCGCGCGCCCTCCCAGCGGCCGTCGCCATAGCTGGAGTAGTCGACGCCGCACAGGTCGATCAGCTGCTCGAAGCGGCAGCCGGCCGCGTCGCGCAGCTGGCGCATGGCGGCCAGGTAGTCGGCCGCGCCGACCACCACGGTCACCTCATCGAGCGCCACCGTGACCTCACGCGCCAGCGTCCCCAGGGTCGCGGCGATGCGCTCCCTGAGCGCCTCGGGATGAATGGCTACAACCGTCATGTTTTCCCCTCAGGCGCGCGCGATGGTGTTGGTGCGGCGAATCTTCTGCTGCAGCTGGATGATGCCGTACAGCAGGGCCTCGGCCGTGGGCGGACAGCCCGGCACGTAGACATCGACAGGCACGATGCGGTCGCAGCCACGCACTACCGAGTAGCTGTAGTGGTAGTAGCCGCCGCCGTTGGCGCAGGAGCCCATGGACAGCACCCAGCGCGGCTCGCTCATCTGGTCGTAGACCTTGCGCAGCGCCGGCGCCATCTTGTTGCACAGCGTGCCGGCGACGATCATCAGGTCGCTCTGGCGCGGGCTGGCGCGGAACACCTCGGCGCCGAAGCGGCCGAGGTCGTAGCGCGCGGCGGCCGCGTGCATCATCTCGACCGCGCAGCAGGCCAGACCGAAGGTCATGGGCCAGAGCGATCCGGTCTTGGCCCAATTCACCACCGAGTCGTAGCTGGTGGTGATGAAGCCTTCCTTCATCACGCCTTCAATCATCGTGTCGTTCCTTGTGCTAATGACCAGTGGCGACCGCCGCCCCCTCGGGGGGCAGCGCAGCACACGTGGTGGCAAGCGTGGGGGTCATCTTCATTCCCAGTCCAGGGCGCCCTTTTTCCATTCGTAGACGAAGCCCACGACGAGGATGGCCAGGAACATCGCCACGGCCACGAAGCCGGCCAAGCCCACTTCCTTGAGCGCGACGGCCCAGGGAAACAGGAAGGCGATTTCCAGGTCGAACAGGATGAAGAGAATGGCAACGAGGTAGTAGCGCACGTCGAACTTCATGCGCGCGTCCTCGAAGGCCTCGAAGCCGCACTCGTAGGGGGAGTTCTTCTCGGCGTCGGGACGATTGGGGCCGAGAAAGTAGCCGATGGCCTGCGGGACCACCCCCACAGCAATACCGACCAAGATGAACAAGAGGATGGGGAGGTATTGATCGAGGTTCATCTTGAGATTCTGATCACCGCATGAACCCCGAGGCGGGGCCCGGGCGGCTCACTTCTGTTTGGTGCCGTCGGCGAGACTCGAACTCGCACAGCTTTCGCCACTACCCCCTCAAGATAGCGTGTCTACCAATTTCACCACGACGGCGGTTTTGCAGTGCCCGGATGGCATGAGGCGCCTGTTACAGGCTATGGCTTTCCGGAACAGCTAGTAGTTTACCCTGAAAAATCCCTTTTCCCAACGTGGACAGGGATTTTTCCGCCCGCTCACTTGGCGGGGATCTGCGCCGCGCCGGAGGCCGGGACGAGCGGCGCCGCTGGCGCCGACGCGGCCGGGGCGCTGCCCGGAATCTGGGCTGCGGCTTCCGTGCTGGCGGCCGGCGCATTCACCGCCGCACCTTCGAGCACGCTGCCGGTGGACGCCGGACGCGCGTTGCCGAAGTAGGCCAGCAGCAGCGTGCAAGCGAAGAACACCGCGGCGAGCACCGCGGTGGTGCGCGACAGGAAGTTGGCACTGCCGGAGGCGCCGAACAGGCTGCCCGAGCTGCCGCTGCCGAAGGCCGCGCCCATGTCGGCGCCCTTGCCGTGCTGGATCAGGATCAGGCCTATCATGCCCAGCGCCGCGAGCATTTGCACGGCCAGGATGATGGTCAGGACGACATTCATTCGATACTCCTAAATTTATAGCATTTTCGCCGCGCGATCAGCGGGCGGCGGCCATGATGGCCAGGAAATCCGGGGCCTTGAGCGAGGCGCCGCCGATCAGGCCGCCGTCGATGTCGGGCTGGGCCAGCAGCTCGGCCGCGTTGGCCGCGTTCATGCTGCCGCCGTAGAGGATGTGGATGCGCCCGGCCTGGGCGCTGGCGGCCTGCAGCTGGGCGCGCAGCACGGCATGCACCTGTTGGGCCTGCTCGGGCGTGGCGGTCTTGCCGGTGCCGATGGCCCAGACCGGCTCGTAGGCCACGACGATCTCGCTGATGCAATGGCCGTTGGTGTGGATCACCGCGGCCAGCTGGCGCCTGACCACCGCCTCGGTCTGGCCCGCCTCGCGCTCGGCCAGGGTCTCGCCCACGCAGACGATGGGCGTGATGCCCGCCGCCAGCGCGCGCTGCGCCTTGAGGGTCACGACGGCATCGGTTTCGCCATGGTACTGGCGGCGCTCGGAATGGCCGACGAGGCAATAGCGCACGCCGAAGTCCTTCAGCATGGCGGCCGAGATTTCCCCGGTGTAGGCGCCCGACTCGTGCGCCGACAGATCCTGCGCGCCGAGCGCGAAGGCGGTCGAGTTGCCGAGCAGCCCGCGCACCTGGGCCAGGTAGGCGGCCGGCACGCAGAGCGCGGCCTCGCAGCCCGGCTCGCCCGCACCCGCCAGCAAGGCCCCGACCAGGGCCTCGTTGGCCGCCAGGCTGCCATTCATTTTCCAGTTACCGGCGATCAGCTTTCTCTTCATGCCGCATCCCATGTCAAAACGATCTTGCCCACATGCTGGTTGCTCTCCATCAGCGCATGGGCCCGGGCCGCCTCGGCGGCCTCGAACACGCTGTGGATCACCGGCTTGACGCACCCGGCCTCCAGCCAGGGCCAGGCGCTGGCCTTCAGGGCCCGGGCGATCGCGCCCTTGAAGGCCACGGGCCGCGGGCGCAGCGTGGAGCCGGTGATGGTCAGGCGCCGGCGCAGCACCAGGCCGGCGTTGAACTCGCTCTTGCTGCCGCCCTGCACCGCGATGATGACCAGGCGGCCGTCCTCGGCCAGGGCCTGGACCTCGCGCGCCACGTAGTCGCCGGCGACCATGTCGAGGATGACGTCGACGCCCTTGCCATCGGTCAGGCGCTTGGCCTCGGCCGCGAAATCGGCGGCGCGGTAGTTGATGGCGTGGTCCGCGCCCAGCGCCAGGCAGGCGGCGCACTTGTCGTCGCTGCCGGCCGTCACGATCACGGTCGCGCCGGCCGCCTTGGCCAGCTGGATGGCCGTCACGCCTATGCCGCTGGTGCCGCCCTGGATCAGCAGGCTCTCGCCGGCCTGCAGGCGGGCGCGCTCGAACACGTTGCTCCAGACCGTGAAGAAGGTCTCGGGCAGCGAGGCCGCCTCGACGTCGCTCAAGCCCTTTGGCACCGGCAGGCACTGGGCCACCGGGGCCACGCAGAGCTCGGCATAGCCGCCGCCCGCGACCAGGGCGCAGACGCGGTCACCGAGCTGGAAGCCGGCCTGGGCCAGCTCGGCGGCGTCGCCGCCGACGACCTCGCCGGCCACCTCCAGCCCCGGGATGTCCGAGGCGCCGGGCGGCACCGGGTAGTTGCCGGTGCGCTGCAGCACGTCGGGCCGGTTCACGCCGCTGGCGCGCACGCGGATCAGCAGTTCGCCCGCCCCCGGAACCGGATCCGGGCGCTCGGCCTGCCGCAGCACCTCGGGGGCGCCGTACTGGCTGATTTCGATGACTTTCATGCTTGCTCCAGGCGCGCCCCGGCCGCGCGGGCACGGGACGCGGTCAGGGTCACGGCTGCTGTTGCTGCTGCTGTGCCGCCTCGGCCGCCTGGGCCGAACGGTCGAGCAGGGCCTTCATGGACAGCTTGACGCGGCCCTTGTCGTCGGTCTCGAGCACCTTGACCTTGACGATCTGGCCTTCCTTCAGGTAGTCCGTGACCCTCTCCACGCGCTCGTGGGCGATCTGGCTGATATGCAGCAGGCCGTCCTTGCCGGGCAGCAGGTTGACCAGGGCGCCGAAGTCCAGGATCTTGGTGACCGGGCCTTCGTAGACCTTGCCGATCTCGACCTCGGCCGTGATCTGCTCGATGCGGCGCTTGGCCTCGTCGGCCTTGGCGCTGTCGGTCGAGGCGATGGTGATGGTGCCGTCCTCGTCGATGTTGATCTGGGTGCCGGTTTCCTCGGTCAGCGCGCGGATCACGGAGCCGCCCTTGCCGATCACGTCGCGGATCTTCTCGGGGTTGATCTTCATGGTGTAGAGCTTGGGCGCGAAGTTCGACACCTCGGCCTTGGCCTCGCCCATGGCTTCCTGCATCTTGCCCAGGATGTGCATGCGCGCCTCCTTGGCCTGGGCCAGGGCGACCTGCATGATCTCCTTGGTGATGCCCTGGATCTTGATGTCCATCTGCAGCGCGGTGATGCCGTTGGTCGTGCCTGCCACCTTGAAGTCCATGTCGCCCAGGTGGTCCTCGTCGCCCAGGATGTCGGTCAGCACGGCGAAGCGGTTGGCTTCCTTGATCAGGCCCATGGCGATGCCGGCCACATGGGCCTTCATCGGCACGCCGGCGTCCATCAGCGACAGGCAGCCGCCACAGACCGAGGCCATGGACGAGGAGCCGTTGGACTCGGTGATCTCGGACACCACGCGCATGGTGTAGGGGAACTCCTCCTTGCTCGGCAGCACGGCCACCAGGGCACGCTTGGCCAGGCGGCCGTGGCCGATCTCGCGGCGCTTGGTGCTGCCCATGCGGCCGACTTCACCGGTGGCGAAGGGAGGCATGTTGTAGTGCATCATGAAGCGGTCCTCGAACTCGCCGGCCAGCGCGTCGATGCGCTGGGCGTCGCGTTCGGTGCCCAGCGTGGCCACCACCAGCGCCTGGGTCTCGCCGCGCGTGAACAGCGCCGAGCCATGGGTGCGGGGCAGCACGCTGTTGCGGATCTCGATGGGGCGGACGGTGCGGGTGTCGCGTCCGTCGATGCGCGGCTCGCCGGCCAGGATCTGGCCGCGCACGATGCGGGCCTCGACGTCGAACAGCATGCCCTCGACCTTGACGCTGTCGAACTCGACACCGGCTTCCTTGAGGTCGGCCATGACCACGGCATAGGCTTCGCGGCAGGCGTGGGTGCGGGCCTGCTTGTTGCGGATCTGGTAGGCCGCGCGCAGCTTGTCCTCGGCCAGGGCGGTGACCCTGGCGATCAGCGGCTCGTCCTTGGCCGGGGCTTGCCACTGCCACACCGGCTTGCCGGCCTCGCGCACCAGCTCGTGGATGGCGTTGATGGCGATGTTGCCCTGCTCGTGGCCGAACACCACGGCGCCCAGCATGACCTCCTCGGGCAGTTGCCGGGCCTCGGACTCGACCATCAGCACGGCGGCTTCGGTGCCGGCGACGACCAGGTCCATCTGGCTGCTCTTGCGCGCGGTCTGGCCCGGGTTCAGCACGTACTCGCCGTTGATGTAGCCCACGCGCGCGGCACCGATCGGGCCGTTGAACGGAATGCCGGAGACGGCCAGGGCCGCGCTGGTGGCGATCATGGCGGCGATGTCGGCGTCAACCTCGGGGTTCAGCGACAGCGTGTGGATCACCACGTGCACTTCGTTGAAGAAGCCCTCGGGGAACAGCGGACGGATCGGGCGGTCGATCAGGCGGCTGGTCAGGGTCTCGAGCTCGCTGGGCTTGGCCTCGCGCTTGAAGAAGCTGCCGGGGATCTTGCCGGCGGCGTAGGTCTTCTCGATGTAGTCGACGGTCAGCGGGAAGAAGTCCTGGCCCGGCTTGGCGGACTTGGAGGCGACCACGGTGGCCAGCACCACGGTGTCGTCGATGTTCACCAGCACGGCGCCGGAGGCCTGGCGCGCGATCTCGCCGGTTTCCATGACGACGGTCTTGTCGCCCCACTGGAAGCTCTTGGTGACTTTGTTGAAGATGGACATGTCAACTCCTTTTCGTATAGCAGGTCATGCCCGACCTGTAAGGGCTGGAGCGCAATGCAGAACACGATGCCATTCCACCAGCGCGCCGACGCGGCGCGTTCGTGGAATGACACAGCTTCGCTCTGCCCTGCAGACTCCGGAAGAAACGAAGAAAAACAAAGAACAAAGCGCCTGGGCCAGCAAGCTGACGCAGGCGCTTTTCATGCGTGCAGGTTCTTACTTACGCAGGCCCAGCTTGGCAATCAACGCGACGTAGCGGTCGGCGTCCTTGGACTTGAGGTAGTCCAGCAGCTTGCGGCGGCGGCTGACCATGCGCAGCAGGCCGCGGCGGCCATGGTGGTCCTTGGCATGCGTCTTGAAGTGGGGGGTCAGCTCGTTGATGCGGGCGGTCAGCAGGGCGACCTGGACTTCGGGGCTGCCCGTGTCGCTGGCGCTGCGCGCATTGGCCTTGACGACCTCGGCCTTGACGGAGGATGCAATCATTTCGGTTTCCTTGAGTATGTTTTGACTTGCGCTGCCGGCTGGAAGGGCTGGCAGCGTGCGCCCTGCAAAATGCAAAGCCTGGGGATTATAACCCGAAGCGGTATTCAGCCGCGCCCCTGGGCCGCGAGCCAGCGCCGCAGCCGCGCCACGCCCAGGACCAGGCGCTGGCTGTCCCTGGAGGCGAAGCACCAGCGCAGCCAGCCCTGGGCCTCGGGCCCGAAGGCATTGCCGGGGGCCAGCCCCAGGCCGGCCTCGGCCACCAGCCGCTTGGCCAGCGCCAGCGAGTCGTCCCAACCCTCGAGCCGGAAGAAGGCGTACATGCCGCCGCGCGCCGGCGCCAGCTGCACGCCCGGCAGCTCGGCCAGCAGCGGCACCAGCAGGTCGCGGCAGGCCTTCAGGCGCGCCACCACGCCGGGCGTGACCTCGGCCTGGCGCTGCAGTGCCACCACGGCGGCGCGCTGGGTGAACACGCTGGCGCAGGAGGTGTTGAACTCGATCAGCTTGCCCATGGACTCGGTCAGGGCCGGCGGCATCACCAGCCAGCCCAGGCGCCAGCCCGTCATCAGAAAGCTCTTGGAGAAGCTGTGCACCACGACCAGGCGGTCGTCGGCGGCCGCACTGTCCAGGAACGAGGGCGCGCAAATGACGCCCCCCGAGGCGCCTTGCGCCTCCCCCCCAAGGGGGGCACCTGCCTTGGGGCGGCCCGGCGGCAGGCCGTTGGCCGTGTCGTCGCCGTAGTAAAGCCGCTCGTAGACCTCGTCGGCCAGGATCCAGGTACCGGTTCGGCGGCAATGCGACAGCAGGGCCTGCTGCTCGGCGCGCGTGAGCGTCCAGCCCGTGGGGTTGTTCGGCGAATTGACGATCAGCAGCTTGGTGGCCGGGGTGATGGCATCCAGCAGCGCGTCCAGGTCCAGCGCCCATTCGCCGCCGCGCGGCTGCAGCGGCACACAGCGCAGCTTGGCGCCCAGGATCAGGGGCTGGGCCGTGAGGTTGGGCCAGACCGGGGTCACGGCGACCACCTCGTCGCCCGGATCCACCAGGGCCTGGATGGCCAGCATCAGCGCGTTGACGCCGCCCGAGGTGATGGCGATGCGCTGCGGAGAGACCGCCCCGTGCAGCCCGCCCATGTAATCGGCCACGGCCTGGCGCAGCTCCGGCAGGCCCAGGTTGTGCGCATAGAAGGTCTCGCCGCGCTGCAGCGAATCGATCGCGGCCTGGCGGATGAACTCGGGCGTGACCTCGTCGCTCTCGCCGAACCAGAAGGCCAGCACGTCCTCGCGCCCCAGGCCGGCGTTGGCGACTTCACGGATCTTGGAGGCTTCGAGCTGCAGTATGGCTGGGCGCATGGCGAGGAAATGAAGACAAAGGGACGACGATCGTAGCGGAGCGCGCCTCGCTATGATGGCGCGACAACAGGAAACCCCAGGAGGACGCATGACCCGAATCGCCCCTTCCCACGCCGCCCTGGCGCTGGGCCTGGCCCTGCTGCTCGCAGGCCCCTGCAGCCAGGCTACCGAGCCGCAAGGGCGCAGCGTCAAGCAGCACACCGCCAAGCACAAGGTCGCCAAGCCCCGCTTCGAGACCGGCTCGGGCGAGACGGTGAGCGAGCGCGAGCGCCGCCTGTACCGCGAATGCCGGGGCCGGCCCAACGCAGGCGCCTGCGAAGGTTTCGCGCGCTGAGGCCTGCGCCGCTTAGCCCGGGCGCAGCATGCGGCAGCTGGTCGGCAGCTCGGCCTGGGTCGCGGCTATCTGGCGCACCACGCGAAAGCCGTAGCCCGAGCCCTCGACGTCGAACTTGACGCCCGGCGCGCCCTGGCGCTCCATCACGCCGACCACCAGCGGCTGCTGGAACTGGTGGTCGGCCGCTCGCATCTGCCCGGACTGGCCGTACAGGCTCACGCTCACCCGCGCCAGCCGCTCGGCCACCGCCACGGCCTCGCTCGACCCGGCCTGCGCCATGGCCTGTGCCAGCGCCTCGACCATGAGCTGCATGCGCAGGTGCAGGTAGTCGTCGGCTGGCCTGGGAAAGCGCTGGCGAAAGGCCTGGTAGAAGGCCTCGTTCTGCGCGCCGGGCAGGTTGGGCAGCCACTCGGCCACCGCCACCACGCGGCCTATGCCGGCGTCGCCGATCGCGGCCGGCGCGCCCAGCGCGTTGCCGTAGAAGGTGTAGAAGCGCCCTTCGAACCCGACCTCGCGTGCGGCCTTGACCAGCAGCGTGAGGTCGTTGCCCCAGTTGCCGGTGATCACGGCCTGTGCGCCGCTGGCCTTGATCTTGGCAGCATAGGGCAGGAAATCCTTGATCCGGCCGACCGGGTGCAATTCGTCGCCGACGATCTGCATGTCCGGGCGCTGGGCCGCCAGCTGCCGCCTGGCCTCGCGTAGCACGGCCTGGCCGAAGCTGTAGTCCTGGCCGATCAGGTAGGCCGAGGACACGGCCTTGTCGTCCTTGATCACCTGCATCAGCGCCGCCATGCGCATGTCGGCATGGGCGTCGAAGCGGAAATGCCAGAAGCTGCATTTCTCGTTGGTCAGGGCCGGGTCCACCGCCGCGTAGTTGAGGAACAGCACGCGCTGCCCGGGGGCGCGCTCGTTGTGCTTGTTGATCGCGTCCAGCAGGGCCGCCGCGGTGGCAGACGAGTTGCCCTGCAGCACGAAGGACGCGCCGTCGTCGAGGGCCGAGCGCAGCGCCGACAGCGCCTCCTCGTTCTGGCCCTTGCTGTCGTAGCGCAGCAGCGCCAGCGGCCGCGGCCCCGCCGCCGTGCGCACGCCGCCGCGCGCGTTCACGCGCTCCACCGCCCACAGCAGGTTGCGGTAAACGGCCTCGCCGGTGTTGGCGAAGGCCCCGCTCAGGCTCTCGATCAGGGCCAGCTTGACGGGGGCCTGGGCCGTCGCCTGGGCCCGCAGCGCCAGGGGTGCGAACAACGAGCTCAGGGCCAGGGCGGTCGATTTCAAGACCCGGCGACGATCATTTTTCATGCAACAAGCTTCTCTTGAAAAAGCGGCGTGGCGCGCACAGATGGGGCCATGCGGTGCTCATGGTGGAGCGCCGCGCAGTGTAAGCGCTGGCCGGCCCCGGCCCGCCTCATGAATCGACAAGGAGCTTTGACATGTTTTTCGGACCCGTCGTTCGCACCCGCACCGTCCCGCCCGCCTACCGTTCTTTCGACCGCAGCTTCGAGCGCTTGGTCAACGACGCCTGGAGGGACAGCACCCAGCGCGGGCTCGACCTGGCGCAGGACGACAAGGCCTGGACCCTGTCGCTGGACCTGCCCGGCCTGGCCAAGGAAGAGCTGAACATAGGCATCGAGGGCGCCGTGGTGCGCATCGCGAGCAAGCCCGAGGCCCGGCGCCAGGTGCGCGCCGCCTACGAGCTGCCGCAGGACATCGACGCCGGCGCGAGCAGCGCCAAGCTCGAGAACGGGGTGCTGACCCTGACCCTGGCCAAGCAGCCGCCTATGGCCAAGGCCACGCAGCTCACGGTGAACTGAGGCTTCTTCCGGCCACCAACGCGTCCAGCGGCCAGCGCGGCTGGACGTCGAAGGCATAGGCGCGGCGGGCCTGCTGGACACCCGCCTGCAGGCGCATGGCCGCGGCCATCGCGATCATCGCGCCGTTGTCGGTGCACAGCGAGAGTTCGGGGTAGTGCACGCGCACGCCGCGCCGGGCGCAGGCCGCGTCGAGCTGCTGGCGCAGCTCGCGATTGGCCCCCACGCCGCCGGCCACCACCAGGCGCCTGAGCCCACTCTCTTGAAGGGCGGCCAGCGACTTCTTCACGAGCACATCGACGATCGCGGCCTGGGTGGACGCCGCGAGGTCGGCCTTGCGCGCCTCGAGCGCATCGCCGAGCTTGCGCGCCTGTGTCATCACCGCGGTCTTCAGCCCGGCAAAGGAGAAATCCAGGTCGCCGCTGTGCAGCAGCGGGCGCGGCAGCTTGAACGCCGCCGGGTCGCCCTGCTCGGCCAGCCGCGACAGCGCAGGCCCGCCGGGGTAGCCCAGGCCCAGCAGCTTGGCCGACTTGTCGAAGGCCTCGCCGGCCGCATCGTCTATGGTCTCGCCCAGCAGCTGGTAGCGGCCCACGCCGTCCACGCGCATCAGCTGCGTGTGGCCGCCCGAGACCAGCAGCGCGACGAAGGGGAACTCGGGCGGGTCGGCGCTCAGGAAGGGCGAGAGCAGATGGCCCTCGAGGTGGTGCACGCCGAGCACCGGCTTGTCCAGCGCCGCTCCCAGGGCGCAGGCCACGCCCGCGCCGACCAGCAGCGCGCCGGCCAAGCCGGGACCGCGCGTGTAGGCCACCACGTCCAGATCCGGCAAGCCGCGGCCCGCCTCGGCCAGCACCTGCTCGGTCAGCGGCAGCACGCGGCGGATATGGTCGCGGCTGGCCAGCTCGGGCACCACGCCGCCGTAGGCCTGGTGCATCTGGATCTGGCTGTGCAGCGCATGGGCGCGCAGCGCCGGCACGCCGGCGCCGGCTGCCTCGACCAGCGCCACACCGGTTTCGTCGCAGGAGGATTCGATGCCCAAAATCAACATAGGGAGGCGAGTTTAGCGCCGCAGGGCCATGGGTCTGGCGTGATTCTTGCATCTCCCTGCACATGAACGAGGCGCTCAGAATCATCGTCGTGGCTCCCGAGCTGGCCGTCGCCGACCCCAGCGACGCGGCGGCGCTGGCGCAGGCCGAGCGCTCGCGTTCGCTGCGCATCGCCCTGCTCGAGAACGGCTACAACCTGATCGCCGTCCTGCCCTCGGACGCCTTTCTGCCGCAGCGCATCGCCCAGCTGCAGCCCGACATGGTGATCGTGGACGCCGAGAGCGAGGCGCGCGACACGCTGGAGCATGTGGTGATGGCCACGCGCGACGCCAGGCGCCCCATCGTGATGTTCACCAACGACAGCGACACCCGCCATGTCAAGGACGCGGTGGCGGCCGGCGTCTCGGCCTACGTCGTCGCCGGCCTGGCGCCCGAGCGCATACGCCCCATCCTGGATGTGGCGATGGCACGCTTCCAGCACGAGCAGGCGCTGCGCGCCGAGCTGGCCGAGGCCCGCACCGAGCTGCAGGACCGCAAGCTGATCGACCGCGCCAAGGGCCTGCTGATGCAGCGCCAGGGCCTGAGCGAGCAGGCCGCCTACGACAAGCTGCGCAGGACCGCCATGGACAAGAACCTCAAGCTGGCCGAGGTGGCCCAGCGCATCCTGGACGTGGCCGACCTGCTCGGTTGAGCCCCCGCCCTGGTGCAGCGCACAACGAAGGTGCGCAGCCCCTGGCCCCAGCCCCCAAGCCCGTGCATCCCTGGCCTGCAGGTGATTCTGCGCTGCGCAGGCCCTGGCAAAACGAGCCCAAAGAAGCTGGCACGGCCCTTGCTTTAAACCCTGCAAGACCAAAGATGGTCGTTTGAGCAGCCCGGTCCAACGGCGGACCAGGCCACTCACCCCGGACAAAGGCGTCCCCACCCGCGCACGGCCCTGCAGCCTGCAGACCGCGCGCACGGTGAGGACGCCTTTTTGTTTTTTCTGCCTAGCCCTTTGGAGTGATGCATGACCGACTTTCTCAAGACCAGCCTGAGCCGCCGCACCGTGCTGCAGACCGCCGCCGTAGGCGCCGTGGGCCTGAACCCCGCCTTGCGCGCCGCCGTCTACGCCCAGGGCTCGGACGCCCCCGAGAAGAAGGAGGTCAAGATCGGCTTCATCCCGCTGACCGACTGTGCCAGCGTGGTCATGGCCTCGGTGCTGGGCTTTGATCAGAAGTACGGCGTCAAGATCATCCCGACCAAGGAGGCCAGCTGGGCCGGCGTGCGCGACAAGCTGGTCAACGGCGAGCTCGACTTCGCCCATGTGCTGTACGGCCTGGTCTACGGCGTGCACCTGGGCACGGCAGGCCCAAAGAAGGACATGGCGGTGCTGATGGCTCTGAACAACAACGGCCAGGCCATCACCTTGTCCAAGACGCTGGCCGACAAGGGCGCAGTCGACGGCCCTTCGCTGGCCAGTCTGATGGCCAAGGAAAAGCGCGAATACACCTTCGCCGGCACCTTTCCCACCGGCACGCACGCGATGTGGATGCACTATTGGCTGGCCGCTGCGGGCATCAACCCGGTCGCTGGCGCCAAGCTGATCACCGTACCGCCGCCGCAGATGGTGGCCAACATGCGCGTGGGCAACATGGACGGCTTCTGCGTGGGCGAGCCCTGGAACCACCGCGCCATCATGGACGGCATCGGGATCACGGCCAACACAACCCAGGACATATGGAAGGACCATCCCGAGAAGGTGCTGGGCACCACCGGCGAGTTCGTCAAGAAGTATCCGAACACCACGCGCGCCGTGATGATGGCCGTGCTCGAGGCCAGCAGGTGGATCGACGCCGGCCTGCAAAACAAGATGAAGATGGCCGAGACCGTCGCCCAGAAGGCGTACATCAACACCGGCGTCGACGCGATCAACCAGCGCATCCTGGGCCGCTACCAGAACGGCATGGGCAAGACCTGGGACGACCCCAACCACATGAAGTTCTTCAACGACGGCGCAGTCAACTTCCCCTACCTGTCCGACGGCATGTGGTTCCTGACCCAGCACAAGCGCTGGGGCCTGCTCAAGGACCACCCCGACTACCTGGCCGTGGCCAAGCAGATCAACCAGGTCGACCTGTACAAGTCCGTCGCCAGCGCCATGAAGATCAGCGTGCCCAAGGACCCGATGCGCACCAGCAAGCTGATCGACGGCGTGGTCTGGGACGGCAAGGATCCCAGGAAGTACGCCGACGGTTTCAAGATCAAGGCCTGAGGCCGCATTCAGCAAGGAGCACCCCATGGTCAGTGCCGTTTTCCACTCCCCCCTCGCGATGCCGGGCAGCGCGCCGGCCGCCGCCGCGGCGCGGCCCGCCGCGCCTCAGCCGGTCGCGCCCGCGGCCTCGGCCGCCAACGAGCCCGTGAAGCCGGACCAGGCCCAGCCCGCGCGCCCCGGCTTCGACTGGCGCGGCCTCTGGCTCAGGGTGCTGCCGCCGCTGCTCGGCCTGGGCTTTCTGATCGGCCTCTGGGCCCTGGTGTCGGTCACCACCGGCGCCAGCATCCCCGGCCCGGCCGAGACCTGGCAGCAGGCGGTCGAGGTGTTCAGCGACCCCTTCTACCGCAAGGGCCCGAACGACCAGGGCGTGGGCTGGAACGTGCTGTCCTCGCTGCAGCGCGTGGCCCTGGGCTTCGGCCTGGCCGCCGTGGTCGGCATCCCGGTAGGCTTCATGATCGGGCGCTTCGGCTTCCTCGCGCGCATGTTCAACCCGCTGATCAGCCTGCTGCGCCCGGTCTCGCCGCTGGCCTGGCTGCCGATCGGCCTGCTGGTGTTCAAGGGCGCCAACCCGGCCGCGATCTGGACCATCTTCATCTGCTCGATCTGGCCCATGATCATCAACACCGCCGTGGGCGTGCAGCGCGTGCCCAGCGACTACATGAACGTGGCGCGCGTGCTCAACCTGTCCGAGTGGAAGATCGTCACCAAGATCCTGTTCCCCGCGGTGCTGCCCTACATGCTGACCGGCGTGCGCCTGGCCGTGGGCACGGCCTGGCTGGTGATCGTCGCCGCCGAGATGCTGACCGGAGGCGTGGGCATAGGCTTCTGGGTCTGGGACGAGTGGAACAACCTCAACGTCAAGAACATCATCATCGCGATCTTCGTGATCGGCATCGTCGGCCTGGTGCTCGAGTTCGCCCTGATCAAGCTCGCCACCGCCTTTACCTTCGAAGAGGTGAAATCATGAATGCAGCCGCCAACCCCAAGTTCATCGAGATCCAGGGCGTCGCCCAGACCTTCCCCACCAAGAAGGGCCCCTTCCCCGCGCTGCGCGACATCGATCTGCGCATCGCCCAGGGCGAGTTCGTCGCGCTGATCGGCCACTCGGGCTGCGGCAAGTCCACGCTGCTGAACCTGATCGCCGGCCTGACCCTGCCCACGGAGGGCGTGCTGCTGTGCGCCAACCGCGAGATCGCCGGCCCCGGCCCCGAGCGCGCCGTGGTGTTCCAGAACCACTCGCTGCTGCCCTGGCTGACCTGCTTCGACAACGTCTACCTGGCCGTCGAGCGGGTGTTCGGCGCCACGGAAAACAAGGCCCAGCTCAAGGCCCGCACCGAGGCCGCGCTGGCCCTGGTCGGCCTCACGCACGCGGCGCAAAAGCGCCCCGGCGAGATCTCGGGCGGCATGAAGCAGCGCGTGGGCATCGCGCGCGCCCTGTCCATGGAACCCAAGGTGCTGCTGATGGACGAGCCCTTCGGCGCGCTGGACGCACTGACCCGCGCCCGGCTGCAGGACGAGCTGATGGCCATCGTCGCCAAGACGCGCAGCACCGTGGTCATGGTGACGCACGACGTGGACGAGGCCGTGCTGCTGGCAGACAAGATCGTGATGATGACCAACGGCCCCGCCGCGACCATCGGCGAGGTGCTCGCGGTCGAGCTGCCGCGCCCGCGCGACCGCGTGGCCCTGGCCGAGGACGCCGACTACCAGCGCTACCGCAAGGCGGTGATCGACTTCCTCTACACGCGCCAGGCCCATGTGGAGCGGCTCGCCGCCTGAGGCCCGCACCGCACGCTGATCGCCGGTAAGCCCCATGTCCGCCGTCCTGCCCGCCCCCCTCGCCCCCGCCGCGACCGGCGCCGGGCCGGCCGGGGGGCGCTTCGCGCTGGGCAAGTACCGCGAGATCGTGGTCGCGGTGGCCTTCTTCCTGCTGTTCGACCTCGGCGTGCTGGTGCTGAACTTCTACACCTCGTTCCAGATCGCCGAAGACGCGGTCGGCATCAACCTCGCCGGCCGCCAGCGCATGCTCTCGCAGCGCACGGCCAAGGCCCTGCTGTCGGTGCAGGCCGCGCGCAGCCAGGGCCTGCCCGCGCGCCAGGAACTCGACGAGCTCGGGAACGCGGTGCGGCTGTTCGACGTCTCGCTCAAGGGCTTCCAGGCCGGCGCCACCGTGCCCGGCGGCGACGGCCATCCGGTGTTCCTGCCGGCGGCGCAGGGTGCGCGCGCGGCCGAGATCCTGGCCAAGGCCCAGGCGCTGTGGACGCCCTACCAGCAGCGGCTGGCGCCGGTGCTCGCCGGGGCCCCGACCGAGGCCGAGCTGCAGGCCGCCGCCGACTACGCCAAGACCCACAACCTGCAGTTGCTGGGCCTGATGAACGAGCTGACCACCGCGCTCGAGGCCGTGGCCGCGCAGCGCGCCACCACGCTGCGCCTGGTGCAGACCGGCGGCATCGTGCTGGCGCTCTTGAACTTCGCCTTCATCCTGTTCAAGTTCCTGCGCCGGCTGCGCAGCTCGGACGCGGCCATCGAGGCCGCCAACGAGGAAAACCGCGAAATCCTGGCCAGCGTGCGCGAAGGCCTGTTCCTGATGACGCCGGACTTCCGGCTCGGCTCCCAGCTCTCGCAGTCCGCCCGCCAGTTGTTCGGCCGGGCGCTCAAGCCCGGCGACCCCTTCTTCGAGCTGCTGTCGCCTTTGGTCTCCGAGAAGGTGCTGCGCGACGCGCGCGACTATGTGGAGCTGCTGTTCTCGCCCCACGTGAAGGAGGCGCTGGTGCAGGACATCAACCCGCTGTCCGAGGTCGAGCTGATGGTGAAGAACCGGCTCGGCCAGGACCAGCGGCGCCACCTCTCGTTCCACTTCAACCGCGTCCAGGAGGACGGCGCGGTGCGCCACCTGCTGGTCACCGTGCAGGACATCACGGCGCGCATGGAGCTGGCGCACAAGCTGCAGGCCGAGCGCCAGCGCTCGCAGAAGGAACTGTCCATGCTGCTCAAGGCCCTGGACGCCGACCCGGCGCTGCTGCACCAGTTCGTGACCAGGGCCGAGGCCGGCCTGCTCGAGGTCAACGAGCTGCTGCGCGGCACGGCCTCGGCGCGCGGCGAGGCGGCCGTCCTCGCGGCCCTGGACCAGGCGGCGCGCCGCGTCCACGCGCTCAAGGGCGACGCCGCCACGCTGGGCCTGGAGACGCTGGCCGGCCTGGCTCATGCGTTCGAGACCGGACTGCAGCGCATCCGCGAGTCGGGCGGCAGCGGCGACCTGGGCGAGGCCCTGCTGGCCCTGCCCCTGCCGCTGGAGGAACTGCTGGGCCAGGTGGCGGCGCTCAAGGGCCTGGCCGAGCGCCCGCGCGGCAGCGAGGCCAAGCCGGTGGCCGGCGAGGCCAGCGAGGAGGCGCTGGCGCGGCTGGCGCAGCAGGTTGCGTCCGACCAGGGCAAGCGCGTGCGCGCGCAGGTGAGCCTGGACGGCCTGAACGCGCTCGCCGCCGAGACCCGCGACCGGGTGCACGAGATCGCCGTGCAGCTGCTGCGCAACGCGGTAGTGCACGGCATCGAGGCGCCGGCGCTGCGCCGCAGCGCCGGCAAGGACGCCGAGGGCTGCGTCGAGCTGCAGCTGCAGCGCGCAGGGGCCGAGTGGCAGCTCAGCGTGCGCGACGACGGCGCCGGCCTGAGCGCGCCGCTGGTGCGCCAGAAGCTGCTGGCCCTGGGCTGGTACAGCCCGCTGCAGCTCGAGCAGCTGGACGACCGGCAGGTCATCGCACACATCTTCAGGCCCGGCTTCTCGACCGCCGATGGCCTGTCCCTGCACGCCGGCCGCGGCGTCGGCCTGGACCTGGTGCAGACCCATGTGCAGCAGCTGGGAGCGCGCATCAAGCTCAGCGCCACGCCGGGCCGCTTCACCGAGTTCAGGATCCGGTTCGCAGCCTGACAGGAAGAGCAAGGGGGCCCGCCATGCGCATGATGATCGTCGACGACTCCAACATGATCCGCACCCGGATCTCGCGCGTGGTGCAGGACGGCGGGATCTCGGGCATCTCCATCGTCGGACTGGCGCGCAACGGCGCCGAAGCGCTGCGCATCGCGCGGGCCGCGCAGCCCGAGGTCGTGACCATGGACCTGACCATGCCCGAGATGGACGGCGTGGAATGCATACGCCAGCTGCTGCGCCTGCTGCCCAGGGTCAACATCCTGGTCGTGAGCGCCCTCAGCGACAAGGCCACCGCGATCGCCGCGCTCAAGCTGGGCGCGCGCGGCTTCGTGGCCAAGCCCTTCAGCGACGACGAGCTGCGCCTGGCCCTGCTCGACGTCACCGACAGCCATTGAGATGAAACGCCCCCACGCTTATCACTTCGTGTATTCGCTGCCCCCCGAGGGGGCCCAGGCCTCCTTTGGGGCGGCCCGGCAGGAGGCCTGACCATGACCACCCTCAACGAAGCCGAGCTCAAGCTGTTCGTCGACTCGGTGCGGCGCTACTTCCAGGTCACGACCTCGCAGGAGCCTCAGATCACCTCGGCCTTCCTGGCCACGGGCGACCTGCAGGGCCACGACTTCAATGGCCTGGTCAGCTTTTCCGGCAGCTACAACGGCCATGTGCTCGTGTCCATGCCGGCCCCGCTGCTGCGCGAGCTCCTGTTGCTGCAGGGCGAGACCGACCTGGCCGACGGCAACCTGCTCGACGCGGTCGGCGAAGTCGCCAACACCCTGGCCGGCAATGCGCGCCGGCTGCTGGGCAGCGGCCTCAACATCTCGGTACCGGTCAAGCTGCAGGGCGCCTCGGGCGTTAAGGCCCGTGTGCGCCGCCACCCCTACGTGATCACGCTGCGCTGGAACCGCCAGCCGGCCCTGGTCTGCGTGGACCTGTCCAGGAGGATCTGAAACACACCAAAGCTGTGCACCGCACCAAAACGCATCATCCAAACCGGCCATTTGAGCCGGATGGGTGCGTTTGTGCCCACCCCAGCTTGGCATGTTTTTCGCACTGAATCTGTGAATCTCCCTTCCCGCTTCACAGAGGATTTGCACCATGGTGGGCTTTCGCAGCTTTCTCAAGTCAGGGCACTCCCCGACCCTGTTCGCCTCCTTCTTCTATTTCGCCTTCTCCTGCTGCATCTGGGTGATGAACGGGGCCATGGCGCCGTTCATCTCCGAGACCTACCAGCTCTCGCCGGCCCAGAAGGGCCTGATGCTCTCGATTCCCATCATCGCCGGCGCCTTCATGCGCTTTCCGCTCGGCGTGCTGGCGCAGTACATCGGCCGCAAGAACGCCACCCTGGTCGAGATGGGCATGATCATCGTGGCCCTGCTGTTCGGCTACTTCTACGTCAGCTCCTACGACAGCCTGCTGGCCATGGGCGTGCTGCTGGGCATCGCAGGCGCCAGCTTCGGCGTGGCCCTGAGCCTGGGCTCGGGCTCGTTCCCGCCGCGCTACAAGGGCCTGGCCATGGGCCTGGTCGGCGCGGGCAACGTGGGCACGGCGGTCTCGGTGCTGGTGGCGCCGGCCCTGGCCCAGCGCTGGGGCTGGCAGACCGTCTACGGCATCGCCGCCCTGGCCATGCTGTTGCCGATGGCGGCCATGATCCTGTTCGGCCGCGAGCCGGATGACGTCGACAGCCACGCCTCGCTGCGCGAACACGCCGCCTGCCTGTTCGAGAAGGACGGCTGGGCCTTCAGCCTGATCTACGCCGTGACCTTCGGCGGCTTCATCGGCCTCACCACCTTCCTGCCCTCCTACTACTACGACCAGTTCGGCGTCAGCAAGGTGCAGGCCGGCCAGCTGGCCATGCTGGCCGCCTTCATGGGCGCCGCGGTGCGGGTGTTCGGCGGCTGGATTTCCGACCACTGGGGCGGCGTGAACACGCTGACCGCCGTGCTGGTCACCGTCGCCATCACCTTGGTGCTCAGCGGTCTGGCGAGCGGCTCGCTGGTCGCCACCACGCTGCTGCTGATGCTGTGCTTCGCCGCCCTGGGCGCGGGCAACGGCGCCCTGTTCCAGCTGGTGCCGCTGCGCTGGCCGCTGACCACGGCCGTCGCCGGCTCCATGATCGGCGAAGCCGGCGCCCTGGGCGGCGGCCTGGTGCCCAACGCCATGGGCCTGTCCAAGCAGTACACCGGCACCTACCTCTGGGGCTTCGTCGGCTTCGCCGTCTGCGCCGTGATCGTGCTGGGCATGCTGCGCGTGATGCAGATCCGCTGGACCCGCACCTGGGCGGAAAAGGGTGGGCGCGCGCGCCCCGTGGCCCACACGCCCCCCGCACAGCCCACGCCAGGAGCCCGCGCGACCAGCGCCGAGTGAAGCGAAGCCGCCAACCCGCCCTGGGTTGGCACGTTTCTCGCACTGGTTCTGTGAACTTTCTTTTACCTTCACAGAGGATTGCACCATGGCGGGATTCCGCACCTTTCTGAAGTCGGGGCACGCTCCGACGCTGTTCGCAGCCTTCCTGTACTTCGACTTCTGCTTCGCGGTCTGGGTGCTCAACGGCGCCATGGCGCCCTTCATCAGCGAGGCCTTCCAGCTGACGGCCGCGCAGAAGGGCTTCATGATCTCGGTGCCCATCCTGGCCGGCGCACTGATGCGCTTTCCGCTGGGCATCCTGGCCCAGTACATCGGCCGCAAGAACGCCGCCCTGGTCGAGATGGGCCTGATCGTGCTGGCCCTGGCCTACGGCTATTTCTTCATCAGCAGCTATGACCATGTGCTGGCCATGGGCGTGCTGCTGGGCATCGCCGGCGCCAGCTTCGGCGTGGCGCTGTCGCTGGGCTCGGGCTGGTTCCCGCCCAAGTACAAGGGCCTGGCCATGGGCATCGCCGGCGCCGGCAACTCGGGCACCGTGCTGGCCGTGCTGTTCGCGCCGCCCCTGGCCACGGCCTACGGCTGGCAGACGGTGTACGGCCTGGCGGCCTTCTTCATGCTGATCCCCATGGTAGTGATGGTGGTCTTCGCCAAGGAGCCGCCGGACGTCGAGCACCAGACCTTCCGCCAGCACATCGCCTGCCTGTTCGAGAAGGACGGCTGGGCCTTCAGCCTGATCTACGTGGTGACCTTCGGCGGCTTCATCGGCCTGGCGAGCTTCCTGCCCACCTACTTCCACGACCAGTTCGGCGTGACCAAGGTGGAGGCCGGCCAGCTGACCATGCTGGCCGCCCTGATGGGTTCGGCCGTGCGCGTGGTGGGCGGCTACATCTCCGACCGCGTGGGCGGCATCAACACCTTGAGCGGCGTGCTGGTCGTGGTCGCGATCACCCTGGTGCTGTGCGGCCTGGCCGGCGGCTCGCTGACGGCCACCACCCTGCTCTTCATGCTCTGCTTCGCGGCGCTGGGCGCGGGCAACGGCGCCCTGTTCCAGCTGGTGCCGCTGCGCTGGCCGGTGACCACGGCCGTGGCCGGCTCCATGATCGGCGAGGTCGGCGCCCTGGGCGGCGGCTTCATCCCCAACGCCATGGGCCTGTCCAAGCAGTACGCCGGCACCTACCTCTGGGGTTTCGTCGCCTTCGCGCTGCTGGCCGTGGTCATGCTGTTCATGCTGCGCGTCATGCAGATCCGCTGGACCCGTACCTGGGCGGAAAAGGGTGGCCGTGCCAAGGGCACGGCCACCCTTTCGTCGCAGGCTAACTTCGCGCAGCGAAGTTAAGTCCGCGCAGCGGACGGCCGAAGACAAAAAGGCGGGCGGGCGCGTTTGGTTACCGCCTGAGCGCCAGCTCAGGTGCTGCCGCGCACCACCAGCTCGTAACCCACGTCCACACAGGGCGTCGCCACCGGCTCGCCGTGCATCAGCGACAGCAGCATGCGAGCCGCCGCGCTGCCGATCTCGGCACGCGGCGTGCGCACCGTGGTCAGCGGCGGCAGCATCTGGTCGCTGCCGGTGAGGTCGTTGAAGCCGGCAATGGCCACGCGCCGCGGCACGGCGATGTGCAACCTCAGCGCGGTCAGCAAGGCCCCCTGCGCCAGGTCGTCGTTGCAGAAGAACACCGCGTCCACGCCCGGCTTCTGCGCCATGATCTGCTCGAACATGCGCCCGCCCAGCGCCAGCGACGAGGGCTCGGGGTTCAGCCATTCGAGCTTGGGATCGTAAAGACCGGCCGCACCGAGCTCGCGCCGCCAGCCCTGCAGGCGCTGCATGGTGCGCGGGTCGAGCTGGGCCGCGGCAAAGGCGATGCGGCGACGGCCGCGCTCGAGCAGGTGGCGTGTCAGCGCCGCGCTGGCATCGACCTGGGAAAAGCCCACGCTGTGGATGCCCGGCTGGCCCGCCGCCTCCATCAGGTGCACGCAGGGCACGCCGCTCTGGGCGATCAGGGCGCGCGTGGCCTCGCTGCGCTCCAGGCCAGTCACCAGCAGGCCGGCCGGGCGGTGCAGCAGCTGCTCGCGCAGCAGCAGCTCCTCCTCGCTGGCGTCGTAATGCGTGATGCCGATCAGCGTCTGGTAGCCGGCCGGCCGCAGCGTGCGCTGCACGGCCTCGAGCAAGTCGACGAACAAGGCGTTCGACAGCAGCGGGATCAGCACCGCCACATGGCTGCTGTGGCGCGAGGCCAGGGCCCGGGCGGCCGGGTCGGGCACATAGCCGAGCTTGAGCGCCGCGGCCCGCACGCGCGCCACCAGCTCCGGATCGACCGCGCGTTCGCCGCGCAGGGCGCGCGAGACCGTGATCGGGCTGACGCCGGCGAGCTGGGCCACGTCGGCGAGCGTGACGCGTCCGGTGGCGCGGGAACGGGCGGGAGAGAAGCTCATGACAGACGTCTAGGGAAACTACTTAGACAAGGGGATTTCCGAAACCGTTAGGATAGCGCTATCCAACGGCGATCGAACCGCGGGCATTCCCTAGGCTGGAAAAATTCCTTGCCAACAGGATAACCGGGGCCATCGATCGCCATTTCTTTGATCTTACTCGGATAGCGCTATCCAAATGACTTCATCCATCGTCATCATGGGCGTGGCCGGTTGCGGCAAGTCCAGCCTGGGGGCGGCCCTGGCCGAGGCCGAAGGCCTGCCGCTGGTGGAAGGCGACGACCACCACAGTGCCGAAAGCCGGGCCAAGATGAGCCAGGGCATCGCCCTCACCGACGCCGACCGCGACGGCTGGCTGCTCCGCCTGGGCGAGCAGCTGCGCGCCCATCCGCAAGGCGTGGTGCTGACCTGCTCGGCGCTCAAGCGCAGCTACCGCGATCGCCTGCGTGCGGCCGCGCCGGGCCTGCGCTTCGTGTTCCTGGCCATCACCCGCGAACAGGCCCTGGCGCGCGTGTCGGCACGCGCGCCCCAGCATTTCTTCTCGGCCAGCCTGGTCGACAGCCAGTTCGCGACGCTGGAGCCGCCCCTGGGTGAGCCGGGCGTGCTGCCCGTCGACGCCCAGGCCCCGTTGCCGCAACTGCAAGCCGAGGTCAGCGCCTGGCTGCACGCCGGAGAATCCGCATGAGCTCTGAAGTTTCCGAAGGACGCCTGCAGCGTCTGGTCCATGCCGCCATGGCAGCCTGCCTGGGCGTGATGGCCGTCGCGGTGTTCATCAACGTGGTGCTGCGCTACGGCTTCGGCAGCGGCGTCGCCGCCAGCGAGGAGCTGTCGCGCCTGCTGTTCGTCTGGATGGTGTTCATAGGCGCGACCGCGGCCTATCCGGCCGGCGAGCACATGGCCTTCACCAGCCTGATCGGCCTGCTCAAAGGCCGGCCGGCCCTGATGGCGGCCGTGACGCTGCTGATCCGCCTGCTGGTGCTGCTGGGCTGTGCGCTGATCGGCCACGGCGCCTGGCAGCAGGTGGTGGTGGGCCTGGACAGCCATTCGGTGGTGCTGGGCTATCCCACGGCCCTGCTGCCGCTGCCGGCCCTGCTGAGCGCCCTGGCCATCGCCTTGATGGCGCTGGTGGAACTGATCAAACGAAAGCCGCTGGACCTGGGCCACGGCATGGAAGTGGAGTGAGCCCCATGAGCAGCGAAGCCTTGTCCTTCATCGTTTTCGTCGGCGGCATGCTGGGCCTGATGGGCCTGGGCATGAACATGGCGCTGGCCCTGGTGCTCACCGGCGCCGGCATGGCCTGGGTGCTGGACTTCTGGGACACCCAGCTGCTGGCGCAGAACCTGGTGGCCGGCGTGGACAGCTTCCCCCTGCTGGCCGTGCCCTTCTTCATCCTGGCCGGCGAGCTGATGAACTCGGGCGGCATCAGCCGCCGCATCATCACCATGGCCCAGGCCTGGGTGGGGCATATCCACGGCGGCCTGGGTTTCGTGGCCATCGGCGCCGCGGTGCTGATGGCCAGCATGAGCGGCTCGGCCCTGGCCGACACCGCGGCCCTGGCCACCATCCTGCTGCCCATGATGCGCCAGCAGGGCTATCCGATGAACACCTCGGCCGGCCTGCTGGCCTCGGGCGGCATCATCGCGCCCATCATCCCGCCGTCCATGCCCTTCGTGATCTACGGCGTGACCACCAACACCTCGATCTCGGCGCTGTTCCTGTCGGGCATCGTGCCGGGCCTGATCATGGGCGCCGGCCTGATCGTGGCCTGGAAGCTGGTGCTGCGCCGCATCGACCTGCCGGCCGGCGCGCCACTGCCGCTGCGCGAGCGGCTGCGCGCCACGGCCAAGGCCTTCTGGGCCCTGCTGATGCCCCTGATCATCATCGGGGGCATGAAGACCGGCTTCTTCACGCCCACCGAGGCGGCGGTGGTGGCGGCCTTCTACGCCCTGGTCGTCGCCCTGCTGATCCACCGCGAGATGAAGCTGGCCGAAATCGAGGGCGTGCTGGTGCGCGCCGCCAAGACCACGGCCATCGTGATGTTCCTGTGCGCCGGCGCCCAGGTCGCGAGCTACATGATCACCCTGGCCGACCTGCCCGGCGTGCTGAGCGGCTGGCTGGGCCCGCTGGTCGAGAGCCCGCGCCTTCTGATGACCGTGATGATGCTGGCCCTGGTGCTGATCGGCACCGCGCTGGACCTCACGCCGACCATCCTGATCTTCGCGCCCGTGATGCTGCCGATCGCCGTCAAGGCCGGCATAGACCCGGTGTATTTCGGCCTGATGTTCGTGCTCAACGGCGCGATCGGCCTGATCACGCCGCCCGTGGGCACGGTGCTCAACGTGGTGGCCGGCGTCGGCCGGCTGCCTTTGCACCAGGTGATCAAGGGCGTGAACCCCTTCCTCGTCACCTACATGCTGATCCTCGCGCTGTTCGTCGTGTTCCCCCAGATCGTCACCGCGCCGGTGGCCTGGATGCGCTGACGCCCTGCCCTTCCGACCTCAACACTTTCTTTTTTTCCGGAGACCCTCATGAACCTCGTTCGCCGCACCCTCGTCGCCACGGCCGCCGCGCTGGCCCTGGCCGCCCCCTTCACCAGCATCGCCCAGGACTTCAAGCCGCGCCTGATCCGCTTCGGCTACGGCCTGAACGAGCAGAGCAACCAGGGCCGCGCGGCCAAGGTCTTCGCCGAGCAGGTCGAGAAGGCCTCGGGCGGCAAGATGAAGCTGCGCGCCATCGGCGCCGCCGCGCTCGGCCCCGACACCCAGATGCAGCAGGCGCTGATCGGCGGCGCCCAGGAAATGATGGTCGGCTCCACCGCCACCCTGGTCGGCATCACCAAGGAAATGGCGCTGTGGGACACGCCTTTCCTGATCAGCAACGCCAAGGAGGCCGACGCCCTGCTGGACGGCCCGATCGGCGACAAGATCAAGGCCAAGCTGCAGGAAAAGGGCCTGGTCGGCCTGGTCTACTGGGAGAACGGCTTCCGCAACCTCACCAACAGCAAGCGCCCCGTGGTCAAGATGGAAGACCTCTCGGGCATCAAGCTGCGCGTGATGCAGAACAACGTGTTCCTGGAGAGCTTCAAGACCCTGGGCACCAACGCCGTGCCCATGGCCTTCTCCGAGCTGTTCAGCGCCCTCGAGACCAACACCGTGGACGGCCAGGAAAACCCGTTCAACACCATCCTGTCGAGCAAGTTCTACGAGGTGCAGAAGTACCTGACGGTGACCAACCATGTCTACAGCCCCTGGATCGTGCTGGCCAGCAAGAAGTGGTGGGACCAGCTGTCCGCCGCCGAGCAGAAGGTGCTGCTGGACGCCGCCAGGGCCAGCCGCGACTTCGAGCGCAAGGACACGCGCGAGGAAGCCGCACGCGCCATCACCGACCTCAAGGCCAAGGGCATGCAGGTCAACGAGCTCTCGCCGGCCGAAGCGGCGCGCATGCGCAGCAAGCTCACGCGCGTCTACGCCACGATAGGCTCCGAGATCGGCATGGACCTGTGGAACGAGGCCCAGGCCGAACTGGCCAGGATCCGCGCCAAGAAGTGAAGCCGGCCCCTGGCTACTTGGGCAGGAACAGCAGCCAGTAGACCAGCAGCAGGTTGAACAGCAGGCTGAAGGCCAGCAGCAGCTTCCACAGCATGGTGGGGTCGCGCTGGATCAGCGGGGTGGCGGGCGGCGCGGTGAGCGGCCGCGAGGCGCCGCGCTCCAGCGCCAGCAGCAGCTCCTCGGCCGTCTCGAAACGCTGGCGCTTGTCGCGCGCCACGGCTTTGAGCACCACGTGGTCCAGCCAGATCGGCACCTCGGGGTTGTGGCGGCTCGGCGGTATCGGGTCGCGCCAGTAGCGTCCCACCTGGTAGGGCACGACCTCGCCGTAGGGCAGGCGCCCGCCGCTCAGCAGTTGGTAGAGCGTGACGCCCAGCGCAAACAGGTCGCTCTGCGCGTCGGGCGGCTCCTCGGCGGCCTGCGCGTCCGCGCCGCCGGCGCGTATGCTGAACCCCCATTGCTCGGGATTGATGTAGCTCGGCGTGCCGGCGTGCAGCAGGCGCGTGGACTCGGGCTCGCGCCCGCTCAAAGCCACGCCCAGGTCCAGCAGGCGCAGCACCCCGTCCTCGCCCTGGTGCAGGTTGGCCGGCTTGACGTCGCGGTGGATCACGCTCTGGCGGTGCAGCAGGCCCAGCGACCGGGCCGCCTGCGTGGCCGCGCTCACCGCCTGGGCCGGGCCGAACCTGAGGCCGCGGTCCAGCATCTGCTGCAGGGTTTCGCCGCCATGCCAGTCGTAGAGCAGGTAGAAGGCGCTGGGCGCCTGGCCGCTCGGCGGCCCTTCGTGCAGCGCGACCAGATGGTCGGCCGCGCGGCTGGACTGCATGCGCTTGGCCAGCCAGGCCTCGTGCGCCAGCATGGCGCGCTCCTGCGCGTCGTGCGCACGCAGCGGGTGCAGGGTCTTGAGCGCGTACAGCCGGCCGGTGCCGGGCGTGGGGGCATCCGCCCGCACCTGGTAGAGGATGTTGATGCCGTTGTCCGCCACCACGGCCGTCACGGTCAGGCCGTCGAGCTGGTCGCCGACCTTGAGCCTGGGCGGCATGGGCAGCGCCTGCGCGCGCAGGTTCTGGTCCTGCAGCGTGGCCGCCTGCAGGCCCTTGACGCGCACCACCAGCGCCGTCACGTTGTCGTGGCTGCCGCGCTGCAGCGCGGCGGCGGTCAGCGCCTCGCTCATGGCCTGCGCGTCGACGGTATCTGCAAAACCCAGCAGGCGCCGCTCGTTGAGCACGTTGTGCACCCCGTCGCTGAGCAGCAGGAACAGGTCGCCGACCTGCAGCTCGCCCTGGCTGTAGTCCACCAGCACCCGGTCCTCGGCGCCGATGGAGCGCAGCAGCTGGTGGCTCAAGTCGGGGTGCGCGACCACGTGGTCGTGCGTGAGCTGGCTGATCTGGCCCTCGCGCAGCAGGTAGGCGCGCGTGTCGCCCACATGGGCCAGCGACCAGGACTGGCCGCGCAGCACCAGGGCCGTCAGCGTGGTCAGGCCCAGGGCCGGCCGGCGCCGCTGGTTCAGGCCGGCCAGCCACTGGTTCTGGGCGCCGATGACGCGGTCCAGCGCCACCGTGGTGTCCCAGGTTTCGGGCGTTCCGAAGTAGTCACGCACCAAACTGGTGACCGTGGTTTGCGCCGCCTCGCGCCCCATGCCGCCCGTGCTCACGCCGTCCGCGATCGCCGCGATCGCGCCCATGGCCTCTGCGCCCGGGTCGGGCAGCATGGCGGCGCAGAAGTCCTCGTTGACTTCCTTCTTGCCGGCCAGCGAGTTCAGGCCGATGTCCAGTTCAAAACTCATGCACCAAGGGAAAGCAGGTTTCGTGCCCAGGATGGTGCACCCAAGGCGCCAAGCCTGCCTAAGCCCCCACCGGAACCATGGCCAAAGGGCCCGATTGCTATCTTATTCATAGCTTTTCGTGGCTATTTTCCAACGATTCCAGCCCCGGGATGCCGGGAAATGGGGCGCCATGCACCGGCGCGGCGAATGGCTGGCATGGGGATTGCACTGCTACGGCATTCGCAACGGAGATGCAGCGTGAAGAAATCCAGACTGGTGATGATCGGCAACGGCATGGCGGGCGTTCGCACGCTGGAAGAGCTGCTGAAGATCGCCCCCGACCTCTATGACATCACGGTGTTCGGCGCCGAGCCGCACCCCAACTACAACCGCATCCTGCTGTCGCCGGTGCTGGCCGGCGAGCAGACGCTGGACGAGATCGTGCTCAACGACTGGGCCTGGTACAAGGACAACGGCATCACCCTGCACGCGGGCTGGAAGGTCACGCAAGTGGACCGCGTGCGCCGGGTGGTGCACGCCGAGAACGCCGCCGGCGAGAAGCTCAGCGCCGAGTACGACCGCCTGCTGATGGCCACCGGCTCCAACCCCTTCATCCTGCCCATCCCCGGCAAGGAGTTGCAGGGCGTGCTGGCCTACCGCGACATCGCCGACACCCAGGCCATGATAGACGCCGCGGCCAAGTACAAGCACGCCGTCGTGATCGGCGGCGGCCTGCTGGGCCTGGAGGCTGCCAACGGCCTGATGAAGCGCGGCATGAGCGTCAGTGTGGTGCATGTGATGCCCTGGCTGATGGAGCGCCAGCTCGACGACGTGGCCGGCAAGCTGCTGCAGAAGTCGCTGGAGGACCGCGGCCTCAAGTTCCTGATCGGCGCCCAGACCCAGGAACTGGTCGGCGGCGAGGATGGCCGTGTCAAGTCCGTGAAATTCAAGGACGGCACCGAAGTGCCTGCCGACCTGGTGGTGATGGCCGTGGGCATACGCCCCAACACCGAGCTGGCCGAGAAGATGCGCCTGCACTGCAACCGCGGCATCGTGGTCAGCGACACCATGCAGACCACCACCGACGCGCGCATCTACGCCGTCGGCGAATGCGCGGCTCACCGCGGCATCGCCTACGGCCTGGTGGCGCCGCTGTTCGAGCAGGGCAAGGTGGTCGCCAACCACCTGGCGCAGTTCGGCATCGGCCGCTACACCGGCTCGCTGACCTCGACCAAGCTCAAGGTCACCGGCATCGACCTGTTCTCGGCCGGCGAGTTCATGGGCGGCGAGGGCACCGAGGAGATCGTGATGAGCGACCCCTTCGGCGGGGTCTACAAGAAGCTGGTGATCAAGGACGACAAGCTGGTCGGCGCCTGCCTGTACGGCGACACGGTGGACGGCAGCTGGTACTTCAAGCTGCTGCGCGACGGCCGCAGCGTGCACGACATCCGCGACCGCCTGATGTTCGGCGAGTCCAACATCGGCGACACCGGCCACGAGGGCAACACCAAGGCCGCCGCCATGGCCGACAGCGACGAGGTCTGCGGCTGCAACGGCGTGACCAAGGGCGCCATCTGCAAGGCCATCAAGGACAAGGGCCTGTTCACGCTGGACGAGGTCAAGAAGCACACCAAGGCCAGCGCCTCCTGCGGCTCCTGCACCGGCCTGGTCGAGCAGATCCTGATGTTCACCGCGGGCGGCGACTACTCGGCCACGCCCAAGATGAAGGCCATCTGCGGCTGCACCGACCATGGCCACCAGGCGGTGCGCGACGCGATCCGCACCCCGCTGCCCGACGGCGGCAAGCTGCTGACCACGCAGGACGTGTTCAAGTACCTGGACTGGCGCACGCCCAACGGCTGCGCCACCTGCCGCCCGGCCGTCAACTACTACCTGATCAGCACCTGGCCGCACGAGGCCAAGGACGATCCGCAGAGCCGTTTCATCAACGAGCGCAGCCACGCCAACATCCAGAAGGACGGCACCTACTCGGTGATCCCGCGCATGTGGGGCGGCCACACCACGCCGAACGACCTGCGCCGCATCGCCGACGTGGCCGACAAGTACCAGATCCCCACCGTCAAGGTCACGGGCGGCCAGCGCATCGACCTGCTGGGCGTGAAGAAGGAAGACCTGCAGGGCGTCTGGAAGGACCTGGGCATGCCCAGCGGCCTGGCCTACGCCAAGGCGACGCGCACGGTCAAGACCTGCGTGGGCAGCGAGTGGTGCCGCTTCGGCACCCAGGACAGCACCCAGATGGGCAAGGACCTCGAGCACGCGCTGTGGGCCATGTACTCGCCGCACAAGGTCAAGCTGGCCGTCAGCGGCTGCCCGCGCAACTGCGCCGAGTCCGGCATCAAGGACGTGGGCGTGATCGGCGTGGACTCGGGCTGGGAGATCTACGTGGGCGGCAACGGCGGCATCAAGACCGAGGTCGCGCATTTCCTGGTCAAGGTCAAGACCTCGGCCGAGGTCATGGAATTCGCTGGTGCTTTCCTGCAGCTGTACCGCGAGGAGGGCTGGTACCTCGAGCGCACCGTGCACTACATCCACCGCGTCGGCCTGGACCATGTCAAGAAGAAGATCCTGGACGACGCCGAGGGCCGCAAGGCGCTGTGGGAGCGCCTGCAGTTCAGCCTGGACGGCGCGCCCGACCCCTGGCTCGAGTCCGAGCAGGCGGCGGTGGACACGCGGCAATTCACGCCTCTGCCGGCCTGAAAAACGGACCCTCAACGCGCGCCGCGACGCGGCGCGCTCAGCGATGAAAGAGACTGGAAAATGAGCAACTGGAAAGTGATTTGCCGGGTGGAGGACATCCCCGTGCTGGGTTCGCGCCGCGTGGCGCGCGAGAAGGGCCTGGACGTGGCCGTGTTCCGCAACGAACAGGGTGAAGTGTTCGCCCTGCTCGACCGCTGCCCGCACAAGGGCGGGCCGCTGAGCCAGGGCATCGTGTTCGGCACCAGCGTGGCCTGCCCGCTGCACAACTGGACCATCGGCCTTCATGATGGCTGCGCCAAGGCGCCCGACGAGGGCTGCACCCCGCGCTTTGCCGTCAAGGTGGAAAACGGCCTGGTCTCGCTTGACACCCAGGAACTCGCCAGCCACGCGACCGACCTGGTGCGGCCGCTTGCCGGCCCCTGCCAGCAGGCGGCCTGACCGCCCCAACCCCCCGGCAGCCTATACCATGCTCTTCGGCCGCAAGCGTCGCAAACCCATCTCCATTCCGGTCAAGGACGTCAAGGAATGGAAGTACACCACCTGCAACTACTGCTCCACCGGCTGTGCCATCGAGATCGGACTGAACGAGAGCGGCCGCATCGTCACCAGTCGGGGCCATGCCGGGGCCGACGTGAACCGCGGCAAGCTGTGCATCAAGGGCCTGCTCGAGCACGAGCTGTTCGACTCGCCCGGGCGCGGCAAGGTGCCGCTGATGCGCGACAAGGCGCACCTGCCGTTTGCGCCGGCCAGCTGGGACAGCGCCCTGGACCGGACCGCCGCCGAGATCAAGCGCATCCAGGCCAGCTACGGGCGCGATGCCTTTGCCGTGGTGTCCACCGGCCAGCTGTTGACCGAGGAGTTCTACACCCTGGGCAAGCTGGTGCGCGGCCAGATCGGCACCAACAACTACGACGGCAACACCACGCTGTGCATGGCCTCGGCCGTGTCGGGCTACAAGCGCAGCTTCGGCTCAGACGGCCCGCCCGGCTGCTACGAGGACTTCGAGCACACCCATTGCCTGATGGCCTTCGGCTCCAACCTGCCTGAGCAGCACCCCATCATCTACTGGCGACTGAAGGAGGCGCTGGAAAAGCGCAAGTTCCCTCTCATCGTGGTGGACCCGCGCGTGACCATGCTGGCGCAGTTCGCCGACATCCACTTGGCCGTAACGCCGGGCACCGACGTGGTGCTGATCAACGCGATGATGCACGTGATCCTCAAGGAAGGCCTGGAGGATCGCGAGTACATCGAGCGCCACACCCAGGGCATCGAGGCGCTGCGCGCCCTGGTGGCCGACTACGACCCGGTGCAGGCCCAGCATGTCTGCGGCATCGACGAGGACCGCATCCGCCAGGTGGCGCGCCTGTACGCCAAGGCGCCGGCCGCGATGAGCATCTGGACCATGGGCATCAACCAGTCCACCCATGGCTCGGACGGCGTGGTCAACATCAACAACCTCAACCTCATCACCGGCAACATCGGCAAGCCCGGCGGCACCAGCCTGTCCATCACCGGCCAGTGCAACGCCATGGGCACGCGCGAATGGTCCTCCTGCTCGGGCCTGCCCGGCTACCGGCTGCTGGAGAAGGAGAAGGACCGCAAGCTCATCGCCGACTTCTGGGGCATAGACCAGGGCTTCTTCCCGCCCAAACGCGGCCTGACGCAGACCGACATCTTCCCGGCCATCGAATCGGGCCAGATCAAGGGCCTGTGGCTGGTCGCGACCAACCCCATGACCTCGATGCCCAACCAGCCGCGCATCATCAAGGCCATGCAGCAGCTCGAGTTCCTCGTCGTGCAGGACGTGTACGAGGACGTCGAGACCAACAAGTACTCGCATGTCTACCTGCCGGCCGCGGTCTGGGCCGAGAAGGAAGGCTGCCACACCAACACCGAGCGGCGCGTGAACCTCACGCGCAACGTGCTGCCGGCCTATGCCGACGCCAAGCCCGACTTCTGGGTCTTCAACCAGATGGCCAGGCGCTTCCAGGACCGCAACCCCATCCACTTCCCAGACAAGCCCGAGGGCGCGTTCGAAGAGATGAAGAAGCTCTCGGTGGGCACCGGCCGCACGCTGGACATCTCGGGCATGAGCTACGACCGCATCGAGGCCGCGCGCGGCATCCAGTGGCCCTATAGCGAGGCGCAGGCGCAGGCCGACGAGGCACGCGTCGGGTCGGCCAGCGCGGCCGACATGTTGCACCGCCTCGACTTCAAGGGCAACCCGCGCCTGTACGCCGACGGCGTGTTCCAGACCGACTCGGGCCGCGCCAACCTGATTGCGCTGCCCTTCATCGACAACAACGAGCGCCCGGACCCCGACTACCCGTTCTGGCTCAACTCGGGCCGCGTGGTCGAGCATTTCCACACGCGCACCCGTACCGGCAAGATCGGCAACTGCAACAAGTTCAGCCCCACGCCCTACATGGAGATGAACCCCGACGCAGCGGCCGAGCTGGGCATAGACCACCAGAGCTATGTGCGCGTGGTCAGCCGGCGCGGCGACGCCGTGGTGATGGTGCAGTGCACGCACCGCGTGCCGCGCAACATGCTGTTCATCCCCTTCCATTTCCACGACTGCGTGAACCGCCTGACCCTGGGCCTGCTCGACCCCTATTCGCGCCAGCCGGCCTTCAAGCAGAACGCCGCCCGCGTGGAAAAGATAGACCAGCAAGAGGCCGCGCGCCTGAACATGGAACGTCGCGCCTTCTAAGGGAGCACAAGATGCTGTTAGACGAGAACAAGACGGGCTCGCCCGATGCGGCAGGTGGCTGCGGCAAACCGGGGTGCGGCACCACGGGCTGCGGCTCCAAGAACGGCGCCGAGCGCAAGATCTGGGAAATCCGCACCGAGGAGCAGCCCTATGCCTTCCTGCCGGACAAGGAAATCCCCGATACCAACCGCTACGGACAGCAGATCGACCTGATCGCACTGGCCGATCACAAGCTGCCCGTCGGCCGCTCGATGTACATCAACGAGAACCCGGCGGTCGGCTCCAACCCGAATCGCAACAAGCAGCACGGCTTCTTCTTCACCGCCGACAACTGCATAGGCTGCCACGCCTGCGAGGCCGCCTGCAGCGAGAAAAATGAGAATCCGCCGCATCTGGCCTTCCGCTCGGTGGGCTATGTCGAAGGCGGCAGCTACCCCGACTTCAAGCGCCTGAACATCTCGATGGCCTGCAACCATTGCGATGACCCGGTGTGCCTCAAGGGCTGCCCGACGCGCGCCTACACCAAGCACACCGAGTACGGGGCGGTGCTGCAGGACCCCGAGACCTGCTTCGGCTGCGGCTATTGCACCTGGGTGTGCCCGTACAACGCGCCGCAGCTCGACCCCGTGAAGGGTCAGGTCAGCAAGTGCAACATGTGCGTGGACCGGCTCGAAGTGGGCCTCAAGCCCGCCTGCGTCTCCGCCTGCGTCGGCAACGCGCTGGACTTCGGCGTGATCGAGACCGTGCCCGACAGGCGCGAACAGGCGCGCGTCGAGATCCCCGGCTTCCCCTCGCCCGAGATCACTCACCCCAACATCCGCTTCCAGCAGATCCGCCAGCTGCCCGACGAGATGAAGCGCACCGACTCGATGCCGGTGAAGTACCACAAGGACGAGCAAGGCCGCTACCGCCCGGCCATCGACCAGAAGCAGGGCCAGGAGCCCCATTGGAACCTGGCCCGCCTGTCCTCGCGCGAAAACCCGCTGGTGCTGTTCACCCTTGCCGCGCAGGCCGCGGCCGGCGCGTTCGCCCTGCAGTTCCTGGCCGGACTGGCCGGCCTGCCCGGTTTTGCCGAGTTCGCGCGCTCGCCCCTGTACGCGGTCCTGGCACTGCTGGCGCTGGCGCTGGTGGGCTTCGGGCTGTTCATGTCCACCCTGCACCTGGGCAAGCCCAAGCGCTTCTACCGCGGCTTCAACAACCTGCGCCATTCGCCGGTCTCGCGCGAGGGCCTGGGCATCGCTGTGTTCCAGGCCATGCTGGGCCTGCACGTGCTGTCCAGCCTGCCGGCCAACGCCTGGTTCCAGACCGTCGCCGGCCGGATTCTCGGGGCGGAACGCGTGGCGGCCCTGGCTGGCTCCGCTGCCTTGGGCACGCTGGCCACGGCCACCGGCCTGCTCGCCGTCGCCGCCAGCGCGGTGGGCCTGTACTACATGACCCGCTGCTACCGCATCAAGGCCAGGCCGTTCTGGAACCACTGGCAGGTCGGGACCGCCTTCTTCGGCACCGCCCTGTCCCTGGGCAGCCTGCTGGCGGCGGCCGTGATGCTGCCCACCCTGCTGCTTGCCGGAGTCAGCGTCCAGCCCGTGCTCGCCGGCTGCGCCAGCCTGCTGGCCCTGGGCCTGGCGGCCGAGGCCATCGGTCACTGGGCGCATGCGCACGACATGGGGCGCGCCGAGCACGAGGGTGGTGCGTCGTACTACGTGCAGAGCACGACCTTCGGCAAGACCTTCATGCTGCGCAATGCCCTGCTGGGCACCAGTCTGCTCGCCACCGCCTTGCTGCTGGCGCTGCTGCCCTCGCAGCCGGCCTCGCTGCTGCCCGTCGCTGCCTTCACGGCGATCGGCGTCGCCGTGCTGGCCTCCAGCCTGGTCAGCCGCGCCCTGTTCTACGTGCTGGTGATTCCCACCACCATGCCCGGCGCCTTCTTCTGGAAGAACAAGGGCTTCGAGGAACACGCACGCGACATCGGCCTGGCCCGGATGCCGCAGGTCGGCGTCGCCCCTCTGCGCCACTGAATACCTGTGAGGCATCCTTTTCAAGGTGCTCGAATCTTTGCGTTGCGCAGCACACCGGCAATAGCCACCTGCTTGCGTGCTGTGCGGCGCACCCGATTCCTGATCGAAAAGCCGCGTGAGACCTCGCGGCCGCCAGGGGCTCCTCACTGACAACTGGCACCCTCCTTGCTAACCTCCCCCTTATGCAAGAGAGTGCCAACCAGGAAACCAGATCCACCTGCCCATACTGCGGCGTGGGCTGCGGCGTCATCATCGAAAGCGATGGCAGCCAGATCACGGGCGTGCGCGGCGACCCCGAGCACCCCGCCAACTTCGGGCGCCTGTGCACCAAGGGCTCGACGCTGCACCTCACGGCCTCGCCCGCCATCGCGCGCCAAGCCCGGCTGCTGCAGCCGATGCGCCGCGCGCAACGCGGCGAGGCGCCCCAGCCCTTGGCCTGGGACGCGGCCCTGGGCTTCGCCAGCGAGGGCCTGGCCCGCATCGTGCGCGAGCACGGCCCCGATGCCGTGGGCTTCTACGTCTCGGGTCAGCTGCTGACCGAGGACTACTATGTCTTCAACAAGCTGGTCAAGGGCCTGATCGGCACCAACAACATCGACACCAACTCGCGCCTGTGCATGAGCAGCGCCGTGGCCGGCTACAAGCTCACGCTGGGCGCCGACGCGCCGCCGGCCAGCTACGAGGACCTGCGCCACGCGCAATGCCTGTTCATCGTCGGCAGCAACACGGCCTACGCGCACCCCATCCTGTTTCGCCGCATCGAGGACGCCAAGGCGGCCAACCCGGCGCTCAAGATCATCTTCTGCGACCCGCGCCGCACCGACACCGCCGAGATCGCCGACCTCTACCTGCCCATCCAGCCCGGCACCGACGTCATGCTGTTCCACGGCATGCTGCACCTCATGCTGTGGGAGGGCTGGACGCGGCCCGACTACATCGCCGCCCACACCACCGGCTTCGACGAGCTCAAGGCCCTGGTGCGCGAGGCCACGCCCGACAAGGTGACGCAGATCTGCGGCATCAGCAAGGAAGACCTGCTCACGGCCACGCGCTGGTTCGCCACCTCGCCAGCGACGCTGAGCCTGTACTGCCAGGGCCTGAACCAGTCCAGCAGCGGCACGGCCAAGAACGCGGCGCTGATCAACCTGCACCTGGCCACGGCCCAGATCGGCAAGCCCGGTGCCGGCCCCTTCTCGCTGACCGGCCAGCCCAATGCCATGGGCGGGCGCGAGGTCGGCGGCCTGGCCAACCTGCTGTCGGCCCACCGCGACCTGGCCAACCCCCAGCACCGCGCCGAAGTCGCCGCGCTCTGGGGCCTGCCCTCGGTGCCCGACAAGCCCGGCAAGACCGCGGTCGAGATGTTCCAGGCCGCGGCCGACGGCGAGATCAAGGCGCTGTGGATAGCCTGTACCAACCCGGCCCAGTCCATGCCCGACCAGGCCACGGTGCGCCGCGCCCTGCAGCGCGCCGAGCTGGTGGTGGTGCAGGAGGCCTTTGCCACCGCCGCCACCTGCGAATACGCCGACCTGCTGCTGCCCGCCACCACCTGGGGCGAGAAGGAAGGCACGGTGACCAACAGCGAGCGCCGCATCTCGCGCGTGCGCGTGGCCGTCGCCCCGCCGGGGCCGGCGGACGCGGGCCCGCGCCACGACTGGCGCATCGCCGCCGACCTGGCGCTGCGCCTCGAACCCCTGTTGCGCCCCGGCCAGCCAACGCTGTTCCCCTACCAGACTCCCGAGTCGGTCTGGAACGAGCACCGCGAGTCCACGCGCGGCCGTGACCTCGACATCACGGGCCTGAGCTACGCCATGCTCGAAGCCCAGGGCCCGCAGCAGTGGCCGTGCCCTGCGGGCGCGGCCAGCGGCGGCAATGACGACGGCAACGCGACCGCGTTGCCGGGTTCGGGCTCCGGCTACAAGAACTTCGGTCGGGTCCGTCTCTACGAGGACGGCGTCTTCCCCACGGCCGACGGCCGCGCCCGCTTCGCCGCCCAGGCCTACCGGCCCGTGGCCGAGCCGCGCGAGTCGCGCTATCCGTTCTCGCTGACCACCGGCCGCCTGCGCGACCAGTGGCACGGCATGACGCGCACCGGCACCCTGGGCCGTTTGTTCGGCCATGTGGCCGAACCGTCGATCCAGATGCACCCGCAGGACATGCTGCGGCGCGGCTTCAAGGACGGCGACCTGGTCCACGTGACCAGCAAGCGCGGCTCCATCGTCGTGCCGGTCCAGGGCTCGCGCGAGATCGGCCTCAGCCAGGCCTTCATGGCCATGCACTGGGGACCCGAGGTTCTGAGCGGCCTGAGCAGCACCGGCGAGCGCCTGGCCGGCGTGAACGCCCTCACCACCTCCGCCTTCTGCCCCAGCTCCAAGCAGCCCGAGCTCAAGCACGCGGCCGTGAAGATCCTCAAGGCCGAGCTGCCCTGGTCGCTGCTGGCCGTGGCCTGGCTGCCGCCCGAGCGGGCGCTGGCCGCGCGCGAGGCGCTCAAGCCCCTGATGGCCCGGTTCAGCTTCGCCGCCTGCGTGCCGTTCTCGAACAACGCGCCGCTGGCCGAGGCCCGGCAGCGCGAGCGCCACGGCGTGCTGCTGCGCGCGGCCGCCTATGAGGCACCGCCCGACGAGCTGCTGGCCCGCATCGAGGCCCTGCTGGCGCTCGACAGCGCCGACACCCTGCGCTACGCCGACCGCAAGCGCGGCCAGCGGCGCGCCGTGCGCCTGGTGCGCGAAGGCCAAGACACGCGGCTGGAAGGCTTCGTGCTGGCCGGCGACACCAGCGCCGAGGCCTGGATCAAGACCCTGCTGCAGGACGAGCTGCCGGCCCAGGCCTACGGCCGGTTGCTGCTGGTGCCGGGCGCCAAGGCGCCGGTGGCGATCCAGTCGCGCGGCCGCCAGGTCTGCACCTGCTTCAACGTGACCGACGAAGCGATCACCGCGAAGCTGCAGGACTGCCGCGGCAGCGAGGACGAGCGCCTGGCCGCCCTGCAGGGCAGCCTCAAGTGCGGCACCAACTGCGGCTCCTGCATCCCCGAGCTCAAGCGGCTGGTGCGCGCGCAGGCCACGGCCGCGCTAGCCTGAGCAAGCATCGCGCCGCCAAGATGATGCACACTAGCGGTTGCGGGGCGCTGAGCCCCTGACCCTGGTGTGCCATCTTGAGTTCCGACATCTACCGCCAGCTGATCGCGCAAACCCTGCGTGAGGCCGCCGGCGCCCGCCCTGCGGGCGCGGTGGTCTGCCTGTGCGCCGAATGGTGCGGCGTCTGCCGCGAGTTCAAGGCCTTGTACGAGCAGTTGCGCCAGGCCCACCCCGAGCTGGCCTTCCGCTGGCTGGATGTCGAGGACGAGGCCGAGCAGCTCGGCGACCTCGACATCGAGACTTTCCCCTCCCTCGTGATCTCCGAGGGCGAGGCGCTGCGTTTCGCCGGGCCGGTGGTGCCGCAGCTGGTACAGCTCGAGCGCCTGCTGCGCAGCGTGCCGGCCTGAGCGCCGCGCCGGTGCCGGCGCCGCCTCTTTTTCCATATAACCATAAGTCATCAAAGTTCACGGACAATCGCGCCATGGGAATCAGCCAGTACATCCGGGAAATCGGCCGAGGCAAGGACGGGGCGCGCGCCCTCACGCGCGAGCAGGCGGCCGACCTGTTCGGCCAGGTGCTCGACGGCAGCGTGAGCGACCTGGAGATCGGCGGTTTCTGCCTGGCCATGCGGATCAAGGGCGAGACGCCCGAGGAGATGGCCGGCTTCCTCGACGCCACGCATGCGCGGCTGAACCGGCTGCCGGCGACCGAGCGGCCGGCGGTCGTGCTGCCCAGCTACAACGGCGCGCGCAAGCTGCCGGTGCTGACCCCGCTGCTGGCCCTGCTGCTGGCGCGCCATGGCCTGCCCGTGCTGGTGCACGGCACGCCCACCGAGACCCGGCGCGTGTGCTCGTCCGAGGTGTTCGAGGCCCTGGGCATCCGGCCCGAGACCGCCCTGCCCCAACTCGCGCCAGGGCAACTGGCCTACGCGCCGACCGAGCTGCTCCACCCCGGCCTCAAGCGCCTGCTGGACGTTCGGCGCGCCGTGGGCCTGCGCAACTCGGCCCACAGCCTGGTCAAGCTCATGAACCCCTGCGCCGGGCCCAGCCTGATCGTCGGCAGCTACACCCACCCCGAATACGCCCTGTCCATGACCGCCACCTTCGAGCTGGTGGGCGCTCATGCCCTGCTGTTGCGCGGCACCGAGGGCGAGCCGGTGGCGGACGCGCGCCGCACGCCGCAGATGGACGTCTTCCGCGACGGCCGGCGCATCTGCGTGCAGGAAGCCCAGGGTGGCTCCCTGGCCAACCTTCCGGAACTGCCCAAGGCCATCGACGCGGCCAGCACCGCCACCTACATCCAGGCGGTGCTGGAGGGCAGCCTGCCGCTGCCGGCGCCAATCGCCCTGCAGGTGGAACACATCTTGCATGAGGTGTCGGCATCATGAAACACAGCCCTTCCACCCCCGGCATGACCGGCAAGGTCACCCTGGTTGGCGCAGGCCCCGGCGACCCGGAGCTGCTCACGCTCAAGGCCGTCAAGGCGATCCAGGCCGCGACCGTGCTGCTGGTCGACGACCTGGTCGGCGACGACATCCTCGCCTATGCCGCCCCCGGCGCGCGCATCGTCCATGTCGGCAAGCGCGGCGGCTGCAAGAGCACGCCGCAGGCCTTCATCGAGAAGCTCATGATCATGGCCGCGCGCGAAGGCGACCGGGTGGTGCGCCTCAAGGGCGGCGACCCCTTCATCTTCGGCCGTGGCGGCGAGGAGGTGGAGCACCTGCGCGAAGCCGGCATCGAGGTCGAGGTGGTCAACGGCATCACGGCCGGCCTCGCCGCCCTGAGTTCGCTGGGCGCGCCGCTGACCCATCGCGAGCATGCCCACGGCGTGGTCTTCATCACCGGCCATGCCAAGCCGGGCGACGCCGGCACCGACTGGCGCCAGCTCGCCGCCACCGCGCGCGACGCCAAGCTCACCCTGGTGATCTACATGGGCGTGAGCAGCGCCGCCCAGATCCAGAGCGAACTGCTGACCGGCCTGCCGGCCCGCACCCCGGTGGCCGTGATCCAGCGCGCCAGCCTGCCCAGCCAGCGCCATGCCGTGACCACCCTGGGCGAGTTGCAGGCGACCATCGCGCGCGAAGGCCTGGCCAGTCCCTCGGTCATCGTCGTCGGCGACGTGGTGCAGGGCGTGGCCGCCGTGGCGCAGGCCCCGACGGCGCAGGCCCGGACCGCCTGACGCCCCCGCCCCGGCGGATCGCCCGGGGAAACTCTGGCGCAGGTATTGCTTTCAAGCCGCCTGTGTTCCCGAAACTATGGGTGTTTTCATGGCTGTCCTGACCTCTCCCCCGAGCAAGCCGAGCCTGGCGCCAAGCCGCCCGCGCAGCGCCGACATCTCCCTGCTGAACCTGGCCGCGCGCCAGCGCATGCTCTCGCAACGCCTGGTTCTGCAGACGGTGCTGGCTGCCCAGGGCAGCGCCCAGCAACTGGAGGCAGCCCGGCGCACGCTGGCCCTGTTCAGCGACAGCCAGGCCCGCCTCGTGGACACACCGCGCACCCTGGAGACCGGCAGCGCCGACCATATCCGCCAGGCCTACCGCGGCCCCGAGGGCGTCAGCGCCACCATCGACGCCTTCGCCGAACAGGTCCGCAGCACCCTGGACCTGATCGACCGGAATAGCCCGCGCGTCGGGGCGTCAGTGGCCACCCTGGTCGCCAGCACCGACCAGGTGCTCGAGGCCCTGAACACCGCCACCTCGGCCTTCGACCACGTCACCAAGGCCCAGTCCGAGTCGCTGATGCGCGAGCTGAGCCAGATCGTTTCGTCGATCCAGACCGTGGCGCGCGAGGCCAAGGTGGTGAGCTTCAATGCCCAGGTGATGGCGGCGCGCGCCGGCCAGCACGGGCGCGAATTCGCCGTGGTGGCGAATGTGCTGTCCGGCATCACCAGCGAGATCGACGGCCTCTCGCTCAAGGCCGTGTCGCTGGCCGGCCGCAGCCGGCTGGCAGGCTGAAGGTCGACCGGAAGAAGCCGGCGCCACGAGCGGTCCCGCGGCGGACCAGCCCCTACACTGCGGGCCATGCAAGCATTTGACGTGGTGATCGTGGGGGCCGGCGCGGCCGGCCTGTTTTGCGCGGGAGTGGCGGGCCAGCTCGGCCTCAAGGTGCTGTTGCTGGACCACAGCGAGAAGGTGGCCGAGAAGATCCGCATCTCGGGCGGCGGCCGCTGCAACTTCACCAACCGCCTGCTCGACCCGGCCGCGCCGCAGCGGCATTTCCTGGGCGAGAACCCGCATTTCTGCCGCTCGGCCCTGGCGCGCTACACACCGCAGGATTTCATCGCCCTGGTGCAGCGCCACGGCATCGCCTTCCACGAGAAGCACAAGGGCCAGCTGTTCTGCGACCGCTCGTCCGAAGACATCATCCGCATGCTGCTGGCCGAATGCGCGGCCGGCGGCGTGCAGCACTGGCAACCCTGCGCCGTGCGGGCCCTGCGCACCGGCGCTGGCCCCGACGGCAGCGAGGGCTACCTGCTCGACAGCGACCGCGGCCCGGTCCACAGTCGCGCCGTGGTCGTCGCCACCGGCGGCCTGTCCATCCCCAAGATAGGCGCCAGCGACTTCGGCTACCGCATCGCCCGCCAGTTCGGGCTGCGCCTGGTCGAGCCGCGCCCCGGCCTGGTGCCCCTGAGCTTCGACGGCGAGGCCTGGGCGCCCTACGCAGCCCTGGCCGGCCTCTCGCTGCCGGTGGCCATGGAAACAGGCACCAAAAAGGGGCGCGCCAGCTTCCTCGAGGACCTGCTGTTCACCCACCGCGGCCTGTCCGGCCCCGCCGTGCTGCAGATCTCGAGCTACTGGCGCGAGCAGCAGCCGATCCGACTCAACCTCGCCCCCGACGTCGACCTGCCCCAGGCCCTGGCGCGCGCCAAGGCCAGCTCGCGCAAGCTGATCGTCAACGAGCTGGCCGGCCTGGTGCCGGCGCGCCTGGCCGAGGCCTGGGTGCAGCAGGAAGCCGGCTGGCAGCGCACTATCGCCGAGGCCTCGGACAAGGCGCTGAACCTGCTGGCCGAGCGCCTGGCACGCTGGGAGCTCACGCCCACCGGCACCGAGGGCTGGCGCAAAGCCGAGGTCACGCTGGGCGGGGTGGACACGCGCGAGCTGTCCTCGCAGACCATGGAGTCCAGGCAACCGGGCCTGTACTTCATCGGCGAAGTGGTCGACGTGACCGGCTGGCTGGGCGGCTACAACTTCCAGTGGGCCTGGGCCAGCGGCCAAGCCTGCGCGCAGGGGCTAGCGGCGCGGCTGCGGCACTGACGCCGCGTGGCGGCGCCTTGAACACAGGCGCAGTAAGGCTATAATCTTGGGCTTTGTGGCATTGCCCCGTCGGCCAAATACTAGTTAAAGTCGATATAGACGGGGAAAATCCGCCGCGTATGGCCCAGGGCCCGATCTTCCCTGCGACCCTCTGGCGGCACAATTTGGAAAACATTCGCTAATGACCACCATCCGCGTGAAAGAAAACGAGCCGTTTGACGTCGCCCTGCGTCGCTTCAAGCGCACCATCGAGAAGCTCGGCCTGCTGACCGACCTGCGTGCCCGCGAGTTCTACGAGAAGCCCACCGCCGAGCGCAAGCGCAAGAAGGCTGCCGCCGTCAAGCGCCACTACAAGCGCGTGCGCAGCATGCAGCTGCCCAAGAAGCTGTACTGATCGCAGCGGCTTCGGCCCCTCAGCCCGCGCCAGGGACGCCTCGCGCGGGTTTTTGTTTTTTCCTGCCCTCCAACGCCCCCAAGGAGCAAGCCATGAGCCTCAAGGACCAGATCACCGAAGACATGAAAGCCGCGATGCGCGCCAAGGACAGCGAGCGCCTGGGCACCATCCGCCTGCTGCAGGCGGCGATCAAGCAGAAGGAAGTCGACGAACGCATCACACTCGACGATGCCGCCGTGGTCGCCGTGGTCGACAAGCTGATCAAGCAGCGCAAGGACAGCATCGCCGCCTTCACCCAGGCCGGCCGCCAGGACCTGGCCGACAAGGAAGGCGCCGAGCTCGCGGTGCTGCAGGCCTACCTGCCCGCGCGCCTGTCGGCCGAGGAAGTGGCAGCCGAGGTCAAGGCCATCGTGGCCGAGCTCGGCGCTGAGCTGGGACGCACGGCCGGACCGGGCGACATGGGCAAGGTCATGGGCCTGGTCAAGACCCGCCTGGCGGGCAAGGCCGACATGGGCCAGGTCTCGGCCGCCGTCAAGGCCGCGCTCGCCGGCTGAACCCGCCTGCGGGCCTGACTTGCCCCCGGGACCTCAGCTGCCGGCGACCGTCATGCGGTTGACCAGCACCGAGCCCACGGTCTTGGCGCCGTAGTTGTAGGCGTCTGCGCCGACGGCCGCTATGCCCTTGAACATGGCCTTGAGGTTGCCGGCGATGGTGATCTCGTGCACCGGGTAGGCAATGCGGCCGTTCTCGACCCAGAAGCCGCTCGCGCCGCGCGAGTAGTCGCCGGTCACGTAATTGACGCCCTGGCCCATGAGCTCGATCACGAACAGGCCGGTGCCTAGCTTCTTCAGCATCTCGTCCAGGTTGTCGCCGGCGCGGGTCAGGCGCGAGCGCAGTGTGAGGTTGTGCGATCCGCCGGCATTGCCCGTGGTCTTCATGCCGAGCTTGCGCGCCGAATAGCTGGACAGGAAGTAGCCTTCCACCCGGCCGGCCTCGACCACCTTGCGCGCGCGCGTGCGCACGCCTTCCTCGTCGAACGGGGAGCTGCCCTTGCCGCGCTTGACGAACGGGTCCTCGGCAATGTCGATGTGCTTGGGAAAGACCTGCTTGCCCAGCGAATCGAGCAGGAAGCTGCTCTTGCGGTAGAGCGCGCCGCCACTGGTGGCCTGCACGAAGCCGCCCAGCAGGCCGGCGGCCAGCGGCGACTCGAACAGCACCGGGCATTCGGTGGTGGGAATCTTGCGGCTCTTGAGGCGACTGAGCGCGCGCTCGGCCGCGTAGCGGCCCACGGCCTCGGCCGAGGCCAGCTCGTCGGCGCTGCGCATCGAGCTGTACCAGGCGTCGCGCTGCATGTCCTCGCCCTTGCCCGCGATCGGCGCCACCGACAGGCTGTGGCGCGAGCTCGCGTAGCCGCCGCGGAAACCGCGGGTGTGGGCGCTGAAGAAATGGCTTTGCTGGGCCGAGACGCCCGCGCCCTCGCTGTTGGTGATGCGCCGGTCGGTGGCGAAGGCCGCGGCCTCGCAGGTCTTGGCCAGGCGCGCCGCCTCCTCGCTGGTGATCGGCCAGGGGTGGAACAGGTCCAGGTCTTGGTGCTCGGTCGCGATGTCCTCGGCCTCGGGCAGGCCGGCCACCGGGTCTTCGGCAGTGAAGCGCGCGATGTCGTAGGCCGCCTGCACGGTCTGCTCGATCGCGGCGCGCGAGAAATCGGAGGTGCTGGCATTGCCGCGGCGCTGGCCCAGGTAGACCGTCACGCCCAGCGACTTGTCGCGGTTGCGCTCCACCGTCTCGAGCTCGCCGCAGCGCACGCTGACCGAGAGGCCGCAGCCCTCGGAGGCCTCGGCGCCGGCGTCGCTCGCGCCCAGCTTCTTCGCATGCGCGAGCGCGCGGTCGACCAGGTCTTCGAAAAAGGCGCGGCTGTAGCTGAAGCCGCTTTGGGCACGGGAGGCAATTTGCGTCATGGTGCCGGCTATGATACTTGCCGTCCCGCGACCCGTCTGCCCCGACCATCTCCATGTCCCGAAAACCCAAAAAAGGCTATTACGTCCGAGGCCACTTCGTGGCCGAGGGCAGTGAACTCGACCTGGAGCTCAAGCGCGAGCTCAAGGGCAGCGACGAGCCCAGCAAGACCGACCTCAAGCGCGAGAGCGCCGAGCTGCAGGCGCTGGGCGAGGAGCTGCTGGCCCTGCGCGCCGACCTGATGGCGCGGCTTCAACTTTCCGACAAGCTGACCGAGGCCCTGGCCGAGGCGCGGCGCATCAGCAACTTCGAGGGCAAGCGCCGCCAGATGCAGTTCATCGGCAAGCTGATGCGCCAGCTCGATCCCGAGGCCATCGCCGCGGTGCGCGCCGCGCTCGACGAGCAGCGCCTGGGCTCGGCACGCGATACCCTGGCCCTGCACCAGGCCGAGCAGTGGCGCGACCGCCTGATCGCGCAGGAGGAGGCCTTCAGCGATTGGATGCAGGCCTTCCCCGGCACCGACAGCCAGCAGCTGCGCGCCCTGGTCCGCCAGGCGCGCAAGGACGCGCCGGCACCCGACCGGGCGGCCGAATCCAAGGGCCTGGCGCCGCGCCAGGGCCGCGCCTACCGCGAGTTGTTCCAGCTGGTCAAGGCGCAGCTCGGCGCAACGGGCAGCACCGCGAACGACGACCAGGAGCCCAGCGATGAATGAGACCACGAGCTTCGATGCGGTCAAGATCGGCATCGTCTCGATCAGCGACCGCGCCTCCAGCGGTATCTACCCCGACCAGGGCCTGCCCGCGTTGCAGGACTGGCTCACGCGCGCGCTCAAGAACCCGATCCAGTTCGAGCCGCGCCTGATCCCCGACGAGCAGGGGCGCATCAGCGCCACGCTGATCGAGCTGGTGGACGCCGGCTGCGCCCTGGTGCTGACCACCGGCGGCACCGGCCCGGCGCCGCGCGACGTGACGCCCGAGGCCACGCTGGCCGTGGCGCACAAGGAAATGCCGGGCTTCGGTGAGCAGATGCGCCAGATCAGCCTGCGCTTCGTGCCCTCGGCCATCCTGTCGCGCCAGGTGGCGGTGATCCGGGACAAGAGCCTGATCATCAACCTGCCCGGCCAGCCCAAGTCCATCGCCGAGACGCTGGAGGGCCTGAAGGACGCCGCGGGCCAGCCCCTGGTGCACGGCATCTTCGCCGCCGTGCCCTACTGCATCGACCTGATAGGCGGGCCCTACCTGGAGACCCACGACGCGGTCTGCCAGGCCTTCCGGCCCAAGAGCGCCGTGCGCGCGCCCAAGTCCAGCTGAGAGCGCCAGGGACCGGCGCGCCCGCCGGCCTACTTGCCGACCAGCTGGTTCAGCTTGGCGGCCTCGAAATGCTCCTCGCGCGCCGCGTCGCGCGGCACGCATTCCGCCTGCGGCTGACCCGTCGACAGCTTCTCTATGGCCTGCCACAGCAATGCGATCTGGTGCTCCTGGCTGGCCGCGTTGTCGATCAGGCCGCGCATGGCCTGGGACAGCGGGTCGTCGTTCTGCGTCACGCCATAGGCCGAGAAGCCCATGCGCGAGGCCGCAACCTCGCGCTTGGCGTCGGCTTCGGCCTCGATGATGCGCGCCGGATTGCCCACCGCCGTGGCGCCGGCCGGCACCGGTTTGGTCACGACCGCATTGGAGCCGACCTTGGCCCCGTCGCCCACGGTGAAGCCGCCCAGCACCTTGGCGCCGGCTCCAATCACCACGTCGCGGCCCAGGGTCGGGTGGCGCTTGGCGCCCTTGTAGAGCGAGGTACCGCCCAGCGTGACGCCCTGGTAGATGGTGCAGCCGTCGCCGATCTCGGCCGTTTCGCCGACCACCACGCCCATGGCGTGGTCGAAGAACACGCGCTCGCCGATCTTCGCGCCGGGGTGCAGCTCGATGCCGGTGAGCCAGCGCGAGACATGGGAGATGAATCGCCCCAGCCATTTGAGGCCGTGCGTCCAGCACCAGTGCGCCGGCCGGTGCAACCAGATCGCGTGCAGCCCCGGGTAACAGGTGACCACCTCCCAGGCGCTGCGCGCGGCGGGGTCGCGGTCGAGGATGCACTGGATGTCGGAGCGGAGGCGGGCGAACATGGTTGCTTCTTGTATCTGCTGGGGCTGCAGTCTATCGGTTTGGCCGCCGGGCCGCCTCGCTCATGGCCTTGGCGACACCTCTGAGGATGTGGATTTCCTCCTGCGTGAGCTGGGCGCGGTTGAACAGCTGGTTCAGCCGCGGCATCAGCTTCTTGGGCGCCGCCGGATCGAGAAAACCGATCTCGGTCAGCGCGCTCTCCCAGTGCGCCAGCATGCCGGCCAGCTGCTGGGCGTCGGCCAGCCGCGGCACGGCCCTGGCCGGCTGCACGGCGAAACCGCCCAGCGCCATGCGCCATTCGTAGGCGATCACCTGGATCGCCGCGCCCAGGTTCAGCGAGCCAAACTGGGGATGGGTCGGGATGCTGAGCGCCACATGGCAGCGGTAGACGTCCTCGTTGGCCATGCCGAAGCGCTCCGAACCGAACAGGAAGGCCACCGAGTGTTCGCCTGCGGCCAGCGCCTCGAAATGCGGGCGCGGCGCCACCGTGGGCGGGCCGAAGTCGCGCGGCGTCATGGCCGTGGCGCACAGGTGGGTGACGCCGTCCAGCGCCTCGTCCAGGGTCGCGACCACGCGCGCGCGCCAGCAGGTCCTCGGCGCCGCTGGCGCGCTGCATGGTCTCCTCACGCGTCAGCACGTCGGGCCAGCGCGGCGCCACCAGCACCAGGTCGTCGAAACCCATGACCTTCATGGCGCGCGCGGCGGCGCCCACGTTGCCGGCATGGCTGGTGTTGATCAGGATGAAGCGGGTCTGCATCGGTCTGAATGGGCCACAAGGAAGGCCGGGCGGGTAAAATCCCCCGATTGTCGCCGCCCGCATCGCCGGGACGGCCCCCGAACCCTGCGGCCTGCTCTTCCCTACAAAATGTCGTCCAATCTGCACCCCATGCTCAACGTGGCCATCAAGGCCGCCCGCGCCGCCGGCGCCATCATCAACCGCGCCGCGCTGGACGTGGAGGCCGTGCGCGTGTCGCAGAAGCAGGTCAACGATTTCGTCACCGAGGTGGACCACGCGAGCGAGCAGACCATCATCGAGACCCTGCTCACCGCCTACCCCGGCCATGGCATCCATGCCGAGGAGTCGGGTCGCACCCACGGCGACCCCAAGTCCGACCATGTCTGGATCATCGACCCGCTGGACGGCACGACCAACTTCATCCACGGCTTCCCGGTCTACTGCGTGAGCATCGCGCTGGCCGTGCGCGGCAAGATCGAGCAGGCCGTGATCTACGACCCCAGCCGCAACGACCTGTTCACCGCGACCAAGGGCCGCGGCGCCTACCTCAACGAGCGGCGCATCCGTGTGAGCAAGCGCACCCAGCTGAACGAGAGCCTGGTCTCCACGGGCTTCCCGTTCCGCAAGGGCGACAACTTCAAGCTCTACCTGCGCATGATGGCCGACGTGATGCAGCGCACCGCCGGCCTGCGCCGCCCGGGCTCGGCCGCGCTGGACCTGGCCTATGTGGCGGCCGGCTTCACCGACGGCTTCTTCGAGACCGGCCTGCAGCCCTGGGACGTGGCCGCCGGCTCGCTCCTGGTCACCGAGGCCGGCGGCCTGATCGGCAACTTCACCGGCGAGGCCGACTTCCTCGAGCAGAAGGAATGCCTGGCCGGCAATCCGCGCGTCTATGGCCAGCTCGTGAGCATCCTGGGCAAGTACAGCAAGTTCGCCAGCGCCGGCGACAAGGCCGCCGTGCGCCAGGCCGCGGAGACGGAAGCGGACGACGAGGAAGGCCCGGAGTACGGCAGCGACGCCTGAGCGCCGCCCGCCGGACCTCAATCCGGAAACAGTTCCCCAGCCAGTTCCCCGAGCAGCCTGACCGCCGTGGCATGGTCGGGGGCCTGCACCGCCGCAGCCAGCGCCTGCATCCGGCGCGGCGCGGCCGGGCCAGCCAGCGCCGCGAAGCGCTCGAAGGCCAGCACCGCATCGGTGTCGCCTGCGCGCAGCAGCGCCATCAGCCGACGGCAGGCGGCCTGTAGCGAAGCCACGCGAGACGGATCGAGGGGCGCGGCGGCCGAAGGTGCCATCGCCGCGTCGATCTGCGCCACCAGCTCGCCCAGGGTGACGCGCAGCGCTGCCAGGGGCAGCTGCAGCACGGCTTGCGACTGTCCCTGGCGGATCAGCGTCTCCACGGCCTGGGCATGCTGCTCGAGTTGCGGCGCGCCTATCGTGGCCGCCAGCCCCCTGAGGGTGTGCGCAGCCCGCTCGGCGCCCGCCGCATCGCCCTGCCCGAGCGCCGCCACCACGGCGTCCGGCACCCCGCGCTGCGTCTGCGCGAACTGCTGCAGCAGCAGTCGGTAGCGCTGCCGGTTGCCCAGGCAGCGCCGCAAGCCTGCGGCCATGTCGACGCCGCCGAGCTCGGGCAGCACGTCCGCGTCGTCGGCCGCACCCTTGTCCGCCAGGGGCGACGGCCGTGGCGCCGGCGCGCCGACATGGCGCCCCAGGGTCGCCCAGAGCACGGCCTCCTCGATCGGCTTGGCGACGTGGTCGTTCATGCCGGCGGCCAGGCAGGCGTCGCGGTCGTGTTGCATCGCGTTGGCGGTCATGGCGATCACCGGCAGCTTGGCAAAGCGTGGATTGCGCCGCAGCGCGCGCGTGGCCGCCAGCCCGTCCATCACCGGCATCTGCATGTCCATCAGCACCGCGGCATAGAAGCCGTTGGCCGACGCGTCGAGCATGTCCAGCGCCACGGCGCCATCGGGCGCCACATCCACCGCCACGCCACCGGCCTCCAGCAGCCCGCTGGCGATGGTCTGGTTCAGCTCGTTGTCCTCCACCAGCAGCAGGCGCAGGCCGGCGAAGCGTGCAGATTCGTCCACGGTGGGCGTGCCGCCCGGCCCCAGCGCATTCGCCGGTCCCCCCCCCGTTGCGCTGGCTCAGTGCCTCGACCAGGGCGTCGAACAGGATGGACGGGCTGACCGGTTTGATCAGCACATGACACATGCCCACCGCCTGGGCGCTGCGCAGCGCGTCCTCGCGACTGCGGCCGGTGATCAGCACCAGCCTGGGCCAGATGCGCAGCGCCATCGCGTTGATGCGCCTGGCCACCTCGATGCCGTCCATCTCGGGCATCTGCCAGTCCAGCGTCACCGCGTCAAAGCCCTGGCCCGCGTCGTCGGCCCGGCGTAAGGTATTGAGCGCCACGGGCCCGCAATCGGCCTCGGCGACCCGGAAACTCATGCCCGCCAGCGCGCGGGCGATCGCAGCGCGCGCGTGCTCGTTGTCGTCGACCACCAGCACCCGCTTGCCGCGCAGATGTGCGGCGGGCAGCAGCGCGCGCGGCTGGCGCGTCGACTTCTGCAGGCGCAGCGTGAGCCAGAAGGTGGCGCCCTGGCCCGGGGTGCTTTCGACCCCGACGCTGCCGCCCATCAGCTCCGCCAGGCGCTTGGAAATCGCGAGCCCCAGGCCCGTGCCCCCGTAGCGGCGCGTGGTCGAGCTGTCGGCCTGCTGGAACGAATGGAACAGGCTGGCGACTTGCTGCGTCGACAAGCCGATGCCGGTGTCGCGCACGGCGCAGCGCAGCAGCACATCGCTCGGCCCCTGCTCCAGCACGCACACGCTGATCGAGATCTCGCCGTGCTCGGTGAACTTGACCGCGTTGTTGGCAAAGTTGACCAGGATCTGACCGAGCCGCAGCGGGTCACCGACCATCCGCTTGGGCACCGCGTCCTCCACGTCGACCACCAGCTCCAGACCCTTGGCCGAGGCCTTTTCCTGGACCATGTCGGTGATGCCGGCCAGCACCTGCTCGAGCTCGAAGTCGATCGCCTCTATATTGAGCTTGCCGGCCTCGATCTTGGAGAAGTCCAGCACGTCGTCCAGGATGCCCAGCAGGTGGCGGCCGGCGCGCAGCATCTTGTCCAGGTAGTCGCGCTGGCGCGCGTCCAGAGCGCTCTTGGCCACCAGCTGGGCCATGCCGAACAGCGCGTTCATCGGGGTGCGTATCTCGTGGCTCATGTTGGCCAGGAACTCCGATTTCATGCGCGTGGCGTCCTGCGCGGCACGCTTGGCGCGCTGCTCGCTCTCGTTCGCCGCCACGAGCCCTGCGTACAGGCGCCCGTTCTCTAGCAGCAGCACGACCAGCACCAGGCTGGCCGCCACCAGTCCATAGGCCCGTCCGGCGTAGAACCCCAGGTCGAAACGGCCACCGTTGAGCACGGCGGCCAGGGCGATGTCGAAGGTCCAGGCGCACAGCGTGACCATCAGCCACAGGTCGAGCACCGAAAGCCCGCGCCGGCGCCACAGCAGCCACAGGGCCAGCACGCCCATCAGCCAGGAGCCGGTCTGCACGACCAGCTTGCCGGGTGCATAGCGCTGGCCCTGCATGATGACCGGCAGCGCGTCGTGCCCGGCCGTGGTCAGCAGGGCCAGCGCTGCGACCGCGGTCGCGACGGTCGCCACCGTCGCGACCACCACGGTGCGCGTGGACATCCGGCTGACCACAGGCCGCCCCGCGAGCAGGGGCAGGCGCCAGGGGCCGCTGAGCAGGGCGTAGCCGATCACCAGGACGGGGAAGCCGCCATGCCATAGGTAGTACAGCCAGGCCGTGGTCTGCGGGCCTCCGGTCAACAGGCCCTGCGGCGCGAACAGGCCAGGAAAGCTCAGCGTATGGGCCACGGCCATCAGCGCACTGAACAGGTAGGCCGCAGCCAGCACCACCAGGGCGCGCGAACGCAGGATGGCGAACTGCCCGAACAGCAGCACGGCGGTGATCAGGTCGTTGATGACCAGGGCCGACTGGTAGATGGGGATGAAGGCCGGCACCGGCAGCAGGGGGAGCTTGGCGAAAGGCACGGCCAGCAGGAACAAGGCCGCCGAGACCAGGACCACCGCCAGGGCCAGACGCCGCACGCCGGGACTGGCTGGCAGCGTGGACAAAAATGCCATGGATGCACGCGCCGGTTCGGCCGCCGGTTCACTCGTCACGCCCTGTACCCCTTGTTCTTGCCCGCAAGATGGGCCTTGTTTTGTAACAATTTAACGGGTTTCCCGGGACGGCGCAAGAACAGGGCCACGGATGCCGGGTGCGCCGCGCCGGCTTTGGGACAATAGCCGCATGCGTTCCGACCTTGCCCCTCCCGTGACTGAATCGCTCAAAGACCATACGCCCATGATGCAGCAGTACCTGGCCCTGAAAGCCGGGCACCCCGACACCCTGCTGTTCTACCGCATGGGCGATTTCTACGAGCTGTTCTACGCCGACGCAGAAAAAGCCGCCGAGCTGCTGGACATCACGCTGACGCGGCGCGGCCAGTCGGCCGGCCAGCCGGTGGTCATGGCCGGCGTGCCCTTCCATTCGATGGAGGGCTACCTGGCCCGCCTGATCAAGCATGGCGAGTCGGTCGCGATCTGCGAGCAGGTCGGCGATGTCGCCACCGCCAAGGGGCCGGTCGAGCGCAAGGTGGTGCGCGTGGTCACGCCCGGCACGCTGACCGACAGCGAGCTGCTCGGCGACAAGACCGAGTCCATCCTGCTGGCCGTGCACCAGGGACCGCGCAACGCCTGCGGCCTGGCCTGGCTCAGCGTCACCCAGGGCGAGCTGCAGCTGGCCGAATGCGCGCCCGACGAGCTGGCCGACTGGATCGAGCGCATCGCGCCCAGCGAGCTGCTAGCGAGCAGCGAGGTCACGCCGGCCTTCGAGCAGCGCCTGAAGGCGCTGCGTGTTTCCTCGCGCGCGGCGGGCCTGGCGCTGACGCAGCGCCCCGAGTGGCAGTTCGACGCAGCCCTGGGCCAGCGCAAGCTGCTCGAACAGCTGCAGGCCGCCAGCCTGGCCGCCTGGGACGCCGAGGCCCTGCCGCAGGCCCATGCGGCAGCGGCCGCCCTGCTGGCCTATGCCGAACACACCCAGGGCCGCGCCCTCTCGCATGTGCGCCAGCTGCGCGTGCAGCGCAGCGACGAGCTGATCGAGCTGCCGCCGGCCACGCGGCGCAACCTGGAGCTGGTGCAGACCCTGCGCGGCGAGGACGCGCCCACGCTGTTCTCGCTGCTGGACAGCTGCATGACCGGCATGGGCAGCCGCGCTCTCAAGGCCTGGCTGCTGGCGCCGCAGCGCGACCGCAGCCAGGCCCGCCAGCGCCTGCAGGCCATTGCCGCGCTGCGCGGCGACAGCGGGGCAGGGCCCTGGCACCGGCTGCGCAGCCAGCTCAAGGGCAGCAGCGACGTGGAGCGCATCACGGCGCGCATTGCGCTGCGCCAGGTGCGGCCGCGCGAGCTCGTGGCGCTGCAGCTGTCGCTGCTCAGGGCCGAGCAGCTAGCCCCCCAGCTGCCCGGGCCCGAGGGACTGCTCGGCGAGCTGGCGCGCCAGCTCGAGCCACCCGCCGGCTGCGCCGCCCTGCTGCAGCGCGCCATCATGGAGGAGCCCGCGGCCCTGGTCCGCGACGGCGGCGTGATCGCCCTGGGACTGGATGCCGAGCTCGACGAGCTGCGCGCCATCCAGACCAACTGCGACGCCTTCCTGCTCGACCTGGAGACGCGCGAGAAGGCGCGCACGGCAATAGCCAACCTGCGCGTGCAGTTCAACAAAGTGCACGGCTTCTACATCGAGGTCACCCAGGGCCAGCTCGACAAGGTGCCCGGCGACTACCGGCGCCGCCAGACGCTGAAGAACGCCGAGCGCTTCATCACGCCCGAGCTCAAGGCCTTCGAGGACAAGGCGCTCTCCGCCCAGGAGCGCGCCCTGGCGCGCGAGAAATGGCTGTACGAGCAGCTGCTCGACCAGCTGCAGCCCTTCGTGCCCCGGCTCACTCAGCTGGCGCGCGCGCTGGCCGCGCTGGACGCGCTCAGCGCCCTGGCCGAGCGTTCGCTGACGCTCAACTGGTGCGCGCCGCAGTTCGCCCTGGAGCCCTGCATCGAGATCCGCCAGGGCCGCCACCCGGTGGTCGAGGCGCGCCTGGCCGAGACCTCGGGCGGCAGCTTCATCGCCAACGACTGCGTGCTGGGGCAGCGGCAGCGCATGCAGGTCATCACCGGCCCCAACATGGGCGGCAAGTCGACCTACATGCGCCAGGTCGCGCTGATCGTGCTGCTGGCCTCGATCGGCTCCTACGTGCCGGCCGCGAGCTGCCGCCTGGGTCCGATCGACGCCATCCACACGCGCATCGGCGCGGCCGACGACCTGGCGAATGCGCAGTCCACCTTCATGCTCGAGATGACCGAGGCCGCGCAGATCCTGCACGGCGCCACCCCGCACTCGCTGGTGCTGATGGACGAGATCGGGCGCGGCACCTCGACCTTCGACGGCCTGGCGCTGGCCAGCGGCATCGCGGCCCAGCTGCACGACAGGACCCAGGCCTTCACGCTGTTCGCCACCCACTACTTCGAGCTCACCGAGTTCCCGGCCAGCCACCATGCCGCGGTGAACGTGCACGTGAGCGCGGCCGAATCGGGCCACGACATCGTGTTCCTGCACGAGATCCAGCCCGGCCCGGCGAGCCGCAGCTACGGCATCCAGGTGGCGCGCCTGGCCGGCATGCCGGCCGCCGTGCTGAACCATGCGCGCCACGCGCTCGGCGCGCTGGAAGCCGGCGCCAGCCAGAGCCGGGCCCAGGTCGACCTGTTCGCCGCCCCGCCCGCCGCCGAGGGCGCGGGGCCGAGCCTCGTAGAATCGGCGCTCGAAGGCATCGACCCCGACGCCCTGAGTCCGCGCGACGCGCTGGACGCCCTCTACACCCTGAAGAAACTGCTGGCCAGCCAGGGCCCGCGCTCCTGAAAGCCATGACCTACTGCGTCGCCATCAAGCTCAACGCCGGCCTGGTGTTCCTGTCCGACTCGCGCACCAACGCGGGCCTGGACCAGATCAACACCTTCCGCAAGATGATCGTCTACGAGAAGCCGGGCGACCGCTTCATGGTGCTGCTGTCGGCCGGCAACCTCTCGATCTCGCAGTCGGTGCGCGAGATCCTGCAGGTCGAGCAGGTCAAGGACCCCGAGAGCGGCGAGCCGATCACGATCTGGAACGCCAGGAGCATGTTCGACGCGGCGCGCGTGCTCGGCGCCGCCGTGCGCCATGTGCACCACCGCGACGCCGCCGCGCTCAAGCAGTCGGGCGTGGAGTTCAATGTCTCGCTGATCTTCGGCGGCCAGATCCAGGGCGAGGGCATGCGCCTGTTCCAGGTCTACTCGGCCGGCAACTTCATCGAGGCCACCTCCGAGACGCCCTACTTCCAGATCGGCGAGTCCAAGTACGGCAAGCCGGTGCTGGACCGCGTGATCACGCCCGACACGCCGCTGGACGAGGCCGCCAAATGCGCCCTGGTGTCGATGGACTCCACGCTCAAGTCCAACCTCTCGGTCGGCCTGCCGCTGGACCTGGTGGTCTACGAGGCCGACCGCCTGCAGACCGACCGCGTGGTCTGCATAGACCACGACAACCCCTATTTCCAGATGCTGCGCAACAGCTGGGGACGCCGGCTGCGCGAGGTCTTCGACAGCATCGAGGACCCGGCCTGGGAAGGCGGCGCGACCCAGGTGCCGCTGTGCATCGACTCGCCGGCCTGCCGGCCGCTGAAGAAGATCACCAACCCCAAAGAAAAACTGATCTGACGCATGTCGCCCCCACGCTCGGCACGTTCGTGTCCTCGCTGCCCCCCTAGGGGGCCTTCGCACCTTGGGGCGACGCTGCGCAGCGTGGTGCGCGCAGCTGTACAGTGCAGCAGCGTCAATGCCGCCCTTCGCCTGGTTCGCTTCGCAGACCAACGGCTACGGGCGGCCCGGCGGCGCTCAACCCCATGGCCCTGATCGTCTTCTCGCACGCCAACAGCTTCCCCGCCGGCACCTACCGCGTCCTGTTCGAGCAGCTGAGGAGGCGCGGCTTCCAGCTGCGCGCGCTGGACAAGTTCGGCCACGATCCTCGCCTGCCCGTCACCAGCAACTGGCCGCAACTGGTGCAGCAGCTGGCCGAGTTCGCCGAGCGCGAGACCGCGCGCGCCGGCGAGCCGGCCTTCCTGGTCGGTCATTCGCTGGGCGGCTTCCTGAGCCTGATGTGCGCGGCGCGCCACCCGGCCCTGGCGCGCGGCGTGCTGCTGATCGACTCGCCGCTGCTGGGCGGCTGGCGCGCCACGGCGCTCGGCATGGCCAAGCGCACCCAGCTGGTGGGCGCGCTCTCGCCCGGCGCGGTGAGCCGCAAGCGCAGGAACGCCTGGCCCAGCGCCGAGGCCGCACTCGAGCATTTCCGCCACAAGAAGGCCTTCGCGCGCTGGGACCCGCAGGTGCTGGCCGACTACATAGCGCACGGCACGCACGACGCCGACGGCCGGCGCGTGCTGAGCTTCGACCGCGACATAGAGACCGCGATCTACAACAGCCTGCCGCACAACCTGGACCGCCTGCTCGCCCGCCATCCGCTCAAGTGCCCGGCGGCCTTCATCGGCGGACTGCAGTCGGCGGAAATCGGGCAGGTCGGCATGGCGATGACCCAGAAGATCACGCAGGGCCGCATCAGCATGCTCGACGGCAGCCACCTGTTCCCCATGGAGCAGCCGCTGGCCACCGCAGCCGCGATCGAGGCAGCGCTGCGCAACCTCGGGGCCTGAGCGGCTCCGGGCTCAGGGCGCGAGCGGCGTGAGCCCGTGTTCGCGCCAGATGCCGGCCAGGGTGCCGTCCTCCTGCAAGCCCTTCATCGCCAGCGCCAGGGCCTGCGAGAGCTGGGGCTGGCCGGACTTGATGGCCAGGCCCACGGCCCAGCCCTTGGGCGGGGTGCCGGGCAGCGCGGCGGGCTCGACCAGGTAGTCGCCGGCGTCAGCCAGGCCCTTGAGCGCGAACTCGGCCTGGGCCTGGGTCACGTAGGCCGCCGGCCAGCTGCCGGCGACCACGCCGCGCGCCGCCTCCAGGCCCGAGGGCAGGAGCCGGACCGCGGCGCGAAAGCGCCCGCCGCCGTAGCCGAGCAGCGCGCCCGCCGCGGCAGTGCCGGTCTCGGCAGCCAGGGGCAGCCCGTCCAGCGCCATGGCGCCGAGATCGGCACGCGAGGGCGTGCCACGGCTGAGCCACACCAGCCGGTGGCGGTAGTAAGGCATCAGGAACTCGACCTGCCGCGTCTGCGCGATCAGCTGGCGATCGATCGGCACCTGCATCATCAGGTCGGCCGGTCCGTAGCCGAGGTAGTGGCCGCGCCAGACCATGTTGCGCAGGTCGTCGCCCATGTTCTCCCCGGCATCGAAGGGCAGCCACTGCACGGACAGGCGCATGCGCTCGGCCAGGGCCTGGGCCAGGGCCGCGTCGATGCCGCGCACGCCCTGCGCGCCACCGTCCGAGAACGGCGCGTGGTGGCGGTACAGCGCGACCTTGAGGCTGCCGCGCTCGCGGACCTCGGGCAGTTCGGCCCTGGCCCGGCCCGCGGTCAAGGCCGCTGCGGCGCCGGCCAGCAGCAGCTGCCGGCGCGCCAGCCCCGCCGCGCGCGGCAGCGTGCCGGTGGTCTGTATCGATGGCTTCATGTCGTCTCCTTCGCTGGTCTTGTCTTCAGGGTCTGCGCAGCCCGGGCAGGTTCAGGGCTCGCGGCGCGATTCGAGGTAGGTCTTGATGGCCCACACGGCCTCCTGCGACAGCACGCCGTCGAAAGGCGGCATGTAGACCCGGCCGTCGCGCGTGCGCCCATGGCGCACCGTGGCCGCGAAGTAGTCCTGCATCTCGGCGTAGCAGGCCTTCTTCTTGGCCGCGTCGGCCATGCCCACGCAATCCGTGTCGAACTTGCGCAGGTCGGGCGCGACACCGCCCGATATCGCTTCCAGGCCGTGGCAGCGCGCGCAGTTCTGGTTGTAGGCCGAGGACCCGATGCGCCTGGCTTCCGCCTGGGCCGGGCCTTCCGCATAAGGGTTGCTCTCGCGCCACTGGCTGCCCAACTGCGGCAGCGTGTGGGTGTCCACCGCTTGTGGCGTGACATCGCCGTGGGCCTGCGCGAGCAGGGGCGCGGCGAGGACCAGGGCGGTCAGCAGTCGATGAAGGCGCTTGGTTGAGGTCTGGGACATGGGGCACCGTATGTTGAGAGTTGACACAGATGCCCCTTCTCTGCAATTGCCGTGCCCGCGCTGCCCGGCGCGCAATGCCCCGCCGGCTGGCAAAGATATTGCTCCGTCTGTGACATACGACTTAACATGTGATGCAAAAATGAGCAATGACACGGGTTCCACCCCAGGGGATGCATCACCGTCGCCGTTGGCGTCCGAATGGACCCAAGCACCGCTCAACGAACGCCTGCAGTTGCCCGACTGGCTGGCGGACGGCGAGCAGGGGGCGACCAGAGGAGACGACATGATAGAGACACCGAAAGCCATCGGTGAGCGGGCCGCCTGGCCTGCGGCCGAGCCGGTTTCGGACGAGCACCAGGGACTGATCGAGGCCTCCTGGCAGCGCTCGCGCAAGGCCGGCCTGCAGCCCGGCATGGACCCCGACTTCACGGGCGCCAGCCCCAGCCACGTGAAGTCGCTGCTGGACGAGAGCCACCAACTCGGCACCCTGGCCTACCCCGTGCTGGAGGCGCTGTACGAGCAGATCGCCAACACCCACAGCATGGTGGTGCTGACCGATGGCGAGGGCCGCATCCTGCATTCGCTGGGCGACGACAGCTTCCTCGCCCAGGCCGAGAAGGTGGCGCTCAAGCCGGGCGTGGACTGGTCCGAGGCCGCCAAGGGCACGAACGCCATCGGCACGGCGATCGCACTGGGCAGCCCGGTGACCGTCCATGCCGACCAGCATTACCTCAAGGCCAACCACTTCCTGACCTGCTCCAGCACGCCCATCTTCAGCCCCCGCGGCACCATCGTCGGCGTGCTCGACGTGACCGGCGACGCGCGCGGCTACCACCGCCACACCATGGCGCTGGCCCGCATGTCGGCCCAGATCATCGAGAACCAGATCTTCTCCGAGACCTTCCAGGACACCGTGCGCCTGCATTTCCATTCGCGGCCGGAATTCATAGGCACGCTGTTCGAGGGGCTGGTGGCCTTTTCCCAGGGCGGGCGCTTTCTGGCGGCGAACCGGGGCGCGCTGTTCCAGCTGGGCCAGGACCCCGCGGGCCTGCAGCGCCACAGCCTGTCCTCGCTGTTCGGCATGTCGATGGACGAGCTGATCGACCGTTGCCGCTCCGCCTCGCCGCAACTGCTGTCGCTGGCGCTGCCCAACGGTGTCACGGTGCGCGCACGCGCCGACATCCGGCCGCAGCTGCTGTGGCAGGTGCAAGGCCTGTCCTCCGGCCCCGGCCAGAACCCGTCGGCGCCGACGGCGGACGCCGCCTCCGCGTCGTCGGTTGCCGCGCAGCGGCGCGAGCAGATGTCCAGCCTGCGCTACCTCGACACCGGCGATCCGCAGGTGGCCGCGACGCTGCAGAAGCTGCGCCGCGTGCAGGGCTGCGACATTCCCATCCTGATCCTCGGCGAGACCGGTGTCGGCAAGGAGCTGCTGGCCAAGGCCATCCACAACGACTCCGCCCGCGCGCGCCACCCCTTCGTCGCGGTGAACTGCGCCTCCATCCCCGAGAACCTGATCGAGGCCGAGCTGTTCGGCTACGAGGAAGGCGCGTTCACCGGCGCCCGGCGCAAGGGCGCCGCGGGCAAGGTGCAGATGGCCAACGGCGGCACGCTGTTCCTCGACGAGATCGGCGACATGCCGCTGACGCTGCAGACCCGCCTGCTGCGCGCGCTGCAGGAGCGCGTGATCTCGCCGCTGGGCTCCAACCGCAGCATCCCGGTCAACTTCGCCCTGATCAGCGCCACCCACCGCAACCTGCGGCAGATGATCGCCGCGGGCCAGTTCCGCGAGGACCTCTATTACCGCCTCAACGGCCTGGCGGTGCGCCTGCCCGCGCTGCGCGAGCGCACGGACCTGGACGCCATCGTCAAGCATGTGATGAGCTCGGGCTGCGAGGGCGGCGCCGGCAAGCGCCTGTCCGAGGAGGTGCAGCGCCTGTTCGCGTGCTACCCCTGGCCCGGCAACGTGCGCCAGCTGAGCAATGTGCTGCGTACGGCCTGCGTGCTCTCGGGCAACGAAGCCCTGATCCGGCTCGAGCACCTGCCCGACGACTTCGTCGAGATGGCCGACCTGCAGGCCGAACCGGCCCGCCCGGCCCAGGCGCCCTCCGCAC
>SCMQ01000024.1 GCA_005503335.1 Comamonadaceae bacterium 2FH
TCCTTCAGACTCGCAGTCGCCCGCGAAACCCTTGCCTTCGGCTAACTCTTCCCCTTGCCGGGCGAGTAGAGGACTTTCACCTCCGAGTGGGTGCGCCCTGCCGGGCGCACCACAAAAAAGGCCCGCAGGCAAAGCCTGCGGGCCCCGAACCTGTGACAGCGCAGATGCTGCTCAGTGGAACTGCTCTTCCTCGGTCGAGCCGGTCAGCGCCTTGACGCTGGACGAGCCGCCCTGGATCACGGTGGTCACGTCATCGAAATAACCGGCGCCAACTTCCTGCTGGTGCGACACGAAGGTGTAGCCCTTGTCGCGTGCGGCGAATTCGGGCTCCTGCACCATGTCCACGTAGTGCTTCATGCCTTCGCCGCGGGCATAGGCATGCGCGAACTGGAAGGTGTTGAACCAGTTGATGTGGATGCCGGCCAGCGTGATGAACTGGTACTTGTAGCCCAGCGCCGACAGGTCTTCCTGGAACGACGCGATCTGCTTGTCGTCCAGGTTCTTCTTCCAGTTGAACGAAGGCGAGCAGTTGTACGACAGCAGCTTGCCCGGGCAGGCAGCATGCACGGCCTGCGCGAACTCGCGGGCGAAGCCGATGTCGGGCACGCCGGTCTCGCACCACACCAGGTCGGCGTAGGGCGCGTAGGCCACGCCGCGGCTGATGGCTTGCTCGAGGCCGTTCTTGACGCGGTAGAAGCCTTCCTGGGTGCGCTCACCGGTCAGGAAAGGCCTGTCGTTGGCGTCGTGGTCCGAGGTGATCAGGTTGGCGGCTTCCGCGTCGGTGCGCGCCAGCACGATGGTCGACACGCCCATCACGTCGGCCGCGAAACGCGCCGAGATCAGCTTCTCGCAGGCCTCCTGCGTCGGCACCAGCACCTTGCCGCCCATGTGGCCGCACTTCTTGACGGCCGCCAGCTGGTCTTCGAAGTGCACGCCCGCAGCACCGGAGGCGATCATGTTCTTCATCAGCTCAAAGGCGTTCAGCACCCCGCCGAAACCGGCTTCGGCATCGGCCACGATGGGCAGGAAGTAGTCGATGAATTCCTTGTCGCCCGGGTTGATGCCACGGCCCCACTGGATCTCGTCTGCACGCTTGAAGGTGTTGTTGATGCGGCGGACCATGGTCGGCACCGAGTCGTACGCATAGAGCGACTGGTCGGGGTACATGGTTTCCGAGGTGTTGCCGTCGGCCGCGACCTGCCAGCCCGACAAGTACACGGCTTCGAGGCCGGCCTTGGCCTGCTGCATCGCCTGGCCGGCGCTGATGGCGCCGAAGGCATTCACGTAGCCCTTCTTGGCGCCACCGTTGATCTTGTCCCAGAGCTTTTCAGCGCCGCGACGGGCCAGCGTGTGCTCGATCGGCAGCGAGCCGCGCAGGCGCACCACGTCGGCAGCGCTGTAGCCGCGCTTGACGCCCTTCCAGCGCGGATCGGTGGCCCATTCTTTTTCCAGGGCGGCGACCTGCTGTTCCCGGCTCAGTTGTTCGGTGATGGTTTGCGGCATGAGAACCTCCAGAAGTTGAGAGTGGTGAAACGGGGCGACACCGGCTTGAGGCAAGAACCACCGCTGTCGATGGCTTCACTTTAACTCTTCTATAAGACTCAATCCATCTCTTGTGTCTTATACAAGACATTTTTTTATTTTATTTAAAATCAACAACTTACAAATATTATATCTCAATGTGAAATTATATTTCCCGTATTGAGAAAATATGTCGCGCCGCAACATCGATCAATTTCGAATTGTGAAATACATTTTCTATCGGATGAAACGCGCATCCGGCCGTCCGGACACTCGAAGACTCCGCCAGAGGCTTGGTGCATGATGCGGGGCCGTCGCTCCCCTCTCCCGGCCCCGTGAATCCTCGCTCCAACCGACTCCTGGCCTACGGCTGTCTGGCGCTCAGCATGTCGCTGGTGGGCAGCTACGTGGCGTTGTCCAAGCCCCTGGCGGCCGCCCTGCCGGTGCTGCTGCTGACCTGGCTGCGCTTCGGCATCGGCGGCCTGGCCATGCTGCACTGGCTCAGAAAGCCCGCCGACGAACCGCCGATGACGGCTCAGACGCGGCGCTTGCTGTTCCTGGAGTCGCTGCTGGGCAATTTCCTGTTCACGCTCTGCATGGTCTATGGCGTGAGCCTCACCAGCGCCGTCTCGGCCGGCGTGACCATGGCCGCGATCCCAGCCGTGGTGGCGCTCATGAGCTGGGCTTTCCTGGGCGAGCGCATCGGTGCGCGGCTGTGGGCCGCCGTGGCCTGCGCGGCCCTGGGCATCGCCCTGCTGGCGCTGGCCAGGCCCGCGCTTGGATCGCCTGAGGCTGCGAGCGCCGCAGCGGCCCACCCCCAGGCCTGGCTGGGCCAGCTGCTGCTGCTCGGCGCCGTGCTGTGCGAGGCGGCCTATTCGGTGATCGGCAAGAAGCTGACCGGCGCGCTGGGCCCGAAGCGCATCACCGCGCTGATCAACCTCTGGGGCTTCGCCCTGTCCACGCCCGCCGGCCTCTATGTCGCCTGGCGCTTCGACTTCAACACCGTGCCTGCAGCCACCTGGCTGCTGCTGGTGTTCTACGCGCTGGCCGCCTGCATGTGGACCGTGTGGCTGTGGATGACCGGGCTCAAGCGCGTGCCCGCGGCGCAGGGCGGGGTGTTCACCGTGATGCTGCCCGTCAGCGCGGCCCTGGTCGGCGTCTGGGTGCTCGGCGAGCCACTGGACGGCATCCAGTTGCTGGCGCTGGCGATCGCGCTGGCCGGCGTGCTGCTGGCCACCTTGCCGACACGGCTTGCGCTGCGCGTGGGCAGCCGCCGCTGAGCCTGCGAGGGCCTTGCATCAAGCCGTTTCGGCGGCGCCTTCGACCGGTCCGAAACGGGCGCATGGCGTGGCGCGATCGCGAGCCGTCCGTCCATGGCCAACTTCGACGCGTTTTCAGAGGCAAATCCGCAACATCTTCGAGTGAAAAATCTGCGTTTTCACTTGGAAACAGATTGCTTCTCCATTAGCATCATCGCTGCCAGTAGAGAAGCAGTTTTCGCTGGTGGTTATTCAACTTCCAAAATAGGACATTCAATCATGGCAACTGCAAAGAAAGCTCCGGCGAAAAAAGCCGCACCCGCGAAGAAAGCCGCTCCCGCCAAGAAGGCTGCGGCGCCTGCAAAGAAGGTAGCCGCCAAGGCACCGGCCAAGAAGGCCGCGCCCGCCAAGAAGGCCGCCGCACCGGCAAAGAAGGTCGCCGCCAAGAAGGCTCCGGCCAAGAAGCGCACGCCCAACGCCGCGTTCATGAAGGCCCTGACCCCCAGCGGCGCCCTGGCCGCCGTGGTGGGCGCCGCCGCTCTGCCGCGTACCGAGGTGGTGAGCAAGCTGTGGGCCTACATCAAGAAGAACGGCCTGCAGGACAAGCTCAACAAGCGCATGATCAACGCCGACGCCAAGCTCAAGGAGATCTTCGGCAAGGCCCAGGTCTCCATGTTCGAGATGGCCGGCCTGATCGGCAAGCACCTCAAGTAATCCGTTCCGCACGGATGCGCAAAGGCCGGTGGAAACCGGCCTTTTTCATGCCCGGCACGGCCCGCGCCGCGCCCTGCAAGCAGGCTCAGGGCCGCGTCAATGCCGCCTCGGTGATGGCGCTGAGCGTGCCGCGGGTGGTGATCACCTCGGGGTCCAGCATCACCTCGATCAGCGTGCCCTGCTCGCGCGCCAGCGCCGCTACCAGCTGGGGCTCGAATTCCTCGGTGCGCGTGATGCGCACGCCCACGTAGCCGTAGGCGCAGGCCAGCGCCGCAAAGTCGGGGTTGCTCAGCTGCGAGCCGCTGACACGGCCCGGGTAGTGGCGCTCCTGATGCATGCGGATGGTGCCGTACATGCCATTGTTGAGCAGCACGACGATGCTCTTGCCGCCGTGCTGCACGGCCGTCGCGAGCTCCTGGCCGTTCATCAGGAAATCGCCGTCGCCGGCGATGGTGAAAGCCGTGCGGCCGGTCAGCAGGTTGGCCGCGATGCCGGCCGGCACGCCGTAGCCCATGGCGCCCACCGTGGGTGCGAGCTGGGTCTTGTGGCCCTTGGCCAGGCCGTGGTGGCGGAAGAAGCGGTGCACCCAGCTCGCGAAGTTGCCCGCGCCGTTGGTCAGCACCGCGTCGGCCGGCAGGTGCCTTTGCAGCGTGGCGACGATGGCCGGCATATCCACCTCGCCCGGCAGTTCCTGCGGCCGCAGGTTGGCCTCGTAGTCGGCGTGCACTGCGGCGCTCCATTCGGACCAGGACAGGGTGGGCGGCGCCGTCAGCACCTCCAGGCTTCGCGCGGCGGCATTCATGGTCGCGCAGATCGCGAGGTCGGCCTGGTAGACGCGGTTGAGCTCCTCGGCGCTGGCATGGACATGCACCAGCTTCTGCTGCGGACGCGGCGGCTCGATCAAGGTGTAGCCGCTGGTCGTCATCTCGCCCAGGCGCGCACCCAGGGCCAGGATCAGGTCGCTCTCGCGGATGCGCTGGGCCAGCCTGGGGTTGATGCCTATGCCCACGTCGCCGGCGTACAGCGGGTGGTGGTTGTCGAAGGTGTCCTGGAAGCGGAAGGCGTTGCCCACCGGCAGCTGCCAGTTCTCGGCGAAGCGCTGCAGGGCCTGGGCGGCCTGCGGTGTCCAGCCGCCGCCGCCGGCGATGACCAGGGGACGCTGCGCCGCCAGCAGCATCTCGCGCAGGCGGCGCAGCGCGCCCGGATCGCTCCAGGCTTCCACCGCCTCGACCCTGGGCAGGGGCTCGGCGTCCACCACCTGGGTCAGCATGTCCTCGGGCAGCACCAGCACCACCGGGCCCGGCCGCCCGTTCATGGCGGTGGCGAAGGCGCGCGCCACATACTCGGGAATGCGGCGCGCATCGTCGATGCGCTCCACGCGCTTGGCCATGCCCTTGGTACTGGGGCCGAAGAAGCTGCAGAAGTCCACCTCCTGGAAGGCCTCGCGGTCGCGCGTGTCGCTGGCCACGTCGCCGACCAGCAGCACCATGGGCGTGGAATCCTGGAACGCCGTGTGCACGCCGATCGAGGCGTTGGTCGCGCCCGGCCCGCGCGTGACGAAGCACACGCCGGGGCGGCCGGTCAGCTTGCCCTGGGCCTCGGCCATGAAGGCCGCGCCGCCCTCATGGCGGCAGATCACGAACTGGATGCGCTCGGCATGCGCGTGGAAGCCGTCGAGCACGGCCAGATAGCTCTCGCCCGGCACACCGAAGGCATGGGTGACGCCCTGGGCCAGAAGGCATTCGACGAGCAGGTGGCCGGCAAGTTTCTGAGTCATGCCCCGATTCTGCCCGCTCCAGGAGCCTGTCGGCGACATGGCGGCCCGTGCGTTTTAATGAAGAGAAGGGCCATAGCTGCCGCCCCATCCTTAGGAGTCTTTTCATGCACCCAGTCCGTCTTCCCTCTGCGCTGCGCCTGCTGCCGGCGCTGCTCTGCGCCCTGGCGGCAGGCTGCGTCGCCTACGACACGGCGCCGACGCCCGTCTACAGCCAGCCCTCCCCGCCCTGGGGCTACGCCGAACCCATCCAGGAAGAGGTGGTCAGCGTCTACGTCGACCCGCCGCTGTCGCAGCCGCCGCCCATCCTGGTGGGCTGGGCGCCGCCGCCCATGCTGGTCGACGTCCCGCCACCGATGCCGTTCGCGGGGGCCGTCTGGATAGGCGGCTACTGGGTCTGGGACGGCCTCTGGGTCTGGGCCGCCGGCCGCTGGATGGCGCCGCCCTGGCCCTACTACACCTGGGTGCCGCCCTACTACGAGCACCGCCATGGCCGGGTGGTCTTCATCACCGGTTTCTGGGCCTCGCCGGGCGTGGTGTTCGTGCCGCCGCCGCTGCACATCCAGATTACCGTGGTCAGCGCCCGGCGCGGCGTGATCCCGGGTCCGGCGCCGATCGGCCCGGCCGGCGTGTTCGTGCCGGCACCACCCGGATCGCGTCCCGGCCTGATCGTGCCGGCGCCGCTGGGCACGGCACCGTCCGTGGTCGTCGGCGCGCCGCCGCTGCAGGCCCCGGGCATGCGCGTGCACGGCGATCCTGCGGCCCGGGCACGCCTGAGCATCGTGGCACCTGCAGGCGCCACGGCCGGTGGACAGCCGTTCGAACGCGCGGTGCCGGCGCAGCCGCATCTGGCGGCAGCCCAGCCGCCCGTGGTGCGCGCCTTCGCACCGCCGCCCGCCTCCAGGCGCCCGGTACCTGCCTTCGACCCGGGACGCGGCCCGGCTGCGCTGCCGCCACCCCAGCCCTTGCGCGGCCCGCGCCAGGCCGAGCCGTCCATGCGGCCGGCGGAACCCGTCATGCCGATGCCGGGCCAGCGCCCGCCGCAGGAGCGCATGACACCCCGGGAGGAAGCACCGGCCCTGCAGCGTTTGCCCGAGCGCCGCGATCGCCCCGACTTCCCGCCCCCGCAACAGGAACTGCGCGGCCGGGGCGACGCCATGCCGGTGCCGCGCGGCCGCGAGGTGCGCCCCGAGGTGCGGCCTGACATGCGTCCAGAGGTGCGCCCCGAGGTACGACCGGAAGTGCGGCCCGAGGTGCGCCCCCCGATGCAACCCGAGGTCCGGCCGGCCATGCCTCCGCGCGAAGTACGCCCGCCGGCCCGCCCCGAGGTCCAGCCCCCGCCCGAGCCCAGCAGCCCGCAACGCGTGCTGCGCGGTCCGAGGCGCGACGACAAGGGCGACGACAGGGACGAGCCCAGGTCCCGCAGGCGCCAGGGCGGCCAGCCCGAACGCGGCGAGCGGCCCGGCGCCGGAGACTGAGAGCCTGCGCCCTCAGGTGCCGCGCGTGCGGCGCCCCACGCCCAGGGCCGCGCCCACGCTGAGCAGCAGCACCAGGGCGGCCCCCAGCAGGGTCGCGCCGTACCAACCGCGGTCCATGAACAGGCCGAACAGCAGCGGCGAGATCGCGAAACCCGTGTCCAGGCCCGAATACACCATGCCGTAGACGCGCCCGGTCGCGCCCTTGGGCGTGGCCTTCTTGATCATCATGTCGCGGCTGGGGCCGCCTATGCCCACCGCGAAACCGGTGGCGGCCAGCACCGCCATGGTGCCCGGGCCGCCTAGCAGTCCGGTGGCGCACAGGGCGAGCAGCAGCGCCCCCGCTCCCATGCACAGGGCCACCACGCGGTCGCTGTGCTGCGGCCGGCGCGCGGCCACGAAGCCCCCGGTGAACATGCCCACGGCGCCGCACAGCATGTAGGCCGTGAGCGTCATGGTCGCGGCCTCGAAGCTCACGCCGTGCAGCGCCTTGAGGATGGAGGCCGAGAAGCTTTGCACCACGGCCAGGGTCATGGTCGACAGCAGGAAGAAGCCGAAGCACCACCAGACCACCGGCAGCTTCAGGAAGGCCAGGTCACCGCCCTTGGGGGCATCGGGGGCGCGCACCAGTGTCTCGGTGCGCAGCTTGTCGCGCTGCAGCACCAGCACCGTGAGGATGAGCGCGTACATCAGGGCCGCCGCGAGGTAGGCGCTGCGCCAGCCGACCAGGGCGCCCAGGCCGGCGAGGAAGGCCGGCGCCAGGGCCCAGCCCAGATTGCCCGTGAGCCCGTGCGCGCTGAAGGCATGGCCCAGGCGCGGCGCGGACACGCGCTGATTCAGGATGGTGAAGTCGACCGGGTGGAAGGACGCATTGCCCAGGCCCGCCAGCAGGGCGACGGCCATCAGCCCGCCATAGCCGTTGGCGCCCGAGGCCACGAGGCAGGCGCCCATGAAGCAAATGAAGGAGGCGAACAGCACCGGCCGGGCGCCGAAGCGGTCGACGACGAAGCCCGCGCTGGCCTGGCCCAGGCCCGAGACGACGAAGAACAGCGACATCAGCAGGCCCAGCTGCGCATAGCTCAGGCCGAACTCCTGCATGAACACCGGAAACAGCGGCGGCAGCAGCAGGTGGGCGAAATGCGAGCTGGCGTGCGCCAGCCCCACCAGGCCGATCACGGAGGCATCCTGGCGCAGGGGCACCAGGCGGGCATGGGAGGCATCGGCCGAGCTGGCCAGGGTGGCTGTGCTGTTCATGCGGCTATGCTACGCGGCCTGCGAATTGCCGATAATCGACGGAAGGACAATCGATTGCGAATATCCGCCATGCCCCGCCCCAGCAGTCTCCAGCCCACGCCGATCGGCGACACGCTCGCCTTCATGCCCTCGCCATCCCGGCCGGTGCGGGTGCGCGCACGCACGCTGCAGGCCGACGCCCATCTGCAGCCGCACCAGCATGCCTGGGCCCAGCTGTCCTACTGCGACCGCGGCATCATGCAGGTCACGGCCCAGGTGGGCGACGAAGTGACCTACATCGTGCCGCCCTCGCGCGCGGTGTGGATCCCGCCCCGGGCGCTGCATGCGGTGACGGTGCTGGAGGCGGCCCAGCTGCGCACCCTCTACATCGCCGCGGCAGCGGTGCCGCGCGACTGGACCGCATGCCGCGTGATCAAGGTCAGCCCGCTGCTGCGCGAGCTGATCGCGGCGCTGGACGCGGACCCCGCCCCCGCGCGCGAGCAGGCCCTGACGACGCTGATCCTCGACGAGCTCGCGCGGGCCGACACCCAGGCCCTGGGCGTGCCCCTGCCCCATCCGTTGACCGGCGACAAGCGCCTGCGCGCGCTGTGCGAGGCGGTGCTGCGCGCGCCGGCCGAGCGCGCCACCCTAGGCGAATGGGCGCGCGACATCGGCGCCAGCGAGCGCACCGTGGCCCGGCTGTTCCGCGACGAGCTCGGCACCAGCTACCAGCAGTGGCGCCAGCAGGTGGTGCTGGCCCATGCCCTGCCGCTGCTGGCGCGCGGAACACCGGTCAGCCAGGTCGCCGCCGCCAGCGGCTACGCCAGCGACAGCGCCTTCAGCGCCATGTTCAAGGCCGCCATGGGCCAGCCGCCCAGCGCGTTCCAGGACTGATTGCCCACGGGCATTGACACTGGTCAAGCCAGGGCTTCGCCCGACAGGGCACCAGAGGCGGGCAACTGCGGCAAAATCGAACCATGTCCGAACGCGTCATTCCCCTGGTCGACCAGCGCATCGCCGCGCTGGCTGCGACCGTACCGGCCGAGCCCATCGCCGCCACGGGCCTGCTGAGCGACCGGCTAGGCCGTCCGCTGCGCGATCTGCGCATCAGCGTGACCGACCGCTGCAACTTCCGCTGCAACTACTGCATGCCCAAGGAAGTGTTCGACAAGGACTATCCCTACCTGCCGCACGCCGCGCTGCTGAGCTTCGAGGAAATCACGCGCGTGGCGCGCCTGTTCGCCGCGCACGGCGTGCGCAAGATCCGCCTGACCGGCGGCGAGCCCCTGCTGCGCAAGAACCTCGAGATCCTGATCGAGCAGCTCGCCGCACTGCGCACGGTGGACGGCGCGCCGCTGGACCTCACCCTCACCACCAACGGCGCGCTGCTGGCGCGCAAGGCCAAGGCGCTCAAGGCGGCCGGCCTGCAGCGCGTCACCGTGAGCCTGGACGGCTTGGACGACGCGGTGTTCCGCCGCATGAACGACGTCGATTTCCCGGTCGCCGAGGTGCTGCACGGCATAGCCGCCGCGCGCGAGGCGGGCCTGGGCCCGATCAAGGTCAACATGGTGGTCAAGCGCGGCACCAACGACCAGGAAATCCTGCCCATGGCGCGCCATTTCCGCGGCAGCGGCATCGTGCTGCGCTTCATCGAGTACATGGACGTGGGCGCCACCAACGGCTGGCGCATGGACGAGGTGCTGCCCAGCGCCGAGGTGGTGCAGCGTATCCACGCGCAACTGCCGCTGGTCCAGCTCGAGCCCTCGGCTCCCGGCGAGACCGCAGAGCGCTGGGGCTACGCCGGCGCCGACGGCCGCCACGATCCGGCGCTGGGCGAGATCGGCGTGATCAGCAGCGTGACCCAGGCCTTCTGCGGCGACTGCAACCGCGCGCGCCTGTCCACCGAAGGCCGGCTCTACCTCTGCCTGTTCGCGAACCAGGGCCACGACCTGCGCGCCCTGCTGCGCGGCGGCGCGAGCGACGCCGACATCGCCTCGGCGATCGCCCAGATCTGGCAGGGCCGAGCCGACCGCTACTCCGAGCTGCGCGGCAACCTGGCCCCCGATACCGGCAGCGGCGCGCGCCGTGTCGAGATGAGCTACATCGGTGGCTGATCCGTTGCAGCAACCGCCCCAGATCCCATCCGGGGACATCACCGGCCTGATCCTGGCCGGCGGGCGCGGCTCGCGCATGGGCGGCGTCGACAAGGGCCTGCAGAACTTCCGCGGCGCGCCGCTGGCCTGGCATGCGCTGACGCGCCTGCAGCAGCAAGGCGGGCTGGTCGGCGAAATCCTGATCAACGCCAACCGCAACCTGGCCGCCTACGAATCCCTGGGCGCACCGGTCTGGCCCGACAGCCTGTCCGACTACGCCGGGCCGCTGGCCGGATTTCTGACCGGCCTCGAGCACTGCGCCTCGCCCTACCTGCTGAGCGTGCCCTGCGACACGCCGCTGTTTCCGCTCGACCTCGCCGAGCGCCTGGCCCAGGCCCTGCTGCGCGAGGATGCCGAGATCGCCATGGCCGCGGCCCGCGAGGCCGACGGCCGGCTGCGCTCCCAGCCCGTGTTCTGCCTGCTGCGCCGCGAGCTGCTGGAGAGCCTGCTGCGCTTCACCCAGGCCGGCGGCCGCAAGATCGACGCCTGGACCGCGCAGCACCGCACCGTGCTCGTGCCCTTCGACCGGCCGGGCGACGATGCCAGGGCCTTCTTCAACGCCAACACCCTGGCCGAACTGCATTCCCTGGAACAAGCATGAGCCCGTCCGCGCCGCCCAAGACCCTGGACCAGATCGCCGCCGAGTTGCAGGGCTACGACCCGCAGGCCCTGCGCGCCGAGGACGTGAACGCCTTTCTTTCGCGCATGGTCGAGCCGGTCGCCGAGACCGAGCAGGTCGGCATCTTCCAGGCCCTGGACCGCGTGCTGGCCCAGGACATGGTCTCGCCGATCAGCGTGCCGCCGCACGACAACTCGGCCATGGACGGCTATGCCTTCCGGGGCGCCCAGCTGGCCAGCGGCCGGCCGCTGGCCCTGGCCGTGGTGGGCACGGCGCTGGCCGGCAAGGCCTGGCAAGGAACCGTGCACGAGGGCGAATGCCTGCGCATCATGACCGGCGCCATCATGCCCGAGGGGCTGGACACGGTAGTGCCGCAGGAGTTGGTGCAGCAGCAGGCCGACCGGGTCATCGTGCCGGCCGGCGTGGTGCGCCCGGGCGACAACCGCCGCAAGCTGGGCGAGGACCTGATGGCCGGCCAGCCGGCGCTGCGCGCCGGCGAGCGGCTAGGCCCGGCCGCCTGCGGCCTGCTGGCCAGCCTGGGCCTGGAAACGGTGACGGTGCGCCGCCGCCTGCGCGTGGCCTATTTCTCGACCGGCGACGAGATCCTGAGCCTGGGCCAGGCGCCGCGCGAGGGCGCGGTCTACGACAGCAACCGCTACACCGTCCACGGCCTGCTGACCCGCCTGGGCTGCGAGGTGATCGACCTGGGCGTGGTGCCCGACCAGCCAGGCGAGCTCGAGGCCGCCTTCCTGCGTGCCGCGGCCCAGGCCGATGCCGTGATCACCTCGGGCGGCGTTAGCGTGGGCGAGGCCGACCACACCCGGGTCATGATGAAGAAGCTCGGCGACGTGGTGTTCTGGCGCATCGCCATGCGCCCGGGCCGGCCGATGGCCGTGGGCCGCCTCTCGGCCGCGGCGGGCAGGGGCGCCGGCCGTTTCGCCGCCGGGCCGACCCAAGGCGAAACAGCCCCCTCGGGGGGCAGCGAACCACGTCAAGCGGGGAGCGTGGGGGCCGTTCTCTCCGCCGGGCCGACCCAAGGCGAAACAGCCCCCTCGGGGGGCAGCGAACCACGTGAAGCGGGGAGCGTGGGGGCTGTCCTGTTCGGCCTGCCCGGCAACCCGGTCGCCGTGATGGTGACTTTCCTGGCCTTCGTGCGCCCGGCCCTGCTGCGCATGATGGGCTGCCGCCCCGACCCGGTGCCGCTGCTCAGGGCGCACAGCGCCGAGGCCATACGCAAGAAGCCCGGGCGCACCGAGTACCAGCGCGGCATGGTCAGCCGCGCGCCCGACGGCACCCTGCAGGTCCGCACCACGGGCAACCAGGGCTCGGGCGTGCTGAGCTCCATGGTCCAGGCCAACGGCCTGATCGTGCTGCACCACGACCAGGGCTCGGTCGCCGTGGGCGACGAGCTCGACGTGATGATGTTCGACGGCGTGATCTAGGCCGCCTCGGCGGCCAGCACACGGCAGACCTTGCCGCTGCGCCCGCGCGGCACCTGCCCCAGCTCCTCGATCACGCGGATCGGCTGCAGGCCCAGCACCTCGGCGAAACCGGACAGCGCGGCGCGGCAGCGCGCCATGGCCGCCGCCGCATCGCCGCCCTGCAGGTCCAGGCGCAGCACCAGGGTGTGGGCGTCGCGCTGACGCAGCTGGAAATCGAACACGCCGGCCTGGTCCTCCAGCACCGTGGTCAATGCCAGCGGCAGCAGGGTCACCTTGCGTCCTCCGCGGCCGGCCATCACCAGGGGCGCGTCGCCGCGGCCCTGCACCTCGATCACCGGCAGCGGAGAGCCGCAGGCACAGCGCTCGGCGTGGACCGTGACCTGGTCGCCCAGGTCGTAGCGCAGCAGGGGCTGGACGGTCTGGGCCAGATGGGTCAGCAAGGTGGTGCAAGGCGTCTGGCCGGCGGGCACGGGGCGCCGCTGCTCGTCCACCGGCTCCAGGATCACCCAGTCGGCGTTGGCGTGCAGGCAGCCCTGGCGGCATTCCCAGGCGATGCTGAGGAACTCCGAGGCCCCGTAGCTGTTGCGCAGGCTGCAGTCCCAGGCCTGGGTCACGCTCTGGCGCACGGCCGGGCTCAGGTTCTCGCCGCCGGTCCAGACCTCGCGCGGGCGCACCCGCAGCGCCCCGCTGCGCGCCTGCTCGGCCAGCAGCGAGGCCACGGTCGGATAGCAGGCGATCACCGTGGGCCAGAAGGCGTTGAGCCCCGCCACCAGCGCCTCGGCGGACTGCAGGATGGAGAAACTCTGCATCGCCTGGGCCATCCAGGGATTGATCTGGCGCAGCCGCTGCACCGAGACATAGCTCGCGAAATGGCCGTTGGTCGCGCCGACGAAAGCGATGCGCTCGCCAACGCACCAGGGGTCCACCCAGCGCCGCAGCGGGCGCGGCGCATGCCGGCGCAGCGTCTCCAGCGCGTCGTAGACGGCCATGGCCTGGGCATCCTGCACGAACAAGCCCGGCTGCGCGCTCGTGCCCGAACTCTCCCAGACCATGTAGCGCCCCAGGTAGGGCTCGGCGACCCGTCCGGCATCGGCCATGAAGGCGCGCAACTCGTCGAGCTTGAGCTGCGGGTCGGTCACCCAGTCGTCGAAACGCTGCATCAGCTCGCCGCGCGTCACGACCGGCAGCGCCTGCAGCGGCGTCTGCCCCGGCGTCAGGCCGCGCAGCCGTTCGCGGTACAGGCGCGAGCGGCACTGCGCGAGCGCCATCACATGCGCCAGCCTGCGCTGTTGGCGGGCCAGGATCGCCGAGGGTGTGGCGTAGCCGACACTCAGCACGTCGGAAGCCACGACACTGAACTGCCAAGGATCGAACACGGGAGTCATACGCTGCTCACCTTGCCTTTCCGGGAATCAGGGAGGGAAGACACGCCCCGACCTCCGGGGCCACCCAACTCAACAGCCGGCTTGCCCGGCCTGTCACCTGCGGCCATGCTAGGCCACCAGCGCCCTCTCGCCTTGCGCTGGATCAACGTCGGGCGGCGCCGGAAGACCCGGCGGCGCTCGAGGAAAAACACTGAAGATTAGTTGACCGATGCGGCCCGGTCAAGCGGCGATGCATGGGGGTGCGGCACCTCGTCCACCGCCACCGTGATGGCGCCCGGCACGGCCTTGCGCGCAAACAGCGAGTACATGGCGGGCACGACGAAGATGGTCAGCAAGGTGCCCAGCGACATGCCGCCCACGATGACCCAGCCGATCTGGATGCGGCTTTCGGCGCCGGCACCGCTGGCCGTGGCCAACGGTACCGCACCCAGCACCATGGCGCCAGTGGTCATCAGGATGGGCCGCAGGCGCTGCGCCGAGGCCTTGACCAGCGCGTCGATCATCGAAAGGCCCTGCTCGCGCAGCTGGTTGGTGAATTCGACGATCAGGATGCCGTGCTTGGTGATCAGGCCGACCAGGGTGATCAGGCCGATCTGCGAGTACACGTTGAGCGAGCCGCCCGACCACTTGAGCGCCAGCAGCGCACCGATCATGGACAGCGGCACCGACAGCATGATCACCAGCGGGTCGACGAAGCTCTCGAACTGCGCGGCCAGCACCAGGAAGATGAACAGCAGGGCCAGCACGAAGACGATCAGCAGCGCGCCCTGCGAGCTGCGGAACTCGCGCGAGGTGCCGTTGAGGTCGGTGGTGTAGCCCGGCTTGAGCACCTTGGCCGCGGTCTGGTCCAGAAAGCCCAGCGCCTGGCCCAGCGAGTAGTCGGGCGCGAGGTTGGCCGTGATCGAGGCCGAGCGGCGCTGGCCGAAGTGGTTGAGCTCGCGCGGGCTGACGCTCTCGCGCACCGTCACCAGGGCCGACAGCGGGATCATGGCGTCGTTGCGCCCGCGCACCTGGATGCGCTCGATGTCCTCGGGCGTGGTGCGCCCGCTGGCCTGGGTCTGCACGATCACGTCGTACTGCTCGGCGTCGCGCTTGTAGCGCGTCACGTTGCGACCGCCCAGCATGGTCTCGATGGCGCGCGCCACCACGTCCACGCTGACGCCCAGGTCCGCCGCCTTGGCCCGGTCGACGTCGATGCGCAGCTCGGGCTTGTTCAGGCGCAGGTCCACGTCGGGCGAGACGATGCCGGGGTTCTTGGCGATCTCGCCCTGCATCTGGCGCAGCACGCGGTTGAGGTTCTCGTAGCTGTCCGAGGTCTGGATCACGAAGTTGACGGGCCGCTCGCGAAAGCCCTGGCCCAGCGAAGGCGGCGTGATCGGAAAGGCGTTGACGCCCGGCAAGCCGTTGAACTTGGGCTGCAGCTCACGCGCAATCTCCAGCGTGGACTTGCTGCGGTTTTCCCAGTCCACGGTGCGATAGACCACGCTGGCCTGGGCCACGGTGGGGTTGCCGACGTTGGCGAAGATGCGGTCGAACTCGGGGTAGGCCTGACCCATGCGCTCCAGCGCCTGGGCGTAGCGGTTGGTGTAGTCCAGCGTCGCGCCATCGGGCGCGTTCACCGTGGCCAGGATGGTGCCGCGGTCCTCCAGCGGCGCGAGTTCCTGCTTCATGCCCGGGTAGACGAAGTAGATCGCCGCCGCGCAACCCAGCATCACCGCCACCACCGCCCAGCGCGCCTTGAGCAGCACCCAGCGCAGCAGGCGGCCATAGGCCTGGGACAGCGCCGTCAGCCAGCGCTCCATGCCGCGGTCGAACAGGTTGGGCTTGGGGTTGTGACGCAGCAGCAGCGAGCACATCATGGGCGAGAGCGTCAGCGCGACGAAGCCCGAGACCAGCACCGCGCCGGCCAGCGCCAGCGCGAACTCCATGAACAGACGGCCGGTGCGCCCGGGGGTGAAGGCCAGCGGTGCATAGACGGCGGCCAGGGTGAGCGTCATCGCGACCACGGCGAAGCCGATTTCCTTGGCCCCCTTGATCGCGGCCGAGAACGGGTCCAGCCCCTCCTCGATGTGGCGGAAGATGTTCTCCAGCACCACGATGGCGTCGTCCACCACCAGGCCGATCGCCAGCACCAGCGCCAGCAGGGTCAGCGTGTTGATCGTGAAGCCGGCCAGCGCCATCAGGGCGAAGGCGCCGATCAGGCTGACCGGAATGGTCACGATGGGAATGATGGAGGCGCGCGCGGTGCGCAGGAACACGAAGATCACCAGCGCCACCAGGCCCACGGCCTCGGCGATGGTCTGGTAGACGCTCTTGACCGAGCGGTCGATGAACACCGAGTTGTCGTTGGCGACCTCCACCGAAAGGTCTGGCGGCAGGTCGGCCTTCAGCCGCGGCAGCACGTCGCGCACGCCCTGGGACAGCAACAGCGGGTTGGCCGTGGCCTGACGGATCACGCCGGCCGAGATGGCCGGGCGGCCGTTCAGGCGCACCGCGCTGCGCTCGTCGGCCGCGCCCTCCTGCACCCGCGCCACGTCGCGCAGCTTGACCGGAAAGCCGTTCACCGTCTTGAGCACGATCTCGGCGAACTGGCCCGGACGGATCAGCTCGGTCTGCGAGGTGACGCTGAACTCGCGCTGCTGCGACTCGATGCGGCCGGCCGGCAGCTCGAGGTTGCTGCGGCGGATCGCGTCCTCCACGTCCTGGGTGGTCAGGCGGTAGGCGGCCAGCCGGTCCGGGTCCAGCCAGACCCGCATGGCGTACTTGCGCTCGCCGAAGATGCGCACGTCGGCCACGCCGGTCACGGTCTGCAGGCGCGGCTTGACGACGCGGCTGACCAGGTCGTTGACCTGCAGCGGCGACAGCGTGTCGCTGGTGAAGGCCAGCCAGATCACCGGGAAGGCATCGGCCTCGACCTTGGCGATCACCGGCTCGTCGATCGCCTGCGGCAGGCGGTTGCGCACGCGCGAGGTGCGGTCGCGCACCTCGGCGGCAGCCGAGTCGGCGTCCTTCTCGAGCCTGAAGCGCACGCTGATCTGCGCCTGCTCGGCGCGGCTGATCGAGGTGATCACGTCCACCGCGTCGATGCCGGCGATCGAGTCCTCCAGCGGCTTGGTGACCTGCGACTCGATGACCTCGGCCGAGGCGCCCGCATAGCGCACGCTCACCGTGACCACGGGCTCGTCGATCTTGGGGTACTCGCGCACGCTCAGGCGGTTGAAACTGACGGCGCCTATCAACACGATCAGCAGGGACAGCACGGTGGCGAACACCGGCCGGCGGATGGACACTTCGGCTAGTTGCATGGCTTGCAGCCCGGTGGTGGCGCTCAGGCCGGCCGGCGCTCGATCGCGCAGGGGTTGGGGCCCGCTGGCGCGCGCGCCGCTGTGGCCGCGGCCAGGGCCGTGCCGCCCGCCGCCGAAGCAGGAGAGGCCGGCGTGCCGGCGGGCGCCGAAGCGCGCGGGGCCGGGCTGCCGGCCGGGGCGCTCGCCGCCGCACCAGGGCGGCCGAGCTCGACCACGCGCACCACGGTGTCGTCGCGCTGCACGCGCTGCTGGCCCGCGGTCACCACGCGGTCGCCGGGCTCCAGGCCCAACAGCACCTCCACCCGGCCCGGCATGCGCAGGCCCAGGCGAACCTCGACGCGGCGCGTCGCCAGGCTGTCCTGGTCCGGCCCCTCGACCAGCTTGATCACGTACTGGCGCCCGCCCTGCGGCACGATGGCCTCCTCGGGCACCACGCGCGCGTCCTCGCGCACGCCGAACACCGCGGTGACGCGGGCGAACATGCCGGGGCGCAGCTGCAGCGCGCGGTTGTCGATGCAGCCGCGCACGCCGACCGAGCGTGCGTTGGCATCGACCAGCGGATCGACGGCCTGGATCAGCGCCTGGAACGGGCGGCCCGGCAGCGCGTCCACGGCCACATCGGCCTGCTGGCCCGGCTTGATGCGGGTCTGGAAGCGCTCGGGCAGGCGGAAATCGACGTACAAGGCCTCCATGTCCTCGATGTTGACGATGTCCGCCCCGTCCTTGAGGTAGTCGCCCACGTTGACGCTGCGTATGCCGGCAACACCGTCGAACGGCGCCACCAGGCGCAGCCGCGCCACCGTGGCCTGGGCCAGCGCCACCTTGGCCTGGGCGACCTGCAGCGCCGCGCCGCTCTCGTCGACCGAGCGCTGGCTGATGAAGTTCTGCGCCACCAGCTCCTGGTTGCGCCGGTGGTTGGCCTGGGCGATCGACAGCTCGGCCTGGCTCTGCTGCAGCTGGGCCTGCGGCAGCCGGTCGTCCAGCTGCACCAGCAGCTGACCCTTGCGCACGCGCTGGCCGTCGCTGAAATGCAGCCGCGCCACGCGCCCGCTGACCTCGGGGCGCAGCACCACGCCCTGGCGCGAGCGCAGGCTGCCGACCGCCTGGGTGTCGTCGACCAGCCGCATCAGCTGCACGGTGGCGGCCTCCACGGCCGGCGGGCGCGCCGGGCCGCGCGCGCCGGCGGCCGGGGCGCTGGCCTGCCCCTCGACGGCCGGCTCGGAACGCGGCTTGTGCTGATACCACCAAGCGGCCCCCGAGGCCGCTGCAATGCCGACCGCGGCGACCACGGTGTAGATGACTTTGGATGCCATGAAGGAAACTGTCCGGTGTTGCAGGCGGAGCATGCGCCTGGGTGGCCGCTCCGTGTCAGTCCGCAATGTAACAGCGCGTACGCAACCCTACTGGGCGCATTTCCCTTCCGGGCGGGCCTGAGCGGCCCCAAAGCCGCATCTTTACCTGAGATTTACCTCGCGCCGCTCAGCGGCGGCGCCCCAGGGCCTGCTCGACGCCGCGGTTGGCCAGCGCGTCGGCGCGCTCGTTGCCCGGGTCGCCCGAATGGCCCTTGACCCAGTGCCATTCGATGCGGTGGCCGGCGCCGCTGGCCAGCTGGTCCAGCCGCTGCCACAGTTCCACGTTCTTGACCGGCTGCTTGGTCGAGGTGCGCCAGCCCTTGGCTTTCCAGCCGTGGATCCATTCGGTGATGCCCTTGCGCACGTACTCGCTGTCCAGGTAGAGCGAGACCTGGCAGGGGCGCTTGAGGGCCGACAGCGCCTCGATCACCGCGGTCAACTCCATGCGGTTGTTGGTGGTGGCGAGCTCGCCGCCAAACAGCTCCTTCTCGCTGCTGCCCGACTTGAGCAGCACGCCCCAACCGCCGGGGCCGGGGTTGCCCTTGCAGGCACCGTCGGTATGGATTTCAACGTGATTCAAGTTCTTTTTCCGTTCTGGCCGGCCCGAAGCGGGCGCCATTGGCGATGGAAACCGGGGCCGTGGGAACGGCGCGCGCGGGGGCCCAGAGCGGACCCTGCAGCATCATGCCACGCACGCGCTTGACCGCGACCACGAAGTAGGCCGCGCCTAAGATCGGCCACCAGCGCGCGCCGGCCGCATCCATCCAGGCCAGGCGCTCGAGCCAGCGCTCGGTGCGCACGGCGGCGCGGTAGCAGCCGAAATCGCCGGACTCGACCTCGAATCCGAGCAGGCGCAGCCAGTCGCGCAGGCGCCAGTAGCCGATGTGCTCGCCCAATTCGGGCAGGAAGGGCTCGCCGAAGCCGAACCGGCGGTACAGCCGGGCGCGCCGCTGGCGCAGCCCCCAGAGGCTGACGGGGTTGAGGCCGCAGACCACGACACGGCCGTCGGGCACCAGCACGCGTTCCACCTCGCGCAGCGTGGCATGCGGGTCGGCGTTGTGCTCCAGCGTGTGCGGCAGCACGATCAGGTCCAGGCTGTGCTCGGGAAAGGGCAACGCCGCGAAATCGGTCGCCAGCGCCATGCGCGCGAACGCGGGCGCCTGCTCGGGGGCGGCCAGCCCCAGGTCGTCCAGCGCCAGCCAGCGGTGCGGCATGCGGTTGGCCTGCAGCGCGTCGACCTCGGGCAGGCCCAGCTGCAGCGCGTGGTAGCCGAAGATGTCGGCCACCGCCAGATCGAAACGCGCCTGCTCCCAGGCCAGCAGGTAGCGGCCGGGCGGGGTCTGGAGCCAGTCGTGCAGACCGGCCGCGCTTCTTATAATTTGCTGGCTCATGAAGTTAACTCCGCTGCCCGCTTTTTCCGACAATTACATCTGGCTCTTGCACGATGGACGCGACGCGGTGGTGGTCGACCCGGGCGACGCGGGCCCCGTGCTCGAGGCCTTGCAACAGGAGCGCCTGCGCCTGCATGCGATTCTAGTCACGCACCACCACCCGGATCACACGGGCGGCGTGGCGGCGCTGCGCGAAGCCACCGGCGCCTTGGTCTATGGCCCGGCCCGGGAAAGCATTCCCGAGCCCTTCCAGCCCTTGGCAGGGGGCGACCGGGTCGAGCTGCTGGGCTGCGCCTTCCAGGTGATCGACGTGCCCGGTCACACGGCGGGACACATCGCCTTCCATGCGCCCAATGCACCCGGCGGCCCCCTGCTGTTTTGCGGCGACACCCTGTTCTCGGGGGGGTGCGGCCGCCTGTTCGAGGGCACGCCGGCGCAGATGCTGGCCTCGCTCGACACCCTGGCCGCGCTGCCGGGCGCGACGCGCGTGTGCTGCGCGCACGAGTACACCCTGAGCAATCTGCGCTTTGCGCGCGCGGTGGAACCCGACAACCTCCGCCTGATCGACTACCTGGGCCAGTGCGAGCGCCTGCGCGCGCGCGGCCTGCCCACCTTGCCCGCCACCCTGTCCACCGAACGGGAGATCAACCCCTTTCTGCGCAGCCGGGAGCCGGGCGTGCTGCGCGCCGTGCGGGCCCATGCCCCTGGCGCCGCGACCGAAGAAGCGGCCGTGTTCGGGGCGCTTCGTGAATGGAAGAACCAGTTTCAATGAGAACCATCCCCATCCTGTGCCTCGCCGCCACCCTGTGGCTGGCGGGCTGCGCCAGCACCGCCCCCGACAGCACCAGCCCCGAGCAAACCCCTGCCACCGCCACGCGCACCGCAGCGGGCGAACACAAGGCGGTCCAGCCCACCGGGGCCATGCAGCCGCTGGCGGCGGCGCGCGCCGGCTCGCAGGCCGTGGCGCACCTGGAGCCGCCGGCCGACCTCTGGGAGCGCATACGCCGGGGCTTCGCCATGCCCAACCTCGAGAGTGACCTAGTGCGCGACCGCGAGCAGTGGTATGCGACCCGGCCCGACTACATGCTGCGCATGACCGAGCGCTCGCGCAAATACCTGTTCCACATCGTCGAGGAACTGGAGCGGCGCAACATGCCGACCGAGCTGGCCCTGCTGCCCTTCATCGAGTCGGCCTTCAACCCGCAGGCCGTCTCCAGCGCCAAGGCGGCCGGCATGTGGCAGTTCATGCCGGCCACCGGCAAGTACTTCGAGCTCAAGCAGAACGTGTTCCGCGACGACCGGCGCGACGTGCTCGAGTCCACGCGCGCCGCGCTCGATTACCTGCAGAAGCTCTACGGCATGTTCGGCGACTGGCACCTGGCCCTGGCCGCCTACAACTGGGGCGAGGGCAGCGTCGGCCGCGCCCTGTCCAAGAACCAGCGCGCCGGCCTGGGCCTGAGCTACCCCGAGCTCAACATGCCAATGGAGACGCGCTTTTACGTGCCCAAGCTGCAGGCGGTCAAGAACATCATCGCCCAGCCCGAGGCCTTCAACGCAAAGCTGCCGCTGATCGAGAACCACCCCTACTTCCAGACCGTGGACATCACGCGCGACATCGACGTCGCGCTCGCGGCCCGCCTGGCCGAGATCAAGCTCGAGGACTTCAAGGCGCTCAACCCCTCGCTGCACCGTCCGGTGATCCTGGCCGCGGGCACGCCGCAGATCCTGCTGCCCTGGGACAACGCCGCGATCTTCCAGCGCAACCTCGAGGCCCACAGCAGCCACCGCCTGGCCAGCTGGACCGCGTGGGTGGCGCCCACGACCATGAAGGCCGCCGAGGCCGCCCGGCGCGTGGGCATGGACGAGGACGAGCTGCGCAGCATCAACAACATCCCGCCGCGCATGATGATCAAGGCCGGCTCGACGCTGCTGGTGCCGCGCTCGGACCGCGCCGATGCCGACGTGGCGGAACATGTCGCCGACAACGGCCAGCTGGCGTTCACGCCGGAAGTCGTGCTCAGGCGCACCGTGGTGCGGGCCCGGCGCGGCGAGTCGCTGGCGGCGCTGGCCGGCCGCTACGGCGTGAGCGCGGCCAGCGTGGCCGGCTGGAACAAGCTCGGCGCCTCGGCGGCGCTCAAGAAGGGCCAGACCCTGGTGATGTACCTGCCGGCGCCGGCAGGGCGCGCCGCCGCCCGCAGCCGCGTGGCCGGCAAGCCGGCCGCCGCGGCGCCCAGCGCGGCCAAGCCGGCGCGCCGCAGCGCCGGCGTGCCGACGCGCAAGACCCGGCGCTGAGCGATCGCCGTTACGTCAAGCCCCGTCGTCAGGCCTGGAAGCGCTGCTTGGCCCGGCGGGCGAATTCGTTGGTGTAGCTGCGCCCGAGGTCGATGCGCTCGCTGCGCACCAGGGCTTCGAAATCGGCCAGGGCGCGCAAGGTGGTGCGCGCGCCCTCGTCGGAGATCAGTCCGTCGTGCGAGATCGCCTCGCGCAGCTTGTTGAACGAGGCCAGGTACAGCGCGCGATCGCCCAGCATGTAGCTCTCGGGCACGGTCTTGATCAGGTCGCCCGGCCCGGCCGTCTGCAGCCACTTGAGCGCGCGGACGATGGCATGGGTCAGCGCCTGCACGGTCTGGGGATGCCTTTGCACGAAATCGGCGCTCGCGTACAGGCAGCAGGTCGGCATGGGCCCGCCCAGCAGTTCCTGCGTGCCGCGCAGCGTTCGGGTGTCGGAGACGATGCGTACCTCGCCACGCTGCTCGAGCATGGTCATCACCGGGTCGGTGTGGCTGATCGCGTCGAGCTCGCCGTCGCGCAGGGCCGCCAGCACACCCGCCCCCGCCCCGCTGCCCGCGCCCGTGGCGATGTAGCGCACGTCGGCCGAGCCCAGGCCGGCCCGGGCCAGCGCCAGGCTGGCGATCATGTGACTGGAAGAGCCCGGCCGCACCACGCCTATCCTGCGGCCACGCAGCTGTTCGAGCGCGCGAAACCCGGGCACGTTGCGCGTGGACACGCCAAGGGCGATCTGCGGCGCCCGGCCCAGCAGGACGAAGGCTCGGTAGCTGTGCCCGCGGCTTTGCAGCTCCAGGGTTTCCGCGTAGGCGCCGACGACCACCTCGGCCGCGCCGGCCAGCGCGGCCTGAACCGCCAGCGCGCCATCGCCCTGGTCGACGATGTCGACCTCCAGCCCCTCGGCCTTGAAGAAACCCAGCTGCTCGGCCAGGGTCAGGGGCAGGTGGTTCAGCGAGGCCTTGCCACCCACGGCCAGGGTGAGCCGGGCCTTCTCGGGCCGGGGCTGGGCATGCAGCACGGGCGCCGCCACGGCCGAGGCCAGCCACAGCGCAGCCTGGTGAAACGCGCGTCGTCGCAGCCCTGTCGCGGCCATGGGGTCCTCTCCTTTTTTTCGTGGTTTGGACCAAGGCTAGTGGCAGGCCTGCCGCGGCGCATCGGGAACATCCCCATCGGGGACTTCCCCATCGGTGACATCCCGAACGGGTCAGCGATAGCCCAGGAACAGGATGCCGAGGTTGGCGCAGAAGGCCAGCGCCTGTTCACGTCCACGATCTCTATGGGGCTGCGCAACCGCTACAGTTGAACGTTTAGCGACCCTGGCTTCGATTTCCCCGTCCCATGCATTTCTCCCTCCCGCCCGGCTTCATGGTGGTGCACGGCAACCGCCTGGAAGACCTGCGCGACCTGGCCGTGGACTTCGTCAAGGCCCATCCGCTGCCGCCGCTGCTGCCCGAAGTCTTCCTGGTGCAGAGCAACGGCATGAAGCACTGGCTGGAGCTCGCGCTGGCGCGCGAGGAGGCGCTGGGCATCTGCGCGGCCACGCGCATGGAGCTGCCGGGCCGCCTGCTCTGGGAGGTCTACCGCAGCGTGCTCGGCCAAGAGGCCGTGCCCGAGCAAATGCCCTTCGACAAGACGGCCTTGGCCTGGCGCCTGGTGCGCCTGCTGCCCGAGCTCGCGGCGCAGGACGAGGCCTACGCGCCGCTGCGCCGCTACCTGGCCGGCGACGCCGATGGGCGGCGGCGCTACCAGCTGGCCCTGCAGCTGGCCGACGTGTTCGACGGCTACCAGAGCTACCGCAGCGACTGGCTGGACGACTGGGCGCAGGGCCAGGACCTGCTGCGCGGGCCCACCGGCAGCCGGCCGCTGCCGCCGGCCCATGCCTGGCAGGCGCGGCTGTGGCGCGCGCTGCGGGCCGATGTGGGCGAAGACCTGGCCCAGGCCTCGCGCGCATCCGTGCACGCGCGCTTCATGCGCGCGCTGCAGGCGCACGACACCACGGGCCCGCGGCCCGCGGGCGTTCCGCCGCGCATCGTGGTGTTCGGCATCTCCAGTCTGCCGCAGCAGACGGTGGAGGCGCTGGCCGCGCTGGGCCGGGTCTGCCAGGTGCTGATGCTGGTGCAAAACCCCTGCCGGCACCACTGGGGCCATGTGGTCGAGGGGCGCGAGCTGCTGCGTCCGCTGGCGCGCCAGCGCCAGACCCCCAAGCCCGGCCTGCCCTATGCCGCGCCGGACGCGGCCGAGCTGCACGCCCAGGCCCCTCCGCTGCTCGCCTCCTGGGGCAAGCAGGGGCGCGACTACCTGCACCTGCTGGACGAGTTCGAGCCGCCCGAGCAGGCCGGTGCGCCGCTGCAGCGCATCGATGTCTTCGTCGACCCGCTGGACAGCCCCGGCGCGGCCAGCCAGCTGACCCAGCTGCAGTCCGACATCCTCGAGCTCGAGCCGCTGCCCGCGGCCCCGGGCGCGCTGCCCGACGACGGCGCCATCAGCCTGGTCTTGGCGCATTCGGCGCAGCGCGAGGTCGAGGTGCTGCACGACCAGCTGCTGGCCTGGTTCGACGCCGACCCCAGCCTGTCGCCGCGCGAGGTCATGGTGATGGTGCCGGACATGGCGGGCTTTCTGCCGCATATCCAGGCCGTATTCGGCCGCTTCGCGCCCGGCCACCCGCGCCACATCCCGTTTTCCGTGGCCGACCGCTCGCCGCGCCAGTCGCCGCTGGTCCAGGCGCTGGAGCGCCTGCTCGGCCTGCCGACCTCGCGCATCACGCTGGCCGACTGGCTCGGCCTGTTCGAGGTCGCCGCCGTGCGCAAGCGTTTCGACCTCGGCGAGGCCGATGTCGCGCAGCTGCAGGACTGGCTGGCGCTGGCCGGCGTGCGCTGGGGCCTGGATGCCGCCCACCGCCGGGCCTGGGGCCTGCCTGCCGACGCCCAGGGCGCCGAGCAGAACACCTGGGCCTTCGGCCTGCGCCGCATGCTGCTGGGCTATGCCACGGGCGGCGGTGAGGCCTGGCAGGGCGTGCTGCCGCTGGCCGAGGTGGGGGGCCTAGGCGCCCAGCTGGTGGGCCGGCTGGCCGACTGGGTCGATGCCATGTCGCTGAGCCTGCAGGAATTGCGCGAGGACCGCCCCCCCGCGCAATGGCTGGCCCAGCTGCAGGCCCTGCTGGAGCGCTTCTTCGCGCCCAGCAGCGAGGCCGAGGAGCGGCTCCTGCGCCAGCTCGCCGAGCAACTCGCGCAATGGCGCCGGCTCTGCGACGAGGCCCGCCTCACCCAGCCCCTGCCGCTGGTCGTGGTGCGCGAGCACTGGCTGGCCCAGATCGAGGCGCCGGGCCTGCAGCAGCGCTTCTTCGGCGGCGGCGTGCAGTTCGCCACGCTGATGCCCATGCGCACCATCCCCTTCCGCGTGCTCTGCCTGCTGGGCATGAACGACGCCGACTACCCGCGCCAGGCCGCGCCGCGCGACTTCGACCTCATGGCCCAGAGCTGGCGCCCCGGCGACCGCTCGCGGCGCGAGGACGACCGCTACCTGTTCCTCGAAGCCCTGCTGTCGGCACGCGAGAAGCTCTACATCAGCTGGCAGGGCCACCGCGCCACCGACAACGCCGAGCTGCCGCCCTCGGTGCTGGTGGCGCAGCTGCAGGACGCGCTGAAGGCGCGCTTCGCGCAGCCGCCGACGCCGCGCCTGCAGCCGCTGCAGGCCTTCTCGGCGCGCTACTTCGAGGCCGGCTCGTCCTTCTTCAGCTATGCCGACGACTGGCAGCAGGCGCTGGCCGAGCGCCCCGAGGCAGCGCCCGCCGCCGCGGCAGCGGAAGCGGAAGCGGAAGCGGCGAACACGCCCTGCCCCGCCGAGCTCACGCTCGAGGCGCTGGAGCGCCTGCTGCGCCAGCCGGTCGAGGTCTACTGGCGTTCGCGCCTGGGCGTGCGGCTGGAGCAGCCGCAGGAGGCGGCGCCCGAGGACGAACCCTTCGCGCTCGACGGCCTGGCGCAGTACCAGATCGGCCAGGCGCTGCTGCAGGCGCCCGACAGCGATCTGGCGCTGGCGCAGCTGCAGCTGTCCGGCCAGCTGCCCATGGCGGCCTTCGGCCAGCGTCTGGCGCACCAGCTGCAGGCCAAGGCGCAGGAAGTGCGGGCGCGCGCGCCGGCCTGGCAGGCCGCCTACCCCGAACTGCTGGCACCGCAGAGCCTGGCCCTGGACCTGGGCGAGGCGCGCCTCACCGGCACCCTGCGCGAGCTGCGCGCCGGCCCCGAGGGCTGGCTGCAGCTGGCGCAGCGCCCCGGCGCCGTGCTCGAGGGCAAGGAAGGCCGCAAGACCCCGCGCCATGGCGTGCTCACGGCCCTGTGGCTGCGCCATGTCGCGGCCTCGGCCACGGGGGCCAGCCTCACCAGCGTGATGCTGGGCGTCGACGGCCAGGTGCGGCTCGCCCCCCTCCCCGCGGACCAAGCCCTGGCCCTGCTGCAGGATTGGCTGGCGGCCTACCGCGCGGCCTGGTCGCGCCCCCTGCCCGTGACGCGCGACGCAGCCCTGGCCTACCTGCAGGCGCGCGCGGCCGCCGGCGAGGGCGAAGAGGGAGAAGACCCGGCGCTGGCCGCGGCACGCCAGGCCTTCGAGGGCGGCTACCGTCAACCCGGCGAATGGGAGCGCTCGGCCTATCTGCAGCGCAGCTTCGAAGGCTTCGACGAGATCGAGCACGAGCTGCCGCATTGGGCGCAGCGGATCTACGGCCCGCTGGTCCAGGAGGCCAGGCCGGGCCAGGCGGCGCAGCCCGAGGAGGCGGCATGAGCGACCGCGCCAACGCCCCGCCGGTGCAGCCGCTGGAACCGCTGGCCCTGCCGCTTGCCGGCACCCAGGTCATCGAAGCCAGCGCCGGCACCGGCAAGACCTGGACCCTGGCCGCCCTGTACCTGCGCCTGGTGCTCGGCCATGGCCGCGAGGACGCCGGCCTGCTGCCGCCGCAGATCCTGGTCATGACCTTCACCGAGGCCGCCACGGCCGAGCTGCGCGGCCGCATCCGGGCCCGGCTGGCCGAGGCCGCGCGCCACTTCCGCGAGCCGGACCGCCATGCCGGCGACGCCTTCCTGACCCAGCTACGCGAGGCCTACCCGCCCGAACACTGGCCCCGCTGCGCCTGGCGGCTCGACCTGGCCGCGCAGTGGATGGACGACGCCGCCATCCACACCATCCACGGCTGGAGCAGCCGCATGCTGCGCCAGCATGCCTTAGCCAGCGCCGGCCTGTTCCAGCAGTCCAAGGTCGAGGACAGCGAAGGCCTGAAACTGGCCGCGGTGCGCGACTACTGGCGCCAGTGGTTCTACCCCCTGCCCGAGGCCGCGCTGCAGGCCCTGGACGAGGTCGCGCGCACGCCGGACGAGCTGCTGGCCGGGCTCAAGCCCCTGTGGCAGGCCGCCGAGCGCCAGCCTGGCGCCGGCCCCGAGCCGGGCGCCGACCCCGCCAGCCTGCTGCGCGCCTGCAGCGACTGGCAGCGCGAGATCGAGGCGCTGGAGACCGCAGCGCGCGCGCTCTGGGCCGGGCACCGCGAGGCGCTGCACGCGCAGCTCATGCCGGCCATGGCCAAGGACCTGAGCGGCACCGTCTACCGCAAGGAAAAGCACGGCGACTACCTGGCCCAGCTCGACGCCTGGAGCCAGGGCGCCGCGCGCGATGCCAGGAACCTCGAGCGCTTCTCCCTCGCCAGGCTGCTCAGGAACACCAAGAAGAACTGCACGCCACCGGCCGACCCACAGGGCGTGTTCGCCGCGCTGGAGCAGCTGACCGAGGGCCTGGCGCGCAAGCCGCAGATCGCCGAGGCGCTGCTGGCGCACGCGGCGCAGGCCGTGGGACTGGCCTACGAACTGCGCAAGCAGCAGCTCGCGCAGTTCGACTTCTCCGACCTGCTGCAGCGCCTGTACCAGGCCCTGCAGGCCGAGGACGGCCACCTGGCCCAGGCCATACGCGCGCAGTACCCGGTGGCCCTGGTCGACGAGTTCCAGGACACCGACCCCTGGCAATGGGGCGCGCTGGCGCGCATCTACCCGCCGACCGGAGCGCAGGACGCCGAAGGCCCGGCCCGCGCCCTGGTCATGATCGGCGACCCCAAGCAGGCCATCTACAGCTTCCGCGGCGCCGACCTCGCGACCTACCTGCAGGCGCGCCACCAGGCCCAGGCCATCCACACACTGTCGGGCAACTTCCGCTCCACGGCGCAGCTGGTCAACGCCGTCAACCATGTGTTCGCCGGCGCCGACCAGCCCTTCGGCGCCATCGCCTTCGAGCCGGTCGAGGCGCGCAACCCCGCGGTGCAGGCGCTGCGCCTGCCCCATGGCGGCGCGGCCCAGCCCGCCATGACGGTCTGGCAGCTGGCCAGCGATGCGCCCATGACGGCCAAGGCCTACCAGCAGGCCATGGCCGAGTGCTTCGCCAGCCAGATGGTGGCGCTGCTGAATGGCCGCGCCGCGAGCCCGGGCCAGATGGCCGTGCTGGTGCGCAGCGGCCACGAGGCGCGCGCCATGCGCGAGGCCCTGGCGCGGCGCGGCGTGCGCAGCGTCTACCTGTCGGACCGCGACAGCGTCTACGCCACGCGCGAGGCCGCCGACCTCTGGCACATGCTGCGCGCGGTGGCCCAGCCGCGCTCGGTCGGCTTCCTGCGCGCGGCCCTGAGCACGCGCAGCTTCTGCCGGCGTCTCGATGAACTCGACCGCCTGATCCGCGACGAGGCCGCCTGGGATACCCAGGTCGAGAACTTCAACCGCTGGCACCAGACCTGGCAGCGCCAGGGCTTCCTGGCCATGCTCTACCAGCTGCTGCACGAGCAGGAGATCCCGCGCCGCCTGCGCGCCAGCGCCCCCGACCCCGAGCGCCGCCTGACCAACCTGCTGCACCTGGGCGACCTGCTGCAAAAGGCCAGCCTGGAGCTGCAGGGCGAAGGCGCCCTGGTGCGCTACCTGGCCGACCAGCTGCACGACCCCGCGGTCAGCGGCGAGGCGGCGCAGATGCGGCTGGAGACCGACGCCAACCTGGTTCAGGTCGTGACCATGCACAAGTCCAAGGGCCTGCAGTACCCGCTGGTCTTCCTGCCCTTCGTTGCCAACTTCCAGGCCGAGAAGGCCGCCAGCGGCCGCGACGACGCCGAGCGCCTGGCCGAGGACATGCGCCTGCTCTACGTGGCCCTGACCCGTGCCGAGCAGGCGCTGTGGCTGGGCGTGGCCCGGCGCAAGGACGACTTCGCCAGCGGCCAGGCCCAGCCGCGCAGCGCGCTCAGCCGCCTGCTCGGCCGCGCCTCGGCCGACGACCTGCAGCCGCGTCTGCAGCACTGGGCCGCCTGCCCCGACATCGTGGTCGCGCCGGCGCCCGAGCCCACGGCACAGGCCTACCAGCCCGACCAGGCCCCGCTCGCCCTCCAGCCCGCCCGCCGGCCCACGCGCCGCCTGGACAGCGGCTGGTGGCAGGCCAGCTTCAGCGCCCTCACGCGCGAGCTCTCGCATGGGGCGCCGGCGGGCCTGAGCGAGGCGCCCAGCGAGGACGAGGAGCGCTTCATGGACGCCCAGACCGACAGCCTGGAGCGCGCCCTGCCCGAGGCAGACCCGGCGGACGCGGCCGAGGCAGCGCCCTACAACGCCTTCCCCGCCGGCAGCGCCTACGGCACGCTGCTGCACGACCTGCTGGAGTGGCAGCTGCGCGAGGCCTGGCCCCTGCTGCAGGGCGCCGCCGCCGGCGAGGAGGCGCAGCGGCGCTGGCAGCGCCAGCTGGACAGCCAGGCCGAGAGCCTGAAGCTGGCCCCCGAGGCACGCGCGCTGCTCGAGCGCTGGATCGCGCAGATCGCCACCACCGCATTGCCACTGACGGACACTGACGCCGGCCTGGCCGGCACGCCGGCCCTGCGCCTGGGCCAGCTCGGCCTGGCCCAGGCCTGGCCCGAGATGGGCTTCACCCTGCTGGCCCATGGCCTGGGCGCCGAGGCCATCGACCGGCTGATCCGCCAGCATGTGCAGCCCGGCCAGCCGCGCGAGCCGCTGCGCCCGCGCAGGCTGCAAGGCCTGCTGACCGGCTTCATGGACCTGGTGTTCGAGCATGCGGGCCGCTACCACGTGCTCGACTACAAGTCCAACAAGCTGCCCGCCTACCGGCCCGAGGCGCTGCGCCAGGCCATGCTGGCGCACCGCTACGACGTGCAGGCCACGCTCTACCTGCTGGCCCTGCACCGCCTGCTCAAGGCCCGCCTGCCCGGCTACGACTACGAGCGCCATGTCGGCGGCGCCATCTACCTGTTCGCGCGCGGCATAGACCAGCCCGGCGCGGGCGTGCATCTCGAGCGCCCGCCGCTGGCCCTGATCGAGGCGCTGGACCAGGCCTTCGCCACGCCCCTCGCCCGCCAGGAGGAGCCCGCATGACGCCGCCGGACCAGCTCCCCCTGCCCTGGCTGGACCAGACGCCCACGCCCGGCGCGCCATGGCCCTGGCCGGCCGGCCCCGCCCTGCCTTTGAGCGCGCTGGACCGGGCCTTCGCCGCCTTCCTGCAGCAGCGCCAGCCCAGCGCCGACGCGCGCCACGCCTGGCTCGCGGCGCTGACCAGCCACCAGATGGGGCGCGGCCATGCCTGCCTGGACCTGCAGGGCCTGGCCGGCGAGCCCGGGCCGCTGCTGGGCTGGGAGGCCCCGGACCTGGCGGCCCTGCCCGCGCGCCTGGCCGAGGCCGCGGCCAGCCTGCCCTGGGCCCGCGGCGAGGCCAGCCCGCTGGTGCTGGCGGACCAGCGGCTCTACCTGCGCCGCGCCCATGAGGCCGAGCAGGCCATCCTGGCCGCCTTGCGCGAACGCCTGGCCCAGCCCTGCCCCGTGCCGGCCGAGCTGCCGGCGCTGCTGGCCCGCCTGTTTCCGCGCGCCGCGTCCGGCACCGGGGTGGACTGGCAGAAGGTCGCCTGCGCCCTGGCCGCGCGCGGGCGCCTCACGCTGGTGACCGGCGGCCCGGGCACCGGCAAGACCACCACCGTGATGCGCCTGCTGGCCCTGCTGCAAAGCCAGGCCCGCGCGCACGGCGAGACGCTGCGCATCCACCTGGCCGCGCCCACCGGCAAGGCCGCCAGCCGCCTGGGCCAGTCCATCGCCTCGGCCCTCACGCGCCTGCCCGAGGACATGCGGCCCGGCATCGCCAGCGAGGCCGTCACCCTGCACCGGCTGCTGCAGATCACGCCCGACGCCGGGCAGCGGCCGGTGCCCGTGCTGGCCAGCGACCTGGTGGTGGTCGACGAGGCTTCGATGATCGACCTGGAGATGATGGCGCGCCTGCTGGCCGCCGTGCCGCTGTCGGCGCGCCTGGTGCTGCTGGGCGACAAGGACCAGCTGGCCTCGGTCGAGGCCGGCGCCGTCATGGCCCAGCTTTGCGAGGGCGCGGCCCAAGGCCGCTACCGCGCCGAGACGCTGGACTGGCTGCGCGAGCAGGCCGGCGAGGACCTGACGGCCTGGCAGGAACCCAGGGAGGAAAGGGGCAGCGCCCTGGCCCAGCAGACCGTGATGCTGCGCCACAGCCGCCGCTTCGCGGAAGGCAGCGGCATAGCCCTCTGGGCCCAGGCGGTCAACGCCGGCGACCTTGCCGCCGCGCGCCGCCTGTGGGCCGGGCTGCCGGACTGGCAGGTTCCTGCAGCCGGCGCGGCGGCGCAGGAACTGACGCGGCTTGCGCCCGCGCGCCTGCCCGACGCGCGCTTCGCCCAATGCCTGCGCCAGGGCTGGGACCAGTGGCTGAGCGGCCTGGCGCCGCTGCGCTCAGACCCCGCGGTCAGCTGCGGCGACAGCGAGGCGCTGGCCCTGCTGCGGGCTTTCGGCGCCTTCCAGGTGCTCAGCGCGCTGCGCAGCGGGGCCTGGGGCGTGGACGCGCTCAACGCCCGCATCGCGCAGAGCCTGGGCCTGCCCGAGCAGGACTGGTACCCGGGCCGCCCGGTCATGGTCACGCGCAACGACTACAACCTGCAGCTCATGAACGGCGACGTGGGCCTGTGCCTGCCGCGCGCCGGCGGCCTGCGCGTCGCCTTCGCCACCGCCGGGGGCGGCGTGCGCTGGGTGCTGCCCTCGCGCCTGGACGCGGTGGACACCGTGTTCGCGATGACGGTACACAAGTCCCAGGGTTCGGAATTCGCGCATGTGATGCTGGTGCTGCCGGACCGCCCCTCGCCGGTGCTCACGCGCGAGCTGCTCTACACCGGCATCACGCGCGCCATGCAGCGCCTGACCCTGGTCGCGCCCGCGCCCGAGGTGCTCTGGCAGGCAGTGCAAAAGCGCGTGCTGCGCAGCGGCGGCCTGGCCGTGCACGACCAGGCTGCGGCCCCTCACAAGACTAGGAACACCCCATGACCCAGATGGCTCTCGGCTTCGACGCACCGGCCAAGGACGACACCCCCGCCGCCACCCTTCCCACCGTCCCTGCGCCCGCGGCGGACCCGCTCGAAGCGATGGCCCAGGCGCTCGCCCAGCACCCCGACTACCGCGTGCTGCGCCGCCTGGTGCCGCGCGCCGACTACGGCCCCGCAGGCCCAGGCGAGCGGCAGCGCGTGCTGATCCTGGACACCGAGACCACGGGCCTGGAGCAGCGCTCGGACAGGATCATCGAGCTCGCCATGCTGGCCGTCGACGTTGAGCTTGCCAGCGGCCTGCCCGTGGGCCCGGTCGAAGTCTACGAAGGCTTCGAGGACCCCGGCATGCCCATTCCGCCCAAGGCGCGCGAGATCACGGGCATCACCGACGCCATGGTCCAGGGGCATAGGCTGGACGAGGCGCGCATCGCCGAGATGGCGGCGCGGGCCGACCTGGTGATCGCGCACAACGCCGGCTTCGACCGCCCCTTCGTCGAGACCCGGCTTCCGCTGTTCGCCGACAAGGCCTGGGCCTGCTCGATCCAGGACATGGACTGGCAGGCCGAAGGCGCCGGCTCGGCCAAGCTGGAGTTCCTGGCCGGCGAGCGCGGCTGGTTCTACGACGCCCACCGCGCCCAGGTCGACTGCCACGCCCTGCTGCAGGTGCTGGCCCATCCGCTGAAGGCCGGCCAGACCGGCCTGGCCCGGCTGCTGCAGGCCGCGTCCACACCGAGCTTCAAGCTGCGCGCCACCGGCTCGCCCTTCGAGGCCAAGGACAAGCTCAAGGCGCGCGGCTACCGCTGGGACGGCGAGGCCAAGGTCTGGTGGCGCGCCCAGCCCTCGCCCGAGGAACTGGCCAGCGAGCTCGAATGGCTCAGGGCCCAGGTCTACGGGACGCGCCAGGCCACGGTGCAAGTCGAGGCCACGGACAGCCGGGTGCGCTACTCGGCACGTGCGGGGCAGCTGTCCGAGCGACCCCTTTGAGGCCGATGCTCAGGACTGCGGTGCGAACAGGCTGGCGGAGGCTTCGTCGGGATAGACCTCGACACCGTCACGCCCGGCGCGCTTGACCTTGTAGAGGGCCTTGTCGGCCTGGGCGATCCACGCCGCGCAACTGGGCGTGCCGGGCAGCAGCGGCGCAATGCCTATGCTCAGGGTCGGCGCAGCCCCGTCGTAGGCCAGCAGGCCCGAGCCCGCCAGGCTGGCACGTATGCGCTGCGCCACCTTGTGGGCTTCGCCGGCCCCCATGCCGGGAAAGATCACGCCGAACTCGTCGCCGCCGTAGCGGCCGACGATGTCGCCCTGCCGGACCTGCTCGCGCAGCACCTGCCCCACGCGGCGAATCACCTCGTCGCCGGCCGCATGGCCATGGCCGTCGTTGATTTCCTTGAAGCGGTCCACATCGACCAGCATCAAGCTCACTGAGCGCCCGTGGCGCTGGAAGGCCTGGAATTCCTCGGTTTGGCGCTTCTCCCAGTGGCTGCGGCTGTACAGGCCGGACATCGGGTCCTGCTCGCTCAGCCTGCGCAGTTCGTGCTTCTGCCGGCTCAGCTGCAGCGACAGCCGGTAGGTCACGATGCCTATGGTCAGCGGATAGGCCACGAGGAACGGAAGGCTGGCCAGCAGGGTCGTGAAGTTGGACGCCGGCTCGAATCGCAGCGGCAGCACCAACAGCGCGACCGCTGCGCCCGCCAGATGCGCCAGCAGGCCGCGCAGCCACAGCGCCAGCCCGCCCACGGCGATGTTGTCCATACTGAGCATGGCCAGGATCAGCACGCTGGGCAGAACGTTGAAGCCCATGGCCGGCACCCAGAAGCCGCCGTAGGCCGCGTCGAGCAGCAGGTTGCGGCGCTCGCGCTGGTAGGGCGATGCACTGCGCATCGCCCATTGGTAGGCCAGGTGCGGCCACAGCAGGCCGTTGAATGCGAGCAGGCCCCACAACCAGGGCGGCGCACCGACCTGGTAAAGTGCCGCGTCGACGCACACCGCCCCCAGGGCCAGGCCCAGCATGCGCGGCACATAGATGCGGCGAACCAGTCTCACGCCCCGGGCAGTGGCAAGGCCTGACGAGGCGCTCTCACGGAAATTCATCACGCGTCAGCATACCTCCGACTGCAGCCGAGCACTTGACCGTGGTCAAGACTTGCACTGCGACCTGCACGGCAGCGGCATGACGCCGATGGCGCGTTCCCTTGAGAAGCGCACTGGATGAATACAAGCCGCGAAAAGCGGCCATGGACTCTGCTACACTACGCGCCATCGCAGCCGGAGACGGTTGCCAATGGGTTCTTAGCTCAGTTGGTAGAGCAGCGGACTCTTAATCCGTAGGTCGTAGGTTCGAATCCTACAGGACCCACCATCAAATCAAGCACTTAGGCCAACTCTTCGGAGTTGGCCTTTTGCTTTCTGGGCACCATGCAGGCATTCGCGGGGAGCGTCGATCCGTGCCTCGGCGTTGATCTGCGCTACGTCGGGGCCTTGAGTGCTGCTGGCCCTGGAGGACATCAAGCACCGCCACAGGAAGGTGTGAGCGTGCCCTACAGGGCGAAGCCGTCGTCGGCCGCGATCACGGCGCCGTTGACGAAATGGCTCTGGTCGCTGGCCAGCAGCATCAGCACCGCGTCGAGATCCTGCGGCTGGCCCACGCGCTTGCGCGGCAGCATCTGCATCAGCTTCTGGCCCGAATCGGTCTGCCAGTGGTGGTGGTTGATCTCGGTGTCGATGTAGCCGGGACAGATGGCGTTGACGTTGATGCCGAAGCGCCCCCATTCGAGCGCCATGGCCTTGGTCATCTGCACCACGGCGGCCTTGCTCATGCAGTACACGCCGATCTGCGGCAGCACCTTGAGCCCGGCCATGGAGGCGATGTTGATGATGCGCCCGCCCGTGAAGCTGCCCGGCGCGGCGCCACGCGCGCGCGCCAGCATGCGCTTGCCCACCTCCTGCGCCACGAAGAAGGCACCGCGCACGTTGGTGTCGAACACGAAGTCGTAGTCCTCGGCCGCCACGTCCTGCAGGCGCTGGGTGGTGCTGACGCCCGAGTTGTTGACCAGGATGTCGATCGAGCCGGTCTCGGTCTCGGCATGGGCCACAGCCGCCTTGATCGAGTCGACGTCGGTCACGTCGAGCTCCACCACATGGGCGCTGCCGCCCTCGCCCTCGATGCGCGCGCGCAGATCCTTGAGCTTGTCCACGCGGCGGCTGGCCAGCACCACGCCCGCGCCAGCGCGCGCCAGCGTGCGCGCGAACTGGGAGCCCAGGCCGCTCGACGCGCCTGTCACGAAGGCCACGCGGCCCGAGAGATCGATGCTGTAAGCCATGGTGAGCGTCTCCAAGTCAGGAAGGGGCCGTCCGATTGTCGATAACCACCGCATAAAATGCGTCGCGGACCCGACAGGCGCCCCCCCGGCCGACTGTCGAGAATTCAGCCCCGACACGAATCCATTATCAAACGAGACGCCCCATGACCAACGAAGAAATTCTCAGTACCTACGGCCCGCGAGAAGCCATGGAATACGACATCGTCGTCGTGGGCGGCGGCCCAGGCGGCCTGGCCACCGCGATCCGCCTCAAGCAGCTGGCGGCCGAGCGCGGCCAGGACGTCTCGGTGGTGGTGCTGGAGAAGGGCTCGGAGCCCGGCGCCCATATCCTCTCGGGCGCCATCATGGACCCGCGCGCCCTGACCGAGCTGTTCCCGCACTGGAAGGAGCTCGGCGCGCCGCTGAACCAGCCGGTCACCGAGGACGTGTTCCTCATGACCAAGGAGGGCAGCGCCACCCGCATGCCCAACTTCCTGCTGCCCGATTGCTTCGACAACCACGGCAACTACATCGTCAGCCTGGGCAATGTCACGCGCTGGCTGGCCGAGCAGGCCGAGGGCCTGGGCGTGGAAATCTTCCCCGGCTTCGCCGCCGCCGAGGTGCTCTACAACGACAACGGCTCGGTCAAGGGCGTGGCCACCGGCAACCTCGGCATCGGCAAGGACGGCGAGCCGACCGAGAACTTCCAGCTCGGCATGGAGCTGCACGCCAAGTACACCGTGTTCGCCGAGGGCGCGCGCGGCCACCTGGGCAAGCAGCTGATCGCGCGCTTCGAGCTCGACGCCGGCAAGGACCCGCAGAGCTACGGCATAGGCATCAAGGAACTCTGGGAGATCGACCCCTCGCGCCACAAGCCCGGCCTGGCCCTGCACAGCGCCGGCTGGCCGCTGGACGAGGCCACCTATGGCGGCTCCTTCCTCTACCACATGGAGGACAACAAGGTGGTGGTCGGCTTCGTGGTCGGCCTCGATTACCAGAACCCCTGGCTCAGCCCCTTCGAGGAATTCCAGCGCTTCAAGACCCATCCCAACATCCGCTGGTACTTCGAGGACAGCGAGGGCCAGGTCAACGCCAAGCGCCTGGCCTACGGCGCGCGCGCCATCACCGCCGGCGGACTGCTGAGCTTGCCCAAGACCGTGTTCCCGGGCGGCGCCCTGGTCGGCTGCGACGCCGGCTATCTGAACGCCAGCCGCATCAAGGGCAGCCACGCCGCCATCAAGACCGGCATGCTGGCTGCCGAGGCCGCCTACGACGCGCTTGTCGCCGGCCGCCAGCACGACGAGCTGAGCGCCTACCCCGAGGCCTTCGAGGCCAGCTGGCTCTACACCGAGCTGAACAAGGCGCGCAACTTCAAGCAGTGGTTCAAGAAGGGCCGCAGCGTGGGCACGCTGATGACCGGCATCGAGCAGTTCCTGCTCAAGGGCAACATCCCCTGGACCCTCCACCGCGACAAGCCCGACCATGTGTCGCTCAGGCCCGCGGCCGAGTGCCAGCCGATCGACTACCCCAAGCCCGACGGCAAGCTGACCTTCGACCGCCTCTCCAGCGTGTTCATCAGCAACACCAACCACGAGGAGAACCAGCCGGCGCACCTGACGCTGAAAGACGCTTCGGTGCCGGTGGGCATCAACCTGGCCAAGTTCGCCGGCCCCGAGGCGCGCTACTGCCCGGCCGGGGTCTACGAGTTCGTCAAGAACGAGGACAACAGCGACCGCCTGCAGATCAACGCGCAGAACTGCGTGCACTGCAAGACCTGCGACATCAAGGACCCTACGCAGAACATCGTCTGGGTCACGCCCGAGGGCGGCGGCGGGCCGAACTACTCGGGCATGTAAGCCCGGGCGCATCGACGGGGCCGCAAGGCCCCGTTTCCTTTTGGCGCGCCCAGCCGGCCATGCCGTCAGCCAGCCGTAGGCAATGGCCGCGCCGCTGGCGCTAGGCTGTGCCCGTGCTTGTGGGAGCCCCGCAGCTTCATCCGCGAAAACCCCTAGGTCTGGCGCCCTTGGGCACACTCATAATACAAATTTGTATGACAACTTTCAGCCCGGAGCAGCGAGCCGGGCGCTTGTCCATCCCAGCAACCCAGGAGACCTGTATGAAATTGAGCAAACTGGTGATCGGCCTCGGCCTGGCCCTCGGCTTCGTGGCCGGCGCCGCCGCGCAGACCACGATGAAGATCAGCATTTCCATCGCCCAGAACTCGCACCAGGGCGTGGCCATCGACACCTTCGCCAAGGAGGTCGAGAAGCGCACCGGCGGCCGCTACAAGGTCCAGACCTTCTACTCCGGCTCGCTCGGCGGGGAGCGCGAGTCGATCGAGGCCGTGCAGCTGGGCACCCAGGAGCTGGCCTTCAGCTCCACCGGCCCGGTGCCCAACTTCGTGCCCGAGGCGCGCATCCTGGACATCCCCTTCCTGTTCCGCGACAAGGCGCATGCGCGCGCCGTGCTCGACGGCGCCATCGGCCAGGAGCTGCTGGCCAAGTTCGAGTCCAAGGGCTTCAAGGCCCTGGCCTGGGGCGAGAACGGAATCCGCCACATGACCAACAGCAAGCGCGACGTGAAGGCGCCCGAGGACCTCAAGGGCCTGAAGATGCGCACCATGGAGAACCCGGTGCACGTGGCCGCCTACAAGGGCCTGGGCATCGTGACCACGCCCATGGCCTTCCCCGAGGTCTTCACCGCCCTGCAGCAGGGCACGGTGGACGGCCAGGAGAACCCGCTGTCGGTGATCATGGCCTCCAAGTTCGACCAGGTGCAAAAGCACCTGACCCTGACCGGCCATGTCTACTCGCCCGGCATCTTCCTGATGAACAAGGCCAGCTTCGACAAGCTCAGCGCCGCCGACAAGCAGGCCTTCCTGGACGCCGCCAAGGAAGGCGTGAAGGCCAACCGTGCCCGCGTGGACGAGGACGACGCCAAGGGCGTGACCGAGCTGCGCGCCAAGGGCATGACCGTGATCGATAACGTCGACAAGTCCAAGTTCGTCGCGACCCTGGCCCCGGTCAACGCCGAGTTCGAGAAGCAGTTCGGCAAGGCCAACATCGACCGCATCCGCAACTTCAAATAATCGCCCTTCGCATCGGTGGTTTCAAGCGCCCGCCCAGCCCGAACTGGCGGGCGTTTTGATTCCGATGTCCGTTTTTTTCCGATTGCCTCCATGAAAAACAAATTCCTCGCACTGGAGCGCTGGACGACCGGCTTCTCCATGGCGGCGGCCTGCGCCATGATGGCCCTGGCCGCCAGCCTGGGCGTGTTCCAGATCGTCACGCGCTTCGTTCTCGAGACTCCGGCCGAATGGACCGAGGTCATCATCCGCTTCAGCCTGATCTGGATGGTGTTCCTCGGCATTCCCATGGCCTTCCGCCAGGGCGCCATGGTCAGCGTGGACGTGCTGTACCGCTGGAGCCCGCCGCGCATCCGCCGCCTGCTCGACACCGTGGTCTGCCTGGCTGCCCTGGCCCTGGTTGCCGTCATCATCTGGTGGGGCTGGGACTATGCCAACCGCGGCAAGGTGCAGACCATGATCGGCCTGGAGGACGTGTCCATGTTCTGGGCCTACCTTGCCATGCCGGTCGGCGGACTGTTCGCCGTGATCGGCATCCTCGGCAACCTGCTGGATCCCCAGCGCCTCGAACTGGAGACCGCGCAATGACCGCCGCCATGCTGACCACCATGGTGGTGTGCTTCGCACTCACCGTTTCCGTGGCCGTCTCGATCGGCCTGGCTGCCATCCTGGGCATCCAGGTGAGCAATGCCCACATGCTGATCTCCGTCAAGGAGATGTTCAACTCGATCAACAAGTTTCCGCTGGCCGCCATTCCCTTCTTCATCCTGGCCGGCAACATCATGGAGACCGGCGGCATCTCGCGCCGCCTGGTCGAGTTCGCCAAGAGCATCGTCGGCGGCGTGCAGGGCGGCCTGCCCATGACCTGCGTGCTTACCTGCATGATCTTCGCCGCGGTCTCGGGCTCCTCGGTGGCGACCACCTTCGCCATCGGCGCCATCCTGATCCCCGCGCTGATCAAGCACGGCTATCCGACCACCTACGCAGCCTCCTTGCAGGCCACCAGCGCCGAGCTCGGCGTGATCATCCCGCCGTCCATCCCCATGATCCTGTACGGGGTCAGCGCGGAAGTGTCGATCGGCGAGCTGTTCATCGCCGGCTTCGGCCCGGGCCTCCTGATTGGCGGCGCGCTGATGCTGTTCGTCTGGGTCTATTGCAAGTACAAGGGCTGGGGCAAGAACGACGGCGACGGGCGTCTCGGTTTCGGCAAGGCGACCTGGCAGGCCGGTTGGGCGCTGATGATGCCGGTCATCATCCTGGGCGGCATCTACGGAGGCGTATTCACCCCCACCGAGGCCTCGGCCGTGGCCGTTTTCTACGCGCTGATCGTCGGCATGCTGATCTACCGCGAAATCAAGATCGCGGACCTGTATCACATCCTGCGCAAGTCGGTGCTGTCCAGCGCGGTGATCATGTTCATCATCGCCAACGCCGGCCTGTTCGCCTTCCTGATCACGCGGGCCGGCGTGCCCGAGGCCATCGGCCTGTGGCTGCAGGAAGTGCTGAAGTCGCCGGCCTACTTCCTGCTCGGTGTCAACGCCGCGCTGTTCGTGATCGGCATGTTCATCGAGACCAGCGCCGCCATCATCGTGCTCGCCCCCATCCTCGCGCCCGTGGCCCAGCATTTCGGCATCGACCCGGTGCACTTCGGCCTGGTCATGGTCGTGAACCTGGCGCTGGGCATGATCACCCCGCCGTTCGGCGTCAACCTGTTCGCCGCCTGCACCGTGGCGCGCATCTCGCTGGACCGCATGATCCGGGACCTGATTCCCTTCGTGCTGGTGGTGCTGGCCTGCCTGATGGTCATCACCTACGTGCCGGGCCTGTCGCTGGGCCTGCGCGATCTGGTCTACGCAAAGTAGCGCGCCCCCACGCTCCCCCACTTCGTGTGGGTCGCGGCCCGGCGGCGCGGTAGTAGAATCTCGCCCTGTCAGGAGAGAGCCCTCCCCCGCAAGGGGAGGGCCGCCGAAGGCGCAGGAGGCCCGCAAGGGCCCTGAACGCTCAGGCAAAAGGACTGACGAGCGTCCGCAAGGACGTTTCCTCACTGGAGAGAGGCCCGGCCCGGCGCAGCCGCCGGCAGGGCCCACCGAAGGAGCAAACCGCAGTCTGCCCTGGCGCCGCCGGGCATGCAGGCCCGGCGAATCTCTCAGGTAAAGCGGACAGCGAGGGCAGCCCATGGCACCGCCATGGTCGACGCATGCCCTTGAAGGAATACGCCATGTCCGCCGCTGACGCCAATTTGCTGACCACCCCGCTGCACGCCCTGCACCTCGAACTGGGAGCGCGCATGGTGCCCTTCGCCGGCTACCACATGCCGGTGCAGTACCCCGCGGGCCTGATGGCCGAGCACCACCACACGCGCAATGCGGCCGGCCTGTTCGACGTCTCGCACATGGGCCAGCTGCGCCTGGTCGGCCCCGAGGCCGCCGCGGCCTTCGAGACCCTGATGCCGGTCGACGTGGTCGACCTGCCGGTGGGCAAGCAGCGCTACGGCCTGCTGCTCAATGACGAGGGCGGCATCATCGACGACCTGATGTTCTTCAACTGCGGGGACGACGCGAGCTTCGCCGGGCCGCCCCAAGAAGCGAGGGCCCCCTCGGGGGGCAGCGAGCCACGTGCAACGAGCGAGCGTGGGGGCAATATCTTCGTGGTCGTCAACGGTGCCTGCAAGGCCGGTGATATCGCCCATATCCAGGCCAAGATAGGCAAGCGCTGCCAGGTCCGCCCCCTGCCAGAGCGCGCCCTGCTCGCGCTGCAGGGCCCGCAGGCCGTCACGGCGCTGGCGCGCCTGCTGCCCGGCGTCGAGGCCCTGGTGTTCATGAGCGGCGCCAGCTTCGCCTGGAACGGCACCGAGCTCTTCGTCACGCGCAGCGGCTATACCGGCGAGGACGGCTTCGAGATCTCGGTGCACCAGGACCAGGCCGAGGCCCTGGCGCGCGCCCTGCTGGCCCAGCCCGAGGTCAAGCCCATAGGCCTGGGCGCGCGCAACTCGCTGCGCCTGGAAGCCGGCCTGTGCCTCTACGGCAACGACATCGACACCCAGACCACGCCGGTCGAGGCGGCCCTGACCTGGGCCATCCAGAAGGTGCGCCGCAGCGGCGGTGCGCGCGCCGGCGGCTTCCCGGGCGCAGAGCGTGTACTGGCCCAGCTCGACGGCCAGGCCCCGCCCGCGCGCAAGCGCGTGGGCCTGATCGCGCTGGAGCGCGTGCCGGTGCGCGAGCATGTGGAGCTGCAGAACCCGGATGGCCAGCGCGTCGGCGAGGTCACCAGCGGCCTGCTCGGCCCGACCATAGACCAGCCCGTGGCCATGGCCTATGTGGGCGCAGAATACGCGGCGGCGGGCACGCGCCTGAACGCCATGGTGCGCGGCAAGCCCGTGCCCATGGAGGTCAGCGCCATGCCCTTCGTCCCGACCCGCTATTACCGCGGCTGAGCCCGCGCGGCGGATCGCCCGCCCCCAACTTTTCCCAGGAGAAACCCATGAGCATCAAATACACCGAGGACCACGAGTGGATCAAGGTCGAGGGCGGCACTGCCGTCGTCGGCATCACCGAGCACGCCCAGGACGCGCTGGGCGACGTGGTCTTCGTGGACCTGCCCGAGGTCGGCAAGAGCTACGCGCAAAAGGACGTGGCCGGCGTGGTCGAGTCCGTCAAGGCCGCGGCCGACGTCTACATGCCGATCTCCGGCGAGGTCACCGAGGTCAACGAGGCCCTGCGCACCGACCCTTCCCTGGCCAACAGCGACCCGCTGGGTGCCGGCTGGTTCTTCAAGGTCAAGCTGGCCGACGCCTCGCAGCTGGACGCGCTGCTGGACGAGACCGCCTACACCGAGTTCAGCAAGAACGCCTAAAGCGCTGCGTGAGGGCCGCTGGCCACAGCGCCCCTTGCACAGCGTTTTGACCGGAGCCCCCCATGCTGATGCCCACCGCCAAGCCCCTAGGCGAACTCGAAAACCCCTCTGAATTCATCGCGCGCCACATCGGCATCAGCGAGGCCGACGAGCGCATGATGCTGTCGGTGATCGGCGAGGCCTCGCGCCGCGCGCTGATCGAGAGCATCGTGCCGCGCAGCATCGCGCGCGCCAGCGACATGCAGCTGCCGCCGCCGGTGACCGAGGCGGCCGCGCTGGCCGAGCTCAAGGCCATGGCGCAGAAGAACCAGGTCTTCCGCAGCTTCATCGGCCAGGGCTACTACGGCACGCACACCCCGGGCGTGATCCTGCGCAACATCCTGGAGAACCCCGCCTGGTACACCGCCTACACGCCCTACCAGGCCGAGATCTCGCAGGGCCGCATGGAAGCCCTGGTCAACTTCCAGACCATGGTCTGCGACCTCACGGGCATGCCCATCGCCAACGCCTCCATGCTCGACGAGGCCACCGCGGCGGCCGAGGCCATGACCCTGGCCAGGCGCTCGGTCAAGTCCAAATCCAACCGCTTCATCGTCGCGGCCGACTGCCATGCCCAGACCCTGGAGGTGATCCAGACCCGAGCCAAGCCGCTGGGCTTCGAGGTCGCGGTCGGCGAGGTGGACGAACTGCTGGCCCAGGGCGAGGCCTTCGCCGTGCTGGTGCAGTACCCCGCCACCGGCGGCGCGGTGCGCGACCTGCGCGCCCTGGCCGCGCGGGTGCACGCCAAGGAGGCCGCGCTCTGCGTCGCGGCCGACCTGCTGGCCCTGACCCTGCTGGTGCCGCCCGGCGAATGGGACGCCGACATCGTGCTCGGCACCACCCAGCGCCTGGGCATGCCCATGGGCGCGGGCGGCCCGCACGCCGCCTACCTGGCCTGCCGCGACGCCTACAAGCGCTCCATGCCGGGCCGCCTGGTCGGCGTCAGCGTGGACGTGCACGGCAACCCGGCCTACCGCCTGGCTCTGCAGACGCGCGAGCAGCATATCCGGCGCGAGAAGGCCACCTCCAACATCTGCACGGCCCAGGTGCTGCCGGCCGTGGTCGCCAGCATGTACGCGGTCTACCACGGTCCGCAGGGCCTCAGGCGCATCGCACAGCGCGTGGCCAGCTACACGGCCATCCTGGCCCAGGGCCTGAAGCAGCTCGGCCATGCGCTGGCGCAGGACACGGCCTTCGACACGCTCACCGTGCTGACCGGCGACGCCACGCATTCGATCGCGGCCTCGGCCCGCGCGGCGCACGCCAACCTGCGCCTCGACTCCGAAAGCTCGCTGAGCATCTCGCTGGACGAGACCACCACGCGCGACGACCTGGCCCTGCTGTGGAAGCTGTTCGCCAAGCCCGGCCAGGCCCTGCCGGGCTTCGAGGCCTTCGAGAAAGGCGTGGAGCCGCTGATCCCGGCCGAGCTGCGCCGCGCCAGCGACTTTCTGACCCACCCGGTGTTCAACCGCTACCACTCCGAGACCGGCATGCTGCGCTACATCCGCGCCCTGGCCGACAAGGACCTGGCGCTGGACCGCAGCATGATCCCGCTGGGCAGCTGCACCATGAAGCTCAACGCCACCAGCGAGATGATCCCCGTCACCTGGCCCGAGTTCGCCCAGGTCCACCCCTTCGCCCCGGCCGAGCAGCTCGAGGGTTACCGTGAGCTCGACGAACAGCTGCGCGCCTGGCTGTGCCAGGCCACCGGCTATGCCGGCATCAGCCTGCAGCCCAACGCCGGCTCGCAGGGCGAGTACGCGGGCCTGCTGGCCATCCAGGCCTGGCACGCGGCGCAGGGCCAGGGCCACCGCAACATCTGCCTGATCCCCTCCTCGGCCCACGGCACCAACCCGGCCAGCGCGCAGATGGTCGGCATGCAAGTCGTCGTGACGGCCTGCGACGCCATGGGCAACGTGGACCTGGCCGACCTGGCCGCCAAGTGCGAGCAGCACGCGGCCAAGCTGTCCTGCGTGATGATCACCTACCCCAGCACGCACGGCGTGTTCGAGACCCAGGTCAAGGAGCTCTGCGCCCTGGTGCACCGCCACGGCGGCCGGGTCTACGTGGACGGCGCCAACATGAACGCCCTGGTCGGCGTGGCCGCGCCGGGCGAGTTCGGCGGCGACGTCAGCCACCTGAACCTGCACAAGACCTTCTGCATCCCGCACGGCGGCGGCGGCCCCGGCGTGGGCCCGGTCTGCGTGGTGGAGGACCTGGTGCCCTACCTGCCCGGCCATGCCACGGGCGGCGTCAAGAGCCACGGCGTGGGCGCCGTCTCGGCCGCGCCGCTGGGCAATGCCGCCGTGCTGCCGATTTCCTGGATGTACGTGCGCATGATGGGTGCCGAGGGCCTGCGCCACGCGACCGAGGCCGCCATCCTGGCCGCCAACTACATCAGCAAGCGCCTGGCCAGCCACTACCCCACGCTGTACGCGAGCCAAAACGGCCATGTGGCCCATGAGTGCATCCTGGACCTGCGCCCGCTCAAGGACAGCAGCGGCGTGAGCGCCGAAGACGTGGCCAAGCGCCTGATGGACTATGGCTTCCATGCCCCCACGCTGTCCTTCCCCGTCGCCGGCACGCTGATGGTCGAGCCGACCGAGAGCGAGACGCTGGAAGAACTCGACCGCTTCATCGACGCGATGATCGCGATCCGCGGGGAAATCCGGCAGGTCGAACAAGGCGTCTGGCCGCAGGACGACAACCCGCTCAAGAACGCCCCGCACACCGCGGACAGTCTGATGACGGCCGAATGGCAACGCGCCTATGCACGCGAGGTCGGCGCGGCCAGCCAATCGCGCCGCCAGCATGCCAAATACTGGCCGCCGGTCGGCCGGGTCGACAACGTCTACGGCGACCGCAACCTGTTCTGCAGCTGCGTGCCGGTCAACGATTACGCCTGATCAGAACGGGCGGCTCAGGCCGCCTGTTTCGCGGGCGCCTCGACCGGAGGCGTGCCCTCCTTGAACAACTGCCGTATCTGCGCACGCAGCTCCGGCGAATCCTCGTGCTTGTGCACCGCGACCGCATGCTGCACGGCCGCCTCGAGCAGTTCCTCGTCCCCGTCCGCGCACAGTGCCACCGTGCAGTTGGACTCGCTGGGGAACTCGCGGCAATCGATGTATTTGCGTGTCATGACAACCTCCAGCGTCAGTTCATGATGCGAGGCCCGGCACTGGCATCCGACCTCTCCCTCGCTCGGTCGGGCCCTCTGCAAACTCTCATTCTTCTGCTTGATTTATAGGCCAAAAAACGGGCCGCACAAGCCTGGCGCAGGCTCAGGCTGCCGCCAGGCCCCCCAGCCATTGCATGGCCCGCTGCAATTCCCCGGGCCGGATCTCGTGGCCGCCCGGATATTCGCTGTAGCGCAGGGTCAGCGGCAGCTTGGCCGCATGGGCTTGGATCCCGTGGGCTTCAGCCAGCGGTATCACCTGGTCCTGCTGGCCGTGGCTGACCCAGAGCTGCTTGCCCTGCAATGCAGCAGCCGGCGCGACGAACGGGGCGATCTCGGGCAGCAGTCGGCTGTGCAGCACCATGGCGGCCTGCAGCAGCGCCGGCTGGGTCAGCAGCAGGCTCAGCGACATGATCCCGCCCTGGCTGAAGCCGCCCAGCACGACGCGCGACGGCGGCACGCCCAGGCGCTCGGTGGCGTCCTGCACGGCCTGTGCGATGGCAGCGCGGCTGGTGGCCTCCTGCGCCTGGTGGATGCGGCGCGAGCCGTCGGGCGCGACGCTGAACTGGAACCAGGCGTAGCTGCCCTGCCCGAGCGCGAAGGGGCCGCGCAGGCTGATCACATGGAACTGCGGCGGGACATGGGGGGCTAGGCCGAACAGGTCCTGCTCGTTGCTGCCCACGCCATGCATCAGCACCAGCAGCCAGGGCTCGGCGGTGGTGGCGGCGGCCGGCCGTTCCAGGAAGGCGAGCGCCGGGGGGTTGGGGTTGGTCATCTCGTGTTCACTCCTTGGAATCAATGCAGGGCCACGGCGTCCATGGCCAGCATGCCATACATGACCTCGCGACTCAGGTACTCGGCCCGCACCGGCGCCGCGCCACCCCAGCCGGCCGCGCCCAGCGCGAAGAACAGCGGCAGGAAATGGTCCTCGCTCGGATGGGCGCGCTTGGCATGCGGCGCGAGCTCGCGGTAGCCCAGCAAGGCCTCGCGGTCGCCGCGCTCGATGGCCGACTCGACCCAGCGGCTGAATTCGATCACGTAGGGCGCAGGCTCGCGCGCGCCGCCGAAGAACTCGGCCAGGTTGTGCGTCATGCTGCCCGAGCCGACCAGCAGCACGCCTTGTGCGCGCAGCGGCGCCAGGGCCTGGCCCATGGCGAACAACTCGCGGGGGCCGTCACCGACCGGCAGCGCGACCTGCACCACCGGCACCTGGGCCTGCGGGTACAGGTGCATCAGCGGCACCCAGGCGCCATGGTCGAACGGCCGCTGCTCGTCGGGCCGCGCCGCAATGCCGGCCTCAGCCAGCAGGCCCAGCACCTCGCCGGCCAGTGCGGGGCTGCCCGGCGCCGGGTACTGCAGCTGGTAGAGCGCCGCGGGAAAACCGCCGAAATCGTGCCAGGTGGCCGGCTGGGGGTTGCTCATCACGGCCGGCTGGCGCGCCATCCAGTGCGGCGACACCAGCACGATGCCACGCAAGGCCTGGGCCGGCGCCTGGGCCTGGGCCCAGGCCTGCAGCGCGGGCCCGGTGCTGCCGGCGTCGAGCGCAAACAGCGGCGCGCCGTGCGAGACGAAGAGACTGGGAATCAGCGGGGCCGGCATGGAAGCGTCCTTTCAGGAATGCGTATCGAAGGCCTCACTGTAGGAACTTTGACCACAAAGATAAACACGGTCCGACAGGACAGATTGTCTTTATTCCCGAGACATTCCGGGGCTTGTTCGCCGCCGGCCGGCCACGCCGGGAGGCTGTGTGAGAATCGTTCGGCACCGGCCGCACCACGGTGCTGCAGGGCATGGTGCACCTGGTGATCTGCGCGGTCTACCTGTTCACCACCATCGTGCCCTGAAGCCTGGGCAAGAACATGCCGGCGGGCGGCACGCACTGAGCGTGGAACCAATTCCCGCCCCCAAGGCTCCCATCTCTCGCCGACTGTGTCGGCACATCCCTTCATCCTTTCAGAAGCAGTACATGCCCAACACCCTAGACCTCGCCAAGCTCGTTCTCCGACTCAACCTCGGCATCCTCATGCTGCTGCACGGCATCGCCAAGCTGATCGCCGGGCCGGCCGGCATCCTGGCCATGGTGGCCAAGACCGGCCTGCCCCCGGCCCTCGGATACCTGGTCTACGTGGGCGAGGTGCTGGCACCGCTGCTGGTGATCGTGGGCCTGTGGACCCGGCCGGCCGCGCTGGTGATGGCCCTCAACATGGTGGTCGCGGTGCTGCTGGCGCACATGGGCCAGTGGGGCGAGCTCACGCGCGGCGGCGGCTGGGCCCTGGAACTGCAGGCCTTCTACTTCGTCACGGCCCTGAGCGTCATGCTGCTGGGCGCCGGCAAGCTCAGCCTGGGCGGCAACGCCAGCCGGCTGAACTGAGCGGGCCGGGCCCGGCTCATGCGCCTGCGGCGATCTGCCGCAGCGCCTGCTCGAACACCTCGGGCGGCTGGCCGCCCGAGATCAGGTGGCGCTCGTTCACGATGACGGCCGGCACCGAGTGGATGCCGGCCTGCGCGTAGAACTGCTCGCGCTCGCGCACCTGCTGCGCGTATTCGTCGCCCTGCAGGATGGCGCGGGCGCGCGCCTTGTCCAGCCCCGCTTCGTCCACCAGGCGCAGCAGCACCTCGTGCGACGCGGGGCTTTCGGCGCGGCCGTGGTAGGCCTCGAGCAAGGCCTTCTTGAGCGCCTGCTGCCGGCCGGGCTGCCCTTCGCTTCCGGCCCACAGCAGCAGGCGGTGCGCATCGAAGGTGTTCCAGATGCGGCCGCGCCCCTCGGGCCGGAAGGTGAAGCCGACCTCGGCCCCGCGCTGGCGGATGCGCTCGCGGATCTGCGCCTGCTGCTCGGGCGTGGAGCCGTATTTCTGCGTCAGGTGCTCGGTGATGTCCTGGCCCTCGGGACCCATCTGCGGATTGAGCTCGAAGGGCTGGAAATGCAGCTCGGCCTGCACTTCGGCCTGCAGCCGCCGCAGCGCCTCCTCCAGGGCACCCAGGCCGATCGCGCACCAGGGGCAGGAAACGTCGGAAACGAAATCGATCTTGAGCGTGGCGGTCATGGGAACAGGTTGGAATCAAGGACTGGGCGGGGCCTGACTTGATCCTAGCATCCGGCGCGCGGGCCATATCAGGCCTTCCACCGGGCCGCCCCAAGGTAAGCCCGAGCCCCCTCGGGGGGCAGCGAATACACAAAGTGTTGCGCGTGGGGGCGTTTCATCTCAGTCCAGGGTCTTGCGGTAGCGCTTGAGCGCCACCAGGCCGGCCACCGCCAGGAAGGCCAGCATCGGCCAGAGCTCGGACCACAGCTGCGTCGCCTGACTGCCCTTGAGCATGATGCCGCGCACGATGCGCAGGAAATGCGTCAGCGGCAGCAGTTCGCCCAGCCCCTGCGCCCAGCGCGGCATGCCGCGGAAGGGGAACATGAAGCCCGAGAGCAGGATGCTGGGCAGGAAGAAGAAGAAAGTCATCTGCATCGCCTGCAGCTGGTTGCGCGCCAGCGTGGAGAAGGTGAAGCCCACGCCCAGGTTGGCCAGGATGAAAACGCCGATCATGGCCATGAGCAGCGTGAGGCTGCCCACCATGGGCACGTCGAACAGCAGCCAGGCCGCCCCCACGATCACGCCCAGCTGGATGTAGCCGACCAGCACATAGGGCAGGATCTTGCCCAGCATCACCTCCGACGGGCGGACCGGCGTCGCGAGCAGGTTTTCCATGGTGCCGCGCTCGCGCTCGCGCGTCATGGCCAGGGAGGTCAGCATCACCATGGTCATGGTGAGGATGGTGCCGATCAGGCCCGGCACGATGTTGTAGCGGGACAGCCCCTCGGGGTTGTAGCGCCGGTGCACGATCACCTCGTAGGGCGCCTGCCCGGGATCGAGCGGGCGCAGCGGGCCCCTCAGGTCGTGCCGCAGGGCCTGCGCGGCCACCGCATCGAGCGCCGCGATCGCGTTGCCCGAGGCCGAAGGGTCGGTGGCGTCCGCCGACACCAGCAGGGCCGGCTTCTCGCCGCGCACCACGCGGCGGCTGAAGTCGCTCGGGATCACCACCATGAACTGAACCTGGCCGGTCTCGATCAGCGCTTCGGCCCGGGCCTGGCTCTGCCCCTGGTGCGTGACGCGGAAATAGCCGGTGTTCTGCAGCGCGGCCACGATGCTGCGCGACAGCGGCCCGCTGTCGGCGGCGACCACGGCCGTGGGCAGGCCCTTGGGGTCGGTGTTGATGGCATAGCCGAACAGCACCAGTTGCAGGACCGGCACGCCCACGGCCATGCCGAAGGTCAGGCGCTCGCGCAGCATCTGCTGGAACTCCTTGATGAAGACCGCCAGCACGCGGCGCAGCGAAAAGTCCATCATGCGCGCCCCGCGCCGGTGCCGGCAAAGGGGTCTGGCGTGCGCGCGATCAGGCTGATGAACACGTCCTCCAGGTTCGCCCGCGCCGGCTGCACCTGCAATTGCGGCCGCGCGCGCAGGTCCTCCAGCGCCGCGTCCAGCAGGGCCGGGTCCTGCCCTGCCACGTGCACCGCGTTGCCGAACGCCGCCACGCTGAGCACGCCGGGTGCCGCCTTGAGCGGCTCCACCAGGGCCTCCATCCCCTCCCCCTGCACCGACCAGACATGCAGGCCCGACTGCTCGATGATCTCGCGCTCGGTGCCGCGCGCCAGCACCCTGCCGTAGGCGATGTAGACCAGCTCATGGCAGCGCTCGGCCTCGTCCATGTAGTGGGTGGAGACCAGCACCGTGATGCCGCGCGCCGCCAGGCGGTGGATCTCGTCCCAGAACTCGCGCCTGGCCTTGGGGTCCACCCCCGCGGTGGGCTCGTCGAGCAGCAGCAGGCGCGGCTCGTGGATCAGACAGGCGGCCAGCGCCAGCCGCTGCTTCCAGCCGCCCGACAGCGTGCCGGCCAGCTGCCGCTGGCGCTCGACCAGCCCCAGGCGCTCCAGCGCCTGCGCCACCGCCGCGCGGCGGTCCGGCAGCTGGAACAGGCGGGCCACGAAGTCCAGGTTTTCGCGGATCGACAGGTCTTCATAGAGGCCGAACCTCTGCGTCATGTAGCCGACCTGCCGCTTGATCGCCGCCGCATCGCGCAGGATGTCCAGCCCCAGGCAACGGCCCTGCCCCGCATCGGGCGTCAGCAGGCCGCACAGCATGCGGATGGTGGTGGTCTTGCCGCTGCCGTTCGGGCCCAGGAAGCCGCAGATGCGGCCGGCCCCGACCTGCAGGCGCAGGTCGTCCACCACGCTGCGCCCGCCATAGCGCTTGGTCAGTCCGGTGACGTCGATGGCCAGCTCGCTCATGGTGCGCGCCCTCCGCGCTGGGACCGCACATCCAGCGGCTGCCCCGGGTGCAGGCGCAGGGCCTCCTGCGGCAGCGGACGCGCCTCGACCAGGAAGACCAGCTTGGCGCGTTGCGCATTCGAATAGATCACGGGCGGCGTGTATTCGGCCTGCGTCGCGATGTGGCTGACGCGCGCGGCGATCGGCGCGCCGCAGCCGTCGCAGTGCAGCCAAACGGCCTGCCCGAGGGCCAGCGCGCCCAGCTCGGCCTCGGGCACGAAGAAGCGCGCCTTGACATGGCCGGGCGGCAGCAGGGCCAGCACCGGCTGGCCGGGCGGCACATATTCCCCTTGGCGAAAGAAGACGTCTTCCACCCGCGCGTCGGCGGGCGCCGTCTGCCGCTTCTGCAGCTCTTTCCACTCGCTTTGGCGCAGCGCCTGCCAGGCCGCCTCCACCTGCGCCTGCGCGGCGGCGCGCTCGTCGGCGCGCGCGGGCAGCCGCGCCACGCGCAAGGCGGCCATGAGTTCGTCCACGCGCGCCTGGCTTTGCGCCACCGCCGCGCGCGCGTCGTCGATGCGGGCAGGCGAGACGAAGCCCTGTGCCAGCAATTGCTGCTGGCGCGCCAGCTCGCTGCGCGCCAGCTCGGCCTGGGCCCGGGCCTGGGCCAGCTGGGCGGAGGTCACGGCGACCTCGTCCTCGCGACGCCCCTTGCCGGCGTTGGCGGCCTGCGCGCGGGCCTGGGCCAGGCGCGCATCCGCCTCCTCGCTGGCGGCGCGCTCGGCCTCGGCTTCCAGTGCGAACAGCAGCTCGCCGCGCCTGACTTCCTGTCCCGCCTGCACCCTGAGCGTCGCCAATGTGCCGCCCAGCGGCGCGGCCACATGGATGTAGTCGCCCTCCGCATAGCCGGACCAGCCGGCCGGCGGCTTGTCGCCGCAGGCCGGCAGCAGGGCCACGAGCAGGCTGGCCAGCAGAACACGATGGCGCATGCGCAGTCGATCGATCATGGACTCCCGGCTGGTTGGGATGTCTGGGCCAGGCGCCCGGCGCCAGGGCCGTGTGATTCAATAAGCGCTCAAGGGGCGGGTTTCATGATATTGCATCCATCCCCGACCAGCCAGCCTCAAGTGCGCCCCGGGACAGAGCCATGGACCAACTCCGCCAGATCGAAGCCTTCGTCGCCGTGGTGCAGGCCGGCAGCTACGTGAAAGCCGCCGAGCGGCTGGCGCTGTCCAAGGCCGTGGTGTCGCGCCTGGTGCTGGAACTCGAGGCCCGGCTGGCCACCCGGCTGCTCAACCGCACGACGCGCAGGCTTTCGCTGACCGACACGGGCGCGGCGTATTTCGAGCGCTGCCGCCAGCTGCTGGACGACCTGGCCGAGGCCAACGCCGCTGCCAGCGCGACCACGGCCAGCGCGCGCGGCAGGCTCAAGCTCAACGCCCCGCTGAGCTTCGGCAACCTGCATCTGGCGCCGCTGTGGGGCGAGTTCCTGAAGCTGCACCCTCAGGTGGAGCTCGACATCACGCTGAGCGACCGCGTGGTCGACCTGGTGGAGGAAGGCTTCGACCTCGCAGTACGCATCTCGCGTGCCGGCCGTCTGCCCAGCAGCACGTTGGTGGCGCGCCCGCTGGCCAGCGACCGCATCGTGCTGTGCGCCTCACCAGCCTACCTGCGCGACGCGCCGCCGATCGGGCAGCCGCAGGACCTGACCCAGCACCGCGTGATGGCCTATTCCTGGTGGTCGGGCGGCGATGTCTGGACCTTCAGCGACGCCGAAGGCCGCAGCGCCAGCGTGACCACGCAGCCGCGTCTGCGCACCAACAGCGGCGACACTTGCCGCGCGGCCGCACTGGCCGATCAGGGCGTGATCTACCAACCGGCCTTCCTGGTGGGCGCCGACCTGCGCGCCGGGCGCCTGGTGGAAATCCTGCCGCAGTGGCAAGGCCCTCGGCTGGACATCCAGGCGCTCTACCCCAGCCGCAGCCACCTCTCGGCCAAGGTGCGGGCCATGGTGGACTTCCTGGTGCAGGCCTTCCAGCAACCGGGCTGGCGCTGAATCGGAATGCCGGCCGCCCGGCTCACTTGGCTGAGCCGGGCCGCTTGAGCATCTTGTTGACCTCGTCGAGGTGCATCTCTTCCTTGACGATCATCTGGCGCGCGTACTCCTCGAGCAGCACCGAATGGCCCTGCGCGATCTTCAGCAGCGCGTAGTAGGCGTCGAGCGCCTTCTGCTCGTGCTCCAGGCTCTCGCGCAGGATGTCGCCGATGTCGTGCTTGGCGGTCTCGATCAGTTCACCTATCTTCAGCGAGGGATGGCCGCCCAGCGAGGTCACCAGCTCACCGGCTTGGTGGGCGTGGACCAGGCCCTCCTCGGCATTGGCCTTGAACCAGGACACGATCGGGATCCGGGTATAGCCGAACACCATCAGCGAGTAGTGCGTGTAGCGCACCACGCCGGCCAGTTCCAGTTCGAGGATGCGGTTGAGCGTATCGATCGCGGTTTTCTTCGTGCTTTCGTCCATGGTGGGTCTCCTCGTGCGGGTCTGAGGTCTGGACGCAACGTGCCGCCGGGCGGCGCCGGTTCCTCTGGATGTATAGCAGATGGGCCCCGCCATTACCAGAAACCGGGACGAGCAGTACATGGTCGACCGGCCAGGTTTCAGGAAGGGGACTTGCGCGGCGCTCTCAAGACTTTGGGCGACTGAAGGAACAGCTCGGCGCAGAGGCCGCGCAACCAGCGATTGCCTGCGTCGTGGTGGTAGCGCGCGTGCCAATACTGCTTGACCGTGAACGACGGGATCTTGAGCGGACAGGGCAGCACGCGCAGGCCGGCCGACTGTGCCAGGGTCTCGCCGATGTGGCGCGGCAGCGTGGCCACCAGGTCGCTGGTGGACAGGATGGCCGACAGGCCGAGGAAGCCCGGCAGTTCGAGCAGCACCCGGCGCTCCACGCCCTGGGCCTTGAGGGCGCCGTCCAGCAACTGGTAGCCGGTGCCCGAGACGATGCCCACATGGGCCTCGGCCGAGTAGTCCTTGAGCGTGAAGCGTTGGGCTATGCGCGGATGGCGCGCATTGGCCAGGCAGATCCAGTCCTGGCCATAGAGAGTCTGCTGGTAGAAGCCCGCCTCCAGTCCCGGCACCAGGCCCAGTGCCAGGTCACCCTCGCCCGACTGCAGCGCCGGCACCATGCGCGCATCGATGGCCGCCGCCTCCAGCCGCACCAGTGGCGCCAGCGCGCGCACATGGGCGAACAGGCGCGGCAGCAGCGTGATATGGCTGGCGTCGGTCATGAAGATGCGGAATTCGCGCCGCGCCGTGGCCGGATCGAAGCGCGCCTCGGTCTCTGACAGGCGGCGCAGGCCCTGCAGCACCTCGCGCACGGTCGCGATCAGCGCATCGGCGCGCGGCGTCGGCTGCATGCCCTCCGGCGTGCGCACGAACAGCGGGTCGCCGAGTTGCCGGCGCAGCCGTGCCAGCCAGATGCTGACCGTGGGCTGGCTCTGCCCCAGGCGCTCTGCCGCGCGCGTCACGCTGCGCGTGCCGTAGAGCAGGTCCAGCAGGCGCAGCAGCTTGACGTCCAGGTAGGCGGCATCGCCGCTGTCGGCTTCGGTCATGGGTCTCAACATTTAAAAATGCAATGAAAGCTATTTTAAGCACTGAATTTACAACATGTACCACGCTGCCTACGATCGCGCCCTGATGCAGTTGCTGCCGCCCCGCAGGGCTGAAACCGCCGACGAGGCAAGGAGAATATGTTGAAGATCTGTGTTCTGGGCGCAGGCGCCCTGGGCTGCGCCATCGGCGGCGTGCTGACCGAGGCCGGCCACGAGGTCTGGCTGGTCAACCGCGGCCGCGCCCATGTGGACGCGATGCGCGCGCAAGGCCTGACCCTGCGCGAGGCCGGCGTGGACCGTGTGGTCAAGGTGCATGCCAGCACCGACTGCGGCGAGATCGCCGCCGCCAGCGGCGCCATGGACCTGGTCATCGTACTGGTCAAGTCCTTCCATACCCGCGAGGCGATCGCGGCCGCGCGCCCCATCGTCGGCGCGCACACGACGGTGCTGTCGCTGCAGAACGGCCTGGGCCACGAAGACATCCTGGCCGAGGCGGTAGGCCGGGACAAGGTGCTGGCCGGCAAGACCTACACCGGCGGCGTGATGCTGGGCCCGGGCCACATCATCGCTGGCACCCAGGGCAAGGAGACCCACATCGGCGAACTCGACGGCAGCCTGAGCGAACGCGTGGTCCGCATCGCCGAGGCCTTCAATGGCGCCGGTCTGATCACCGAGGTGAGCCGCAACATCATGGGCACCATGTGGGACAAGCTGCTGGTCAACGTGGCCACCGGCGCCCTGAGCGCGGTCACCCGCCTGCCCTACGGCGAGCTGTACCAGGTGCCCGAGGTCGAGGCCTGCGCGATCGCGGCCGTGGCCGAGGCCATGGCGGTGGCGAAGGCCGGCGGCATCGCGCTGTCGGTGACCGACCCGCGCCAGCCCTGGGTCAAGGCCGCGGAGGGCCTGCCCCAAGAGTTCAAGGCCTCCATGCTGCAAAGCCTGGAAAAGGGCTCGGCGACCGAGATCGACTACGTCAACGGCTCGGTGGTGCGCTGGGGCGAGCGCCATGGCGTGGCCACGCCCATCAACCAGACCCTGGTGGCCTGCGTCAAGGGCGTGGAACGCGCCCTGCCCCGTTGATCAACCCGACAACCTGAGAAACATCCATGGCCTACACCAAGCGATCCTACGTCGAGCATGTCGCGGTCCGCGTCAAGGACATCCACTGGCATATCCGATTCTTCCGCGAGGTGCTGGGCATGACCGTGCGCCAGACCGACGGCCCCGCCGACAACCCCGCCCAGTACTGGAGCGTGGGCGGCATGCAGCTGATCGCCGACCCCGGCTTCGAAGGCCCGGAAGGCCGCCTGGCCCACCTGGGCATCATGGTCGAGGACCTGGAGCAGGCCTTGAGCGAGGCCCAGGCCTTCGGCGTGACCGAGATGCCCCAGGGCCGCAACTGGCTGCGCCTGCCCGACGGCCTGGCCGTGGAACTCATGCAGGCCAGCGGCAACGCCGTGGCCGAGACCCTGGCCGTGAACCCGCGGGCCTGAGCCACCATTCACAGAGAAAGCAACATGCTCCGTACGAACATCCAGTTCCAGACCCCCGAGCGCTACTGGGACGACGCCCGCGAAGGCGACAGCTGCACCAGTCTGACCTACGCCGTCACCAAGGAGCGCATCCTGGCCTACGCCGACCTGACCGGCGACCACACCCCCGTGCACGTGGACGAGGCCTATGCCAACGCCAGCCACTTCGGCGCACTGGTGGCGCATGGCCTGTTCGGCCTGTCCATCGCCGACGGCCTCAAGACCCAGTGCGAATACCGCTTCCTGCCCGGCATGTCGCTGGGCTGGACCTGGGACTTCCTGCTGCCGATCAAGGTCGGCGACGTGCTGCATGTGGCGTTCCGCGTGGGCAGCATGCGCCCCTCCAACAGCAAGCCGGGCTGGGGCATCGTGGTGCTGCCGTCCGAACTGATCAACCAGCGTGGCGAGGTGGTGCAGAAGGGCGAGCACCGGCTGATGATCCCCCGCCGCCCCGGCACGTACTAAGCAAGGACCCGCCATGAGCCAAGCACTCCCTCTCGCGGGCATCCGCGTCATCGACTACAGCCACTTCCTGGCCGGCCCCTACGTGGGCCGCTGCCTGGCGGCCCTGGGCGCCGAGGTCATCAAGGTGGAGCGCCCCACCACCGGCGACGCCGGGCGCCAGCACGCCTGGTTCATAGGCAACCACAGCGGCTACTTCCTGCAGCAGAACATGGGCAAGAAGGGCCTGTGCGTCAACATCAAGGACCCGCGCGGCCGCGAGTTGCTGCAAAAGCTGGTGGACAGCGCCGACGTGTTCGTCGAGAACTACCGCCCCGGCGCGCTGGACAAGCTGGGCCTGGGCTACGAGGCGCTGGCCGGGCGCAACCCGGGCCTGGTCTACTGCTCGATCTCGGCCTATGGCCATACCGGCCCCGATGCCCACCGCGCCGGCTTCGGCCTGATCGCCGAGGCCAAGAGCGGCATCATGCAGATGGTGGGCACGCCGGGCGAGGCGCCGCCGCTGCTGCGCATCTCGCTGGGCGACATGTACACCGGCATCCACGCCGTGGCGGCCATCAACGCGGCCCTGCTGGGCCGCGTCAAGTCCGGCAAGGGCCAGCACATCGACCTGGCGCTGTACGACACCCTGGTGTCCATGCACGAGTACGCGGTGCAGTGCTACACGCTCTCCGGCGACAAGGAGCTGCCGGTGCAGACCGGCCACGACATGCCCCAGTCCACGCTCTACGGCGTGTTCCGCGCCCAGGACGGCGACCTCGTCATCGCGGCACAGGTGGACGACGCCTGGAAGCGCTTTGCGGCGCTGGTCGAGCAGACCGGCGGCCCGGCCGGCTTCGGCGCCGACCAGCGCTTTCACAGCGCGGCCGGCCGCAATGCCCACCGGCTCGAGATCCTGCCCGTCGTCAAGGCCTGGGTGGCGCAGCGCCGGGTGGCCGAGGTGCTCGAAGCCCTGGACGCCATCGACCTGCCCGCTGCCCGCGTGCAGCGCATCGACGAGGTGCTGGCCGACCCGCAGATCCAGGCCCGCGGCATGGTGATCGAGCAGAACCACCCGGCGCTGGGCAAGATCCGCCTGCCCAACCTGCCCTTCCATTTTTCGGGCTGCGACACCACCGTCACCCAGGTGGCGCCGGACCTGGGCCAGCACAACGCCGAGATTGCAGCCAGCCTCGGTTTCAGCGACGATGCGATCGCGGCCATGCAGGCCGACGGTGTGCTCTACAACGACTGAATCCGGGGAGACGCACGTGACCGACAACTACGCCGTCATCGGCAACCCGATCTCGCACAGCAAGTCGCCGCTGATCCACGGCATGTTCGCCCTGGCTACCGGGCAGGACATGGCCTATCAAGCCATCGAGGGCCCGCTGGGTCAGTTTGCTGCCACGGCGGACGCCTTCCGCGCCGCCGGCGGCCGCGGCCTCAATGTCACGGCACCGTTCAAGCTCGACGCATTTGCCTACGCGACCGACCTGTCCGAGCGTGCCCGCCTGGCCGGCGCGGTGAACGCCATGAAGTTCGAGGGCGAGCGCGTGCTTGCCGAGAACTTCGACGGCGTGGGCCTGGTACGCGACGTGGTGCACAACCTGGGCTGCCCGCTCCAGGCCAAGCGCGTGCTGCTCCTGGGCGCCGGCGGCGCGGCGCGCGGCACGCTGCTGCCTTTCCTGGCCGAGAGGCCCGCGCAGCTCGTGATTGCCAACCGCACGGCCGACAGGGCCCAGGCGCTGGCGGCTGAAGTGGCCGGCCAGGGCCCGGTGAGCGCGGGCGGCTACGCCGAGCTGACCGGCCAGGCCTTCGACCTGGTGTTCAACGCCACCTCGGCCAGCCTGCGCGCCGAGCTGCCTCCGGTGCCGGCCACCGTGTTCGCACCGGGCGCCCGGGCCTATGAGCTGGCCTACGGCAAGGGCCTGACCCCCTTCCTGCGCCTGGCGCGCAACGCCGGGGCGCAGCGGCTGGCCGATGGCGTCGGCATGCTGGCCGAGCAGGCTGCCGAGGCCTTCGCCTGGTGGCGCGGCCGGCGCCCCGACACGCGCGCCGTGATCGACCGGCTCACGGTGCCGCTTGCCTGACCTGCACTGCCCGTTCGGGGTTTGATGATGCGTACTCTGCCTCTATACTGCGAGAATGAACGAACCAGTACATTCTGCGCGTCCCGCCGCGCGCAGGAACAAGCCGGCGGGCAAGGAGACCACGCGCACCAACGACCCGGCCCGCACCATGGCGGGCATCCTCGAGGTGGCGACGGTCGAGTTCGGGGAGAAGGGCCTGGCGGGGGCGCGCATCGACGAGATCGCGGCCGCCACCCAGACCAGCAAGCGCATGATCTATTACTACTTCGGCAGCAAGGAGGGCCTGTACCTGGCCGTGCTGGAGGAGTCGTACCGGCGCATGCGCACGATCGAGTCCGCCCTGCGCCTGGAGGACCTGGAGCCCGAACAGGCGCTGCGCACCCTGGTCGGCTTCACCTTCGACCACCATCAGCGCAACGAGAACTACATCCGTCTGGTCATGTCGGAGAACATGCAGCGCGGCCAGTACCTGGCGCAAAGCACGATCATCCAGGACCTCAACGTGCCGGCCATCCAGGGCATACGCGACCTCTACGAGCGCGGCATTGCCAGCGGCGTGTTCCGCGCCGGGCTGGACCCGATCGACATCCACGCCTCGATCTCGGCGCTGACCTTCTTCAACGTCTCGAACCGGCATACCTTCGGCCTGATCTTCAAGCGCGACACCCAGACGCCCGCGGCGCTCGCCGCCCGGCGCGAAAGCGTGATCGACATGGTGGTGCGCTACGTGCGCGCCCCCTGACCTCCCGTTTGCACCAGCGAGTCGCGCCCGCCCCGGGGCGGGGCCTAGGGTTTTCACTTACTTTAAAAACTAACTAGTTCGTACAAAATCACGGGCAAAGGAGACCTTCATGGTTAGAAACCTGATCGACCATTCTTGCCGGCTGCTGTCCGGCCTGATCGCAGCCAGCCTGGCCCTCATGGTGGTGCTGGTGTTCGGCAACGTGGTGCTGCGCTACGGCTTCAACTCCGGCATCACCGTCTCGGAGGAGTTGTCGCGCTGGCTGTTCGTCTGGATGACCTTCATGGGCGCCGTGGTCGCCCTGCGGGACCGCGACCACCTGGGCACCGACATGCTGATCGGCAAGCTGGGTCCCGCCGGCAAGAAGTTCTGCCTGTTCCTGACCTACCTGCTGATGCTGGGCTGCTGCGCCCTGCTGTTCAAGGGCTCCTGGGACCAGGCCGTCATCAACTGGACCAGCACCAGCGCGGTGATGGAAGTCTCCATGAGCTGGGTCTACTTCCCCGGCATCCTGTTCGCCGTGCTGGGCGGCCTGATCCTGCTGGCCGACCTGCTGGACCTGGTCACCGGGCGTCTGAAGGACGACGAGCTGACCATGATCCAGGAATCCGAAGAATCCCCCCATGCCGGAACCGGCGAAGCGCACTGAACCGACTCGAGGTTGACATGACGATTGCCGTATTCCTCTCTTCCCTGATCGGCGCCATGGCGCTGGGCGTGCCCATCGCCTTCTCGCTGCTGCTGTGCGGCGTGGCCCTGATGTGGCACATGAACATGTTCGACGCCCAGATCCTGGCGCAGAACCTGATGGAAGGCGCCAACAGCTTCCCGCTGCTGGCCGTGCCCTTCTTCATGCTGGCGGGCGAGATCATGAACGCGGGCGGCCTGTCCCGCCGCATCGTGAACTTCGCCATGGCCCTGGTCGGCCACATCAAGGGCGGCCTGGGCTATGTGACCATCATGGCCGCCGTGATCATGGCCGCGCTGTCGGGCTCGGCCGTGGCCGACGCCGCCGCCCTGGCCTCGCTGCTGCTGCCCATGATGGTGGCCGCGGGCCACGACAAGGCGCGCTCGGCCGGCCTGATCGCCTCGGCCGGCATCATCGCGCCGGTGATTCCGCCCTCCATCGGCTTCGTGATCTTCGGCGTGGCCGGCAACGTCTCGATCTCCAAGCTGTTCCTGGCCGGCATCTTCCCCGGCCTGCTGCTGGGCGTGTCGCTGTGGGTCACCTGGTGGTGGCTGGCGCGCCGCGAAGTGGTCGAAGTGCCGCCGCGCAAGTCCATGGCCGAGATCATGGTGGCCCTGCGCCAGGCCACCTGGGCCCTGGTGCTGCCGCTGATCGTGGTGTTCGGCCTCAAGTTCGGACTGTTCACCCCGACCGAGGCCGCCGTGGTGGCCGCCGTCTACGCCCTCCTGATCTCCACCCTGGTCTACCGCGAGCTCAACTTCAAGTCGCTGGTGCCGCTGTTCGTGGCCTCGGCCAAGACCAGCGCGGTGGTGATGTTCCTGGTCGCCGCCGCCATGGTCTCGGCCTGGTTGATCACGGTCGCCAACCTGCCCGAGCAGCTGATCGCCCTGCTGCAACCCCTGCTGGACAGCCCCAGGCTGCTGATGCTCACCATCATGGTGATCACCATGGTGGTCGGCACGGCGCTGGACATGACGCCGACCATCCTGCTGCTGACCCCGGTGCTGATGCCGGTGGTCAAGGCCGCCGGCATCGACCCGGTCTACTTCGGCGTGCTGTTCATCATCAACAACGCCATCGGCCTGATCACGCCGCCGGTGGGCACGGTGCTCAACGCCGTGGCCGGCGTCGGCAAGGTCAGCATGGACGAGGTGACCCGCGGCGTGCTGCCCTTCATGGTGGCCCAGTTCGTGATCATGTTCGCCATGGTCGCGTTCCCGCAGCTGGTCATGGTGCCCGCGCGCTGGTTCTATTGATGTTTTCCCTTCCGCGGCCTGTCCGGGTACGCCTGGCCGCGGAGCCCTTTCCTCGCGTACGTCCGATTCGATACCTTCTGGAGACACGCACATGAAACGTCTGTTCGTCAAAACCCTTGTGGCCGCCGTGGCCCTGGCCGCCTTCGGCGTGGCCCAGGCGCAGGACAAGACCATCAAGTTCGCCACGCAGAACCCCAAGGGCCACCCGATCGTGATGGGCATGGAGAAGTTCAAGGAAATCGTCGAGGCCAAGTCGGGCGGCAAGATCAAGGTCAACCTGTTCCCGGGCGGCACGCTGGGCAGCGACCAGGCCAACGTCTCGGCCCTGCAGGGCGGCACGCTGGAGATGGTGTCCCTGAACTCGGGCATCCTGGCCAGCCAGGTCAAGGAGTTCGCGATCTACGACTTCCCCTTCATGTTCACCAACACCAAGGAAGCCGACGCCGCGGTGGACGGCCCCTTCGGCCAGAAGCTGCATGCCAAGCTGCAGGACAAGGGCATGGTCGGCCTGGCCTACTACGAGCTGGGCTTTCGCAACATCACCAACAGCAAGCGCCCCATCACCAAGGTGGAAGACGTCGAGGGCCTGAAGCTGCGCGTGATCCCCAACCCGATCAACGTGGACTGGGTCAAGACCCTGGGCGCCAACCCCACGCCCCTGCCCTTCCCCGAGGTCTACGCGGCGCTGGAGCAGAAGGCGATCGACGGCCAGGAAAACCCGGTCACCGTGATCAACGCCAACAAGCTCTACGAGGTGCAGAAGCACATCGTGCTGAGCAACCACCAGTACAACCCGCAGTCGGTGCTGATCAGCAAGAAGTTCTGGGACGGCCTGAGCGCCGACCAGAAGAAGATCGTCGGCGACGCGGCCAAGGAATCGGCCAAGTACCAGCGTGAGCAGGCGCGCGGCCAGGTCGCCTCGGCCCTGGACAACCTCAAGAAGAACGGCATGCAAGTGACCGAATTCTCGGCCGCCGATGTCGCCAAGCTGCGCGACAAGATGCGTCCGGTGACCGCCAAGTACGCGGTCTCGGTGGGCCAGGAAACGGTGCAGGAACTGCAGGCCGAACTGGCCAAGGTGCGCAAGTAAGTCACCCACCACCCGCCGCGGCCGGCCCGCGCGGGTGGTTCCGTCCTCCTCGTCAGAACACGCCCTCCGCCCCCTCCATGAGCAAGACCCGCATCGCCGTCGCCGGCGCCGGCTACATCGGCCAGGCCCACATGCTTGTGGCGCAGAACAGCCCCGGCTGCACCCTGTCCGCCATCGTCGACCCCTCGCCCGCGGCGGCGGCCGTGGCCGCCCAGGCCGGCGTGCCGCTGTACGCCTCCATCGACGAGCTGCTGGCCAAGGACCGCCCCGACGGCCTGGTCCTGGCCACGCCCAACCAGCTGCATGTGCCCCAGGCCCTGGAATGCATCGCGGCCGGCCTGCCCATCCTGCTGGAAAAGCCCATCGCCACCACCGTGGCCGAAGGCGAGCAGTTGCTCGAGCGGGTCGAGGAGACCGGCGCCAGGGTGCTGATCGGCCACCACCGGGCCCACAGCCCCATCATGGCCAAGGCCAGGCAGGTGGTCGACTCGGGCCAGCTCGGCCGCCTGGTCGCGGTGATGGGCAGCGCCACCTTCCTCAAACCCGACCACTACTACGCCGACGCGCCCTGGCGGCGCGAGATCGGCGGCGGCCCCGTCCTGCTCAACATGATCCACGAGGTGCACAACCTGCGCATGCTGTGCGGCGAGATTGCCGCCGTGCAGGCCTTCGCCTCGAATGCCACGCGCGGCTTCCCGGTGGAGGACACGGTGGCGATCAACCTGCGCTTCGCCAGCGGCGTGCTCGGCAGCTTCATGCTGTCCGACACCGCGGCCTGCCCGCGCAGCTGGGAGCAGACCAGCCAGGAAAACAAGGCCTACCCGAGCTACGCCGACGAGGACTGCTACGTCATTGCCGGCACCAACGGCAGCCTGTCGGTGCCGACCATGCGCATCAAGACCTACCCGCGCGCCGAAGACCGCTCCTGGTGGAAGGAGTTCGAGGTCGGCGTGGTCGGCATGGTGCGCGACGACCCGCTCAAGCACCAGATCGAGCATTTCGGCGCCGTGGTGCGCGGCGAGGCCGCCCCACTGGTCAGCGCGCGCGACGGCCTGCAGAACCTGCGCGTCACCGAGGCGATCGCCGAGGCCGCACGCAGCGGCCAGGTCGTACAGTTGGCCTCCCTTTGACTCTTGAACAAGGAATCGACATGAAAGTCCTCACGCTGCACGGCGTCAACCTCAACATGTTCGGCAAGCGCGATCCCAAGCAGTACGGCACGATCACGCTGGACCAGATCAACGACCAGCTGGCGGCGCTGGGCAAGGAACTGGGCGTCGAGGTCGAGTGCTTCCAGACCAACCACGAAGGCGAGATGTGCGAGCGCATCCACCGCGCCCATGTCGAGCAGGTGGACGCGGTGCTGATCAACGCCGGCGCCTGGACCCACTACAGCTACGGCATCCGTGACGCACTGGCCATCCTGGGCTGCCCCATCATCGAGGTGCACATGTCCAACATCCACGCGCGCGAGCCCTTCCGCCATCTCTCGGTGATCGCCGAGATCGCCCTGGGCCAGATCGCCGGCTTCGGCGTCGACAGCTACCTGCTCGGGCTGCGCGCCGCGGTCAAGCACGCACAGGCCCGCCAGGCCTGATCACCCAACGAATCCAGCGAGTTGTCCATGCGTCGAGGCATCGCCACCGTCTCCCTTTCCGGAATGCTGCGCGAGAAGCTGCAGGCCGCGGCCGCGGCGCGCTTCGATGGCGTGGAGATCTTCGAGAACGACCTGCTGCAGTTCCCGGGCTCGCCGCGCGAGGTGCGCAGCCTCTGCGAGGACCTGGGCCTGGCGATCGACATGTTCCAGCCCTTCCGCGACTTCGACGCCGCCACGCCGGCCCAGCTCGCGCGCAACCTGGAGCGTGCCGAGCGCAAGTTCGACCTGATGCAGGAGCTGGGCACCTCGCTGATCCTGGTCTGCTCCAACGTGCAACCCGACGCGCCGGCCGACCCGGACCAGCTCGCCGAGCAGTTCAGCCAGCTGGCCGAGGCCGCCGGGCGGCGCGGCATGTACGTCGCCTACGAGGCGCTGGCCTGGGGCAGCCAGGTCAAGCTGTTCTCCCAGGCCTGGGAGGTGGTGCGCCGCGTGGACCACCCGCACCTGGGCCTGGCGCTGGACAGCTTTCACACCCTGTCGCTGCGCGACGACCCGGCGCCCATCGCCCGGCTGCCCGGCGAAAAGATCTTCTTTGTGCAGCTGGCCGACGCGCCCTGGGTCGCCACCGACGTGCTGAGCCACAGCCGCCATTACCGCTGCTTTCCCGGCCAGGGCGAATTCGAGATGGCGAAGTTCACCCGCGCCGTGCTCGACGCGGGCTACACCGGCCCGCTCTCGCTCGAAGTTTTCAACGACGAGTTTCGTGCCGCCCCGGCGCGCGCCAACGCCGTCGACGCCATGCGCTCGCTGCTGTGGCTGGAGGAGCAGGTGCGTCAGCAGCGCCCCCAGGACGCGCCGCCCTACAAGGTGCCGCTGTTCGACCCTCCCCCCGTGCCGCCGCTCGGCGGCTGGTCCTTCATCGAGTTCGCGGTCGACCCGGCCGCCGCCCAGCGCCTGGCCGCCTGGCTCCAGACCCTGGGCTTCCGGCGCATCGGCCGCCACCGCTCGAAGAACGTCGACCTGTACGGCCAGGGCGAGGTGCGCATCGTGCTCAACCTCGAGGAAGACTCGTTCGCGCGCAGCCACTTCGAACTGCATGGCACCTCGGTCTGCGCGCTGGCGCTGGCCACCGACGACCCGGCCGGCGCGCTCACCCGCGCCGAAGCCCTGCTGTGCCCGCGCGTGGCCGGCCGCATAGCCCCCCAGGAGCTCAGCATCCCGGCGGTGCACGCCCCGGACGGCAGCCAGCTCTATTTCTGCGGCAGGCCCCAGGCGGGCCGCCACCCCTTCGAGGCCGACTTCGTGATCGACGAAGCCGCCCTGCCCGGCAGCGCGCTGGGCGACGCCGCCCGGATCGACCATCTGGTGCAGGCCGTGCCGGCCGGCCAGGTCGAGCCCTGGGTGCTGTTCCACCGCGCCGTGCTGGGCCTGCTGCCGCAGCGCAACGTGGTACTGCACGATCCCTACGGCGTGATCAAGAGCCGCGAGATCGAGTCGGCCGACGGCGCCGTGCGCGTGTCGGTCACCGTGTCCGAGCGCGACAACACCTCGGTCTCGCGCGCCGTGTCCAGCTTCCGCGGCGCCGGCGTGCAGCAGATCGCCCTGGCCGTGACCGACCTGGTCGCCACCGCGCGCACCCTCAAGGCGCTCGGTGCGCCCCTGCTGCCGGTACCGGCCAACTACTACGACGACCTGGCCGCCAAGTACGACATCGAACCGGCGCTGCTGGCCGCGATGCGCGAGCTCGGCATCCTCTACGACCGCGAGCCCTCGGGCGCCGAGCTGCTGCAGCTCTACACCGCGCCCTTCGACGAGCGCTTCCACTTCGAGCTGCTCGAGCGCCGCGGCGGCTACACGGGCTACGGCGCGCCCAACGCGCCGCTGCGGCTGGCCGCGATGGCGCTGTGGCGCGAGCGCCAGGCGCGCTGAGCGCCCTCGCCCTTTTTTCAGGACCCACACACATGATCAACGGCAACACCGAACTGATTGCCCACATCGGCTACCCGACGCATGCCTTCAAGGCGCCGATGATCTACAACCCCTACTTCGACCACATCGGCGTCAACGCGCGCGTCATGCCCATGGGCTGCAAGGCCGAGGACTACCCCGGCTTCCTGCGCGCGGTGTTCAAGCTGACCAACATCCGCGGCGCGCTGATCACCATGCCGCACAAGGTCAGCACGGTCGGCATGCTCGATGAGGCCTCGCCCACCGTGCAAATCGCCGGCTCGTGCAACGCCGTACGCCGCGCCGGGGACGGCCGCCTGGTGGGCGACATGTTCGATGGCGAGGGCTTCGTGCGCGGCATCCGGCGCAAAGGCCTGGACCTCGCGGGCAAGCGCGTGCTGGTGGTGGGCAGCGGCGGCGTGGGATCGGCCATCGCGGCCTCGCTGGCCGCAGCCGGCATCGCCGCCATCAGCCTGTTCGACGTGAACACGGCCTCGGCCCAGGCCCTGGGCGAGCGCCTGCGCCAGCATTACCCCCAGCTCGAGGTCCGCACCGGCTCGAACGACCCGGCCGGCCACGACCTGGTGGTCAACGCCACGCCCATGGGCATGAACGAGGGCGATCCCCTGCCCATGGACGTCTCGCGCATCGCGCCGACCAGCTTCGTCGGCGAGGTGGTCATGAAGTCGGAAATGACGGCCTTCCTCAGCGCTGCCCAGGCACGGGGCTGCACGGTGCAGATCGGCTCGGACATGCTGTTCGAGCAGATCCCGGCCTACCTCGAGTTCTTCGGCTACCCGACGACCACGCCCGAGGTGCTGCGCTCGCTGGCCCAGATCAGCTACTGAGGCTTTCAAGGTCTTGCCCCGTGCCCGACAGGGGACATATCGGTACGGAAGAGCGTCTGAGGTTGCCGCAGGTCGAAATGGGCGCTTGCCTCCTCGTCGCTTTCAGTCGTGTCAGATGACCTCGTTCATAGGCGGAGCTCAAGTAATGCTTGCCGCATGACTCCCGCATCGGCGTCCATCCCGGTCCAGTGCTTGACACCGATCACTCCTTGACTGACCAACATCCCGAGCCCATCGGCCACCCGGCACCCTCGGTCCTTGGCTGCACGCAGCAGGTTGGTCAAGGGCGGGTTGTGGATACCGTCAGCGACAACCATGTGTGACAGCAGAGTGTCCAAGTCGATGTCGGGTGTCTCGTTGACGTGAGGGTACAGGCCGACTGACGTGGCATGGACGACCAGGCTTGTGTCCGCCGGGATGCGGAAGGCGTCCACCCAAGGTACGTAGGTCGCGACTGCAGGTGTGTGTCGAACCAGCAGGTCGGCCAGTTCTTCGCCTCGCTCCCGCCCTCTGTTGACGATGCAGATATGCGCAGCACCTGCCAGTGCCAGCTCAACCGCCACGGCCCGTGCAGCACCGCCGGCGCCAAAGATCACCGCCGTCTTGCCAGTGGGATCGTCGACTTCGCGCAGGGCCCGGACAAAGCCCTGGCCATCGGTGTTCTCTCCGATCAGTTCATCGCCGCGCCGTACTACGGTGTTGACTGCACCGATGATGCGGGCGGAGGCGCCCAGCCCGTCGAGGTGTTCGATGACAGCGACCTTGTGAGGGATTGAACAGTTGAAGCCGCGCCAGCCCATCGCCCGCGCGCCGCGCACTGCATCCCCCAGCTTGTCGGGATGGACCTCACAATTGACATAGCGCCAGTTGAGTCCAAGCTGGCGGTACGCAGCCTCGATCATTACGATCGTGGGGTTCTCGGCCGCGGGCATCGCGAACGAGCCAGTGATGGGGTATAGGAAGTCGTGAGCCATGGTCAATCACTTTCTTGAAGTCAGTAGGAAAAAGGGCGCCACCACGTCGTCAGCCTCTGGTCCATTCGGTGGCGAGCCGGTCGCCGACTCGCAGGGCCTGCGCAGCAACGGTGAGTGCGGGGTTCAACGCCGCAGATGACGGGAAGAAACTCGCATCGACTACATGCAGGTTCTGGTGGTCGTAGGAGCGGCACCAGGGGTCCAGCGCCGCATGCGCCGGATCGAGTCCCATGCGGACCGTGCCACACTGGTGTGATGGTGTCTCGATGCCAAACGGGTGAGCCAGTACGGTGGGTGTTAGCGAGACCCTCCGTGTGGTGGCCGTCGGCGGAACGCTGCAACAGCAGCGCAGACTGGATGGCGCCAGCGCTCAACACGAACTGAGGCGCACGTATCCTGAAGGTTTCGCCGTGGCGAGATACCTCGACGCCGACGATTTGGTGTCCCCGATCGTCCGTGATCAGTCGCAAGGCTCGGGTCTCAGTCCACAGGTTTACGTTTGGATGAGCCAGTGCGGGCGAAAGCAGACGAGTCTCGCTATCTCCTTTGGCACCGTAGCGGCAAGCGAACGCATCACAAGTGCCGCAGCGCACGCACCGGCCACCAGGGTGCAGGTCCACCGCAGAAGGCATGTGGAATGGGTGCAGGCCCATGCCCGCAAGTTTGTCTGCCAATTTGCCGATCACCGGCTCGTGCGGGATAGGCGGATGCGGATAGTCGCTCGATCGCCAGGGCTCCGTAGGGTCGTCTCCGGCGCGGCCGTGCACCCCGAAGAGGCGCTCGGCGAGGCCGTACCAGGGCTCAAGTTCCGAGTAAGAGAAGGGCCACGCCGGCGAAACGCCATCCGCAAGTTCGGTGGCCTCAAAATCACGTTCGCGGAACCGGAACATCGCGGTGCCGAAGAACTTCGTGTGTCCACCGACAAAGTAGAACTGACCGGGCATGAAGCGCTTGCCGGTCTCCTTCTGCCACTCGTCGCGAGCTCGGTACCTCCGCTGCACAAAGACGGCCTCGGCATCGGCGTTCTGAGGCTCGATGGGCAGACGCGGGCCACGCTCTAGGATCAAAACCTGCGCTCCTGTTCTTGCCAACTGAAGCGCGACAGCGCTGCCGCCAACACCCGAGCCGACGATGACAACGTCGGGGTTTTTCATTGCGATGTACCACCGCTGCAGAGCGGCGGGGTCGTGTTCGATGCCATGGTCTTCCTTTGCGCTGTCTCTCAATGTCCAGCGGCGCTATCTTGGCCCGGCTTGCCTGCCATCGGTTTCACCGTCACCGCATGCTCTTGTAGGATTGCCGCATTCTGATTACAGTCCAATGCGGACAGAAGCATGGTTGATGCGTCCCTGGCTAGAGACTGTCGTGATGCCCACAGATCGCTCGTGGCTGCTTTTCGACCGCCAGTTACCGGACTTCCCGTTCAATTGGCATTACCACCCCGAGTTTGAGCTGACGCTGACTCTCAACAGCGAGGGCATGCGCTTCGTCGGCGATCACATTGAAAGCTACGGCGATGGCGACCTCGTCTTGGTTGGGCCGAATTTGCCACATGCCTGGCCAAGAGCGCGATCAGCCCGGTAGGAAACCCACGCGAACGCATGCGCCTTTCGCAGGTGCTGGACTGGCTCAATGGGCACTACACGGAGACGGTGCACGTCGAACATTTGGCTGCGCTGGCTCATGTCAGCACCAGCCAGCTCCAGCGGTTGTTCAAGCGCAGCACACGAATGTCGATCAGCGCCTATGTGACGCAAAGGCGCATCGGCCATGCCTGCGCGCTGCTAACGCAGAGTGTTCTCACGGTGGCGCAGGTCGGCGAGCGGGTCGGCTACCACGAGCCTGCTTACTTCACGCGTCAGTTCAGCGCAGCGAAAGGCTGCACGCCCAGCGACTATCGGCGGATGTTCAGGGTGGCCAAGCGCTGATGTACCTATGGCCATCAGGTTGGGGACGCGGGCACCGCCTGCCGCAGCGCAGGGCGCAACGCCTGCGAAGCGGGCTTGCACGTACCGAACAGAACGCAGAGCAAGACCTTGAAAGGGGTGGCTCTCAGGGCGCGCCCGCCAAGACCGCCGCCAGCGCCGCATCGAAGGCCTGGGCCGCCTCGAACTGCACCCAGTGCCCGGCACCGGGAATCAGCGTGAGGCCGCGGAAATCGGGCGCGGCTTGCTGGTACGCGGCCTCGAGCTGCTCGATCCGGCCCCGGTACAGCGCGTCGTGCACGCCATAGATCGCGTGCACCGGACAGGCCACGCGGGCCAGTGACCGGGCCAGGACATCGGTCTGCGAGAGGCGGCGGCGCGGCATGCGGTCGCGCAACACGTTGGTGATGTGGATCTCCAGCACCAGGCCATCGATCAGCGAGGCATCGTGCAGCATCAGCACGGCCAGGTTGTGGCGGTGAATCTCGGCCTGCGCCGCGGCACTGGGCAGATGGCGCCAGCCCTTGAGCTCGAACGGCCGGCCCGGCACCACGCCCATGGCCGGCGCGCCCACCAGCACCAGCCGGCGCGCCAATTTCGGCTGCTCGGCCAGCAGCATGCCTGCCGTCAAGCCGCCGAAGGAAAAGCCGATCAGATCCACGGCCTGCCCCGGCAGCAGGGCGCGCAGGCCCTGGGCCAGGGGCTCGAGCAGCGCATCGGCATCGCCGCCGGCCGGCGGCAGGGCCGAGTCGCCGAAGCCCGGCAGGTCGGGCACCAGCACCTGGCGCCCGGCCGCCACCAGCGGCAGGATGTTGTGCACCCAATGCGTCCAGCTGCCGCTGCCGCCGTGGAACAGCACCACGGGCGCCTCCCGGCCCGGCTCGCCCCAGGCATGCCAGACCAGATCGCCGCCGCCGCAGGGCGTGGTCAGGCGGCGCGCGTCGGCCAGCTGTTGGCGCTGCTCCAGCGCCAAGAAAGCGGGCAAGGCAATGTTCGACATGGAATCCCTGAGAATGTTCGTGCAAGCGGTCGGCCGCCTGCGGGCAGTGGATGATTTTAGGGTCCGAGCCCCGGCGTGAGCAGGCTCAGCCGGCCAGCGCCTGGCGCAGCGACTGCGCACGTGCCCTGGCCTGCTGGGCCGCCTGCTCGGCCAGCTCGGGGGCGAACCAGGTCTGCGCCGTCTCTGGCCCCACGCCGGCACGCACGCCGTCGAGGTTGGCGCGCATGCGCGCCGCATCGACTCTGAGGCCTGGCAAGGCCCTGGCCAGCGCCCGCGCGCTGCCATGGGCCGACATCAGCAGCTGCGGCCATTCGGCCAGCTCGGCCTGCCACAGGCCCAGGGCGCGCTCGTGTTCCTGCGGCATCGCCGCGAGCAGGGCCGCGACACGCTGAGGCGCGCGCTGCGCGGCCGCCAGCGCCACCATGGCCGCCACGGGATTGCGCTTGTGCGGCATGGACGAGGAGCCGCCGCGCCCAGGCTCCTGCGGCTCCATCACCTCGCCCACCTCGTGCTGGCCCAAGAGGGCGATGTCCTTGGCGATCTTGCCCAGGCTGCCGGTCAGGATGCCGAGCTCGCAGCCCAGGGCCACCCATTCGTCGCGCTGCGTGTGCCAAGCGGCATCGGGCACGGCCAGGCCCAGCTCGCGCGCCATCAGCGCGGCCACCTCTGGGCCGCGGCCCCGCATCTCGGCCAGCGTGCCCACGCTGCCGCCCAGCTGCAGCTGCAGCGCCTGGCGCGCCCGCTCGCGCAAGCGCTGGCGGCTGCGCACAAGCGGCGCGGCCCAGCCTGTGCATTTGAGGCCCAGGCTGGTGACCGAGGCCGGCTGCATCAGGGTGCGCGCCAGCATGGGCGTGGCCGCGTGGCGTTCGGCCAGCGCGAGCAGGGCCTGGATGGACTGGCCCAGGTCGCGCTCGATCAGCTGCAGCGCCTCGCGCGTCATCAGCGCCATGGCCGTGTCGATCACGTCCTGGCTGGTGCTGCCGAAATGCACATGGGCCACGGCTTCGGCGTTGAACAGGCCCACCGTGTCCTTGAGCGTACGGATCAGGGGAATGGCCGCGCTGCCGGCACGCGCGCTCTCGCGCACGATCTTGGGCACGTCGAACAGCTCGACCTTGCAGGTGCCGATGATGGAGCTCGCCGAGCCTTCGGGGATCAGCCCCACGCTCGCCTGCGCCCGGGCCAGCGCCGCCTCGAAGCGCAGCATGGCCTCGACGAAGCGGCGGTCGCCAAACGCCTCCTGCGCCTCGGAGGTCGACAGGAAGCCCTCGAAGATGCTCATCATGGCGACTCGCCCCAGCTCACTGGCCCTGGCGTTTCCTCAGCCGGATCTGGTTGGGCAGCGGCACCGAGCGGCGCAGCACCTCCTCGCCCAGCCACAGCGAGGCGCGGCGCGCCCGCTGCGCGACCACAGGCAGCGGCATCTGCTGGTAGTCGTCGTTGAACACCTCGTAGCTGTAGTCGCCGCGGTAGCCCAGCCAGTGCAGCTTGCGCACCAGCTCGGCCAGGGCCTGGCTGTGCACGCCCTCGCCGGGGAAGACGCGGAAATGGCGGGCCGTGCTGATGCGCTCCTCGACCGAGCGGATCTCCTGCCACATGAAGTCGGCCAGCTGCACCAGGAAGATCTTTTCGGGATCGAGCAGCTCCAGGTCGTCGAGCGAGGACTGGGTGGCGAACATGTGGAAGGAGTCCAGGCCCAGGCCGAGATTGGGCACGTCGGCGCGGAACACCACGTCCCAGGCCGTGCTGAACTCGTTGACCGTGCGGCCCCAGGACAGGCCCTCGTAGGCCACCTTGATGCCCAGCGGGATCGCCAGCATGGCCAGCTTGCGCAGGTCCTTGGCAATCACATCGAGGTCCTGCGAGGCGTGCTGCGAGGTCGACGAGCAGACCAGCAGGATCCTGGAGCCGAGCGCGGCGCACATCTCGAGCATGGACTTGGCGATGTCCACCTTGTAGTCGTGCAGGTGCCCGGACAGGCCCTCGAAGTCGCGCAGCACCTGGAAGCCCGTCACGCGCAGGCCGCTGGCGCGCACCGCGCGCACGGCGGCCTCCAGTCCCTCGGGATGGCCCACGACGTCGCGCGCCGACAGCATGATCTGGGTGAAGCCTGCCTCGCGCACGGCCTTGAGCTTGGCCTCCAAAGGCCCGGCCAGCGAGATGGTGTCCATCCCGAAGTCGTCGACGTTGCCCTGCAGATGTTGGTTCATGGGGCCTCAGCGCACGTCGTGGACCAGCTCGAACGACACGCTGCCCATGCTGTTGAGCGTGAGCGCGCCCTTGTCCTCGGAATGCACGCGGCCCGACTCGACGAAGCTCACGCCGCGCGTGCGCAACTCGGCCACGCTGCGCAGCACGTCGGGCGTGCCCAGGCCCACGCGCTGGAAGCGCTCGTTGTCCTCCACCTCGAGCACGCTGGGCTCGGGTTCGATCAGCTGCAGGTAGAAGGCCGACGAAGCCGGGCCGGGGCTGCGCAGGATGCGGCCCTTGGGCAGGATGCCGAAGCGCTGCTCGTCGGGCAGGGCCGTGAAACCGAACAGCTCGCCGTAGAAATCGGTCCAGTCCTCGGTGCGGTCGTTGCCTATGTACTGCACGATGCCGAAGAAATGCAGGCCGGTCAGCGCCGGCGGATGGGGATCCACGGTCGGGATGGGCGTGAAGTCCACGTCGTAGATCGAAAACTCCCTGTAGCGATCGACGAAGTAGATGCGGCTAGCCCCCGGTCCGTGCACGGCCGGAATATTGAGCTCCATCACCTCGACATGCACCGGCACGGCCCAGGCGCCGCGGTCCAGCGCCCGCTTGTAGGCCGCCGCCGCGTCGCGCACGCGCAGCGCGATCGCAGCGATCTGGGGCTTCTCGTCCAACGCCACCGCTCCGCCCTCGACATGGGCGTTGACGATGACGTTGATGTCGCCCTGGCGGTACAGCAGGACCTCGCGCGAGCGGTGCCGCGCGATCGGGCGAAAGCCCATGGTTTCCAGGACCTGGCCCAGGGCCTGGGGCCGCGAGGTGGCGTACTCGATGAACTCGATGCCTTCCATGCCGAGCGGGTTCTCCCCCTCGGCAATCGATTCACGGTCGTTTTCCTGGCCTTGGCCCATGCTGTGTTCCCCTCTCAAACAGTTGCCTGCGCCGCCTGTGCCCCGCCCAGGAACAGCCGCTCGATGTGCGGGTCGGCCAGCAGCTCGGCCGCGGGCTTTTGCAGCACCAGGCGACCGGACTCCAGCGCGATCGCC